>CAZBVO010000008.1:64242-69509 GCA_964495385.1 uncultured Faecalibacterium sp.
CTGCTCCATCCCCGCCTTTTTCACTCGGTCTTTAAGCAAAAATTCGGCCATAGGGCTGCGACAGATGTTGCCGTGGCAAACAAACATAACCCTGATTTTAGCCATGCCGTTTGTCATTTGTAAACGATTATGTCCGACGGCTCGACGCCGCACATTTCGCAATAAAACATAAGATTTTCCACGTCGATAGGCGTGCGCCCCGTCTCCCAATTCGCAACCGATCCGGTGTTCATAACCGCCCCGAGTTCGGCCTGCGAAATGTTTTGATCCATCTCGAAAATGCAGTCCTCGCACTTATAGTCGTAGCACAGGTGTCTGTCGTCGATTTGATTTTTCGAAAGCCACCAGCAAACGTAACGGCGAAGGTTTATGTTGTCGTTTCTCAAAAGTTTAAGTTTGTAGCCGGTTTTTTCCCAATCGATGTGTTTAAGTTTAATTTCTTCCATATTTAACCTTTAATTTCGGCAATTTGTTTTCTGCGTTCAGCAAGTTCGGCGTGCATTTCGGCCTTGGTTTTTTCGTCAATTTTGTACCACAGCATCGGAATCATGCTAAGTATGCAAGAAAGCCCCGGCAGTCCGACGTATGCCACGTAAATGACGTTTTGCATTTTCGGAGTGATTTCGGCACCTGCGGTGTAGCCCGAAATTCCGACAAAAAGTATGCCCACGGCAACGGACAGTGCGTTGCTGATTTTGTTTGACATCGACAAAATGGCGAAGCAAACGCCTTCATGCCTGTCGCCCGTTTTCCACTCGTTGTAATCGCATATATCCGAGGTCATGACAAGCGGCAAATATCCGTGCGGTCCGAACATAAAACCGATAAGCGCAAGCATTATCCAATGCGCCCAAACGGCAGGCAGGCCGCCTCTTAACGCGCTGTCGGCAGGAAGCAGAATATAGAACAGCGTGCAAGCAAGGCTGATTGCAAAACCGTAAACGGCAAACACGATAAAGGTTTTCTTTTCGCCCCACTTTTTGTTTATCATCGGCACCACCACTATGCTTACCATGGCCGTGACGGCGTTGGTTATACCGATAAGCCAGGTTGCGTTGGAAGTAGGATCGAGCTCGCCGCCGCCGGCAAGTATGTCGGACAGCAACGGGAAGTAAACCTTTCCGATAAGCGCTCCGCCCGCCTGAACGCATATACCCATAGCCATGTTGCGAGCAAAGCCGAGTATAAAGGTCAAAAACACTATGCGGATCATTTTGTTCCTTTTCAGTTCGACAAACATTTCCTTAAAGCTTACGGAGTTGGAAGTCGTGCTGACCACCGCTTCTCTGTTTTTGAAATACATCAACAAATAAAGCGCGGTGCCCAAAACCAAAAAGACAAGAGCCGTAATGAGGTAGTAAGTTTGGTCGGAATAATTCCCTGCGCCCTTGACGGCATCGAGAATCATCATAACGACGGTTACGAACACGCCCGGAGCCGCCAAAGCAATGCTTTTGAAGGTGTTTGAAAGGCCTGCCGCGACGTTTCGTTCCTCGGGATCCGGACTCAAAAGAGCCAGCATACCCTGCGACGGAATGTCCGCAAACGTCATCGCCACGTTCCAAAGCACGGTGGTGACGGTTATGTAGACGTACATGACGTATTTGTTCGAGAAATCGATAAACACAAACATCAACGTCGTCAAAATCGCAATCGGGAACGCACTCATCAAAACGAACGGCCTCATCTTGCCGCCTTTAAAATGACTGCGGTCGATAAGAGCCCCGAAAATAGGATCGGCAATGCAACTTATGATTTTTGCAACCAATATTATTACGGCCACAACGTAAAAGATGTTGCTGTCCAGCCCCGAATACATCTTGTTGTAAAACTCGGTCTGAAAACTGTTGATGTAACCGATAAAAAGTTGAACACCGAATATGCCGATGGCATAAATCAATGCCGACTTAAACGGCAATACGGGTTTTTTCTGTTCCATAACAACCCCCTTAGCTGAATTGTTTTTATTATACCACACCGTTTTTGGCATTTACAACAATTTTTTTGCAAAAAATCCGAGCAATGCAATTACGGCGCTTCAACAAAAAACGCAGGCACCACTCTGCCTGCGTCTTATTTAAAGCACCTTGTTCAAAAACTCTTTCAGTCTGTCGGTTTTCGGATGAGCAAAAAACTCTTCCGGCGGCCCCTGCTCCAATATTTTGCCTTGAGCCATAAACAGTATGCGAGTTCCCACCTCTCGGGCAAACGCCATTTCGTGCGTGACGATAACCATGGTCATTCCCTCTTCGGCAACCTGCTTTATAAGCTCGAGCACTTCGCCCACCATTTCCGGATCCAACGCCGAAGTCGGCTCGTCAAACAGCATAACTTTCGGGTTCATGGCAAGTGCACGGGCAATCGCAACGCGTTGACGCTGTCCGCCGCTTAGAGTGGACGGATAAACGTCCGCCTTGTCCGAAAGGCCGATGCGTGCCAAAAGCTCGTCGGCCCGCTTGTCGGCAAGTTCCTTTATTTCGGTTTTCGACCGATACGAAAGCGGCTGCACCTTTTTCGGTTCGACGTGAACGGTGTGCGAAATTTTGCGCTCGATTTTCTCGATATTTTCGGTCAAATCAAGCTTTTTGCGAGTTAGCTTTTCGTCATACGAAGCATAAGCTTTTCCGCTGATTTCCTTTATCGTTTTTGTTGCTTCCCATTCCAAAACAACAGGTTCAAGTTGTTTTTTGAGTTGTTCAAGCTCGTTTTGCAACAAAACTACCTTTTTGTCGGCCCTTGCGTTGTGCTTGTCGCCGAAAAGAGCAAACCACTTGTTGTAAAGCGGAACAAAAGCGTTTTGACGCTTGGTCTTTCGGTAGTTTTTCAAACCGACCGCAACCGGTGCCAGCGTTATGTTTTGTTTCACCGTTTTGTTGTTGAACAAGTTAAACTGCTGAAACACCATTCCCATTTTTTCACGCTGAGCGTTGATGTCGACTTTGAGGTCGGCAAGGTCTGCTCCGTCAAAAACGATTTTGCCGGCAGTCGGATCTTCCAAGCAATTCAAGCAGCGCAAAAAGGTTGATTTTCCTCCGCCGCTCGGGCCGACTATAACCACTCTTTCGCCTTCACTAATGCTTTCGGTGATATCGTCGAGGACCAGAAGGTCGTCATATTTTTTGGTTAAGTTTATCACACTCAGCATTCTTCCTTCCTCCCGAGCATATTTTGTTTGTCTTTAATGCGGCGGCGACGGCCGTATCCGCGATCGGCTTTTGCCATGTTTTTCTCCAAAAGCTTCAAAACTCCCGTAAGTGCCAGCACGATAACCAAATACATAGCGGCGGCTATGAGCAGAGGGAAAAGATAATCGAAGGTTCTCGACTGAATCAGCCCCGGCACCTTTCCGAGGTCCACTATGCCGACGTAACCGACCACCGCGGTTTCTTTGACGAGAGTGATAAACTCGTTAAAAAGCGGCGGCATAACGTTTTTGACGGCTTGCGGAGTTACGATTTTCAGCATCGTTTGCCCCGTCGACATTCCCAACGAACGCCCTGCCTCCATCTGACCGTAGTCCACGCTTTCAAACCCGGCGCGAACGATTTCGGCAACGTATGCGCCCGAATTCAATCCGAAGGTCAACGCCCCGATAAGTATGCCGTTGTCGGACGATGCCAACACCACAAAATACATTATAAACAGCTGCAACACAACCGGCGTGCCTCTAATGACGGTGATGTATGCCTTCCCTATCAGCGACAACAGCCTAAGCTTGCCGGTCTTTTTGAAGATGAAGTTCACCATTGCCCAAAATACGCCTATCACAACGCCGATAAGCGTCGCGAACACCGCAATAGTCAAAGTGTTGCCAAGCCCCTGAAAATACAGTTTGTAACGCTGTTCGGAAACAAACGCCTTGTCAAAACGCTCCCAAACTCCGCCCACGGCGGTATATTCGGCCATGTATTTTGCCGGAAGTTCGTCCATCAAAATCGCATCGATACGGCCGTTCTGCAAATCCTTGTAGGCCAAAGCGTACTGTTTGTAGCGAGTTACCGCCGCACCTTGCGCCTTAACGGTAACGTCGCCGTCGTCCGTCTCGTAGACGTATCCGCCTTCCGAAACCGCGTCGCTTGCGATAAGATCGCCGCTGGTGCCTTCCTGCACGCCTATCTTCTTGCCGGCCAACTCGCCGAGACTTTTGTACTGCCCGTTAAGCGACACGACAACCAACGTCGAACTCGAATAAACGTCGCTGAAATCCACAACCTCTTTTCTCTCGTCGGTCATGCTCATGCCTGCCGCGCCTACTGCGTCACCGTTCGCCTGCGCCACGTTGGTTGCTATTGTATCGAAACCAACGTCCTTGATTTCTATTTTTTTGCCGACTCTGACGGCCACCTCAGACATAATCGCCATATCGAGCCCCACCACTCGGCCATTGTAGACAAATTCGTACGGAGCAAAGCCCGATTCGGTGTAAACGTAAATGACTTCGGTTGCCGAACCGAAATCCCACTCTGTTTGCAAGCCGTCCGGTGCGGTCACCTCTTCGCCTGTCGCAAGTTCGGAATAATAAGTCATATACGTCGCCATTTTTCCGTTTGCAAGCCAGTCGCCGATGACGGCGTTTACCGCGTTTTTAAGTTCGGTGTTGCCCTTCGTGATCGCTATGCCGAAATCCTCTTTCACCAAATCCGTTGCCGCAACGGCAATATACTCGCCGTCCGAATCGTCGCATGCCGAAAAAGTCAAACTCATCGCCGCAAGAAGCGCCACAACCATAATTATCACAATTTTTTTAGATGGTTTCTTCATCTTTCACATTCCTAAATAATCCCGTTTGTATTGCCGATATATATTAGCAACAATAAAAAAATAAAGCAAGCGCTTTTGCATAAATTTTCAAAAATATTTCAAATAATTTTAATTATTAAGCTTTTTATGCAATTATACACATTTTATGCAAAAATTGATTGTCCCATACCGCCCTAAAACCTGTTTTATTGCAATGCCGGCCTTCCGCCTCGGCCAAAAAATGCAAGCGCTTTTTTGCCTTTGCTTGTTGTCAGCCCGCAGGGATTCACACGGCAGAGCCGCAGCGCAAAGCATTTGCGCTGAATCCTCTTTCGAAACAAAAAAAACGAGCTCGTTTGAGTTCGTTTTTTTAATCCGTGGTGGAGAATCGGTAACGGAAATCGAATTTTAATAACCGTATCGTTTCTTTTGCGTAAATAAGAAAATAAGCGATACAATCAAACATACTATCTCCGAAAACATAACAGTTAACCAAATACCGTTTACACCCCACAATAAAGGGAGTG
>CAZBVO010000009.1:0-36547 GCA_964495385.1 uncultured Faecalibacterium sp.
TCGTAGATTCTTCGAGGGTGGGGCGCTGTAGCTCGACTCAGAATGACAGATTAAAGCTTGTCGTCTGCAATCGAGAGCGGAGCGTCTGCAATGCAAGTTGCTTTGCTTGGCAAAGGTGCTTCGCACAACAAATGCCAAGGCATTTGCACTTGCTTGCGTCATCTGCGCACGGCAAAAAAATGCAAGCGCTTTTTTGCCTTTGCTTGTTGTCAGCCCGTCAGGGGGTTGAGCGGCAAGGCCGCAGCGCAAAACATTTGCGCATGACTCCTCTTTCGATACAAAAAAACCCAAAGCTTTTGCTTTGGGATTTGTGTGGTGGAGACAAGGGAGGCGTAAGGAGCGGAGCGACGGAATAGCGAGAGCGAAGCGGAGCGTTAGCCCGTCAGGGGTTGAGCGGCAGGGCCGCAGCGCAAAACATTTGCGCATGACTCCCCTTTCGATACAAAAAAAACGAGCTCGCTTGAGTTCGTTTTTTTGAGTCGTGGTGGAGACAAGGGGAGTCGAACCCCTGACCTCTTGAATGCCATTCAAGCGCTCTACCAACTGAGCTATGCCCCCACGGTGGTGGGCAATAAGGGACTCGAACCCCTGACTTCTTCCATGTGACGGAAGCACTCTACCAGCTGAGTTAATTGCCCGTTTTGTTGTATAAGGTATTTTAACACAGAGGCGGCCGCTTGTAAACCGTTTTGCGCCGCAATGGCGAACAAATTTTTTTTATTTTGGCAATTTTTTTTGCACGGACGGGCGATTTAGGGTGATATACGGGCATAGTTTGAACATTTTTTTCAAAAAGGTTGACATTGGTTCTTTGGGAATTTATAATTTTTACATACAATAATTTGGAGGCAATATATGAAAAAATTTGCAACAATTCTGTTGGTTGCGATGTTGGCCCTTGCTTGCATAGGGTTTGCCGCATGCGACGACAAGCCGACGGAACCTACGGAATATACAATAACAATCGATCCGCAAAACGGGCAGCCTACCAGCACCGCCACGGTCACAGTGGGTGAAGCTTTTACCCTGCCTTCGCAACCGTACTACCAAAAAATGCTGTTTTTGGGATGGTTCTCTGCTCCGGCAGGCGAGGACGGCGATCAGCTTGAAGACGGTTTCGTTCCGACGTCCGACATGACCATTTATGCCAGATGGGAATCCACCTCTGCGCACACTCACACCTTTACGCAAGGCAAACACGTCGATCCGACTTGCGAAAAGGACGGCTATGACGAATACGTCTGCTCCTGCGGCGCAACCGAAAAGCGCAACACCGTTGACGCGTTAGGTCACGATTTCGACTTCGACACGACTGCCGACGATTATATGAGCTTCTATCCTTGCACCAGAGACGGCTGCACCAAATCGAGCCGCCGTGAAAGCGAAAGAAACTACGACGACAAATTTGTTTTCACCTATGACGAAGACGTGAAGGCCGACATCGACGCGCTCTATGACGACGTCGTAAACCTTTTGGACAAAGCCGACCGTTACGACGAAGCCGCTCACGGATACGTCAAAAACAGCGAGCTTTACCGTGAAAACAAAGCGTTTGAAGACAAATACAACGCTTTTTACGATCAGCTTGTTTACGTTACCGAACAATATCAGTATGCCTACGTTTTCTACTGTGTTGACGACGATGACGTCAACACCGCAAACTACGAAGACGTCACCGAATATCGCACCGAACTCATAACCAAGTTCTACTCGCTGTATCGCGAAATTTACGAAACCAAATTCCGTGAATACTTCTTCGCCGAAGACGAAGGCTGGACTCCTGAGGACATCGAAGAAGCACTTATTCTCTCCGACAGCTACGGCGGCGACGAATATGCGGAAATCAACAACCGCATTTCCGAAATCGAGATGGAATTCAGAGATATTGCAAACCCGGCATCGAACAGAAAAGTTCTTAACCTGTACGAAGAATTCGTCAGCCTCAACAACAGACTTGCCGAAATCGCAGGCTACGACAACTACATTGATTACGCCTACGAAAACGTCTACGAGCGCGACTACACTCCTGAAGACGTTGCAAGCACCAGACAATATTTGAAAACCTATCTTAAATCGGTTTACAGCAGCATTTACAACCAATATGCAGATACCGATTCGCCAAAAGGCGAAGCCAAGAGCGTTTTCCAAAGCCTTTCGGGAGCCTCGTTCTTCTCTTCTCCGGTTGTAGGGGACTACGTGTCGAACTACTTCAAAGCCATGAAGTCCTCCACCGCAGGCGACACCGAAATCGACTTCTACAAACACGCCAACGAACTTCTGAAAAACGGCAACTACTACACAGGCAGCTACGAAGGCGCATTCAGCTACTGGATCAGCGCACAGGACACTTCCATATTGTATTTCGGGCCGGGCAGCTATTCGGGCGCATTCACTTTCGTGCATGAGTTCGGCCACTACTACAACACCATCTACAACCACGGCGCAAGCATGTCCTACGACCTTGAAGAAACTCACTCGCAAGGCAACGAAATGCTGTTCCTCTCCTATCTGCACACCGCATTGCCTGCAGATATAGCCGAATCCGTTTTCCAATCGCTTTACGTCGATCAGATGTTCAACGCGCTTGCAATCGTAATGTTGGCGGCATGCGTTGACGAATTCGAATATTGCGTCTACACCGGAACGAGCCCGAGCGGTCAACCGACAACCTACACGGCGTCAAACTACGACACTCTCTTCAGAACTCTTATGTCTCAATACGGTATCGCCTCGACGCTCAACTCCTCCTACTGGAGATACGTTGTAATCGAAGCTCCGTGCTACTACATCTCCTACTCGATGAGTATGCTCCCTTGCCTCGAACTGTTTGCGATTTCCGAAACCGACGGCTTCAGCGTAGCGCAAGAAAAATACTTCAAGCTGTTCACCTTCACCGACGATCCTGACAACGTTACCGTTGACAGCGTGGACGACGTCATAATCGACATCGGATACTCCGACACTCTCGTTTATGCGGGCTTGACTTCTCCGTTCGACGAAGCGCTGTACACAAAACTGCAAGCTTTTTACGCTGAATAGAGAATAAACAACAATAAAAGGCCGAGCTTTTTGCTCGGCCTTTGTTTTTGAAACAAATTCGGCGGCTCACACGACTTGTCGCACGGTCGCCGATGAAACTTTTATTTTTGAAAAGCTTTGTCTTTTAAAGTGTAATGATTGAACTCTTCCGGATTTTTGCCGTCCGTCCTGCGTTCGCGAAGCGGTTTTGCCGGTATTCCGGCCACCACTTGATAGTCGCCGACGTCCTTGGTGACGATGCTGCCCGTTGCGACGATTGCGCCCTTTCCCACTTTTACGCCTGCCAAAACGGTGCTTGCGGTGTAGATTTTGGCATAATCGCCTATTTCAACGCCTTTGTAGGTCCGTTCCATGTGGTTGCTTTCGTTGTGGCCGTGGGTAAAAATGCGAGAGTATTCGGTTATCATCGAATAGTCGCCGAACTTGACTCCGCCCTTGCTGTCGATATAGCAGCAATGGTTCCAAGCAACGTTGTCGCCAACCTCGATAAGATGGCCGTAATTGAAGCGGCATCCTTCGTTTGCGATAAAGCCTTCGCCACAGCGTTTAAACAGCTTTTTGGCAATCATGGCCCTAAACGGAATTGCAAACTCGACGTTTATTCCCAAAGGCACCCTGTCCACAACTTCCCACAAGATGTGCAAATTGCGTTGTTCGGGAGTGTACGGATACTCCTCTGCGCGCGGCAAATAGTCGTTCCAAAGCCTGAACGATTCCACCTCCGATGCGGAATAACGAGGTGCGCCGATAAGTTTAAGCAGTTTTTGCATGTTTTTTTTGTCGACGCCTTCGTCAAACAGTTTTTTGCATTTTTCCAATCTTTTTTCGGTTGTCATTCCCTTTCTCCTTTACACCGATTTGATTCTCACGTCTCCCGACGACAGGATGACGTGCTTGTCTATTTCCAAACGTCCGTCTAAAAGCACGTCCGTTGCGACGCCCACGTTTTGAACGTTGTTTACGGTGTACTCCACCGTTTTGCCCAAAAGCAAATTTTTGGCCCTGTAGGTTGTCATAAACGAATTGGTTTCGTCGGCCATGGCCGCCGCAAAACCGTCCAAAATCTCGACAATTAAGTCTTCTTTTTTCGGAACTTTGCCGCCCGCTTGAGCAACCGACACCGCAATTTCGGACAACGTCCCCGAAATTTGGTTTTCAAGGTTTATGCCTATGCCCACGACAATACCGAGCGGCGTTTTTTCACACAAAATTCCCGACAGTTTTTTGCCGCCGACATAGACGTCGTTCACCCACTTGATTTTGGTGTCGAGCCCCGTCAGTTTTTCTACGGCCGTCGACACGGCAACTGCCGCCGCAGGCGTAACGAACGCGTTTTTTGCCGCCGCATCCTCGGCAACGAAGCTGAAATACAATCCGCCGTCCGCACTTTCGAAACTCCGCCCCCTGGTGCCTTTGCCCGACGTCTGCACCCTTGCCGCCGCCAGACATCCCGGGGATTTTTGTTTCAAAAAATCGTTTGTGCTGCCGATGCTGTCAAACCATACGGTCTCGGAAAGCGTAAATCGGCGCAAATTTTGTTTTATCTGGTCGAAATTCATAAATAAACCACCCGTTTTGTCAAGCAAGCCGCCTTGTAACAGGCCCGACTTGCGTTTTTCATAAAAATGATAGCACCTTTTTGGGGGTTTGTCCACCTTTTTGTACGACAATGCGCCCTTCTTGAAACAATTTTGGCGTGCCATTTGAACATATTTAGGCAAAACCTTTTGCATTTTTCGATCTAATGTTGTATAATGTGCTTAAATCGACAAAAGGAGAATTCTTATGAGTTGGCTTAAAAACAAAAACGTTATAATCACCGGCGTTTCGACGGGCATCGGCAAGGAGCTTGCCAAATTGTTCGTCAACAAATATCATTGCAAGGTTCTGGGCGTTGCCAGAAGCGTAAACAAACTGGAAGCTCTCAAAGAGGAATTGGGCGACAATTTCAGTTTCTACCCTATGGACATCAGCTCCCGCGAAAACTGGGAAGCATTCGCTGCAGGCGCGGCTACGGAATTTAAGCCGGACATCCTCATCAACAATGCGGGCATGATTCACCCGTTCTCCAACATTTGCGACCTGTCCGACAGAGACGTCGAACGCACCGTAAACACAAACTATCTCAGCCACATTTACGCCGCTCGCACCATGATCCCTGTGCTGTCTCGCAGCGCATATCCGGGCTACGTGAACATTTCTTCCGCATCCGCTCTGTTGCCTGTAGCAGGCCAAAGCATCTATAGCAGCACCAAAGCCGCCGTTTATGCAATGAGCGAATGTATCCGTCAGGAATACGAGCGTGAAGGCTGGTACGTCGGCTACGTTTTGCCGGGCCCTGTCAAAACCGACCTCTACAACGCCAAAGCCGCCGACGGCGCAGAAGCAAAAGCAAAAGTCAAGGACGGACTTATCACCAAAATCGGCCAAACCGCTCCGCACGCCGCAAAAGTTATCTGCCGTTGCATGTCCAGAAAGCAAAGCCGCATAGTGTTGGGCGCAGTAGCGCATCTTATGGGCTTCGGTCATCAACTGCTCCCTCGCACGGTTCCTACCATGGCATCCAAGCTTATGAGCATCGTTCCTTTGGAATCCTTCAAGGACATTTTCAGAAACACCAAAGCAAACAAAGCGGCCAGAAAGGCTCAGCGCAAAGCTTTGAAGGAACAGAAAAAAGCCGAAAAGAACAACTAAAAACCGCAAAATTTAAACAAAAAACACGTCCCGCATGGGACGTGCTTTTTTTAACACTAGTTTTCTGGGAGGGTTAGTGTACTGTTGTTATGCGGCAGTGCTTCCGTTTACGGTTACGCCGAACTCGATGCGACGGGTTTCTTTAGCGTCTGCCATAAGTTTGTCGAAAGCTGCTTTTGCTTCGGCGATAGCCTGATTCATAGTGTCCTCAAACTGTTGAATGTTTGCCGAATAAGTTGCCTGTTTGTTTTCAATTGTTTTGAGTTCGTCATCGGTGAAAGCGCAAGCGGTGAGAGCATCGTCGCGAGCGGTTTTCACGCTGTTGATTGCATTTTCAAGGGTAAGTTGATCCTTAACTTCTGCAACTTTAATGCCGAGAGCTTCAAACAACGAGTCAACCATTTCGCCAAAGCTTCCGTCTTCGCCGCCGATGGTGATCAATCCGGACAGTTTGTCGCCGAGGATTGCGGACAGGTCAAAACCGTCTGCGCTCAAAGCCATGTTGACTGCCAAGGTAGCACTGTTTTCTTCAACACCGGTATAGAGGTTGAAAGCTACTTCGAGTTTTCTTGCGTTGCCGTCTTCGTCGTAAGCGAGGGACTTGATGTATTTTTGCAAATTGTCAAGGTTGAACTCGTCGTAAGCAGCCTTAACTTCGTCCATGATTGCAACGTATTCTTCGTCTGCGTTGCCGTCCGGGTCAACAAAATTCAAAACGTTCAAAATGTCGTCTTCGGTGATAACCGGGTTTGCCTTGTAAATGTCAAGCATTTCAGAAACGCCGTTTAATACACCGTAAGTAGCATTTAAAGCAAGGTATTTTGCAGCATTGGCAGTTTTAAGTCCGCCTGCGATAAAATCGGTGCCGATGTTTTGTGCGGCAACGGAAACGTATGCGCTGTCAAGATAAGCCTGCTTGGAAACGTTGTAAACGGTTTCTGCGCCGACGGTTGCGATTGCAAAGGAAGTTTCGACTTTGCTCTTCAATTCGGTTTTGAAAGTGCTTACGCGGTTTACCAAATCGTCCTCGGACATTTTGACTGCTTCGTCCATGGTGAGGGTACGGTCGGCCAGCATAGCGGTTTTGATGAGGCGAAGTTTGCCTGCGGTAAGATCGGCATAGCCGTCTTTGCCTTGGTTTTGAGATTTGAGATATTCAACTTCCTTGTTGAGGAGGTAGTTGGTGCCTTCGGTTACAGCCGCTCCGACGGTTTTGCCTGCGGTTTCGATTGCGTTTTTGGCAACGTCGTAAAGGCTGGTTTCAAATTCCAACGAGCCGGATACGGTGACGGTAACTTGGTTGTTGTCATCTCTGAGATAACCGAATTCAACTGCAAGGTTTCCGAGTTTTTCGACGGCTGCCTCGAAAGTGAGACCTTCCAGTTCTTCGCCGGAAAGAAGAATCTGCGCGTCTTCGTTTTCAGGGATAACGGTGACGACGAGCCCGTTTTCGTCAACCAAAAATTCGACCGACGGGTTGATGTCTACCGCGACGTACGAAACGTCTGCTTTGTTGTTGTTGCGTCCGTTAAGCACGACGGCTACGACGCCTACCACCAACGCCAGAACGCAGGTTGCCGCGATTACGGAGATGAAAGTTTTCTTTTTGGATTGAGAAGTTTTTGCGCCGGATGCAGCGACTTTTTTAGGTGCGTTTTTGTCCATTTCCAATTCTAACCTCTTTTTAATTTGTTTTTCTGTCATTGTTGCTCCTCCCCTGCCAACGCCTGTCTGAGCGTTTTGATGGCCTCGCCGTACATCCACCTGACAGTACTGTGCGGAATGTCCAGCATTGACGATATCTCTTTAAATTTGTAACCTGCCATAAGGTGCAGGATAACTATTTGCTGACGGCTTTGATCCAGTTTTGTCAAAAGCGCCTTTGTAACGATGCTGTCGTCCGACAGGCAGTAGGCACCGAACAGTGCTTCGTTTTGCCCGTAATCGGTTGCGATTTCACGTTTTGCCTTATATTGCAAATTCAACGAAAGGTTTTTGGCGATTTGCAATATCCATGCCAAGGCATTGCCTTCATTATAGCCGGAGGCCCCGTTCAGCACCCTTATGTAGGTTTCCTGCATTACGTCTTCCGCATCCGCCTTGTTGCGAACGTACGTTAAAATGAATGCGTAAACCACTTTGCGAGTTTCGGCGTAAATATCCGCCAGAACGTCGTCCCCGAATTTTAAATCGAGCATCATCTTGTTGAGTTTTCTGTTGTTCATGTCGTCCTCGATATCGGTTCCTGTTTAATAAACAAACCAAAATGCGTTTTTGTTGGTGATTTTGAAAAATTTTTTTTGTTTTTTTTATTTTTTTGTTCAGTCCAAAACAAAAGGATCTTCGGCGTCGGCATAGGCCTTTTCGACGTCGGCCATAAAACTGCGATCCTCTTTTGACCATTTTCTGATTTTTACGATGACGTAAACGTCGGTGCAAACGACAAACACGGCAAATATCACCGTAAACAGCGTGCTGTTCATTTGCAAGCAAAAATCGTAAAGGCCGTGCAACAGCACCGGCACCCAAAGCGAAAGTCGTCTGTTTCGAGCGCTCTTGTCAAATTCGCCCAAAATGGCATAGCGTTTGCTTTGACCGTAAAAATACCCCATAAACACGGCAAAGGATATGTGTCCCGGGATGGCCGTAACGCCTCTCAGCAGTGCGACGTAAACGGTCCCGTTTGCAAACACGTACATCAAATTTTCGACAATCGCAAAGCCCGCCGACACAAACACCGCATAAACGATGCCGTCAAACGGCGTCGAAAAATTGCGGTTGTGCCAGGTGCGACGCCTCAAAAAATAAAGCTTGCCGCCCTCTTCGGCCAATGCCACTACCAAAAAACAGGTCAGCGCATTATATAGCGGCGTGTTTTCCGGCGCAAACGCCCCGACCACGGCCATGCCGATGCTTTCCAGCACGACTGCCGACACAACCGACGTCGCACCACACAAAAGCAATCGCAACAAAAGCCCCCAAGGTTCGCGATCCACCCTGTCTTTTTTGTAAATATACAACACCAGCACCAGCGGCGGTATCACCGCCGACGCAAAAAGCACCCATTTCATATTCGGCCTCCGTGATTATTGTTGAACACAAACATTATTTTTGCATTAAAAACCGAACTTTATAATGAATTTATTATAACCTGCCCCCTCTCGAATGTCAATTCCGCGCGCAAAAGTTCCCCTCTTTTGTAAAGGTTGGCTTTACAATTTCAAAAATAAGGTTGCTTTTATACTTAATTAAGTGTAAAATTAAATTATGTGCGCACGTAAAACAAAATAAATGCGCAACGGGGGAATTATGAATCAAAAGAAATTGTCCGTCGGACAAGTCACAACCTACTCTTTGGGCTCGCTGGGGCTTACCTTCAGCCAAAACTGCGTGTCCACCTTTTTTCTGGTTTACCTTTGTGCTTACCGAAAGCTGAATCCGCTCATTATGACGGTGGCATTCGTTCTTGCAGGGCTGTGGGATGCCGTCAACGATCCGATGCTGGCCACGCTTGTCAATAACGGCAAAAAAACCAAGCTCGGCCGCTATCGCCCGTGGATTGCTTTGGGTGCGGTTTTAAACGCCGTCACCTTGACATGCCTGTTTATACCTATTGAAGGGAAAATAGGTTTAAGATACGCATATTACATCATAATGTACGTTTTGTGGGGAATGAGCTCCACCGTTCTCAACATTCCGTTTTGGGCGATGCTTCCTACCATTGCCGACACCACCGAGGAAAGAAACCGCGCTTCCAGCCTTGCAAAGCTCATCGGCGGACTTGGCGGATTTTTGTGCAGCATGTTTGCAACGTCGTTTATTTTCCCGAACTGCGCATCCATCGGCATGAACAAAGCCTACCTTATCGTGGCGGCCTGCTCGGCAGGCATAACCCTTGTGTTTGTTATGCTGACGGTTATTTTCAACAAAGAAAACTATGAGCTTCCGCACGAGGACATCGGCCTTAAACAGATTTTCACGTTTTTCAAAACCAACGACCAACTGCGAGCCTATGCAATCAACTTCCTGCTGTTTTCCATCGGTTGCACCATTGCACTGTCGCAAATCATTTACATTTATACCTACAGCTACGAAAACGGCACCAACCTTTTGAGTTCGAGCTACAGTTTCACGCTGTTTTGGATAATTGCCTGCACGGGACAGGGCATAGCCATGTTCTTTTACAACCAATTGACCAAAAAAATACCGCGCGAAAAGATGTACGGCGCATCGTTTTTCGGCTGCATAGCAAGCTTTATCTTGCTGTTTTTGGTGTTCTTTATCCTCAAACCGGGACAATACCTGCTCAACTCGGTGTTGGTTGCACTTTCCGGTGCATTTTTGATGACCGCCAACGGAATCAACCAAATCGGAAGCACGGTTATGATTGCCGATGTGTCCGACTACGGCGAATACAAAACCGGTCAGCGTTGCGACAGCGTCATTTTCAGCATCCAAACGCTTATAACCAAATTTGCGGCGGCAATTGCAATGCTCATTTTGGGCATCGGCATCTCCGTTGCGAAACTCCCGACCATTTCGGACATCCCTGTCGTCGACCTCGAAACGGGGCAATATTACGGCAACGTTCAGGTTTTTGAAGAAGACGGCGTCTATCTCGTCAACGACGAGGAATCCTACGAAAAACTGCTCAAAACCGAATATGCCGACCAGGTCAAATTTGTCGAAGGTTCGGTTGTCGGCGAGGAAAACATGACTATTTTGAGGGCGTTTATGTTCCTCATTCCTATTCCTCTTGCCGCTTTGGGCTACGTTTCGTATCGCAAAAGATATTGGCTGTACGGCGAGAAATATCAACGCATCAAGGAAGAAATCGACAAAAATCGACTTCTTGCCGACGCACCGCCAACCGAAACGGAATAAACACAACAACAAAAAAGGGACAGGCAAAATCGCCTGTCCCCTTTTTTACGGTATCAAAATTTGTTTTGATTTTAAGGTGTCAAATTTGTTTTAAACTTCGTCAATCGGCCATAAAAATGCCCGTATTCGGCAAATTCGGCCGTGCAAAATCAGTTTTTGTCGCCCTCGGCAAGCATCCTCGACAAAAACGCACGGGTGCGTTCCTCTTTAGGATTGCTGAAAATTTCGGAAGGTGCGCCCTGCTCGACAATTATGCCGTTGTCCATAAACACAACCTTTTTGGCCACGTCTCTGGCAAAAGCCATTTCGTGCGTGACGATAAGCATGGTAAGGCCGCGTTCCGCCAAATCTTTCATAACCGACAAAACTTCACCGACCATTTCGGGATCGAGTGCGGAAGTCGGCTCATCAAACAAAATAACTTCCGGGTTCATGGCCAGCGCACGCGCTATCGCAACACGCTGCTTTTGGCCGCCCGACAACTGTTTAGGCTTGGCGTTGACGTATGCGCCCATACCGACAAGCTCCAAATATTTTTTTGCAACCGCTTCTGCTTCGTCCTTTTTCATGCCCAAAACCTTGCGAGGTCCGACGGTGCAGTTTTTCAAAACGTTCATGTTTCCGAACAAATTGAACGACTGGAACACCATTGCCACCTTCTGGCGATACTTAGGCGCACTTTGCGTGTGAAGGATGTTTTCGCCGTGGAACAAAATTTCACCCGAAGTAGGCGTTTCAAACAGATTTATACAACGAAGAAGGGTGGACTTGCCGCTTCCCGACGAACCGATTATGCAGGTTACGTCGCCGGCATTGACGGTAAAATCGATGTCCGCCAAAACCTTGTTGTCCCCAAACGTTTTGCTCAAATGGTTTATTTTCAAAATAGCATTGTCGGCCATCAGTCGTTACCTCCCAAAATTTTGTTTTCTTTGACTATGGATTCGGCATCCATGTTTTGCGAACCCATTATCTTGTAGTTGTCGCCGCCGTCCATTTTCTTTTCGACGAGGCGCAAAATTCGGGTGATCACAAACGTCAGCACAAAATAAACACCTGCAACAAGCAAATAGGTTTTGAAGGTTTCGTAGTTGACCGAAACAATGGACCTTGCGGCATAAAACAGCTCGGTGAAACCTATTACGTTCAACACCGAAGTGTCCTTGATGTTGATGACGAACTCGTTTGCAACGCTCGGCATGATGTTTCTGAGCGCCTGCGGCAACACTACGTTTTGCATGGTTTGCGAATGCGTCATGCCTATCGCCTGAGCACCTTCGAACTGCCCCTTGTCAACGGATATTATTCCGCCGCGAACGATTTCGGCCATGTACGCACCCGTATTGATGGATACGATAATGAGACCTGCCAAAACCACGTTCATCGTTTGCCCGTCGGCAAGCAGCGCGAAGCCCCAGAAAATGACCATCGCCTGAACCATCATCGGCGTTCCCCTAAACACTTCGATGTACGCCGAAAGCAGGAAATCTCCTATCTTTTTGAATACGGCCGCAACCTTGTTTTTTGGCGTTTCCGCAGTGCGGGCCATTCCCACAAGTATACCGATTAAAAGTCCTGCAACGGTGCCAATAAGCGCAACCAGCAAAGTGTAGCCCACGCCCGACAAAATCATTTGGCTTATTTCCGAAACGGTCAGTTTGCCCGATGCCAGTTTGACGGCCTCGTCCATCATCTCGATGCGCTCTTCGGTGGAAATCCCTGCCAAAATGCGGTTGATTTCGTCTTTGTATTCGCACCCTTTTTTCATGCCTACCGCTATTGCGGAATCGCCGTCGCCGGTGTCGAAGCCGGTGTCGTTGTTTACCAACGAAATAACCTTAAGTTCCGAATTGGATGCGCAGTCGGCTTTTGCTCCCGGATCCTCGGCAACGTAGCCGTCAATGGCTTTCGATTTAAGAGCATTTATAAGCGCAGGGAAATCATCCATCGGTGTGGCACGGGTTATGCCGAATTGGCGTCCCTGTTCTTCTAAGGCCGTATCGTGGAAAGTTCCCAGCTGAGCCGCAACGGTTGCGCCGGCAAAGTCCGCCAGCGAGGTTGCGTTTGCGTATTTACCGTCCTTTCTTACGACGATAACCAAATTGCTTTCATAATACGGATCGGAAAAATCGATGGCCTCGAGCCTCTCGGCCGTCGGGCTCATACCTGCTATTATAAGGTCCAGCGCGCCCGAGGTTACACCCGGAAGCAAGCCGTCCCAACTGTATTGTTTTATAACAAGACGCTTGCCCAAACCTTCGGCAATGCGCTTTGCTATCATTACGTCGTAGCCGTTTGCCCAACCCTCGGCGTTGTCGATTTTGACGGCACCGTTGGCATCGTCCGCCATCTGCGTAAAGTTGAACGGCGCATAGGCACACTCAAGTCCGACATACAACACGTCCTCTTCCTTGTCGTCACAACCGCCAAGCACAAAGCTGCCCAAAACAACGGTTAAAACCACAACAGCAACCAATAAAATGCCTTTTCTGTTTTTTCTCATGAAATTTGCTCCTTTCGCGTTATTGCGGCAGAGCGGTTAAAAAAACCGCAATGCGACCAACATTGCGGCATAAAAAACCCATTCAACGTTGATAGCGCTCCACCTTGCGGTGACAGTACAACGCATATTCTGCGTTGTCCCAAGAATATCCGCCCCGAACCGAACGGGATAAACTTTCGGCGAGTTTTCCTTTGCCACCGTAACGAAGTTCGCGTTATCGGCTTATCATAAAACTCGCGCCTCTACCTATTGATGCAAAAAGCATACCACACCTTATTGAAGATGGCAAGTAATTTGGAATAAAATTGCAAAAAAATTTATATTTTTTGCGTTTTTTGGCTTTTTTGCCTATTTTTAAGCATAAAAAATCGTGCGCTCGTGCGCACGATTTTTTGTTTGTTTAAATTTTCGTCTCTTTTTGAGTGTTTCCGAACATATCTTTTAAGCTCAGCACGCCGTTGTCGTACAACAGGTATCCACAGAAGCCGTCTTTTGGCAAGCTTGGCGAGCCCGGGTTTGCAAACACGTGCCCTTCACTGTCGGTTTTTATGAATCCGACGTGGAAATGCCCGTAGCACAAAAGGTCGAATTTGCCTTTCGGAAGCTGCTCGTCGTTATACTCGTGTCCGTGCGTAAAAAGCAGTTTTTTGCCGCCGTCATCGATTTCGAGCAACCCGTCAACGTATTTGAAATCGGAAATCATTTGGTCAACTTCTGCGTCGCAATTCCCTTTCAACACGGCCAAATTTGCCGTTTTGTTCAAAAGTTCGGCCACTTTAAGGGGCGCATATCCGTCCGGCAACGGGTTGCGAGGACCGTGATAATAAATGTCGCCCAAAAGGATAATGCGGTCGCAGTTTTCTGCGGCCGCCATTTCTGTTATCTTCTCGGCAACGGGATAAGCCCCGTGCAAATCGGATGCTATGAGAATCTTCATTATTCCGCCTTCGGCATCAACATGCGATACATGGTTTCGAGTTCGGTGATGCCCATAAGTTTAGGAACAGGATAAAGCGGGTTGGCTTCGGCGTACGCTCTCTTTGCCATGGTCGGGATATCCTCTTCTTTGATTTCAGGAATAACGGTAGGAATGTTCATATCGGCGTTCATCTGTTTGATTCTGGCGATAACCGCTTCGCATTTTTCCTTGTCGGTAGGGCCTGCAGGAATGTTGCAGTAGTCGGCGATTTCGGCCATTTTCTTGTAGATGGTGGAGCCGTAGTATTCGAGAACGAACGGCAAAATTACGGCATTTGCCAATCCGTGCGGAACGTTGTACATACCGCCCAACTGGTGAGCAAGAGCATGAACGTATCCTACGTAAGCTCTGGTGAACGCACAGCCTGCATAGAAGCTGCCGATAAGCATGTTGTTTCTCGCTTCGATGTTGGTGCCGTCGGTGTAAGCGGTTTCGAGGTTTTCAAAAATAAGTTTGCAAGCCTTCAAGCCGTCTGCATGAGTGCCTTTGGTGTTGCTGTTGCCCACCAATGCCTCTACTGCGTGAGTCAAAGCGTCCATACCTGTTGTAGCGGTAGTGAACGGACGGAGGCTGACCGTGAGAGACGGTTCCAAAACGGCATAGTCCGGAATCAAGTTAAGGTCGTTGATGGCATATTTTTCATGCGTGGTCGGATCGGAAATAACCGCCGCGATGGTTGCTTCGCTGCCGCTTCCTGCCGTGGTAGGGATTGCAAAGAACAACGGAAGACGATGCATAACTTTCAAAACGCCCTTAAGTTTAGGGATAGGTTTTTTAGGCCTTGCGAGACGTGCGCCCATACCTTTTGCGCTGTCCATCGAAGAACCGCCGCCCAATGCGATGATACATTCGCATCCGTTTGCCTTGTATTCGGCCAAAGCGTTTTCGACAACGTCGATGGTAGGATTTTGCACGGTTTTGTTGAATACGACGTATTCGATGCCGTTGTCGGTCAAACCTTTATACAAATTGTCGAGCATGTTGGTTTGGCTGATGTGCGGCCCCGTGACGATGATGGCTTTTTTAAGACCTTTGGCCTTAATGATTTCGCCGACTTTCAGAATGCTTCCTTCGCCTTCTAAAATTTCCGGCTTGCGCCACGGCATAAGGCCCGATGCTGCCTTAAAGCAATTTTGGAAAGTGCGATACCAACATTTTTGTAATACGTTCATGATAACCCTCCTCGGAGTACTTAATTTACAAATAATATTTTAGTACATATCTCCCCCGTTTGTCAACGGTTAAAAAAATTTTTAAGGCCGATTACGCAAAATACTCCCCAAAACCCGTTGCCTCAAGCGGCATATCGGTATATAATGGTTGCATAAACCACACGAGGTGAAACATGAAAACCGTAACCGAAAGATTCTTGAAATACGTTTCTTACGACACTACTTCCGACGAAGAGTCCGACACTTATCCCAGCACGGCAAAGCAGCTGACTCTTTTGGCGGAACTTAAGCGCGAACTGGACGAATTAGGGCTTGAAACACAGATGGACGAACACGGCTATGTAACGGCCACTCTTGCCGCAAACGGTACTTTATCTAGCAAAACTATATGCTTTATCTCCCACGTTGATACAAGTCCTGCAGTGTCGGGTGCAAACGTAAAAGCGCAAATCGTCGACTACAAAGGCGGCGACGTATTGTTGAACAAGGACAAAAACATCGTGCTGTCCGCCGCCGATTATCCCGAAATCGAAAGCTACGTCGGGCAGAAAATAATCGTCACCGACGGCACCACTCTTTTGGGCGCGGACGACAAGGCCGGCGTTGCCGAAATCATGGCGGCAATGGATTATCTTACCAAACACCCCGACGTCGAACACGGCGAAATCAAAGTTGCATTCACTCCGGACGAAGAAGTCGGCGCAGGCGTAAAGTACTTTGACGCAAAAAGTTTCGGCGCAGACTTCGGCTACACCGTGGACGGTGGCAAGCTTGGCGAAATAGAATACGAAAACTTCAACGCCGCAGCGGCCACCCTGACCGTAAACGGCACCTCCATTCATCCCGGCGAAGGCAAAGGCAAACTGAAAAACGCCATAGAAATTTTTGCCGAGTTTCAATCGTTGCTTCCGCCCGAGCAAACACCTTTTTACACCTCGGGCTACGAGGGCTTCTTTATGACGTCTTCCGTTTCCGGCGGCGTCGAAAGCTTGACGGCCAAATACATCATCCGCGACCACGATCGCAAAAAATTTGAAGATAAAAAAGCATTGTTTGCCTCTCTTGCGGACAAAATCAACGACAAACACGGCCGCAACACCGCCGTTGCGACAATTTCGGACAGCTACTACAACATGTCCGAAATAATCAAAAACAACTTCCACCTTATCGAAAACGCAAAAACAGCAATGAAACAGGCCGGCGTGGATCCGATTATCGTCCCTATTCGAGGCGGCACCGACGGCGCAACTCTCAGTCACATGGGGTTGCCTTGTCCGAACCTTTCAACCGGCGGACACAATTTTCACGGTCGATTCGAATACATCCCCGTTCCGTCAATGGAAAAAATGGTTGAGGTGATTTTGAATCTTGTACAACTATACAAATAAACCAAAAGAAAAGCGGCAGCAATTAAGCTGTCGCTTTTTACGACCTACTGGTCGCAGAGGGGTCCTTTCGGGGCCGACAAAATAGGATTTTTGTCGGCCGTATGTAAAAAATAAAACACTTCAAAATAAACAAAATCTGCCGACTCTGCGACAGAAAAAACCCTGTTTACGTCAGAGGACGGCAACCGGCTGTCATACCTTTCGGCTTAGACCCTGTGGCTTTGCGTCGCCGCCTTTCGACGGTTTTGCCGATATTCATAGTTTTATTATAAGCAACCGCACCGACGTTGTCAATAATTTTTTAAACATTTGTGTTTAAAAAATGCGACGGAAAATTCCGTCGCATTTGATTTTATTTTTCTTCTGCTTTTATTTTTCTTCTTCGGTCGGGGTGATTATTTCGATTTCGGACAAGGCCTTGCCGTTGACCGTCACGCTTTCAGGGCAGTTGCCGAACACAATGGCCAGCATGCCGAATTCACAATCGGACGAAACTTTCACCGTTTGCAATTTTTCGCATCCGTAAAATGCGCCGAGGCCGACTTTTTTTGCCGACGATGCGGTGACGGAGGTGAGATTTGTGCAGCCCGAGAAGCAATCGACAGGAATAGACGTTACCTTTGACGGCAAAGTGATTTTTTCAATGCCCGAGTTCATAAAGCATGCCGTGCCGAGTTCGCTGACCGTTTTAGGAATATCAATCGACTCAAGAGCGAAGCAATCCTCAAACGTGCTGACGCCAAGGTAAACAAGCTGGGACGGAAGCGTCACGCTTGCAAGAGATTCACATCCCGAAAAAGTGCTGCCGTAAAGTCGAGTTACGCTTTCAGGCACCGCAATGGACGTCAATTTTTTGCAATCACGGAATGCGCTTGCCGCGATTTTTGTGATTTTTGAAGTCAAATTTACCGTTTGAAGGTTTTCGCAACCGCAAAACGCCCTCTTTTTTATCAGCCTGAAGCTGTCACCCAGGGTGATTTTGGTGATGGTGGTGTCGTTTCTGAACGCACCCTGCGCTATGCCGATAACCGGAAGTTTGTTGTAAACGCTCGGGAAAATAATCTCTGTAGGTCTGGCATCCTTGTCGCTCCATCCGGTGATCATGTAGCCCTTGCTTTTGGAGTTGCCGAACAGCTCGAAAGTGAAATATCCGACGTCGGTTGCATTAGGATCGTTTTCGGCGGAAGCAGGGATATCGACGTCGTCATCCTCGGCATCCGAGCCGTACGTCCCCGTCTGAACGGGACCGACCTCTGTGGACTTGTCGTCGCAAGCCGCAAAAGCCAACACGCCCAGCACAAGCGTAAGCATCAAAATTATGGCCGTAAGTTTTTTCATACTTTACCCTCATCTAAATAGCTTTTTATGTTTGGTTTACACCTATACATTATGTATATTAACACAACGTCGAACCAAAAGTCAAGGGGACGGCTGAAAATCGCTTCTTCGGGGTGCAAAAAACCCTCGCGGATGCGAGGGCTGAATGCTAAATTGATTTTTCGATATACTTTACGACGTCGCCGACGGTTTTGAAACCGTGCACGTCATCGTCTTCGATTGTGATGTCCCATTCGTTTTCGACATCCATAAGCATGCCGACGATTTCCAACGAATCGGCGCCGAGATCCCTGATAATGTCGGACTCCGGCGTAATTTTTGCCTTGTCCAACCCGAGTTGCTCGGCAAGCATATCTCTAAGTTTTTCGAATACCATAACAAATACCTCCCCAAAAACTATGGTCCATTTTACAATAATCCGCAAAATCTGTCAACGATTTTCGACAACTGTGCGGTAAACGACGAGAATTTTGCGGTTATTAGAGGTTATTCGACGTCGGTGAACACGATTTCTTGCGGAACGGACGCAATGGCACCCTTGTATCCCTCGATGAAATCAACGGACGTCAATTCGATTTTTTCGCCCTCGTATTCAATCGGCAGGGTAACGTCGATTTTTGTCAAACCGCCGATGCCGTCGGCCGTATATTTCAAAAACGCCTCTTTTTTGGTCCAGACGGAAAAATAATTTTCCTTGCTGTCGCAAGCCGCAACCTCGCCGCCCGTAAACCACCTTTTTGCCATGGCCTCGTAGTCGACGTCCTTGATTTTTTCGATATCGCAACCGACCTCCGAATCGCTCATGGCCAACATCGCAACGTCGCCGCTGTGCGAAAGGCTGAACCTTATTTCGGGATGCCCCTCGAAATACGGCTTCCCGTTTTTGCCCGACGCTTCGGTCGGCGACGGAGCCTTATCCTTGCCCTCGAAGTCGAGATAACGGACAAAGCACTCCTCGATAAATTCTCTTCTATGTTCCTTGCTGTAGTTTCTTTTTATAAATACCAGCATAGCGGCCCCCTTTGGTTTCAGATAGAACCATTATATCACCCGAGCCGCCCGATTGCAAGGCTTGGACGTTATTTTGCGGTAAAAAATCCGGCCACACCCAAAAACGCCAAAAACAAACCGAAATACCTGCCGAGGTTTTCTGCCGACACGTTTTTTGCCAAAACGCTGCCCGCAATCGCCGCGGCCACTCCCCCGACAAGCAAAAGCCACGCACCTTTCATCTTGACCAGTCCGCCTGCTGCGTGAACCGCCAAAGCCGCACCGCTCATCGGCACAAAGGACACCAAATTTATCAACTGCGCCGCCCTCTGTTCGGTTTTCAAAAGATACACCGCCAGCGGAATAAGCAAGGTTCCGCCACCCATTCCCATGCCTCCCATAAGGCCGCCGAGCAATCCTACCAAAATATACAAAACAACCATAAACCACCTTTACGCAAACAATTTCAGAACCTAATCTGCCGTTTTGTTATCTAAAAAACATTTTCAGTCCTGCGCCAATCATAACCAGATTAAACAAAAAACGCACAATTTTTTCCGGCAGAATCTTAAGCAAAACCGCACCTATAACACCGCCCGCGGTAACCGCCGCCACTATCCACAAACCGCCGTCCACAAAGCTTATTCCCGTCTTGAAATAAACCCTCAAACTGACCAGCGTCAGCGGAAGCATAACCGCCAATGCCGTTGCGTGTGCCTGTTTATCTCCGAGCTTTGCCACCAAACAAAGAAACGGCACCGCCAACAATCCGCCACCTCCGCCGAAAAATCCGTTCACAAAGCCGCACACCGTGCCGCACAACAGCTCGAACAGCCGTTTGAACACGACTTGGGCGGTAGATATTTTTGCAAATTTACTTCTCATAAGGCTATTTTGTTGCGTTTTTTGTTTTTTATTTAGGAAGGTTTGAACGATATGCACCTCAAATTGTTTGCCAAACGTGTTTTTTTGGTATATAATTGTTTGAGTTATTGTGGAATACTGTTTAATTTAAATAGAAATTTAAGTATTGCATTTTAAAATTTAGATAACAATAAAGCATATCAAAGCAAACAGGAGACAAAATGAAAAACGCTAAAAGATTGTTAACTCTTTTATTGGTTGTAATTCTCTCGGTATCGCTCGTTGCTTTCGCCGCTTGCGACGATGATTCGGAAACTCCGGACAACAGCGACTCCTCTTCCGTAACTCTTACCGTCAAAAACGGTAACTTTGCGGCATTTTCCGACGTGGCCGACGACAGCGCCGGCGTTCCTCAACCGGGCAGCCCTACCAACTGGACGGCAGTTTCCGGCAGCACGTCCTCGTCCGTAAAAGGCGTTGTCGACGTTTCGAAGTGGGAAAAATACGGTTCGAAGATTTCCGACAAAGCCGGTTTGTGGTTCTACACCTCCAACCCGGACAAAATGACGTCTTCCCTCACCGAAAACCTCGATGCCGACAACAACGTGCTTATGGTTTATAACAGTGCGGCAGGTTATGCCGGATACTACGGTGCAAGCGCACTGTCTGTTTCGGCAGGCAAGGAATACGTTTTGCACGTTTCCGTCAAAACCAACGTAACCAGCCAAACCGGCGGCGCAAAAATTTACGTCTACAACTCGGCAGCGGGCTACATGGAAATCGCAAACATCAACACCAACGGCGAATGGAAAAACTACACCATCCGCATTATCGGCAACCCTATCGCAACCAAGAGTCTTTCGCTGTACCTCACCATGGGCTACAACGAGAAAGACACCGCTTCGGGCTGGGCATTTTTCGACAACGTTTACCTTGAGGACGTTTCCGACAGCGAAACCGTTGCCGCAACCGACAAAACTTTGGACCTTGCAATCCCTAACCCTGAATTCGATTTCGTAACCTTCAACTCCAAGGGTGGAAGCAACACGGCCGCAATGTACACCTCGACCAACACCGGCAACGGCAACAACCTTTACAGAAGGATTGACACCACCACCGAAATTTTCGAGGCTGCAAAATCCGGCTATGGCGACGGAATCGTAAACCCGGGCACCCCTGAAGGCACCGTCGGCAGCCACGTTTACATGCTCTACAACAGCGAACTGTCCGCAATCGGCATGAGCTCCACCAGCACCGTAAACTTTGCTCAATGCGGTCTCTACAAGGTTTCCGTTTGGGTAAAAACCAACATTTCCGCCGACACTTCGGCAAACTGCACTGCCGCGCTTAAACTCGTTGACGGCAATACCGAATACGTCATCGACGGCATTTCCACCAACGGCGCATGGCAACGTTGCACTTTCTACGTTATCGCAAGCAAAAACAACGACAGCTCGCTCGATTTCGAATTCCACTTCGGTACCGGCAAATCGGAAGACGGCGTTAAGCCTGCTACTTTCAGCAAGGGCTGGGCATTCTTTGACGGCCTCACTTACGAAAAGGTCTCTTCTGCCGACGAATTCGTCGACGAAGCCGGCGTAAGCAAAATCGTCAACCTGCGCATCGATGAAAACAGCCTTCTCGAAAACGGCTACTTCAACAACGCAAATCCGACACTCGGCTTCTCGGCAGTAACCGACGAAAACAGCACGCTTGTCGGCGGCACCGATGCTTCGGGCGTTAAAGTCGGCGTTATCGACCTTGCCGACACCGACAAAAACATCACGCTTTTGGACGGCACCGTCTCCACCTACGACGACAGCCTCACCGTTCCTGCTCTTCCGTACGTCAACACCGTTTCGGGCAGCAACCGCGTTTTGGCAATTCTGTCCTCCAACCCTTGCATCTACAAACTTAAGTTTGCCGATTCCGCACTCACATTGGGTGCAAACGGCTACTACCGTTTGGGCGTTTGGGTTAAGACTCAAAACTTCGCAGACGCCAGCATGGTTGTCAAACTTATCGACGCCGTCGAAGACGCGGTTCTCGCAACTTCCTCGGGCATCGACACCGACGATATCGACAGCGGCACGATTGACGGTTGGCAAGAAGTGGTTTTCCTCGTCCAAACCGGCGCGGAAGCTAAAACCGTTTATTTGCAATTCGAACTCGGCAGCGGCAGCGTTTACACCCCTGACACTCTCGTTAAGGGCAACGCATTCCTCGCAAACCTCACTTTGACCGCAACCGACTACGACGATTATTCGTCCTCTACGTCCAACTTCCGCAAGAAGGCTTCTTACATCAGCACCTCTTCGGACACCGTAAACAACGGCAACTTCAACAATCTCGATTACGACAAGACCGAAGGTCTTGCAAACAACGGCCTTGTTGACGGCACCCTTTCCGAAAACTTCGGCGTGCCTGCAAACTGGACTCTCACCAACAACAACGGCAACGGCAAACAACTGGCCGGCATAGTTGACGTTCACAATTCCGCTCTCGTGGCAAACATCGTGGCAGATTTTGCAAACTCCGCTCTTCTGTCCGAAACCATGTTCGGCGACAACATGTTCATCAACCCTAACACCGCAGGCCTCACCGCCGACCAACTCAGCTACTTCGGCGGCGACAACGTTTTGATGATTGCTTCCGGCGACGTCAAAACTTCCGATTCCGCTTTGAACGGCAAAATGGCATCCGTAGGCTACACCACTTCGAGTTCGTTCTCGTTGTCGGCAAACGGCTACTACCTCGTTTCCGTTCTCGTCAAAACCGTTGGCGACAGCACGGCAAGCCTGTATCTCTATGACACAGACAATGCGGTTCTGGCAAAATTCGAAGCAATTCAGAGCGGCACCGACAACCAAGGCTGGACTCGTTACACCTTTGCGGCAAAGACGGGTATCTCCGCAAAATCGGTAAAACTCGGTTTGTACCTCGGCGACAGAACCACCTCCTCCAACCTTTCTAAGATTGACGAAGGCACCGAATATTCCACTCTCAAAGCTGGCGTCGTATTCTTCGACCAAGCCGCACTCATCAGCATCGATAAGGCTGCTTACAACGCTCTTGTCGAAGGCGATGCTACCAAACTTTGCAGCTTCACTTCCGACAGTTTCGAAAACTTCGCAACCTCCACCGTCGAAAGCAGCGGCCTTGGCAAACCGTCAAACTGGACCGGCGCATCCGACTACAAGAAGACCGATGAAAAACCTTCCGCAAACACCACCGCAGGCGTGTTTGTAGGCGGCAACAACGACACCTTCCTCGACAGACTTGTCGGATTCAACGACTTCGTTAAACTCAGCGGCGATCCTGTCGACGGCACCGATTACTTCTTCAAAGACGGCGACACCTGGCGCATCTGGACCACCGGCGACGATGAAGAAAGCCGTTACGAAAACGACACCATCGCACAGCTTGCAAAAGACAACAGCCTCTCTTTGGCCGACCAACTTGCAGCTCAATACGAATTAAGAGCCGCTTACGTTGCTAAATTCGTCGAAAGCGAACCTAACAGCTACTTGCTCATCCACAACGAAGACATGACCGCTTACGGCTTCACTTCGTCCAAGTTCACCTTCTCGAAGAACAGCTACTACAAGGTCTCCTTCTCCGCAAAATTGGTGGATGCAAGCGAAAACGCTTACCTCTACGTTCAACTTAACGATACCACCGCAGGTGTCGGCGACTACGTCATCAAGATCACCGCTTCCGAGTGGACCGACGGAACCTTCTACATCAAGACTTCTTCGTCCGATGCAAGCGTTACCGTAAAACTCGGACTCGGCCGCGTATACACCCCGGCAAACTCCTCCGACGTCGTTTATGACTATTGCACCGGCTTTGCTCTGTTCGACAACATCGACGTGCAGAAGATCGAATCGTCCGAATACAACGCGGCAAGCACCGACGCTGACGCTCACGTCCTTAAAGACACCCTCACCGATTCCAAGAACATCGATGCAGGCACCGATTCCGACAAGGACGACGACAAGAACAGCCTCAGCTGGCTGTGGATCAGCTCCATCGTTATCGGCGCACTCATGATCATTGCAGTTATCGTTTACTTCGTCAAGAAAGTTCTGCCTAAACGCCGCGCGCTCAAGAATTTGCCGAGCTACGACGCAAGAAGAGCAAACTCCCCTGACAGCCTCAAGAAACGTGAGGACAAATACAAGAACATGAAGGACTAATCTTCTTTCAAAACAACAAAATCAAAAGGCCGACATAATTTGTCGGCCTTTTTCAAACAATTTATAACGAATATCTGTATCGTCCGTCACTTTTCTTTTTTAGTTGTTTTCCTTTTTGCATAATAAGATGCTATCGCTTGCTTTTGTTTCTTTCTTGCTTCGGGAGTTTTTGCTTTTACATAACTGCTCTTTTTCTTTTCTTTGTTAAAAAACATTCTATCACCCCTCTACCTCTACTTCCTTTTCAAAATCGCAATCATCGACATATTCTTGCAACAATTTTATTAACGTTTCACTTGGCTTGTATTTTTGTTTTATCATATATATGTCCTGTATTCTATACAACGGTATCGATTTGATTCTGTTGTTCTTAATGTCGTATATAACACAAAAATTTGTTTGCTCGTACAAATAACCATAATAATAATTATAAGCAAAAGCCCTATACCCTTCTCCGGTTATTTTGTCTTTAAAGTGTACTATGTTTTGAGACAAACAGGCATCGCTAAAAATGTCTATTTCTTTATCACACACAAGAATTTCCCTTTTGTATTGAGGAAGCCGCGAATACTCATTTAATAATCCTCGAATATAAACGGGGACTTCTTGAGCCGTTATAATGATTTCGCTGCTTTGTATTTCATCGTATGTTGCCATTGTTTCTTTTGACGGCCGAATCCAAAGATATTCTTCTAAAATATTTAATTCCGCATTATCAAAATAAACTCTGTCGATAACCGTGTTCACGGCACTATATATATCCTCGCTGTCTTGTCTGTTATATTCGTTTTTTAATATGCTTTCAATTTCGCTCCTCCTTGCTTTTCTAACTTCTACAAGTGTAGGAATAAGTTTGTTGAGCAAAGCATTTTTGTTAGATTTATTATTTTTAGTAAATCCAAAACGCAAAGCATCGTTTTCTAAAATATTCGCCACAAAAGAGGACACCTTAATCTTTATTTTATCTGTCATTTTTAAGCTCCTTTGTAACTATTATACAACTTGTCTCCTTATAAATCAACAAAAACAACAGAAACTATATCAAATTGTCTACCCTATAACACAAAACAGAGGAGACACGATTTGATAGAAAAACAATTGTTTTTTTGATACAATAAAGATACGAGATCTTTGGCGCCATCATCTTGACTAAGCAATAAGGAGGTGATATAATATGAGCATATTCGGTTTTTTAATCAAATCCAAAAAAGAAATGGAAAAAGTAAATACTGCGCACATAAAAATGGGCAAGTATATCCTGACACCACACGCACAAAATCGCATTGCAGACAAAACCAGAAAGATAAACAAAAGTGATGTTTTAAGCAACCTGTTTACAAAACCAAACGGCATAACCAAAATAAAATACGAAAACAATAGACCGTCTTATAATCGTGTCGGCAAGCATATAACTACCAGCATAAACCCAACAAACAATAAAGTGGTCTCGTGTAGACCGATCAGCAAACAGGATAGAAAAGAATTTGATTTGATAAATATAAAAAAGAAAGGACAAAAAAAGAAATATGTTAAACGAAATTCAAAAAAACAAGTTCAAACAACAAGCAAAAGAAGCCGCGCAAAATCTTTTGAAAGAATTAAACATTTCTAAATTGGACGAAAACTCCGTTTGTGAGTTGCAAAAATCGCTGGATTTAAAAGTCGCATCACTAGTGTCGGCCAAGGAAGCCAGAGAAGATATAGATAACGAGCAATTAGAAACTTTTGATTTGCTTGTAGACATCATTTTAGATAATGAAGACAATTTGGATTTTTTAAATCATCTTTTCAATAGTTAGTACAAGCATATTTATTTAAAACATAATTGAGAGAACAGGCCGGCAAATTCTGTCGGCCTTTTTGTACGGCATCAGGCGATTCTACTCGCCTTTCTGCGGTTTGTACCGTTTGTACTTCGACATAAAACCAAACGGTTTCTCATACTTATTAAGTATGAAAAATTCAGGGAAAAAAGTTTATAAGGCCGTGGCTTTGGTCACCGTGTTCGGCATAGCCGCAAGGGGCGTCGGTTTTTTGTTTAAGGTTTACGTCGGGCGCAAACTCGGAGCCGAAGCGGTGGGGCTTTATCAGTTGTCGTTGTCGGTGCTGTTTTTGCTGTCGGCCGTCGCATCCAGCGGAATCCCTTTGGTGCTGTCAAGGCGTATTGCCGCCGCAAGCGACGACGGCGAGGTTTTCGGATACGTCGGCTCGGGATTGTTGATTTGTTGCGGCGTGTCGGCGATTCTTGTGTTGCTTTTTTATCTGCTTGGCGACAATTTGGCCGTGTTTTTCAGCGATTTACGGGCCGTTCCCGTTTTTATGATCGTTCTCCCGTCCCTGTTGTCAACGTCGGTTTACGCCGCCGTCAGGGCCTATTTTTTGGGCAAAAAACGCTTCTTCGCTTTTTCGGTAACCGAACTTGCCGAAGAAGTTGTAAAAGTTGCAATCTGCATTGTTTTGTGCAACGGAAAATTGAACGTTTCGGGAGCCAAGGCAATTGCCGTCGCATTTGTCGCAAGCGATTTTGTCTGCGCCGCCGTGCTGACGGCGATTTTCTTTGCCGAAGGCGGCCGCCTAAAGCGTCCGACCGCATTAAAAAACATTGTTAAAAGCTCGTTTCCTCTGACTCTTATTCGCATTTTCGGAAGCCTGATAGGAAGTTTGACGGCATTTATTGTTCCGCTTTTGTTGGTCAGAAGCGGTATGACGTCGGCGGAAGCAACGGCCGACTACGGACGAGTAACAGGCATGAGCATGCCACTTCTTATGGCTCCGCTTTCCGTCACGGGAGCACTGTCTACCGTGCTTATTCCGGAAGTAGCAAGCAGCAAAAAAAGCGGTTTAGCCGCAAAAATCAACTCGTCAACACTGTTTGCCGCCATAATCGGAAGCATTTTTGTTATGATTTACATACCTTTGGGCGAAAGTTTGGGAACTTTTTTGTTTAACGACGCCCGAGCAGGCAGATACGTGAGCATTGCCGCCGTCATGATTTTTCCGCTCGAGCTTAATCAAATCACCACCGGCATACTAAACAGCCTCGGCAGAGAAAAAACAACCTTCCTGCATTTTATCGCAGGCTCGGCGGCAACGCTTGCGTGTTTGCTTGTTTTGCCGTCAAAAATCGGCGTCTATGCCATTGCCGGCGGCTCGTTTTGTTGTTTTGCAATCACGTCCGTGCTAAATTATCGGGTTCTGATAAAAACCGAGGGCCTGCCGTTGGACTTCAAAAAACCGCTTAGGGCCCTTTTGCTTGCTTTGCCGTCGGGGATACTTTGCTACGCAATAAAAGGAATATCCGAATGGTATTTGCCGCTTGGGGGCTCCGTCATCCTTTCTGCGGGGGTTTCGGCGGTGTGGTATATCGCTTCGCTGTGGCTTGCAAACGTTTTGGATTTTGCCTCTTTTAGGTCAAAAAAAGGCAATCCTCAACGGATTGCCGAAACGGTGGCCCGAGTTAAATGACCCCAAACCCTGCCCTTTTAAAATATTTATCTATCATAGGTATTAACACTAAAGTTAAAGCGGCGTTTAGTAGCAGCACCAAACCTTGCGAAACGATTCTGCTTCCCGTGTAAACCCAAAAGGTTTTTTTGCCTTTGGCATAACAGTACCACAAGGTGGTGGTGTTTATCCCCACGGTGCAAATTGCCAAGACCAGAATATAAGCTATCGCCACTTTGGCCGCAAGGTTGTTTTTGCATATTTTTTTTGCTATGCTCGGCATCACGCCGGTCAGCCCTGCCGAAAGCGTCAGCAGCGGCAGCCAGGCGCCGTGCGGAAAAAGCAGACACCCTATTCCGTCTCCCACCGCGCCGACCACGAACCCGGCAAACGGCCCCATATAAAGGCCTGCAATCACCGACGGGATGTACGTTAAGGACAGACTGAGCGCGGTCGTTTGTGCCGAAAGGCAGTTAAGGGCCGCCGAAACCGCCGCGAAAAGCGCAACGTATGCAACTTGTTTGCTTGACATTTTTTTCATAAAAAAACCTCCGAAAATTCAGAGATTCGAGCGTGGTTATACAACCGTATAATCGAGCAACGAATGCAGCAATCCACCGCAGGGATTATCCTTTCGTTTGCGGACAACATTCCATCCCGCAACACTTAACGCGAATTGCCTACTCTGCTAAGCTAATTATAGTTTATTTTTGAGCGCAAGGCAATAAAATTTGTATAAAAAAACCGTTTACCGGCAATAATGTGTGTATGCTTACCATTTTTATCCGAACAATAGTGCTGTACTTGGCACTTATAGTCGTAATGCGCATTATGGGCAAACGGCAACTGGGCGAAATGCAACCTTTCGAGCTGGGAATAACGCTTGTCGTGGCCGACCTCACCTGCATTCCGATGAGCGATCCGTCAATTCCGTTCATCTACGGCATTTTGCCTATGATTGCTCTGCTTATAACGCACGTCATCATCACTTTTATACAGCAAAAACACCAGGGGTTCAGAAAACTTATGAACGGAAAACCCATAATCGTAATCGAAAACGGAAACATCGACGTCAAGGCTTTGGGACGCACGGGACTCAGCGTAAACGACCTTATGTCCGGACTGCGCTCGTCTGGCTATTTCAACCTGGACGACGTTGCGTTTGCCATTTTGGAAACCAACGGCAAACTGAGCGTTCTTCCTGCATACGAATCGGCCGAAGTGACTTGCGGCGACATCAACCTGCCGCCAAAACCCGTCGAACTTCCGTACACCGTTATCGTCGAAGGCAAGCTGATGCGCGAAAATTTGGATTTGCTTGAATCCGCCCCCACCGTCGAGGAAATCGAAGACAAGCTGTCCGAAATCAACTTATCGCCGAAAGACGTGTTTATACTCACAATAACGCAATCTAAAACTGCAGTAGTGCAATCTTATGACGGACAAATGACGTCCATTGATTTTTAAACATGAAAAAACTTATCATCGCTTTGTGCATTCTGGCACTTGTTTTATCTTTTGGAATTTACGACTATTTCAGAGTCAAAAGGGTTTTTTCCGAGTTCGGCGAACGCATGGAAACGCTGGACGAACTTGTCGACCGACAAAAAACCGAAGAGGCACTAACCTGTTGTATCGAGCTTATCGAATGGTGGGAAAAAGAACGGATATACATCGAAATGTTCAACTACTCCTCCGAAATGCGTGCCATCCCCGTAACTCTCGGCGAAATTCAGGGAAGCTTGGAGGTGGACGATCTGACAAACGCATCGTCAAAAACCGCAAGTACTAAAATTCTTATCGAAAACGTCAGAAAAACAGTGACTTTCGATCCGATCGGGTTGTTGTGATACAAAAAAGGCAGGACGCTTTGTCCTGCCTTTTCTCTACCGTTTTTATTTGTTGAGCATTGCAAAATTCTTTTTGTTGCTCTTGTAAAGGTTTTTGAACACCTCAAAGTTTCTGTCGTAAATCGGTTTGAGTTCCGGATTAGGCCTGTACGTTGCGACAACAGGGATAAAGTTTTTAACTTCGCCCAAATCCTTGATGAGGCCTAGGCCGACGCCTACAACCGCCGCCGCGCCTACCGCACCTACGTTTTGCGGACTTGCAACCGTTTCGATGGTGCGTCCGGTAATATCGGCCAAAATCTGGCACGTCGCATCCGAAAGAGCACCGCCGCCTACAAAGCGGATAGGATCGGAAGTTTTAACTTTTTTGCATTCTGCCTCCAGCATCCAACGTTTGTGGAAGCAAATGCCTTCGATGACGGCACGGATAAGCTGGCGTTTGCCCGTTTCGATGCCGATGTTGAAGAACATTCCTTTTGCGTTAGGATCTTCAAACGGGCAACGGTTGCCGTGCAACCACGGAGTGAACACTACGCCGTCGCATCCTGCCGGAACGGTTTTGATTACAGACGTCATATAGTCGTAAAGGCTGGTGTATTCGGCTTCGATACCTTCGGTAACGTCGTGTTTGTCAAGATAGATGCCGATTTCGTCCAACGCAAGGTGGTTTTTAACCCACTCTAAGCACTTGCCACTGGTTTCCATTTCGGCAAAATAGTTGTATTTGCCGTCCTGCGCTCCGACGATTGCCGCAATCATGGTTGTTGCGTCAACCACGGATTTGTCGGTAACGGTGCCAACCCAACCGCTGGTGCCGCTGTAAATGTGCGTGTCGCCCACCGCTGTCGATCCTGCGCCTACGCCGATAAGGCTTGCGTCTCCGCCGCCGCCGAACACGGGGGTTCCCTCTTCGAGGCCGAGTTCTGCCGCCGCTTTTGCGGTTATGCCGCCGACAAGATCGGTACAATCGACGATTTCGGCAAGGTGATCGGTGTTCAGTTTGAACATCTTGCACATCGATTTGGACCACTGTTTTTTATGTATGTCATAAATAAGGGTGCCGAACGCACTGTCCGGAGTCATAATAAACCTTCCGGTTGCGCGGCCAATCAAATATTCCTTAACGTCAAGCCACTTGTAAGCTTTTTTGAAATTGTCCGGCTCGTGCGCTTCGATCCATTTATATTTCCAAACAGGATCCTTAACGCTTGCCGAAACGGCGCCCGTTATCATAATGGACTTTACGAGTTTAAACACGTTTGCACCGGCAATTTGGAAGCCGTGCGCAATGCCCTTTTTGATTTCTTCTTTTGCACGTTGGTCCATATAGCTCATCGGACGACGAACGGCATTGCCCTCCTTGTCAACCAAAACGAGGCCCTGCATCTGACTGCAGAACGAAACGCCCTTGATTTCGGCCGGAGTGACGGCGGATTTTTCAAAAATCGCCTTCGTGGTAACGCACATCGCATACCACCATTCGTCGGCATCCTGTTCGGCACCGCCGTTTTCGAAAACGTAAAGGTTGTAGCCGCACATGGCCGATTCGACCAGCTTTATTTCCTTATCTATTTCAAACAAACAGGTTTTAATGCCGGTTGTGCCGACATCGTAAGCAATAACAAAAGTTCCCATATTTTCCTCCAAAAAACTTTGCTGTAATTTAATTTTACATTAAATTCCGACGTTTGTAAACATCTTTTTGAAATTTATTCTAAAACGGTCAAAGGCAAGTAGTCGTCTGCCGACGCTCCGTTTACGCTAACCACGTAGCCGCCCGATGCCGCCACCGCATAAGTATTGCCGTCGACGGTCACAAAATACAGTCCGTCCGACAGCGCTATAAATTCGATGCCGTTCGAATCGACGTAATACTCGTTCGCAACTACCGTCGTGGTCCCTTCGGACAAAGCGGCCGCAGTATAAAGTATAATGCTTTTGCCGAGAGCCAAATCCTCTTCGGTGTAAGCGGTCACAAAAGCCAACGTTTGCCCCTCGTATGCCGAAACGTCCGTCTTAAAACTGCCGTCGGCATTAAGAATATCGCTGCCCAACTCGACTGCTGAATCGCCGTTTACGGCGTAAGCAACGTAGCCGTTGGATATGAGAGCGGAAATTTCACCGCCTTCCACGCTGACTTTTCGGTCCGAAGACAACGCCTGCTTTTTATAAATCACGGTTGCCGTATCGCCGTCGGTGAAGCTATTGTATCCTTTTGCGTAAACGCCTACCGTATAATCTCCGGCAGAAGCAAAATCGGTTGCGGCAAAACGGTGTTCGGTCGAAGTCGTTTCCGCCACCTTGGTTCCGTTAAGCGTAACGACGTATTCGTCTGCCCCGACAACGGCATTCCACGACAACGTAAGCGTGCTTTCGTCAAACGTTGCCTCAGGCTTACCGAGACTCACCTTCAAAACGTAAGTGACGTCGGCAAATGCGCTTTCCAAATAAAAACCGACTTCGTTCGCCTTGACCGACACGACGTATTCGCCTGCGGCGGCAATATATTTGGACAAATCCACCGAAGTTTCCGTTATGTGATCGCCAATGACGTCGCCGTCTATTTTGACGGTATAATCTTTTGCGTTTTCAACGGCCGTCCAGCTGACCGTTCCGTTTTCGACAACAAGAGTCGGCGTGGCCAACTTCCCGTAAGTGTAGCAATAAATTTCGGATATCTTACCTGCCGTATAAAGGCCGTTTTCTTCGGCTTGCACGCTGATTTTGTGCGCGCCCGGCGCTTTTACGTAATCGGCAACGTCAAAACTTGTTGCCGTGATTTCTCCGCCCGCGGGATTGCCGTCGACAGCCACCGAATAAATGCGAGCATTGTCCAGTTTTTCCCAAGACACAACCGTTCCGTCAAGTTTCAAAACGGGAGCCCCGAGGCTTCCTCTGACCTTGTATTCGCAAGTTGTTGCGGCAGATGCGGAATAAAGGCCACCGTTGCTTTCCGTTGCGGATACGCAAACCGTGTACTCCGCCACGTCCGAAACGTAACCTGAAATGTCAACGCTGTTGTCCGAGCATTCCAAGCTGTGAATTGTTTGTCCGTCCTTTTTGATTTCGACAAGATACTTTTCCGCCCTATCGACGGCGGTCCAACTTGCAACCACGCCGTCATCCTGCGCCGACACCGAAAGTGCCGCCGGCGAGGCAAGCGCGCGGCGAAGAGTATATCCGAAAGAGTTTGAAAACTCGGACGACAAATAATATCCGTTTCCGTTTGCTTTTACACGAATTTCATAAACGCCAACATTAACAATGTATTCCGACAAATCAACCTGCTTTTCGGTCAACTTGCTTGCTATGCGCACTCGGTTTACGACCACTTCGTACGTTGCGGAAACGTTGTTGTCCGACCAGCTCAAAATGCCCGATTCGGCATCGTACGACAAGTTTTGAGGCGCTTCAAAAGACACGTAATGAACGTAAGTTTCCGTGGTGCGGCCGCCTTCGACGCCTTCGCCGTCTATCGCCGCAACGGCAATAGTGTTTTCACCCGGCAAAAACGTTTGACCGTCCACCGTAAGATAGTTGACGTTTGTGTCCGTTACGGTGCGCACGTCGCCCAAGTAAACGGCATAACCGCAATTGTCCGGAACCTGCGTCCATTCGACAACGTATTTTCCGTCGCTGTTTTTGTAAACGTAAATGTTTTGCGTTTGCTCCAATGCAGCCGCCGACAAAGTGTCGGAAGCAAAGAGTCCAAAAAGAATTAGGATGAACGAAAAAACCGACAGGCAAATTCTTTTCATTGTTTAGCTCCTTAAATTTTATCTTTAGTGTTTTTTGCGTTTATTTTCAAAGAATACGTTTCAGGTATTCGCCCGTATAGCTATGCTCGTTTGCGGCAACCTCTTCGGGTGTGCCTTCGGCTATGACAGTGCCTCCCCTGTCGCCGCCGTCCGGCCCGAGGTCGATGATGTAGTCCGCAACTTTGATGACGTCGAGATTATGTTCGATGACAAGCACCGTGTTGCCGTTTTCCGAAAACTTTTTGAGTATTTTTACAAGTCTGTCGACGTCTGCGCTGTGAAGTCCGGTGGTAGGCTCGTCCAAAATGTAAAGCGTTTTGCCCGTGCTGCGTTTGGAAAGTTCGGTTGCAAGCTTAACCCTTTGCGCTTCGCCGCCCGACAGCGTCGTGGACGACTGCCCCAGTTTGATATAGCCGAGGCCGACGTCGTAAAGCGTTTTTATTTTGTTGTAAACGGACGGAACGTTGCGGAAGAACTCGCAAGCCTCCTCGACGGTCATATCCAACACTTCGAATATGTTTTTCCCTTTGTATTTGACCTCAAGCGTCTCACGGTTGTAGCGTTTGCCTCGGCAAACCTCGCACGGAACGTAAACGTCGGCCAAAAAGTGCATGGCGATGCGGATTATGCCGTCGCCCGAACAGTTTTCGCACCGACCGCCCGAAATGTTAAAGCTGTAACGCCCCGCCTTATATCCGCGCGCCTTGCTGTCGGGAGTTTGAGCAAACAGCTCTCTGATGGCGGTAAAAACTCCGGTGTAGGTGGCAGGGTTGCTTCTCGGCGTTCGGCCGATAGGCGATTGGTCGATTGAAATCACCTTGTCAAAGTTTTCAAGCCCTTCGATTTTGTCGTATTTCCCTGCCGTCAGCGACGAACGGTTTACGGCGTTTGCGGCGCAAGGATAGACAATCTCGTTCACCAAACTGCTTTTTCCGCTTCCGGATACGCCCGTTATGCAGGTAAACAGCCCAACGGGGATTTTTACGTCGATGCCCTTAAGGTTGTTCTGACGTGCCCCGAAAACCGAAAGATAGCGTCCGTCCGGTGCTTTTCGGGTTTTTGGTACTTCGATTTTAAGTTCGCCCGAAAGATATTTGCCCGTCACAGACTCAGCGCAGGCGATAATGTCGTCAACGCTTCCCGTGGCAACTATTTGGCCGCCATGAATGCCCGCTCCCGGGCCGACGTCTACGATATAATCGGCCGAACGGATGGTTTCTTCGTCGTGTTCGACAACGATAAGCGTGTTGTCAAGGTCTCGCAAACCTTTAAGCGAAGCCAAAAGTTTGCTGTTGTCCTTTTGATGCAAGCCGATGCTCGGCTCGTCCAAAATGTAAAGCACGCCGGTGAGGCCGCTTCCTATCTGCGTAGCCAGCCTTATGCGTTGGCTTTCGCCGCCCGACAAAGTCATCGACGTGCGGGCAAGCGTCAAATAGTCCAGCCCGACGTTGATGAGAAAATCAAGCCTTGCGGTTATTTCTTTTACGATTTGTTTTGCAATCAACCGCTGTGTTTCGGTAAGTGTCAGATTTTTGAAAAATTCCGCAATTTTGGTTACGGAAAGCTCGGTCAGCTCGATTATGTTCAATCCGCCGACGGTGACCGACAGGACCTCCTTTTTAAGCCGCTTTCCGTGGCAAACGTCGCAATCGGTTTCAACCATAAAACGGTCAAGCTCGGCCTTCATCATTTCGCTGTTGGTTTCCTTGTAGCGGCGTTCCAAAATCGGAACTATGCCGTCAAAGGACGCGCGGTACGAGGTTCGTTTGCTGTAAAGACTGAAGAAAATTTCCAATTCCTCGCCGTCGTTTCCGTAAAAAATCATCTTTTTGGCCGTGTCGGGAAGCTCCTTAAACGGCACGGCGGTCGAAAATCCGTAATGCGAGGCGAGGGCTTTTATGGTGCGGTTGAAACTTTGACTGACGTCCACGCCCCAGTTGGTTGCCGGCGACAACGCCCCTTCGTCAATCGAAAGGTTTTCGTCTTTTATCAATTTTGACGGATCTATAACGCACTTGTAGCCAAGCCCCAAACATTCGGGACAGGCACCGTAAGGATTGTTGAAACTGAACGAACGAGGAGTAAGTTCCTCAATGCTTACGTCGCAGTCGGGACAGCTGTAATTTGTGGAATAAAGTGTTTCCGTGCCGTCGACGTCAACTGTAACAAGCCCGTCGGCAAGCTTGAGCGCAAGCTCCAAACTGTCGGTAAGACGACGTTCGACGCCCTCTTTTATGACCAATCGGTCCACAACGACGCTGATTGTGTGCTTTTTGTTTTTTTCAAGTTTAGGCAAATCCTCATCCAAAGTGTAGTCGATGCCGTCGATGCGAACACGCATGTAGCCGGATTTTTTGTAGCCTTCCAGCTGTTTGGAATATTCCCCTTTGCGCCCCCTTACGACGGGAGCCATCACGATAACTTTGCCGCTTCCTGCCTTCAATATTTTATCGCAAATGACGTCAACCGACTGCTTTTCGATAACTCGGCCGCATTTCGGGCAGTGCGGAACGCCTATGCGAGCGTACAAAAGACGCAGATAGTCGTAAATTTCCGTCACGGTGCCGACGGTTGACCTCGGATTGTGCGAAGTGGTTTTTTGATCGATTGCAATGGCAGGCGAAAGCCCGTCGATCATTTCGACGTTAGGCTTTTCCATCTGCCCCAAAAACTGTCTGGCGTAACTGGACAAACTTTCCATATAACGCCTTTGTCCCTCGGCGAATATGGTGTCGAAGGCAAGTGACGACTTGCCGCTTCCGGACAGCCCCGTAAACACCACAAGCTTGCCTCTCGGGATGGTCAAATCAACGTTTTTGAGGTTGTTTTCGTTTGCTCCTTTTATTGTAATGTTTCCCATAGTTTCAATTGTTTTTAAGTTGTTTTTTCAGCGCGGCAATCTCGTCACGCAAAACTATTGCTCTTTCGAAATCCAAAGCGTCGCTTGCGATTTGCATAAGCCCTTTAAGCCGTTCAATTTCATAAGCAAGGTTTTTAACGGTCTTTTTGGGCTGTTCATCTATCTTTTTGGTTATTTCAATCGTGTTGACGATGTCCTTTTGAACGCTGCGGGGAATGATGTTGTTGGCCCTATTGTATTCCGCCTGAACCTTGCGCCTGCGTTCGGTTTCGTCGATGGCGCGACGCATGCTTCCTGTTACGTTGTCGGCATACATTATGACGCGTCCGTCCACGTTTCGGGCGGCACGGCCTATCGTTTGAATAAGTGCCGTATCCGAGCGCAAAAAGCCCTCTTTGTCGGCATCGAGAATGGCCACCAGCTTAACTTCCGGCAAGTCCAAACCTTCCCTCAAAAGATTTATGCCAACCAGCACGTCAAATTCGCCCTTGCGCAAACCGTCGATGATTTCGATGCGCTCCAAGGTGACTATTTCGCTGTGCATATATTTGACTTTGACGCCGTTTTCTTTCAAAAAATCCGTCA
>CAZBVO010000009.1:36647-69175 GCA_964495385.1 uncultured Faecalibacterium sp.
AATTCCTCAAACGTCAAAGGTCGGTTGTCGAATGCGGCAGGCAGACGGAAACCGTAATCGACCAAATTGACCTTGCGGCTTCTGTCGCCGTTGTACATTGCCCTAAGTTGCGGAATGGTCATGTGCGATTCGTCTATGAAAGTTACGAAATCTTTCGGGAAAAAGTCCAACAAAGTGTACGGCGGCTGCCCCGGCGAACGGCCGTCGAAGTAGCGGCTGTAGTTTTCTATTCCGCTGCAATAACCTATCTCCCTTATCATTTCAACGTCGTAACCGACCCGTTCCCCGATGCGTTGCGCTTCGATAAGTTTGCCCGCTTCGGTGAAAGCCTTGACCTGTTCGTCCTTGTCTTTCAAAATGATTTTTAAAGCATCGTCCAGTTTGTCGTCGCCTATAACGTAGTGCGATGCAGGGAAAATCACGGCGTGTTCCAATGTCGACAAAGCCCGACCGCTGAAACTGTCTATTTCGGAAATCCTTTCGATTTCGTCCCCGAAAAACTCAACCCTTATGGCAATTTCGCTGTTGGACGCGGGAAAAATGTCCACAACGTCGCCGCGCATTCTGAACGTTGCACGCACGAAATCGAGGTCGGCACGCTTGTATTGAACGGAAACAAGCCTCATTGCAAGCTCGTCACGGTCGATTTCCATACCCGGCCTAAGCGACACCGCCTGGCTGTAATATTCCACCGGCGCACCCAAACCGTAAATGCAGCTGACCGATGCCACGACCACCACGTCTCGCCTTTCGCAAAGGCTTGATGTTGCCGAATGACGCAGTTTATCTATCTCATCGTTTATCTGAAGTTCCTTTTCGATGTAAGTGTCCGAACGAGGGATGTAGGCCTCGGGCTGAAAGTAATCGTAATAAGACACAAAAAACTCCACTCGGTTTTCAGGGAAAAACTCCCTAAATTCGTTGCAGAGTTGTGCCGCCAAGGTTTTATTGTGCGCTATGACCAGCGCAGGCCTGTTTACGTTTGCGATAACGTTGGCCATAGTGAAAGTTTTTCCCGAACCGGTTACCCCCAACAAAACCTGCGTCCGCAAGCCGTCGTTCAATCCCTCGGTCAGCGATGCTATCGCCTGAGGCTGATCGCCGCACGGCTTATATTTACTTTTTAAAACAAATTTTTCCATCAGCCGATATATTTGCTCAAAACAAATTTCCACAGCATCGAAACGGTTGCACTCAAAATAGCAAACGCCGCCGTAAAAGCAATTTTGCGACGCAAACTTCTTGCCACCATCGCTTCGGTGCGAGCAAAATTCAATCCCTTGTTTTTGAGGTTTATGCAGTATGCTTTTTCGCCGCCCTTGTCTGCCACGACAAAGTCGATGTATTCATCGAGTTGCAGTGCTTTGAGGGTGATTTCCAGCTCCTCTTTTGCCAGCTCGACGTTAAACGAAACGGCCGACAGCAGCTCAACGGGTTTAACAATGGCAACGCCTTCGTTTTTTTCGGCGGCGTTAAAAACGGCCCACATAACGGCCTTTTCCTTTTTGGTCAGTTCGTTTTTTATATAGTCGTTTTTAGATTCGCCTTTTTTGCGCACGGGATTCACCTCTTTATTTTATCAACATCATAACTGCGGCCACAACCACACCGACCACCGCACCGCCGATCAGTGCGCCGAAAAACGCCGCCCGTTTTATAGTGCCTTTTACTTTATCGAGCTCCACAACCGTAGTCGTGCGCAACCTGCTTTCGGATTCGGTTGCGGTGTTTAAGCCCTCAACTGCTCCGACGCTACTTGTTTCGTCGGCAATTTCGGTGCCGTCCAAAACCAGTTTTGCACGGGTTTTGCTTGCAATGCAATAGGTGTCGAGGCTTGCGCTCTTCACCGTAACCAGCCCCTGTTCCTGAAGCGCTTTGATTATGCCCGACAGCTCCAACCTTTGCGGTTTTTCGCCCTCGATTTTTTCGATTATGTCCTCTGCGTCGAGAACCTTAAAGGTTCCTCCCGACAGTTCGACGACGGCTTTAAGCACGTTTTGCGATTTTTCGTTTTGCATAAGCCCTCCGTTTCGATTATGATAATCAATTATATCACTTATCTTTACCAAAAGCAACGAAAAACAAACAAGTGGGTGTTTTTTGGCGGTCGGCCGAGTTGTTGCCCGGCAAAAAAATCGCAAAAATTATTGCATTATTCAATGTGGGTAGTATATAATTAAAACATAAACAGCAAGTCTGTCGCCTAACCGACGGCTTCAGGAGGAATTATGGCCAAAAAATCAACAAGATATTTTATAATTCTTGCCGCACTTGTGTGTGTCCTCGTGCTTAGTTTGACACTCGGCGCATGCGGCAAAAATAACCCGTCCGTCGACGACGGAAACGGCACCCACCAAGGCAACCAAGGTAACCAAGACGACAAGGGTGACAAGGGTGACATCGGCAAAGACGACGGCAAGGGAGATAACGGCGGCAACGGCGGCCAAGGCGACAACGGCGGCCAGGGCGACAACAAAGTTTCCGTTGAAGATTTGTCGTTTTCCGCAACGCTCGAAGTTGACGACGCACTGTTCGGCACCGACACTCTCACGCGTCTTCCGTCGGACTGCGTTTACTATGCCCCTATTATGCAAGACAACGTCAACGAGGGCCAATTCGAACTGTCGGTCACGGTCACCGTCTACGTCTATCCGAAAGCGGGAGCACCCGATTCGTTTCCAGTAAACACGACGCTCAAAACGGACGGCTCCGACCGAAACGTTGCCCTTTCCTTCGAGGCGGGGAAAGACGTAACCTTTACGCTGGGCAAACTTGTCGATTCCAAAATCGAATCTTACTTAAAGCGCACCCTGATTAGCATGGAAATCGGCGAAAGCGAAGCGGAAGCATACGCAAAAGGAATCGATGCGGTTTCGCTGTTGACCGAAGGTCAAAAGAGCGCGTACACCTTTAATTTGCCTCAAATTACGGCAATCGAAAAGCCTGTAAACTACACTTCGCCGATATCTCTTTACGGCGTTCTTGACGGATATGCTCCGTACTCCGTCGTTCCGTTTGACAATTTTACCTCAATCGAGTACTACTACGTTGAAAACTTTTTGCCGACCGACAATCCGTTTTACCCGGTTGACAACAGCTCGGGCAACATAAATATCGCAGTCGATAAATCCGCCTGGTCCGGCGAATGCACCATAACCGACGACGGCCTAACGCTTGACGGCAATTCCGCCTCTTTCACAAGCCTCGTCGGATACACCAACTGCACTTTCACCGTTAGCGTTAAGTCTCACTGCGTAGAATACTGCAGCTCACTTACGGTCAACACCTCGAAAATCGTTCAAAAATACAATTTTGAGAGTGCGACAACCACCAACAAACCTATTGAAGTTACGGTGTTTGGCAAAACTGCAACCGTAACGGCCAACTATTATGCGGGCGTCTACAGTGTTAAACCGTCCGATTTGCCACTGTTTTTTGCCGACTCGTTAGGTCGCATAGATATCCTTTACGAGTGTGAAGGAACCAGATATGAAACCATCCCCGTAGTGGCGGAAAACCCTGTCGAGGTTCGTATAACCGCACCTGAAACGGATGCCGACCATTTCAGCGCAAACGATTTTATACTTACCTTTGCTTACGACAACTACACAACGTCCATAACGTTGGGCGACCTTGTTGCCTCAGGCATGACCTTCTCCGAAGCAAGAACCGCCATGTTGAGTTTGCAAGATGCCGAAGGCAATTCGCTTATAACGACTCACGGCAACACCACTTTGTTTTTCGACAAACAAAACTTAACCAGCTCCAAACAAACGCCTCGCACCTACAAAGACTGTATCTTCCCGTTCGGCAACGGCTATCTTGTGGACATTGACATCAAAATCAATCCGGCGCCGTACAGCATAGATATCAGCTCAAACGACGAGGCAACCTACCTCAAAAACGAGTACTGGCAGAACGAAGAACTGGAACTCTCGGACGAAGTGTACCTTATCCTGTATTACCACACGGGCATTTATGACGGCGCAATCATATCGGAAAACATTCCTCTCACAAAGGACATGTTCCCGTCATTCTCCACCGCGAACGTTTCAGAAAACAATTACTACGTTTGCGAATACAAAGGAATGACGATAAGAACCTCTCATTCTTACACGGTTAAGGACAACCCGATAGTTTCGTTTACCCTTCCGACCGATGCTTTTTCGGAAATTTACGTCAAAGGCGAACAGTTCGAAGCGGGTGAAATAACCGTGGCGGCAGTTCGTAAAAGCGGCGAACGCCTGAACGTTGCGGTAACGGAAGATATGATTTCTGGATACGACATGAGCACCGCAGGCGAACAAACGATAACCGTCGCCATAGGCGAAGCATCCGTAACCGAAACCATCACCGTCAAAGAAGTTTCCGCACTGTCGCTGTATGAGGAGCTTCCGACTGTTTATTGCTTAGGCCAATTCCCTTCCGAAATCAACGTCCGTGCCGACTTTACCGACGGCGATTACGAAATATACTCGTTGTCGACCGACAAGATACGCTCGGTTTTCGACACCGCCTCGGCAGGGAACAAAACCTTCACCTACACCTTGGGAGGAAAATCGCTCAGCGCCGACTACACCGTCGTGGAAAAAGCTTTCCTTCGTTACACGCTTGACGAAACCGACGTCGCTCATCCGTTTATCACAATCACCGGCTTAACCTACGACAACTCGGCCGAAGGGCTTTACCTCGAACTGAAAAACTGCACCGAACTGACCATCCCGTCTTCCATAAAAGTTGACGGCGTCGACGTTGCCGTTGAAAAAATCGACACAAGGGCCTTCCTCGGACAAAACGGGCTTATCTCCGTTGTGATTCCAAGCTCCGTCACCTCAATCGGCACCGAAGCATTCCGCGGATGCACGTCGCTTAAATCGCTTAAAATTGCCGCCGCAAACACTATCGGCCAAACAATTTTGCAAGATTGCGACTCGCTCAAATACCTGGAAATCGGCTCCGACGGCAATTCCACTCTTGTCGAGTACTTCTCCACAAAAACCAAGGACGTGAAAATCCCTGCCGAACTGACCGTTCGCTTAACCGACGGAACTGCGGCAATTCCTGACGGATTCTTCACGGGTGTAAGCACCGAAACGCTTGTTGACAAACTGGTGCTTCCTTCGTCGCTCGTCAGCCTCGGCCAACAAGGCAACGGCCTTGACCTCGTCCGCTCGTTCGAGTCCGAACCGGACGGCGAAATTCGAGTCATTGACGGCGTCATCTACTCCGACAACGGCCGTACGCTTTGCTTCTATCCTAAAACTCTTACGTCCACGCGCCTTGTCGTCGGAGACAACGTTACGAAGGTTGAAGGAATCAGAAACAACGTTTATCTTCAAGAAATAGTGTTTGGAAGTGCCGTTTCAGAACTTGGAGACTACATTTGTTACGAATGCTCCGCCCTCACGTCCGTTACGTTCACCGCTCCGCTTAGCGCTTTGCCGGCAAGGGCTTTCGATTCGTGCAGAGAGCTTACGTCGTTCACGTTCCCTGAGGGACTTACCACCATCGGCGAAGGTGCGTTTTATTACGGCGCGCTCAAGGAAGTTATCATTCCTGAAAGCGTTACGAGCGTAGGCCACGGTGCTTTCGGGTTTATCGACAACCTGACCAGAATCTATATTCCGTCCGGCGCAACCGACAGCTTCGACACCGAAAAGGGGGCAACCGGTCTGTTGCTTCGCTACGTTAAGGAAATCGCTTACTCCGGCACCATTCCTCTCGTCAGACTGTCGGCATACAACGCAAGCAGCGTGACCAAAATTTACGTCACCGAAACCGTTTGCGACAACTTTGCAAATTCAAGTTCGGCCACTCTGCCGAGCGGCGGAATTTATGCCACCTCGAGCGTAACTCGTATCGGCAGCAACGTTGCCACTATCGGCGAAAGCTGCACGCTCTACACCGAGCTTTCGGACACTTCGGCAATCTCCAACAACAGCGGCGGCAAAATCACCGTCAAGGCCAAAGCGTTTATCCACTGGTGGACGCAAACAAAATAACGTCTTACCGTTTCAAACAATTTGACGACAACAAAAAAGAGCATAGCCGTGCGGTTATGCTCTTTTGTTTTTGTTGTTTTTGATTTAAATCAATCGGGTTCAGTCTTTTTGTTTTTTGGAAAGCAATTTTTTGAAAAACGGCGTTTTCGGCTCGGAAGGCGCGTCGTTCTCGGTCGGAGCAGCTGCGGAAACCTCGTCTTTCACAACTTCGTTTATCGGCACGTTTTTGCTGTCGGTAAGAAGATTGATTCTGGTGTCTGCCGCAAACAGGTGTGCGTTTTGACCGTCAAAGGCAACGCAAATTTTTGCCCCCGGCTCAAGCATTCCCTGCTCGGTCAACGACAGGTCGACGGTCGGGATGCGCACTATAAGAGTTTCGTCGGTACCGTCAACCGAAACGTGAAGATGCACTTCGCTTCCCATCATTTCGTTTATAAGAACGGTGCAAGGGATTGCAAGCGGATTGTTTTCGTCCGTCAAAACAAAGTGTTCGGGCCTGATTCCGAGATAAATCGGGCCTTCGGCAACGTTACGTTTAAGCAGTTCTGCGCCTTTATGGCCGCCGATTTCCACCTTTTTGCCAAACGGCGAAACAAAATATTTGCCGCCCTCAAAAACAAGTTCGGATTGCAAAACGTTCATTTTCGGCGCACCGATAAATTCGGCCACAAACAGGTTGTCCGGCATTTCGAAAACTTCGGTAGGAGTCCCGACCTGCTGAATGAAACCGTCTTTCATAACGACTATTCTGTCGCCTAAGGTCATAGCTTCGGTTTGGTCGTGCGTGACGTAGATAAACGTGGTGTCGATTTTTTTGCGAAGCATAATGATTTCAGCACGCATTTGATTTCGAAGTTTTGCGTCAAGGTTGGACAAAGGTTCGTCCATCAAAAACACTTTGCTGTCTCGAACCATTGCCCTGCCGATGGCCACACGCTGACGCTGACCGCCCGACAACGCGCTCGGTTTGCGCAGCAAATACTCGGTGATGCCCAAAACTTCGGCGGCTTCTTTGACTCGCCTGTCTATCTCTTCTTTCGGCATTTTTTTCAACTTGAGATTGAACGCCATGTTTTCATAGACGGTCAGGTGCGGATAAAGCGCATAGTTTTGAAAAACCATTGCGATGTTTCTGTCCTTTGCGTCAAGGTCGTTTACCACTTCGCCGTCTATTTCGACGGTGCCCTCGCTGATTTCCTCCAATCCGGCAATCATGCGAAGCGTGGTCGATTTGCCACAACCCGACGGGCCTACAAAAACAATAAATTCCTTGTCCTTAATGTCAAGGTTAAACTCGTGAACGGCAACCACTTCGTTGTCGTATATTTTTTTGACGTTGGTAAGCTTTACAGAAGCCATTTTATTTTCCTCCCGTTATCCGTTTGTTGCGTGCGGTTGCCCGCGTTATGTTTGTTATTTTTGTTTTGAGGGCCTTTGTCGCATATCGAGGCGAAGCTCGCCAGCACCAGTTGCCCTCGGCCACCGACGGAGTGTTCATTCGTCCCTCCTCGTTGGTCAATCCCATCCAGTCCTGCATAGGCACGACGGCAAGGTTTGCCTTCGACTCGAAAGCCAGATATATAAGCGATCCCGTACGGCAAACGCCTTTCCGTTGCGGACATTCGGCCAAAAATCTGTCAAGGGTGTCGCCCGAAAGATTCTTGCACCAGCTGTAAGTGCAATCCGCATCGTGAGTCCCCGTGTATACGACGCAGTTTTCGTTTTTGTAGTTTCGGGGCAGATACTCGCTGTCGTCGTCGGAAAACGCAAACTGCAGATTTTTCATTCCCGGATATCCCGTGTGCGCCAACAGTTCTCTTACGTCGTCTGTGATAAAGCCCAAATCTTCGGCGATGATTTTTGCCTTCGGCACGGATAGTTTTATGGCGTCGAACAACTCTGCTCCCGGCCCCTTTTCCCAATGGCCGTAGCGTGCGTTCTCGTGCCCGAACGGGACGGAATAGTACCCTGCAAAGCCCCGGAAATGGTCGATACGAACTATATCATACAGTCCAAACGCCCGCTTTACTCGGTCAATCCACCACTTAAACCCGCCTTTTTGCATTTTGGCGTAATCGTAAATAGGATTGCCCCAAAGTTGGCCGTCCGGCGCAAACCCGTCGGGCGGACAGCCTGCCACCGTTTTGGGTTTTAGGTTTTCGTCCAGCAAAAATTGGTCGGGATTGCTCCACACGTCAACGGAGTCGTAGGCAACGTAAATGGGCATATCCCCGATTATTTTGACGTTGCACGTCCGCGCATAGCGTCTGACTTCGTCCCATTGCCGAGAAAATTCAAACTGCAAAAATTTCCAAAAATTTGTCTCTTCCGAAAATTCGCCACGGTGCCTTACCGCCCTGTCGTAAAACTTAAATTCGTCGTCCCACTCCGACCAGGCGATATGGCCGTTTTTCTCCTTTAATGCCATAAACAGCGCATAATCGTCAAGCCAAAAACGGTTTTTAAGACAAAACTTTTTGTACTCGGCGTTCGGTTCAAACCTCTCGAAGGCTTTTTTTAGCAGCGGATATCTTTCCGAAAACAGTCTGCCGTAGTCAACCCGTTCGGAGCAATACTCGGCCGATTTAAGTTCTTCCGAAGTCAGCAATTTTTGCCGTTTCAAATCCTCGAGGTCGATAAAATAAGGGTTGCCTGCAAAAGAGGCGGGAGATTGATAAGGACTGTCGCCGTAAGCGGTAGGATTCAGTGGCAAAAGTTGCCAGCATTGCGTCCCCGTTTCGTTTAAAAAATCCAGCCATTTTCGGCAAGGCTTTCCGAATCCGCCTATGCCGTAGCGTGACGGCAGCGAACTTACTGCCATCAAAATGCCGCTTTTGTGCGAAAAGCCGAAATTTTTTTTATAGTCAACCATTCTTCCCCTCTGTCTGTGACACGAAATTTGCCATTCGGTCGCCTACTATATTTTATCTTTTTAGTTTGCTCTTGTCAATATTTATCCGCAATACAACAAAATTTAACCGCCGACAACGTCGATTTTTGTTGCCACGGCGGTTTCGGACAAAAGTTTAAAAACAAAAATGCGTCGCAAAGCAACGCATTCCGTTTGTTAGTCCATATATTTTTTTACGTTTGTTTTTGCTACTCTTTGAATGTCTTCGGACGTATATTTGCTGTCGGCTCCGCCGTTGGTATAGAGGAAATACAATCCCTCCGGAGTCACGAAAAGCGTCTCTTCCCAGCCTGACGGGTCGCCGTAGTAACTAAACGTTTTTTTGTTGACAACCGTTGCGGTGTCGGTGTCGTAAACTTTTTTGCAGATTATCTTTTTCATGTTGTTCTCCTTTATGTTTGGAAATTTTGTTGTTTGTCAACCGTCAATGAGGCCGAGCTTTGAAAGTCGACCGATGATGCCCTGCATGCTTCTGCCGTGCGCCTGGGCCAGCTGTTCCAAAGGCATGCCTTCCGAAAATTCATCGGTCAAGGCTTGTTCTTCTTCCTTGGTCCAGCGTTTGCCACCCGACGGATCGTTTTCTTGCAAAAGGCCTATTTTTGCCAGCCTCGAAATAATGCCCGACCAGCTGCGCTTGTGCGAATTTGCCATCTGCTCGACCGAAAAGCCCTGTTTTGCCTCTTCCGCAAGCTGCATTTCCTCAAGCGTCGTCCATTTGCGACGCTCGTTGGTGTCGGCATCTTTTTCGGCAAACGATTTTTCGCTGCGTTCGACGTCTTCCAACATCTTTGCGGCAATTTCAAGCAATTCTCTGACCTTTTCGTCGGCAAGAATTCCGCCCTTGTCGGTTTCGCCTGTAAACGGATTTACGCCCCTTGCAAGGCTTTCTACCGCTCGTTTGACTTCGGCGGCGCGTTTAACGTTGTCCATAGTAATCTCCCTATATTAAATACGCCTTAATTATAACCCGTATTCGCACATTTTGCAACAATTTTTTTTATACTTGTTTTTCGCTTGTTTATTTTGCCGTAAACACAACGGACGCAAGTCCACACGTCTGCCTCAAACGCCACCCGCCCCGACAAACAATTTCGGCTGTCGGTCGCAGACGAATTAAAAAGGTACCGTCAAAAAGAAAACCGCCCTTTCGGACGGTATAGAAACGGTCGACTATCATTTCTTGTGTGTTCACGACACGCAGTCTAACACTGTTGCTTTGCAACTCTCTTAAAGTCGTCAAGATTATTATAAGAAACAAAATTACAAATGTCAAATTGTTTCAGCCGCAAAAGGAAAAACGGGTGCTTATTCTTTCAATTTGCGCAAGCTGTTTTTGTAAAAGGTTGACCGATACGGGCAAGTTGTTGTATATTATTGTTGAAAAACAAAGTTTTGAGGGGAAACATGAAAAAATCAGCCACGATAATTGCGATAATTTTTGCGGCACTAAGCCTTTTTGCGTGCAACAAAGTGCCGTCTAAAGACACCGTTTACAACGTTTCGGGCAGTCTGGTTTGCGCCGAGGGTGCAATTGCCGGGGCAGAAATATCGGTGAACGGCCAAAAGTACGGCACCACCGACGAAAACGGTGGGTTTCGCCTCGACAACGTCAAAGCGGAATCGGTGATTTCCTTCACAAAACACGGTTACAACATTCCGCCAATCACCGTAACGTCTTCACGCAAAAACGTCGTGGTGTTTGGCATAAAACTTTTTGAACTGACACTCAGGGCCGCTCCGTCCGACGGCGGAACGGTAAGGGCAACGAACGGCGACACTGTCAACGGCTACACTTTGACCGCACAAGCAAACGACGGATATGCTTTCACAAAATGGGTTTCAGACAGCGATTTTGAAACAACAAGTCCCGAATTTGATTTTACACTGTCGGCAAACACTACTTTTACGGCAGTTTTCGAGCGCATTGTTTGTGACGTGCAAATAACCTCCGACCACAAAAACCTAACAAGCGGAAGCGGCAGATACCAAAAGGGCGAAACCGCAAGTTTGGTTGCCGAAGATTCGGAAGAATACGAGTTTTGCCATTGGACAAAAAACGGCACGGTGGTTTGTACGGACAAAACATACTCGTTTACAGTAACCGAGGACGCTACGGTTGAGGCGGTGTTTTTGAAACATTTGACTTTCACCGAGTTTTCCGTTTCCGAAAACACTCTTACTTGGCAAACAGACACGAGTGCCGAAAGCAAAATTTTTATTGACGGCAAACTTGTTTCGGTAACTTCCGAAAACCAATGTGATTTGTCGGCGTTTTGCGCAAATTCGGGGACTTACGACATCGAAGTCGTTTGCACCGCAGAAGGTTGCGGTTCGGCCCGAAAGAGCATCACTTACACCCTTGCCCTGCCGATTTCCACTCCTTACAACGTCGGGGTTCAATTTGACGACAAAATCTATTTGTCGTTTTCTCGGATAAACTCGGCAATCGACTACGAAATTTACGTAGGAAACACCAAGATTTGCACGTCCGCCTATCCGTCGCTTACGACTTATTCGACAAACAGCGTTCGCTTCGAGCTGGACGATTTTCTGACCGAGGGCAAACAAACCAAAATCTGCGTTGTCGCCATCGCCCCCGAAGGCAGAAAAAACAGCTCGCCGTCCGAAAGCATTTTCGTAACTTTTGAGGGGAAACTTTCGCCGCCGCAATTTGCCGTCGAAAACCGCGTTTTGACCTTCGTCAGACAGCCGAACACACGGTATAAATTGTCCGTAAACGGAGTTGTCATACCGCTGGCCGACAACCAATGCTCGGTCGATTTGTCCGAGTACGTCACCGACAACGGCAGTTACACCGTTTCGCTTACCGCTTGGGCCGACGGCTACAAATCGGCCGTTACCGAAAAAACCGTTCATTTTCAAAACTAAACAAAAAATCCGCACCGAGTGCGGATTTTGTATTTTAATAAAACGTTGCCACTTCTTCTTCAGGAGCCTCGGCCGCTTCTATCGACTTTATCTCCATAACCGGCCCCTTTTGCCCGTAAGCTTTGTGGTAAGCAAATCCGATTACGCCCGTTACCGTAACCCAGTCCTTATCCTGAAATTCGACGGGCGTTTTGCTTTTTGAAATCATCCCGTAAAATTGAATGTCGGCCTCACAGCATTGCATAATGTACCGCCCGATGGCCACTTCGCTGTCCGGCAATTTTTTGTCGTGAGCGACCATGCCTTTGAACCGAACGGTTTTGCCGACATATTTTTTCACGTCGTCCGACAAGTCTGCGTACCAAATTGCAAAATCTCTGTCCGAAATTTCAACGACGGGTGCGTTTACGTCAAACGGCAACGGATCGACGATATCGTCCATTTTTACACGTCCCTCGACGTCCTCGTAAACAATTTCGCATTGGCGAGAAATTGCCCTGACCACCTTGTGGAACGGCATCACGTCGCCGCAAGATTCAAATCGGTTGAAAACAACCAAGTCGGCAATCTGTATTTTTTCGTAAACCAGTTGACGCATATTTTGGTTGTAGTTCATAAAGGAAGATGCGTCGAACAGCGACATTATTTGCGCCACGGCCCACTCTTCCGGCAACGAACCGAACAAAGTGTCGATGCCCCACACTCCGTTGTACTCTATCATAACCTTGCCGAAATTGTGCTTTTGTTGCAAATCGGCCAAAAATTCCGGCGTCAACGATTCTTCGTCCGAAACCGGAACCACCACAACGTCCTTAACCTGAAACTTGTCGGGTTCGTATTCTGTTTCGCCCTCTTCGCAAACCAGCAAAAGTGTTTTTTCGCCCGTGTCGAAACGTTTGTCGCTAAGAGTGTCTTGTATAAAAGTGCTTTTTCCGCTCTCCAAAAAACCTAAAAATACATAGGTCGGAACTTCTGTGTATCTTTTCATATTAAACTCCGAAAAGTTCTGCCAGTTTGTGCTCGTCCAGCTGTTGACCGATAACGCACAGCCTGCCCGTCACGTCGCTTGCACCGCGGCGGACGTCCGGTTCGTCAGGAATGTAGTCGAAATGCAACCATTCGCCGTCGAAAGCGTCCACAATGCCTTTTGCCCTTATGACAAATCCGTATTCGCCGCTTTCGAGTGCGTTGAGAATGCCGACTATTTCGCCTTCGCTGAATTTTTTGCCCGTTTCTACACCCCAGCTCGAGAAAACCTCGTCGGCGTGATGGTGGTGATGATGTTCATGCTCGCCGTCGTGATGATGTCCGCAACAGCACTCCTCGTCATCGTCATGATGGTGATGATGGCAATGTTCGTGCTCGCCGTCATGGTGATGTCCGCAGCAGCACTCTTCGTCATCGTCGTGGTGGTGATGGTGGTGTTCGTGCTCCTCGTCGTGGTGATGTCCGCAGCAGCACTCTTCGTCATCGTCATGATGGTGATGGTGTCCGTGCTTTGCCTCTTCTTCAAGAAGCTCCAATTCGCCGCTTAGCGTACGGCCGTGCTCCATGGCTTCCACAATTTTATCGCCCGACAACTTGCTCCATTCGGTGGTGACCAACGTGGAAACGCCGTTGACTTCTTTTATCATTTTTACGGCATTTTCCAGTTTTTCGGCCGTGCATTTGTCGGCATGGCTCAAAACGATGCATTTTGCGTTGGCAATTTGATCGGCAAAAAATTCGCCGAAGTTTTTCATATACATTTTGCATTTTGCGGCATCCACAACCGTGGTTGCGGTGTTGATGTACGCTCCGTCGATTTTTGCCTCCAGTGCGGCGTTGATGACGTCGCTCAATTTGCCGACGCCGGACGGCTCGATAATGATGCGGTCCGGAGAATACTTTTCGGCAACGTCGTGAAGGGCCTTTTTAAAATCACCCACCAAACTGCAACAAATGCAACCGCTGTTGATTTCGTTGATTTGAATGCCGCTTTCTTTCAAAAAGCCGCCGTCTACGCCAATTTCACCAAATTCGTTTTCAACCAAAACGACCTTCTCGCCCGCATAGACTTCCTTGATAAGTTTTTTGATGAGCGTTGTTTTACCTGCGCCCAAAAACCCTGAAAAAATGTCAATTTTCATTTATATCGCCTCTTTAAATTATTTTTATTATTATGTCCGAAATCGGTTTTTATTTTACATTTTGAACATACAAACTGTAAATTTGGTCAACGTCAGCAAGCTTTATTGTTTTTGAAGCAATGTACGTTTTGCCGCTTTCGGCGTCAAATCGCCCATACGACGAAATCACTATGCGTCCGTCGGACATAACCGTCAGTCCGCAATAACCGGTGTCGGACCCCGCCTTTTCGGACGGAGACGTCTGTCCGTCGGTGTAGATATGAGCAAGCTTTATGCGATAGTCGCCGACTGCGGACAAATCGCCGTTGTACCACGCCTTCAAATCCTCGTAGCGGCCAACCCAAGCAACAAGGCCTTCGCTGTACCAGCCGAATCGACTCGTGCGTTCGACGCTTCTGAACGTCATAATCAATCTGCCGTCGGCGGTATATTCGGCTTTGTGCCGTTCTCCGTTGACTGCGGCAGGGGCCTCTTTAAGTTCCGTCCAGGTTTGCCCTTCGTCATAGGAATAACACATAAGCGAACCGATGCGTTTTGTGTTGCTTCTGCCGATAAGCATAAGTTCGTCGCCGCATCTTACGCATTCGATTTCACACAGTTTTGCGCCTGCGGCAAATGCCGTTTGATCGGCAGGTTTGCCGTCGACAACGGAATTTTTAAGATATTCCTCCGGCTCCGACCAATTCGGGCGCCCCTCCGAGTCAAACGTCAACGTCGTTTTGTAAAGACGGAATTTATTGTCGTGGAAAAATCCCATCCATTTGTCGACGAATTCGCCGTTTTCTTTGATGCGCACCAGCGCGCTCATCGCAACTATAGGGTTTGTCGGAAAAGAGCTGTCCTTGCCGTAAAATTTTTCAAATTCCGTCCAGGTCTCACAATTGTCGACAGACACCGAAACGTTAAATCCGTCGCCGGTTTTGTAGCCCGTCCATTTTGGATTTGCAGAAATCAAAATCCATTTTTTGCTTCCGTCCGTAAATTCCAACTCGTACACGGTCGGAGTTTCTTCGCTCGTCTCCCAGCTCGACGGAGTGGTCGTCAGCCTTTCGGAATAGCTTTTGCCGCCGTCGCTGCTTGTTTTGACAATCAAAGGTCCTTTCCCGTGTCCGCCAACGTAAACGGTGTACACGGTTTCGTTGTCCGTGCCGGGGTTAAGCAAAACGCTGTCCGGGTGCGCCATATACGTTTCGCCGCCGTCGCCGAAATCGATCACGTTCAAATCGTACAAATACTTAAGATTGTCCGGCACGCCTTCCGGCATAACCGACAAGTCCACCGTAAGCGGCTTACAATCGTTTGGCACGGTGCTGTACTTCCACAAAAATTCGTAAAAACAAATCCCGCCCGCAGTCAGCACGACAACCAACGCCGCCGAAAGCGTCAAAACAAATTTTTTGTTTTCAAACAATTTTCTCATTTTACCAAAAACAAAGTTTAACCGTCGATTTAGTTATCTAAACCGTAGAGTTTGCTGTATTTGTCGACAAGGTAGTCGATGTAGTAGTTAGGATTAAAGGTTTCGCCCGTGGCATAAAGCAATATGTCTTTAGGCTCCTTCGACGCGCCGAAGCGATGCACTTTTTCGGCCAGCCACTTCTCGATCCCCTCAAAGCTTCCCGTCCGTATCTCCGCATCTACGTCGATATCTTTTTGCATTGCGGCATATATTTGCGATGCGTATGCGCTGCCGAGTGCATACGTCGGGAAATAGCCGAACTCTCCGTACGCCCAGTGAACGTCCTGCAAGCACCCTTCTTTATCGGACGGAACGTCTACGCCGAGGTATTCCTTGTAAAGTCTGTTCCACTCAAAAGGGATATCTTTTGCCTCGATTTGGCCGTACACAAGCGCCTTTTCGATTTCGTAACGAACCATAACGTGCAAGCTGTAAGTAAGCTCGTCGGCCTCGGTGCGCACCAAACTGCATTCCACTCGGTTGGCGAGTTTGTATACGTCGTCGGCGGTTACGCCTTCAAGTTCGGAAGGGAAAATCGACTGCAACTTGGCAAAATGGGTGTCCCAAAAACTTTTGCTTCTGCCGATGACGTTTTCCAAAAATCTCGATTGGCTTTCGTGCATGGCCATACTTGCACCGCCGCCGCTCATTGTTTTGTCCACTTCGTCCGACACCTGCATTTCATACATGCCGTGTCCCATTTCGTGAATCGCACTGTACACGGACGACAAAAAGTTGTCGGTGTAAAAGTGATTTGTTATCCTCACGTCGGTTTTGCCGTGCCCGTCGGTGAACGGATGCTCGCTTTCCTTTATGACGGTATGGTCGGAAGTAAAGCCCACCACCGTGCGCAGATATTCCTGAAACTGTTTTTGCCCCTCGACACAATAGGTTTTATGGTTAAAAGAATCGTCGAAGTCAAGTTTTTTGCCGCTGATTTTTTTGATGAGCGGCACAAGTTTTTGTTTCAACAAACCGAAGAACTTGTCGTACTCGGCCATTGTCATTCCCTTTTCAAATTCGTCCAACAACACGTCGTAGCCGGAAAGCGTGTCCGTTTTTTGCCATTCGGCATATTTGCGTTTGTATTCCGTCACTTTTTCGTAATACGGCAACGCAAGGGCAAAATTGTCGGTGTTTTTCGCCTCGACGTATACGTTGTAAAAGCGGTTTACAAGCGAGCTGAAAGCAACGTATTCGTCCTTGTCAACCTTTTTAAGCTTGTTTTTTTCGCAAACGGCAACTTCTATTTCGTGACGGAGAATCTCGTCAAGGCCGTCTCTGGCGGCGTAAAGCGCATCGATTGCTTGCGAATATTCGTCGGAAGTGGCAATAAGATATCTCATTTGCGCAAGCTCGGCCAATTCTTCCTCGTGATCGGCCTTGGACGGCATTTCGGTGTTCATATCCCAACCCGACAAAAAGCCGGCATAAGCCAACGCCTTGAGTTTGTGGTTTGTTTCGTTGTAAATTTTAAGTGCGTTTTCCATTTTACACCTCTTCTGCATTATGCTATCATTCTAACACAAACGACTTAAAATCGCAACACAAAAAGAACCGCTTTAGCGGCTCTTTTGCATCATTTGTCGTAAATCGCCGCATTTCGGCCGATTGTGGTGCAATTCGTTTGACAAACTTTGGCGCAGATGTTATTATGCGATAGCGCATAATAGATGCGCAAGGAGAAAAAATGACCGAACAAAAACGAAAACTTAAAAAATACATCGTTCCCGCAATGGTGTCCAACGCCGCCTTCTACGTTTTAACCATCGTAGACGGAATTTTTGTGGGCAACGGCGTGGGTACGGACGCACTCGGTGCGGTAAATTTGGCGTTCCCGTTCGTTATGGTCATTGGTGCGTTATCTTCGCTTTTTGCAATCGGAGGCGTTGCCGTTGCCGCAGTCAGGCTGGGACGCGGAGACGACGAGGGAGCAAACCAGGCGTTTATGCACTCGGCGCTTGCAAACCTTATCGTATTTTCGATATTGTCCGTTTTCGGGATGCTGTTTGCCGACAAACTCGCTTCGCTTTTGGGCGCAGACAGTCAAACGTATCACCAAATGGCAACCGATTATATTTTCAATTATTCGCTGTTTTTGATACCTGCCGGACTTTACAATTGCTTCGGGACGTTTTGCCGAAACGACGGCAATCCTCGCCTGTCGACCTTGGCCGCAATTGTTTGCACCGTGTCAAACATATTCGGTGACTGGCTATTGATTTATCCACTGCAAAAAGGCGTCGGCGGCGCGGCGTTCGCCACGGGCGCAGCTCAGGTTTTTGCCGTAATCGTTTTGCTTCCGCACTACCTAAAACGCAAAGGCAAATTGCACTTTTCGAAGTTTAAAGTACAGATTTCGCTGTTTAAAAAGATTGTTCTGCGCGGACTGCCTGAAATGATATCCCAATTTGCGGCACCCGTAACCACCTTTTCGATGAACCGGATTCTGACCGGAATAAGCGATCCGAACGTAAACGCCTACTCGGTCATCAGCTACGTCGGATCACTGTTTGCATCGTTGATGTACGGCCTTTCCGGCGGCATACAACCGCTGTTCGGGCAAAGCTACGGCGCAAAGGAAGACGACGATTTAAAGTTCTTCTTAAAACAAGGCTTGCTTATCGGATTTGTCGGCGCGCTTGCCGTTTGGGGCTTGATGTTTTTCCTCGGAAAACCGGCATGTATCCTGTTCGATGCCGATGCGTCGGCCGTGGACATCGTCATAAAATCGTTGCCGAAATATTGCTTAAACTTTGTTTTTGCCACCGAAAGCGCAATACTCGCCTCTTATCTGTTCTCGACAAAGCGCACCAAGCAAGCCACCGTTTTGAACATATCCAGAAGCTTGCTGTTCAACTCGCTTTGCATCAACCTTCTTCCGCTGGTTTTCGGCGCCGAATTCGTTTGGTACACAACCGCCGTTGCCGAAGCGATTTGTTTGATGATTGCAATCGTTCTTTGGAAAACCTCCGAACGTAACGGCATTTACTATCATTAAAATTCATTTACCACCATTAAAATTTAAAATTACCAACGACAAATACGCCCTCAATCGGGCGTATTTGTTTTTGGGAAAAGACAATCCGTTCAGGCGGTTGCTGCAAACAAATGATACAAAAGAACGTCGCCGCGCGTTTTGCCAGCGGCCAACCTTGCCAAAATTATTTCGCAGGTTTTTTGACTGTTTAAAATATCTTCAACGGTTTTTTTAAAATATTCTTCCGAGTACTCTTCATCCGATTCGGAGTAGTAACTGTTTTTCAAATGCTCGATGATTTTTTCGGTTTCCGCTACGCTCATAATTACCTCGTGTTTGATGTGTGTCAATATTTCAATCTTTACTGTCAGCTTGTTTTGTTCCTTTTTCGTCGTTAAACCAAGTATACTACGTTTTTCTTCGATCTTTTAGGCGACCTTTGTCGAAGCGAGACCGATTTTAGCTTTTTTGGTCAAAATCGTTCCGACCACAAAGCAAAGAGCAAATTTTTTTGTAGACTTTGGCTTTTTTGTGTATAAATAGTAGACGAACTGACCGTTTTAGTAAACTTTGGCATGCAAAAAATTGCTTGCATATCCTAACTTGCGGCAGTAAAATATTTAATATAAAAAACACATTTCTAAGGAGAAGCCTAATGAAAAACAAAAAACAACTCGGCGTTCTCATATATGACGCCGTTTGCGAGCTCGTTTGCCTGACCTGCGTCGTTTTAAGCATAATCGGACTTTGCACTTCAAGCATAGATACGGAAATCTCACGTCACACCTACAACCTGTTTGAATCGGCGGCAGCCGCGGTGTTTGTGGTTGCGGTATATTTTATCCGTCGCAAACTTTTCGATTTCCCGGCCGTTGTCGAATATACCGTCAACTTCCTTATCGTTGCCGGAATGGTTTTGGGCGATTGCTGGGATTTGTACGGAATAATCACCTTCTGGGACAGCATACTGCATGCGGTGTTCTGCTTCCTTGTAGCGTACTTCGCAATTTTCGTGTTCAACCTTATGAACAAAAAACAAATCGAGCAAGGCCTGAAGGTCAGCACCGCCACGCTTGCCATTTTTGCAATCGGCACCGCCGTCACGATGGGAGCGGTTTGGGAACTTGGCGAATATGCCTACGACGACATCAACTTCAAAAACGGCAAAATCGTCAACACCCAGCAGTTTTACAAAACCACAACCGGCACTTACCCGACCGAAGACGACATCCCTTACGAGGGACACCTTGCGCTTCGAGACACCATGAAGGACATTTTTGTAGACCTTATCGGAGGATTGCTCATTATCCCGTATCTTTTGCTGGTAGAGAGAAGGCCTAAACGGGAAGACGAACCTTGCGTTTCGCAGGCAGGCCCGTCCGTGACCTAAACAAAAACGGGCGCAACGTAATTCTGTAAAAAACAATAAAAAACAAAAAGGATAACGACAACCGTTATCCTTTTTTTACGTCTGTTTTGTTGCGTCGCCTTTTTACAATTTTAAATTTTGCCGTGCTTAAAAAGGCCGATAAGTTCACGGGTTAAGCTGTAATCGTCGTCGTCCAAAGGCACTTCGTCGCGGCCAAACCAGCCCGCAAAATCCAATTCGCCGTCCGCCAAAACCACGTCGCCGTCCTCAACGTCGGCGATATAGCCGAGCATGAGGTTGCCGACAAGGCCCCACGGCTGACTTTTGTAGTAACGCAAATTTTTGACCGTCAAGCCCGTTTCTTCTTTTACTTCGCGCCGCACGGTGTCCTCGGCCGATTCGCCGATTTCGACAAAGCCGGCAACAAGGGCATAGCTTGTGGTATCCTTGGCCGACGCATATTTCGTCAAAAGTATTTTGTCGCCTCGGCGCAATGCAACGACGATGGCGGGCATTATTTTCGGGAAAACCGTGTTGCCGCATTCACAGCGAAGCATGCGCTCGCGACCGTCGTGCCGCATAAGTTTTCCACACCTTCCGCAAAAGCGGTTGTTTTTGTACCATATATAAAGATGGTTGGCAGTCAAAGCACAGAACACTGCATCTTTCGGCCGTGCGCCCAAACTTCTGAGCTTTCGAACCGACAAATATTCGCCGACAAAATCTTTCGGTGCCGAGGTGGCGAGAAAATAATTTTTTCCTCCCTCCGAAAACAAGTAAACAACCGGCTCGCATTCGGCGCCATACCTCGGAAACTCAATTTCGCCGTCATTCAGGCGCATAAGCATTTTGCCGTCCGAGTCGAAGCAGCAAACAACCGAATCGGCGGTTGGTTTCTCGTTTTTGTAAGCATTATCAAGCTTTTGCGGAAAAATATCGTTTATCATACTAAATCGAATACAGCCCCATTCCCATTGCTGCAGAAATCAAAATGAGAAGTATCGGCGAAATCTTTTTCTTTTTGAAGTGCTTGTATGCAACGTGAATTGCAGCGGTCAGCACAAATATAACCAATGCGCGCCAATCGAAACCGAACGTCGACGTCGAAATCTCCTTGATCCCGAAAACGCCGCTCAAAAACAACGTTGCCGCCGTTGCCAGTATAAGGCCTATAACCGCCGGGCGAACGCCGCCCAAAGCCGCCTGAACACCGTCGTATTTCAAAAGGTTTTTAACGATGGTTGCAATCAACAAAATGATGATAAATGCAGGAAGCACAACGCCGATTGTTGCCACGGCCGCACCCCAGAATCCGCCTTGTGACGAACCGATAAACGTTGCCATATTGATTGCTATCGGCCCCGGAGTGGATTCGGAAACGGCGATAAAGTTGATAACTTCTTCTTCGGTCAACCAGCTGTGGTTTACGCATTCTTCGGTGATAAGCGGAATCATTCCGTAACCGCCGCCGAAGGAAACGGCACCTATTTTAAGGAAGGTCAAAAACAACTGTAAAAGTATGTTCATATTACTCGCCCTCCTTTTCGTTTTGAGCCGACAAATCCGCAGATGCGACCTCGTCGGAATTTACCTCTGCAACTTGTTGTTGTTTGGTTTTTTTGCGGTAGTCGGTCAGAAGATAGACAACTATTCCCACAACCGCACCTATCAAAATGTAGAATATCGACGAAAAATCAACCGCAAACAACGTGAACGCCACAAAGCAGCCGATCGTTAAGGTGAGAAGAATCATTTCCATAACGCCCTTCTTCATTTCTTTCAGCATTTTCAAACCGGCCTGCAAAATCAGGAAAACCACGCACGCCTGAATTCCTTTGAATGCGTACGATACAAGCGTAAGCGCCAAAAATTGGTCGAAAAACAGCGATATGACGTATATGATGATAAAGGACGGCAAGCATACCGCGAGAGTCGCAAAAAACGATCCCAAAAATCCGGCTTGCGTACATCCGATATAAGTCGCCATATTGATTGCTATAGGTCCCGGAGTGGATTCCGCTATTGCGACCATATCCAAAAATTCGTCGTTTTCAATCCATTTTTTCTTGGCGACGAACTCCCTTTCGAGCAGAGCAATCATTGCATAGCCGCCGCCGAAAGTAAACAGACCAATTTTGAAAAACGTTGCAAAAATAGTCAAAAGATGTTTAAGTTTTTTCATATATGCTCCATTTGGTTTTATTTTATGATTTTAAAGTTGCCCACCGTTGCGCTGACCGTTGAAATATATGCAAACGTATCTGGATATCGGGCCAAAATTTGCTGGAATTCGTAAATTTGATGCTTGTTTACAACGCATATCAGCACGTCTTTTTCGGCATGGCTGTACATACCCGTGGCACGGGTGACCGTTGCGCTGTGTTTAAGCGTTTCGATGATTTCACGGCTTATTTCCTCCGAGTGGTCGGTGATTATTTCAAATTTTACAGCCGTTTTGCTGCCCTTCAAAATAGAATCGCCCAGCCTTGATGAGGTAAAGCAATAAATTATGCACAGTATAACCGGCTTAAAATCGTAAACCGTTTGACCGTTCACCGTCTCTCCGTAAACAAAATAGCTTGCCGCGGCAACAAGGATGTTCAACGCAAACGACACCCACACGAAGTTAAAGGCAGGATAGCGTTTGCTGATTATCTTTGCGATTATATCCGTGCCGCCCGACGAAGCGTTCAGCCTGAAAATTCGTCCGTAAACAAATCCGCCAATTATACCCGCCGCCAAAACAGGCAATACGGTGTCGGTGCCGTCGGCCGAATACGCAAAGCCCGACAGGTCGACTTTTTGCAACAGAATATAGCTTACCGAGTAAACCAACGTAAACAAAAACGACTTTACCGCAAAATCTCTGTCAACGTAAAAGAATGCGACAATCGACAGCGGTATGTTTACGATAAGCGAAAAATAACCCACCGAAAATCCGCTTCGATACTCTATCATCGTCGCCACGCCGTTTATGCCTGCCGGCGCAAACTTGTTGTTTACGATAAACAAAACGTACGCTAAAGCCAGCAATACGGCCATTGCGGCTATGTAAAGATAGGTGAACACCTGTTTTTCAATCTGTTTTTTGTCCGCCTCGACAGACTTTGTTTCTTCTTTCATTTTCGTACTTTTTCAATAACAACCATTGTCTCGACGTGCTTTGTCGCACGGAACATATTGTACGGCGTTGCAGACGTCGCCTTGTAGCCGGCCCCGACAAATTTTTCGAGGTCTTTGACCAAAGTGTCCGGATTGCACGACAAATACAACACCGTGTCCGGAGCAAAATCGAGAATTGCGTCTATTCCGTCCGCAAGGCCTCTGCGAGGCGGATCCACAAAGAACAGACTTCCCTCGGTTTTTTGCATGGTCGGAAGCACTTCTTCGATGCTTCCCTCCAAAATTTGCACGTTGTCGATTCCGTTTGCGGCAACCAGTTCGCGCTGAGAAGCCACCGCTTGCGGCACGATTTCGATGCTGACCACCTTCTTAGCCGCCTTCGAAAACAGCGCCGAAGTTATCCCAATGCCGCTGTAAAGGTCGTACACCGTCTCGGGAGCCCTCTCCTGAACAATTTTGAAAGCGTCGGCATATATCCGTTCGCAAACCGCGGCGTTGGTTTGGAAAAAGCTTTCGGGCCCAAGCTTGAACAAAACACCCGAAAGCATACTTTCGATGTACCTCTTGCCAAACTTGTGGCAAATGTCGCCGCTTAGGGCCTCGTTTGTTTTTTCGGTGTTGACGTTTTCGTAAAGGCCCACCGATGCAAACTTTTTCGACAGCTTTTTGTATAAATCTTCAAGTTGCGGCAACGGTTTTGTCCCCACCACGGTAACCAGCAGTTGTCCGTCGAGATACCTTGCCACCACAAAGCGCAAAACGCCCGTCCCGTAACGTGGATTATACACCGACACGTCGTTGTCTTCAACCCAAAAACGAAGCGCTCGCACCAAATCCGCAAACGACTTGTCGTGCATCAAACAGCCCGCAACGTCCGTGACGTTTTTGGTTTTGTCGTTCATGAACCCGATTTTCAGTTTGCCGTCCGATTTTTCAAACGCCAAAGTGATTTTGTTTCGGAAGCCTTTTTCGGCAACGGCATCGGCCACCTCGGTTCCGAAAGGAAACAGACGGCGTTTGACGTAATCCGTTTTTATTTTCAGTTCCTCGGCAGGCGAAACGTTCATCATATTGCAACCGCCACACTCGGAATAGTATCTGCATTTGGGGGCAATTCTGTTTTCCGAAGGTGAAACCACGGCCAACAAACCGCAATAGGTTATGTTGTTGAACGTTTCCACCGCCGCAACCTTGACGACGTCGCCCACAACGGTATCCTCAACGACGTAGCGTTTGCCGCCCTTATAGGAAACCCCGTTAAGATTGTTGTCGTATTTTTCAATCTCAAGCGTCATAACTTTTAGTTTAGGCGGTCGAATATTGGGTTTAAAATTCGGTTTTGAAAATTTCATTGTTGTTTCCTGTACTTTTCTATTATTTGTTCGGCAACTTTCAAACCGTCCATCGCACTGCTCATAATTCCGCCTGCGTATCCTACTTCGCCCGTCGGATAAAGGTTTTGATGGCTTATGCTGCAACACCCTTCGCCTCGCACAACCCTGACCGGCGAACTGGTTCGGGTTTCGGCCGCAGTCAGCACCGCATCGTCGCAGTCGAAGCCTTTTAGGCGACGCCCCATATCCGATATCCCGGCCCGTATGGCTTCTGTGAGCGGCTTAGGCAAAACGTCCCCGAGGTTGCAAAGCCGAGTTCCTACGGGATACGTCGGACGGATTCTGCCGAGGGTTTGCGGCTTTTCGTCATTCAAAAAGGCTTTTAGCGTGCTTACGGGCGCACAATAATCGCCGCCGCCTGCCAAAAACGCCTTCCTTTCTATTTCTCGCTGAAAAGCTATACCGTCCAAAACGCCCGGTCCGTATTCGGATTTTCTGACCTGCGCCACAACCGCACTGTTCGAGTTGACGCCGTTGCGCATAAAATCGGACATTCCGTTGGTTACCACCGCCCCTTCTTCGCTGGTTGCGGCAACAACGTAGCCGCCCGGACACATACAGAAGGTAAAAACGCCCCTGTCGGATGCGTGCGACGTCAGTTTATAGTCTGCCGCACCCAACGCTTTATGCCCCGAAAACGCCCCGTATTGGCTGTGGTCGATATCTTCCCTTAAATGTTCTATTCTGAAGCCGACGGCCATGTCTTTTTGTTCCATGGCAACCCCCGAACCGTACAGCATTTCGAAAGTATCTCGGCTGCTGTGCCCGATTGCAAGAACCACGTCGGACACGTCGATAACGTCGGTATTTGCCCCTCTACGGACGCAAATTGACTGAATTTGGCCGTGTTTGGCCGTAAATCCAACCATTTTCGTATCAAACAAAACCTTTCCGCCGAGACGCTCTATTTCCGTTCTCAGGTTTTTTACGACAATCGGCAAGCGGTCGCTTCCGACGTGCGGTTTAGCATCCACCAAAATTTCGCTCGGTGCGCCGAAATCAACCAAGTCTTGAAGAATATCCCGTTTGTTTTCGCCGCCGACACCCGTGTTGAGTTTGCCGTCCGAAAAGGTCCCTGCGCCGCCTTCGCCGAACTGAACGTTTGTATCCTCGTCCAAAATGCGCTCGGTCTCGAAACGCCTGATTTTTTTGGTCCTTTCGTCCACGGACGAACCCCTTTCCACCACAATCGGTTTAAAACCGGCACGGGCCAATTTTAGTGCGGCGAACATTCCCGCAGGCCCGAACCCGACAACCACCGTCGGCTTTTCGGGATAAGCGCAGTCGTAAACGGCGGCCTGTTTTTTTTGCGGCTCCGAGCAGTCCATTTCAACCGAACAGCTGAAATGCACGTCTCGCTTGTCGCGCGCATCCACCGATTTTTTGACGATGCGAAAATATTTTATGTTTTCCGGTCTGACCTTCGCCTTTTTGCAAGCACGCGCTTTAAGCACCGACACGTCCTCGTCCAGCCCCAGCCTGACCTCTCCGATTTTTATCATTTTTGTTTTGTGTTGCGGTCGTAAAGTATTTTAAGACCTTTAAGGGCGAGAGCCCTGTCCGTAACGTCGATTATCCCCGCATCGACCGACGAAACTATTTCCGACAAACCGCCCGTCGCCACGACTTTGGCGTTTTCCATGCCGTTTTCGGCCTTCATTTTTTTGACGATGTATTCGACAAGGCCCGCAAATCCGAACGAAATGCCTGCCTGCATATTTTCGACGGTGGTTTTGCCTATTGCGCTTTTTGCCTTAACCAACTCGATTCTCGGCAATTTTGCCGCCGCATTCACCAAGGATTCCGTTGCGGTTTTTATGCCGGGAGCAATCGCTCCGCCCAAAAACTCGCCGTCGGCATTGACTGCATTAAACGACGTTGCCGTCCCGAAATCGACAACGATGACCGGGCCGCCGTACAAATTGTAGGCCGCTACCGAATCGACGATTCTGTCGCTTCCAAGCTCGTCGGGATGACGATATTTAATCGTGATGCCCGTGTCGATTTTAGGCGATACGATGATTGGTTTTTTGCCGAAATAATAAGAACACATGTGTTCCATGGTATAGTTCATGCTCGGCGCAACCGAACTCATTATCACGCCTTCGATGTCCGAAGTTTTTACGCCCTTGGTGGCCAACAAATCCACTGCCTGCACGCCGAACTCGTCGCTCGTGCGACTGGCCATGGTCGAAAGACGCCAGCTGGCGAACAATTCGTCGTTTTTCCACAAGCCGATTTTTACGTTGGTGTTTCCTACGTCGAGAACTAAAAGCATAGTCTGCCCCCTCGTTGATTTTTCCACTAAATTATAGCAACAATACAAAACTTTTTCAATCGTTTGTCGGCCCTTTGAACGAATTACCCGTCCGTTGCATCGGTTTTTTTAAAAAATGCAAACTTTTGCCGCTTTATTTTTTAATATGAATAAAAAATAAAACGCCGCACAAGGCGGCGTAATATTTTATCTTCCTTCACGGAGTTGACGGTAATATTCGTTGTCTATCTTCAAAACGGAATCCGGAGTGATTTCGGTTTCGTCGTAAGAATAGGAATAAAACGTCATAGGCCACAAACTCATAATCGATTCCGTTCTGGACGTAAGTCGAAAGGTGTCGTACATGTTGGTTTCGTCGTCAAGTTCGCCGTTAACGTACACTTCCGACGTTGACGGATGCATAAGCCCCGACAAAATTATCGACAAGCAAACGTACTCTTGTCCGTCGTCGGCAGCATAGCGGAATTCATCGAACTCTTCGCCCTTGATTATGTTTTTGACGTAGTTTGCCAACGACTTGTCCATTGTTTCGTTGCCGGTAACTTCGCCCAAAATGTCCAAATCGTCAACCGATTTCCAGTTATAAAAATCGACAAATCCTTTAAGATTCAGCGTGCTGTACATCCTATATTCCACACCGTCTTCCTCGATCGGCGCATCGTCCTCGGACGTGCTGTAACAAGTCATTCCGATGCCGGTGCCGTTGAGGTTGCTGAACAAGCAATTTTCGACGTCGATGGTGTTGTAACGTATTGCTTCGGTTTCCGTTTTCTCCGTTATCGAAAACAGGCCGTACTTGGCGGCGTTGCGGATTATGCAACCCGTAACCGTACCTTCACCGCCAAAGAAAACGATGTCCTGCCTGCAATATTCAACCACACAGTACTCGATGCGAACGTTTGTTATTAAGTCCTTGAGTTTAAATTGCCCGTCCTGCGGATTGTTTTGGGTTGCAACCGTAATCCCTTTACCGAAAGTGTTCTTTTCGCTTATTTCGTCCACCGGTTCCCTTAGTCTTACGGTGAGGTTCGAAACCGTTACGTCCGATTTACAAATAGTCAAAAATTCACTGTTTTTCGAAGCCTCCGAATAGTTGTAGTTTGCAACCAAATAACCGTTTCCGTAGATGTTGGCTTGCACCAAATAATACGGATGCGGCACGGCTCCTCCCTCTTCGCCCTCTTTTACAACGGCATTGCCTTGCATACAAACAGGAGCTTTAAGGTTCCAAATCACGCCTTTAAAGTCGTTTTTGTTGTAAGTGTTGTAAGCGTTTGTCACCTTAAACGTGTAGGTGCGCTCGGCAGGTTTGCTTTCGTACAACGGGTTTTTGGCAACCGCTTTGACGGTGATTTCTTGAATTCCGTCGATGTTTTCTGCATAGTGCAAAACTCCGGGTTCGCTTTCGTCAAACCAAGCGATGTCCGGCCTGTCCGTCGACCATACAAACTCGTCGGCCGACAGCCCCGACGGACTTGTTACGCTGAAACTGCGCGTGTATTCGACCGCCGTTTCGGCATTGTATTCCTCGCCGTTTTTGTCGACAAACGATTTGTTGCCGTAAACGGTGGTTTGAGCAATGCCTCGCAGATCACTCGCTTCACGGGCGTTCAAATAGAAGTAAACAACCGGCCTTTCAACCTTCATGGTCAGCACGGCGGTATATCCGCCCGCCTGCGCCGTAAACGTTACGCTTCCTACCGACAAAGCAACCACGTTGCCGTTTTCGATGCGAGCAACGGTTTCGTCGGACGAAAGTATTTCGACGTCCTCCGCCTCCGCGCCGCTTGCAAGATAAACAACTTTCAAATTGACCGACGCTTTGCTTAAAAACAGCTTTTTGCCTTCCAACAGGTCGGCGTTCGCAAAGCCTATCGCGTTTTGGTCGACTCGCTTGACGATGGCCTTATCCGAACCGACAAAAACTTCGGCCTCGTTTGAGGTAAGCACCAATTTGCCGCCGTCAATTCGGCCGCCCGAAACCGTAAATCCGTCGGTAACGTATGCTATATCGGACAAATCAACGCTGTCGCCCGAAACGTAAAACACTTCTTTTTTAAAGCTTCCGCCAGAAACGGCAACCGACACTCTGCCTTCCGTTTCGCCGTCCGCCGTCGTGATTTTTGCGGTTATCACGGCTGTTCCTTCCGAAACGCCTTCCACAATGCCGTTGGCATCCACCGTGGCAACTTCCGGATTGAGACTTGTCCATTCGACAACGCCGTCTATGGCCGCGTCAACAGGGTTCGTGTGAAGTTCGATGCCCGTACGTTCGCCGCGTTTAATCACGCTTTTGACGGCTTTTGGCACAAGCCCTTCGATTTTGCCCTGTTTAACGTTTACGATGCAAAAAGCCTTAACGCTTGACGACGTGCTTTCGCAAACCACCGTAAAACTGCAATAAGTGTTTACTGTAACAAGTCCGTCGTCGGACACTTCGGCCGCCTTTACGTCGCCGTTAGTGTCGAATCGGTCGTCCAGCAGAACGATGTCGTCTTCGCCGTTGCCGTTTTGAAGAATATAATAGCGCACCTCCTGATCCGTCGCAAATCGCGGCGAAATGACTGCCGACAGTTTGAAGCTGTCGCCGACGTTTTCAAAGGTGTACTCGGATTTGTTCAAAGTTATTTCCTCGACGTCGATGTATGCTTTTGTCGAAACAATGTTGCCGACAAGGCTTATGCACGCCAAAATCAACACCGGTATCAAAACAATAATTCCAATAAGAACTTTCTTCATTTTGCACCTCTTTACGGAATAATCCGTTCGTAGCGTTTGTCAAGCCCGACAAACAGACTCAGCACGCTTATTGCCGTCATCACGGCGGTTATGCCGAGTAGCCACCAATAGACGGTTTCGATGCCGTTTATGATAACGTGACCGCGGATGATGATAGGAATATAACTGAAAATCATGCTCCCCACTCCGTACAAACACGAAAGCGCAAGCCCGACTATAAGCGAAAGCCCCATATTCCTGTTGGCCGCAACCAATTCGCCGTCGCCGCCGACGTTGAACGTAGGTTTTTGAGTGTCCACGCGCATGCTTAATGCGGTAAGCATAACCACAACCAATTCGCTTATCGTCAAAATATACACAAAGTCCTTACCGTCGATAAGGCCTTTGCCTTTGTATGCCACAAACACGACCACGCAGCTTATAAGCGTCGACACAAACGCGATGCCGCCGTACAAAACCGCTTTGACCAAAATTTGAGTGCTGTACTTGACGGGGATGATTTTTGTTTGATAAAAGTTTGCGCCTTCCCTGCTTACCGACGTGGACGCAAAGTTAACGATTATGGTTGTAAAAATGGTAACCACAAACAGCGTCAGGCCCGGAATGATTTTGCTTCCCATGTCGTTTAAGGCCAAAACCGATGCGAGATCGTTGCAGAAATAAACCATAAACGGAGCCGCAACCGCCATGCAAAGATATTGGAAGCTGTAGTTGATTGAACGGAATATATTGTCAAAATTGAGCTTTAACAGCGTCATAAATGGCGATAAAACCTTGTTTGTGTGACGTTTCAACTCAAAGCAGCTTTTTTGATTTTCAATTCCGGACAAAATCGTTTTGTAGTAAAACTTCTTTACCACCAAATATGCAAGTGCGGCAGTTCCCACCGTTATGAGCGCAACCGCCAAAAGGCTGGTGCCGAGATGAAAGTTTATAAGCAGGTTGGCATACCATCGGAACGGATAGGCATATTTGCAGTATCTGGCGATGGCAACAAGCATTTCGTCCGAAAACAGCGACACCTTTTTGTCGTTCATAAAAACGATGATGCCTTTCAGAACGCTCATATATATGCCGAAAAGCGCAACCACCAAAGCAATAAGCACGGCCAAAATCAGCCCGTACTTGTTTTTTACGGCGTTTACGATGTGCATAACCGGAATGGCAATTATGTTCGCTACGTTAAACGGCAACAGGCCGCCGAACAGCACAACGACAATCATCAGAACGTAAAAGCCGAAGCCTTGATCGGTCATTATTCCGTAAGACAAATAAATCGGAAGCATGACCACCGCCGACACGACGTAGTTTGTGATGAGAACGTAAAAACTTTTTGCCACAAACACTTCTTCGCCCGAAACAGGGAAACGGAAAAGCATTTCGTTGTCGCCGTTGTAATACAATGCCTTTACCAATGCCGACGTGCAAACGATAAGTTGCAAAACCAACGTTACCACCGACACGATAACCAAATAGCAAAAGTGGCTGTCGAAAATAAACCCTTCTATTTTCTTGTTTTCCTGTTCTACAAACATTTCGGTCACGTATCTTATGCCCACAACCAAAATGCAGTAAATCAGCGCAACAAACAAAAAGTTGGCAACCTGACCAAGCACGTCGTGTTTTTTGTTGTCGCTTTTCACGATTCCGAAACGTGATTTCAAATCAAGCTTCAAAATCGTCCAAACGTTTGAAAAATTCATCAGTCCTTCCTCCCCATGGTGGCCTCGAAGAAGGTTTTTTCAAGGTTGGCCCTGTTTTCCTCGTTTTTGAGGTCAACGACGTCCACCAAAACGCCCTGATTGATAATGGCCGCCCTGTCGCAAAGTTTTGCCACAAGGTCGAGGTTGTGACTGCTGAAGAAAACGGTGTTGCCGCCGGCAACGTGCTCTTTCATGTAGCCGATTATTTCGGCAATCGACTGAGGATCGAGCCCCATCATCGGTTCGTCGAGAACCCAAAGCTTAGGGTTGTGAATAAGTGCGGCAATAACGCAAATTTTTTGTTTCATTCCGTGGCTGTAGCCCTTGATTTGTTTGTCGACGGCAAAACGCAGGCGGAACAAATCCAAAAACTTTTCAAGCCTTTCGGTGCGATCTTCCAGCGAAACGTGATAAAGGTCGGCAACGTAATTGACGTACTCTCTGCCGGTCAGCTTTTCGTACACGCTGTGGTTGTCCGGAACGTAACCCATATTCATTTTTGCGGCGATAGGATCGTCCTTAATGCTGTGACCGCAAACGGTTATTTCTCCCTCGTCAAACGGCAAAATGCCGGTAAGGCATTTGATGGTGGTTGACTTACCTGCGCCGTTTTGGCCGAGAAATCCGAAAATTTCCCCGTCGTTTAAGGTTATCGAAAGGTCGTTTACTGCGTATCTGTCACTGTTTGGGTATTTCTTTTTAAGGTTTTTAATTTCAATCATTTTCAGTTTTTCGATTGCACGGCAAAAACCATATGCAATCGCATACTCCGCTAAATAGTATTTTTCGTTAGGTCATAAATATTTGCCCAAACGGGCGGCGAATAGGCCTTGCGGCGTCAAATCAATTTCGCATAACAAAAGCGCAAGGCAAAACTACCCTTGCTTGAAAACAATTTTTTTTGGCGGTACGACTGTCCGCAAACCCGGCGCGACGTATTTTGGCGGCCGATACGGTTTCGACCAATGCCGCCTTGAACCCCGCAAACTCGCACGACAGACTTCCTTTCGGAAAAGTCGGCACGCGAATGTTCGCCCCCAAAACAAATATCGCAAGTTTTGCTATATCTCCGAGGCGGTTGATTATGCCAAGCGTCGTTCTCAAAACCAACGATGCGATAAGCGCAATCAAAAATACGGACAATATATTCAAACACCAATAGACGTGTTTGTGTGTCGACTTAAACTTTTTGCACAGACAGACAACTCTTTTTACGATGCGAAACAGAGCATACACCGAAAGCGCAAACACCACGGCAAAAATAACCCCGGCGGAAATTCCGATGAAGTCCAACACTTCTATAAGCTTGTCCAAAATCGCAAACATACTGTCCTCGTGCGTTTTATTATTTTAATTTATATATTATATAATATAATCCGACAATTGTCAACACTACGTAGCCCCGCTCGCATTTTATCCCGCCTTGGCTCCGGCAGATACAATATGCACACAACAACTGTTTTATCTTTTATTTCTGTTGTTTTAACGCCTTGTTTGGTCAGAGGAGAATAAAAAGGGAAAGGAAAAAGCTGCTCGCGTTTGCGAACAGCTT
>CAZBVO010000010.1:0-27063 GCA_964495385.1 uncultured Faecalibacterium sp.
CCTCTTCGGTATTCACAACCATACCATACGAACAATCTTCTTCCTGCCACTTCTTCGATAATTCAATTAAGCTTCGAACTGTTTTTTCATCTGATTTTCTAAATTCAAATTTCATAAATACTCACGCCCTAAATTCATATATCATTAAATTTATTATATAACAAAATCTCGCATTTTTCAATATATTCACTACAATAGCTACGACGTTTTAAGAAAGAAAAAAAGGATCAATACTTTTCGTATCAAACCTTTGATTGTCTTATGGAGCAGGTGATGGGAATCGAACCCACAAATTCAGCTTGGGAAGCTGATGTTATGCCACTTAACTACACCTGCACGTTCAGCTTATTATATTATACTATTTTTTCAAAAAAAAGCAAGCGTATTGGACCACATTGTTTAATGTTGTCGGTGGCGTTGACCGATGTGGAGAAACCGGCCAAGCCGCAATCGGCAGAAGTGCGTTTTGGGGTTGATGTTTTTTGCGGTATTTTCTTGCCGATTTCGGGTGTTTGGCCGTTGAAAAACCACCTTAAAACGGGCGGCGGCTTTCGTCCGCACAGGCTGTTACACGCCTTAAACAGATTTCAAAACATAGAAATTATTGTGCCCCAAACCCGAAAATTTTGTTTAAATAATTTTGGATGCAGGCTTGTTTTTTGCTTGAAATATTTTGTTAAATTTGCTAAAATAACCCCATCAATGAGCAACGAAAGCGTGTAAGTCCGGTTGATACGGACCTGCGCGCTTTTTGCGTTTAAAGGAGAAAAAATGGAAAACGGTAAACAAAACAAAATGGCAACCACGCCGCTTAAAAAACTGTTTTGGGAGATGGGGCTGCCCATGATGATATCGATGATTTTGCAAGCTTTGTACAACGTGGTAGACAGCATATTCGTTGCAAACATCGAAGGCATCGGTGCTATCGCAAACGAGGCACTGACGTATGCTTTCCCGATACAGATTTTGATTATTGCAATAGGTGTCGGGACGGGAGTGGGCTTAAATGCATTGCTTTCTAAAAGTTTGGGAGAGGGAGACAGCTTAAAAGTCAATCAGGTGGCAGGAAACGGCATATTTTTGTCGTTGGTTATTTATGCGGTATTTTTATTGTTCGGGTTGTTTGCCTCGAAGTGGTTCATATCTCTTTTCACAAACAATGCTCAGGTCATAGAAACGGGCACGGAATATTTGACGATTTGTTCGTCGTTGTCAATCGGTTCCATCGGCTTCACCATTTACGAAAGATTTTTGCAGGCCACGGGAAAAACAATGCATTCCACAATCGCGCAAATATCCGGAGCGGTCATAAATATTGTTTTTGACTACGTCTTTATTTTTCCTCTCGATATGGGAGTTGCCGGTGCGGCGTGGGCTACGGTTTTGGGGCAATTTGTTTCTTTGATCATTGCAATGGTTTTTCATTACACTAAAAACAAAGAAATCAGCGGCAATTTGAAATACGTCAAGCCTCAAAAAGGTATAATCAAGGGGATTTACTCTATAGGCATTTCGGCGGCTGTAATGCAAGGTTTGCTTTCGGTTATGATGGCCGGGATGAACATGATTTTGGGCTCGGCAAACGCAAATCCGACGATTTTGGTGGGGGCGTTCGGAATATACTATAAAATTCAGCAAATAGCTTTGTTCTCGTGCTTCGGCCTTTCAAACACAATAATAACGGTGCTTTCGTTTAATTGTGGAATGAAAGATAAAAACCGCTCGAAAGACAGCATTAAATACGGAATTGTCGACACGTTTATAGTAACGGTGGCAATCACTGTCGTGTTCGAAATAATCGCAAGGCCGCTGTCGAAATTGTTTGCTCTCTCGGGCGGATCTACGGTTGAGCTGATAGACGTTTGCGAAAAGGCCACGCGAATCGCATCTGTCGGATACGTCTTTATGGGATTTACCGTTGCCGTTCAGGGCGTGCTTCAAGCATTGAGGCTTGCGTTCAAGTCGTTTTTTACGGCACTTTGTCGCCTTGCGATTTTTGTGTTTCCGACGGCCTATTTGTTTACACTTTCGCCAAACGTCGTGGATATTGTCTGGTGGACTTTTCCTATTGCGGAATTTTTGACGGCAATAATTTCGTTTTTTATTTTAAAAGGCGTTGTGAAAACCAAAATCGATACCTTGGATGCAACAATATCTGCAAACGAAAAAATCCCCCTGAGCGGTTGCGAGCAATAACCTCGAGGCGGGAACGGTAGGAAAAATCGATTTGGCCGCCGTGGCCGACCGTGATTGCAATCGGTGGCCTTAAAATTGAATCGACATTTGCCAAAATGCAATTTATTGCTTGCGTCAAACGGCAAAAATTGCGGTTTAAGATTCAAAATCTGTTTTTAAACATAAGGTTTGGCGATTTAAACCGCGCGAAAAAACGTTTGTGCGGAAAGTTGATTTTTGCATAAGGGTTGTGCTATAATGTTAATATGAACATATGCACGGAGGATATTATGGAACAACGGATGAGTCTTAAAACAAAAACTATAGTGGCCGTATGTTTGTTTGTGGCGGTGTTCGGTGCGCTTGCCGTATGGACGGCGGCAACGGATATCGACCTCGAAATAAGCAAATTGTTGACCAAAAATGCATTGCCTAAGGGCGCTTATTTTGCTACGGCCGACAATTTTGCGGGCAGTTTCGGTTTGTTTTTCGAAGCAGTGGGCAGCAGCCCGATATATATGATGATCACTTTGGCGGCAACCATTATGTTTTGGTACGTCATGCGCCTGGAAAACGGCAAAACCTTGCTAAACAGAGTGCTTGCGGTGCTTTTGGCATTCGGTGTGTTTGTGGGCATTTTCCTGTGGATCAACGACATTATGAACTACCTCGGCGATGCGGCGCAAACGGACTTTGTGGAGAAGACGTACGTTAAAGCAATGTCCGCATCAGTAGCGGTTATAACCACTGCATGCTTGATTTTTGCCTGGAAGGGGATTAAGCCCGAGAACAACAAAAAAATGGTTGCGCTTGCGGCAGTCATTACGGGATGCGTGGTATGCTATCTTATCGTAAGTTTGATTAAGGGGCCTGTCGGCCGTGCTCGTTTCCGCGCCATGAACTATCTTACAAACGGCGAAGATTTTTCGATGTTCACTCGCTGGACGAAGGCAAACGGCGCACGCGACTTGTTTGAAACGGCGCAAGGAGTGACGGTTCACGACACTTGCAAGAGCTTCCCGAGCGGCCACACTTACAGCGCGGCCACCGTTTATACGCTTTTGAGTTTGCCGTATCTGCTTCCGTTCTGGAACAAAAAACTTCCGAAAACGTTGCTTTGGATTTGCACCGTCGGTTACACCGCAATTGTGGCCGTAAGCCGTATAATGGTTGGTGCGCACTATTTTTCGGACGTGCTTTTCGGCGGAACGATTTGCTTTGTTGCGGCAATCATTTTCAGAGAAATTTTCGTTTGCAAAGGGATGCACTTTTATGCGCTGTTCCCGGGATTGAAAAAATCTAAAGCCGACTAAAAAATCTTCAAAAAAACCTGTTTCGGGGTGCCTCAAAATCGAAGGCACCCCGTTTTTTTGCAAAATTGCCTTAAAACGGTTGCTTAAAACATAAAAAAGCCTTATAATACAAAACCTGAGAGGTTATTATGGCAGATGTACTTTTAGATGCATTATTAGACACCCTCAAGGTTCTGCCGTTTTTGTTTGTAACCTACGTCCTTATCGAAGTCATTGAGATTAAAGGGCACATCGGTTTCAAGCACAGCAGGCTTTTGGGAGGCAAGGTCGGTCCGCTTATCGGTACGGGGGTGGGCATTGTTCCGCAATGCGGTTTCAGTGTAATGGCCACCGATTTGTTTGCCGAAAAGCACATATCAGTCGGCACGCTTCTTGCCGTTTATATTGCCACCAGCGACGAGGCAGTGCCTATTTTGCTCGGAAACGTAACCAACCTCGGCAAACTTTGGCCGCTGATTTTGTGCAAAATCGTTTTGGCGCTTATTGTCGGTTATGCGGCCGATTTGTTGTTTAGGGAGCGCAGAGCCACGCTTATTACCGTTGCGGAATGTGAATCCGCCGAGCACGGCGAACACGACCACGAACAGCACAAGCACGAGGAAGGTGCGGTTGAAACAGGTTGCTGCAATCATGATTTGAATGCAAAAAACGGTGTTAAAGCTTACTTTTTGCATCCGTTAAAGCACAGTTTGAAAATCTGCATCTACATTTTGATTGTCAATGTGTGCATAGGAACACTTGTTTACTTTGTCGGAGAGGAAAAAATTGCCGCATTTTTGAACACCACCGAATGGGCGCAACCGGTGCTGTCGGCAATTATCGGCCTTGTGCCTAACTGCGCTTCCAGCGTGGTTATAACTCAGCTTTACGTTATGGACGGGTTGACGCTCGGGGCAACCGTTGCCGGATTGTCTGTCAATGCGGGTATTGCCACGGCGGTGCTTTTTAAGCAGAACAAAAACCTTAAACAGAATTTGGCCATCATGGGTTCGCTGTTTGCAATCAGCGTTGCGGCAGGGTATATGATAAATTTGATTTTTTAATCACCGACACAAACCGAAACAAAAACAAAAGGCGAAGCCAAACGGCTTCGCCTTTTTTAAATTTAAAATTATTTTGCGGCGATAAAATCGGAAAGGGCGGTAAAGATTACGCCGAGTCCGTATGCGCCTGCATCCGGATAGCCGATGGATTTTTCGCCAACGGTGCCGGCTCTGCCGAGAGTTGCAACCACGGTCTTGGTGGCTTCTGCGCCGGCAACTGCCGCTTGTGCGCCTTTTGCCAAACCAACTTTGAGGCTGTCGCCTGCTTTGGCTGCGGCTTCGAGTGCGTCTGCGCAAGGTTTTAAGGCGTCAACCAAAGTTTTGTCGCCTACTACCGCGCCTTTACCGAAGCTCTTCTTGCCGGTTTCGTAAACGCCGGTGTTTGCGGCTTGGAAGATAACGCCGAGATCTGCCAGCGAAACTTCTTCTTTGCCGAGCACGGATTTGCCTGCATAACGGAATGCAGAACCCCAAATAGGGCCGCTTGCTCCGCCGCAGTATTCCATTATGATTTCCGAGCAGCTCATCAAAAATTCGCCTACGTTGCCTTTTTTGCGGCTTGCCCAGTCGGCTTTAAGTTGTCTAAAACCTTTTGCGATGCTCATTCCGAAATCGCCGTCGCCCATTTTGTCGGCGTCGCAGAACGGAACTTCGTTTTCGATGATAACGTCGGCCATTTTGTCAACCACTTCGACGATTGCGGCGGTGTTGAGGGTTTCTCCGTAGACAGGGGAGCCTTTTACTTCGTAAACGGCGTTGTCTTCGGCGGCTTCTTCGACAACCACGGGTTTTGCCTGAGGGTTTTGAGCAACCGGAGTTACTCCGAGAGCTTTTGCGATTGCGCGCATAGCGTCTACTGCCGCTACGGCTTCGTCGCTCATTGCGCCGCCCATTTTAAGTGCCGGAGCGTCAACAGGTGCGTCGAACAGCGATTTAAGTTCGTCGTCAAGGCGCAAAATAGTGACGGATGCACCTTGCATATCGATGGAAGTCATATAGTTTCCGACCAAGGTGTGATGGATGTGCAGGCCTTTTTCTTCCAAAACTGCCGAAACGTCGTTGTTGAACAGATACAGTTCCATCAAAGGAGTGGAGCCGAATCCGTTGATAAGCAAAACGACGTCGTCGCCTGCTTTCGAGCCGAGGTCTTCCATAAGGTCCGGAACGATGCGTTCGGCAAGCTGACGGGAGGTTTGCATAGGTTCGGTTTTGCGTCCCGGTTCGCCGTGGATGCCTACGCCGAATTCCATTTTGTCGTCGTCGAGTTCGAATATAGGGGTGCCTTTTGCCGGAGGGGTGCAGCTGGACAGAGCAAAACCGAAACTTCTGACGTTGTCGATTGCTTTTTGAGCCACGCGTTTAACTTCGGCAAGTTCCCAGCCTTTTTCTGCGGCTGCGCCTGCGATTTTGTGTACCAGCATGGTGCCGGCAACGCCTCTGCGGCCAACGGTGTAAAGGCTGTCTTTTACTGCGATGTCGTCGTTGACGTAAACAGCGTCAACCTTGATGCCTTCTTCGGCGGCAAGGGAAGCGGCGTTGTTGAAATTCATGCAGTCGCCGGAATAGTTTTTGACGATCATCAAAACGCCTTTTTCGGTGCCGACCATTTTGAGTGCGTTGTAAACCTGAATTTGCGACGGGCTTGCAAAAACGTCGCCGCAAACTGCCGCGTCAAGCATACCTTTTCCGACAAAGCCTGCGTGTGCAGGTTCGTGGCCGCTGCCGCCGCCGGAAATAAGGCTTACTTTTTGCGGATTGATGTCTTTCTTTTTGACAACTTTGTATTTTTCGACAAATTCCAGTTCGGGATGAGCTTTTGCCAACCCGTGGCACATATCGTATACTACGCTTTCAGGAGTGTTGATAATTTTTTTCATAAAATTTCCTCTCTTTAACAAGTTTTAGCCGAGGTTTGCTCGGCTAAAACGGTTTGATTTTGAATTAGTCGTCGAGACCTTTGTAATCGCGGCCGATTCTGTCTGCGGTTTTGATTGCGGCAACAACCATTTCCGGAGTTACAGGGAACGGCATGTTGTGGATGGATTCCTCAGGGATGCAAGTCTTCTTGGCAACGGCCAAAAGTTCGTCGTCGGTGAGGGAAGTGCGCAGAACTTCGCCCGTTCTCTTATCGGTCATAAGGTCTTCGAGGCACATCGGCAGGCCGACGGAATCGCAGAAGGACAAAACGTCGTAAAGTTCTTCTTCAGGAGCATTTTCCAAAACGAGTTGGCAGATTGTTCCGAAAGCAACCACTTCGCCGTGGAAGTTGCACTTTTCGATTTCGTGAACAAGGGTGATGCCGTCGTGAATTGCGTGAGCCGCAGCAAGGCCGCCGCTTTCGAAACCGAGACCGGACAAAAGAATGTTGGTTTCAACGATTTTTTCGAGAGCCGGGGTGATTACGTTGCAGTCGCAAGCGGTTTTTGCTTTAACGCCGTCGGACAGAAGGTTTTGATAGCAAAGTTCGGCAAGAGCCTGAGCTGCGTGTGTGCCGTAGCCGAGACGGGTTCTGTCTGCACGGTTTGCGCCGCAAGGGAGACCTGCGTTGACGTTGCTGGTGGATTGTTTGTTAGCGCGTGCTTCGAAGTAGGTGGACAGAGCGTCGCCCATGCCGGATACGAGGAAGCGGGTAGGAGCGTTTGCGATAACCGTGAGGTCGATAAGAACAACGCTCGGGCTTTGCTTAAAGTAAGCATAGTCGTCGAAAGAGTGGTCGTCATGATACATGACTGCGCTGTGCGAAGTAGGAGCGTCGGTAGCTGCGATGGTAGGGCAGATGATGAGGTTGTGTCCCATAGCAACGCATTTAGCGGTGTCGATAGCTTTGCCGCCGCCGAGGCCGATGGTGCATGCGCAATGATTCTTTTCGGCGAAATCTTTCATTTTTTGGATTTCGTTTCTGCTGCATTCGCCGCCGAAATCGCAGGAGTACAGTTTGATTCCCCAGATTTTTTCCGTTTCGGCAAGCTTGTCTTTGACAAGGTTTTTAGCGAACGGGTCAGCGATAAGCAGTGCGCTGTCGCCGAAGGTTTTTACAAAATAACCGAGGTTGAGTAATTCATCTTCGCCCTGGACGTATTTGGTAGGGCAGATAAAAGCTTTTCTCATAAATGGTTCTCCTTATATATGTTTTTTATTGTTTTTTGGTTAGCCGCTTTTAGACTATAATATAATTATAACACCCGTAAACGGAAATTTCAACCTTATTTTGAAAAAACCGAAAGAAAATTGGTTGTGATTTTTTTACCGAAAAGTGGCAAATTTTTTCAAAAAAATCAAAAAATCCGCCTCGTTTTTTCGAGGCGGAAAACTAAATTTGTTTTTTAAATCCAAACTTTAAACGTTTGTTACGGTTGTTTAAAGCGACAGTTTTGTCAATATGTCTGTTTTGCGCGCTTTGTAAACAAAACAACTGCGGCAGTGACCACGGCGCATACCGCGGCAAGAACTATTCCGATGATTTGCCCGTCGGTGAGGCCGGTTTGCAACGAGATGAATTTGGTTTTGACGTAGCCGATGCATTCGTTGCCGTCGATAGGGTTGAATCGCACGAGGGTGAATTCGCGGTTTTCGTCGTATTCTTCCAAAAGTTCGATGCGGTCGCCCTCGGTCAAAGTTTGCAGAATTTCGCTTTTTTCGTCGGACAGCGAATAGATGTTGACGGTGCTTGCAATACCGCTTGCGATGCGTCCCGAGGCCACCGGTTCGGCGATTTGAGATGCCGAGTAATCGACCACTCTCGTCCTTAAAACGTAGCCCGTGTAGGCGGTGCCGTTTAAGGTATAGCTGACTTCGTACCAATAGTGATTGCCGATATGAAAATCGGAGCCGCTGCCTATAACCGTCAGCAAAGTTTTGTTGTCAACGGAGTTTTGAATTGCGGATTCGTCGAAAAGAGGGTAGTTGTAAACTTCTCCTCCGGAGGTGTGAAGCATTTTAAGCTCGGTAAACGACGGCGTCGAATCGGTTTTTTCGGCGGTGATTTTGTCGGTTAAGACGTAGCCGAATTTGCCTTCGGAAGTCATAACGTAACTGAAGGTTTGGTCGGATAACGATTTAAACACGACGCAATCGACGCCTGCGGTCGGGGTGACCGACTCGAAATCGGACGTGTCTTTTTGCATTAAGCAAGGCAACAGGGAAGCGACGTAAACGTCGTTTGAGCCTTCAACCGGTTCCAGCGACGGTTCGGCGTAGGTTGCGGCTTGTGTTTCAAAGCCTAAATTGTCCGACACTTTTGCGACGAAGTGGCGCGAATTTGACACGACGTAAAGATTTCCGTCCGAATCGACCTCGAGGGCGGAAACTTGCCCCAATTGCAGGCGGTCGTTTTCAAGAACGGTCGAACTTACTTCAACGTATCCGTCGAGTTTGCGTTCGTACTTGGTTATGACGTGGTTTTGGTTTTCGCTCAAAACGTACAGGCTTCCTTTTGCGTCAACCACAAAATCTATGGCCGATGCGCCGTCTAACGGAAGCGATACGTCGATAGGGCCAACCGACGAGCAGCCCTTGACGGCATTGTCCGCGAGATAGTAAATTATTTTCCCGATCGGGCTTGTTTTGAACGAGGTGCCTCCTGTGGCCGAGCCGAAATTGCCGGTGAAGGCTCCGCCGGTGAACATTTGCAAACAGCCGCTTCGCGAGTTGAATGCATACAGGCGGTTCCCGTCAGATGCGAGGCGAGTGTAGTCCTCCGAAACGGAAATAACGGTGGACGAATAGCCCTGTTCGCCGCTTGAAACGGTGTACAGTTTGCCGTTTGAAAGCACGTATAAATTGTTCGCCGACCACACAAGGTCCGAAACGGCGCCGCATTTGAGGACGTAAACGGGTTTAGAATTTCCGCGGTCAAACAGTTGAACTCTGCCGTTGCCGCTGTCCGCCACCGCGATGAGCGAACCGTACGTTGCAACGTCGGTAGGGTTTTTAAGTTTGCCTTCTTTGTTGCTGCTGCTTCCGATTTCTTTGACGGTGCCGGAAGCTTTATCGTAAAGAGAAATTGTGGTGGTTCCGTCAAGGACGTAAAGCTTGCCGTCCAAAACGTAACTGTCGGATATCGCGATGTCAAAAAGTTTGGTGCCGCTGTCTACTTGGTAAAAACCGTCGGCGCAGGCAACGTACAGCGAACCGTCATACGGCAAAAGGTCGGTTGCGTTTGCAAGAGAAAGCTGTTTTTGCTTTATGCTTTTGTCGGAAAGAGAAATGGTTGTCAGCACGCCCTCGAAAGACAACGAATAAACGTTGGCATCATCGGCGGCAACGAGTTTTGAAAACAGCGGTTTTTTGCTGTTGAAGTTTTGCGAGGTGCCGTCGGTCAAATTTATTTCGGTAATCGTGCGATAACCGTCGAAAACGTAAAGCTTGTTGCCAAACCGCCCTATGGCCGACGGAGTTTGAATTTCCGAAACAAAGGAGTCGGTAATTTCCGTGCCGGAAAGGTCATAGGCAAACAGCTTAAATTCCTCGCCTTCGACAAGCACGAAAATTTGCCCGTCGTAAAATTCGAGGTCCGTAACGGTGCCGTACTGCGCGGCGGCGGATACGTCGACGTAAACCAAACTGTCGCCCGAGACAACCACTTTTTTTGTCGCTTCGTCGTAAATGGCCAAACTCGTTTCGTCGGCGGCAATCTGAACGGGATTTTCAAGATACAGATACTCGTCGCCGTCCGGAACCGTCATTTCGAAGTTGTTTTCGGCCATGGCAGGCGTTGTGGCAAAAACCGTAACGGCCAAAATAAGCGTAAAAATAGTGGTGATAAACTTTTTCATTGTTTTCTCCGCAGTGTTGAAATATATAAATAATTATAAGATAATTGTTTGTCGGTTGTCAATGTTTTTTGCATAAGCAAAAAAAGGTGCGTCGGCGGCTAATTTGTCAATTTGACTCAAAAGACTTGTAAAAATTTCGGCAATGTGCTAAAATATAACCATTCAGGAGAAAAGTATGGAACAACAACGTCATTATCATCGTCATCATTCGCAAAAGCCGAAAGCCGCGCCCGAGGTGAAAGGGGACAAAGAAGTCTTGTCCTTGCCGATTGAAGCACTCGGACTTTCGGACAACGTTTTGGCTCTTTTGAAAAACGGAAAAATAAACACGGTTTGCGACCTTGCGGCTCGCACCGAAAGGGATATGTACAAAATTCAGACCTTCAACAAAAAGCATCTTGCCGAAGTGAAGGCCAAAATGAAGGAAAAATCGGTTGATTTTTTGCCGCCGCTTCCGCCTAAGGAGCCTAAACCTCAGGAATCGGCGCAACAAACAAAATCCGAACAGCCTTCAAAAAAAGAAGCGGTCAAAAAGGAGCCTCAGACCAAATCCGACAAAAAGGATTTTTTGGCGCAACGTGGCGGCCACGGCGAAAAGGCACAACCGCAAAAACCGAAAAAGGAAGAGGCAAAACCGACTTTGCCGCTTAAACCGGAAGAATGGCGTCGAGTCAACAAAAACGGAAAGTGGGGCTTCCACGACGGTTTGAAAACGGTGATTCCGCCTCAGTTTGACGAAGTTTTTATGTTCCACGAGGGACTCGCTTCGGTTGAAGTGGGTGACAAGTTCGGCTACGTCGGCGAAGACGGCGCATGGGTTATCGAACCCGTTTACGACTGCGCTATGAGCTTTTCGGAAGGGCTTGCATCGGTGCAGATCGGCGAAAAATGCGGATACATCGACAAGCAAAACAATTTGGTTATTCCGTGCGTGTACGATGCGTGTACACAATTTGAAAACGGAAGGGCAAAAGTCAAACAAAACGGCGGTTGGGGAACAATCGACAAAGAAGGGAAAATCGTTTGGAGCAAATAAACCAACCAAACAAAACCGAATAAAAACAAATAATAACAATGGAAAAACGCAGCCGATGGCTGCGTTTTTAATTTTAATTTTGCCGTGGTGCAACGATGCAGTCACCGCAAAACCTTTTTGCTTGTAAGAGGTGAGCCCTTACGGGCCACCGCATAAAAGGTCAGCTCATGCCGCGCAAAATCACCCGGCTCGAGCTGAAATCGGCTGAGAAATTATTTTGCAAGTTCTTTTTTCAATGCGTCCAAAGATCTGTTGAGAGTAGCAACCTTTCTGGAAGCGGTGTTTTTGTGGTAAACGCCGTCGGCTTTGGCTGCATCGATGATCGAAACGGTTTCCGGCAACAGTTTTTCTGCCAAAGCGAGATCTTTAGCGTCGATTGCGGCGTTAAATTTTTTAACGGCGTTTCTAACTCTGGTGCGCTTTGCGTTGTTGCGTGCGTTTTCGATAGCGGTTACTTCAACTCTTTTGATTTGAGATTTAATATTTGGCATTTCAATTCTCCTTAGGAATTCGCTTTAAGTTATCTTTACTCGGGTTATTTTATCACGATTAGTTGTTTTTTGCAACCAAAACAACAACGTTTTTTCAAAAATACACACAATATTTTTATGAAATACACCGATTTTTTAACGGATATGGCCGTCGAGGCCGCCGAAAATGCAAAATCATCGCTTATTCCTTACTCGGTCCAACGCTTAGAAGGCGGCATTGTAAAGACGGTCGTGAAGGTGGATACCGCCGAAAAAAGCCGCATAGTCGGCAAAAAACAGGGCATTTACGTCACTCTCGAATCGCCCGACGCCGTCGACAAAAAAACCTCCGATGCCCTGACGAAACATATGACCGCAACCGTTGTCAAACTTGCGGCCACGGTCAAAAAGGGAATCAGAAAAGTTGTGGTGGTAGGGCTCGGAAACGACAAAATCGAGGCCGACGCCTTGGGGCCTTTGACGGTCGAAAAACTCAACGTGACGAGGCCGTATTTTAAATCGCAAAGCCCGAAGGCCGCAGGCAAAACCGAACTGTGCGCCGTGGTGCCGGGGGTGTATGCCGCTACGGGCATCGAAAGCGAAGAACTTTGTTCGGCAGTCATAAACAAGGTGTCCCCGGACATAATTATAGCAGTAGACGCATTGGCCGCCGCAAAAGCCAGGAGGCTTTACAACAGTTTTCAGCTGACCACCGCAGGGATAGTTCCCGGAAGCGGAGTGGGTGCTTCGGTCGGGGAGCTGTCGGAAAAAACCATGGGCGTGCCGGTGATAGGTATAGGAGTGCCGCTGGCGTTGTACGCTTCGTCGATTGTTCGGGAGAGCATATTTGCATTTTCGCAAACGTCGGGTGCAAAATGCGGCGCGGCGGATGTTTTTTCGGTTGCCGAAAGCGTTTTGGGCGCAGACAAAACCGACATTGTGGTGACTCCGAAAAACATAGGGAAAATGGTTGAAAACGCTTCGTCCGTAATTGCTTGCGCAATCAACAAAGCGTTTGGAAATAAAAGGTGAGGGATTTGTCTATATGGTAAAAATCGGTGTTTTAGACAGCGGAATCGGCGGTTTAACAACGGTTTCGTGCATTTTAAAAAAAGTGAGAAATGCGCAAATTTTGTATTATGCAGACAACGGCGCGGGCGGCTACGGTGACAAGGACAAGGACGAAATTTTTGCCTTTGTGCACAAAGGTTTGAAAAAGCTTTTTTCGTCGGGGGCCGAAATTTGCGTGGTTGCTTGCAACACTGCAACGGTTACGGTGCTTGACGACGTGCGCAAAAAATTCAGGAGGGAGATAGTTGGCACCGAACCTGCGGTGAAGCTTGCAAGGGGCAATGCCGTTGCTTTGGTTACCGAGGCCACCGCAAGAAGTTTGCGCTACAAAAAACTTGCCTCGGCGGCCGCGGTTCAAACCGTTGCGATGCCCGATTTGGCCGCCTTAATCGAAAGCGGCCCCGAGCATTTTGCCGAGGCTGTCGAACGGGTTGAAAAAGCACTTTCGGGACGGGTGTTCGACAGTTTGGTTTTGGGTTGCACGCACTACGTTTTTTTGCGGCCGTTGCTTGAAAAACGCTTCCCGTACGTGTACATAACCGACGGAAACGAAGGCGTTGCCGCACGGACTTTAAGGCTTGTTAGGGACGAAAGCGAAAATTTTTCGGGCGAATACAGGGTGAAGTTTTTCTTTTCGGGCGAAAACCGTGTCGAGCAATACCGTAATTTGCTTGCGTGCCTTATGTAGGTTTTCGGTCAAAACCAACTTTAAAACCGCCGCGTGCGGTTGTTTTTTGATTATTTCCGTTACGTTTTAAGGCTTTTCGATTGCCGAATCGGCGATATTTTTTGCGGCCTTAAAATAAAGCTTTCTTAAACAACGGCGACGGGGCGCTTAAAGGGTGAGCAAAACAATTTGTTTTTCCGCTGTAAGGTGTTTTGAAATTTTCTTGACATACGCTGAATTTTATTGTAGAATTGTAAGGTACTTATTTATATAAGGCAGTCAAAAACAAGAAATGAGGTAATTTATGAGCAAAGTTACAACAGAAAACATTCGCAACATAGCGCTTATCGGCCACGGCGGCGAAGGCAAAACCTCCCTTGCCGAAGCCATTTTGTTTAACGCAAAGTCTATTGACAGACTCGGCAAAGTTGACAACGGCAACAGCACGATGGACTTCGACCAAGAAGAAGTTGCCAGAAAAATTTCCATCAGCATGGGCATCGGCTATGCTAACTGGAAAAATCACAAAATCAACGTAATCGACACCCCGGGATTCTTCGATTTTGAGGGCGAGGTTGTCAGCGCATTGCACGTTACCGACGGCGCAATCGTGGTTACCAGTGCATCCGGCAGCATGACCGTCGGCACCGAAAAGATGCTTGAAATGGTTAAGGCTCGCCAAATTCCTACCATGTTGTTCGTCAACGGCGTCAACAAGGAAAACAGCAGCTTCGTGGACACCGTAAACGCAATCCGCGAAAAATATCCAAACGTAGTCATCGTCGAAATGCCTATCATGGACGGTTTGAACATGGTTGGTTCCATCAACGTTCTCGAAAACAAGGCATACGACCTTAAGGGCGCAGAAATCGAAATCCCTGCAAAATACAAAGATACCATCGAAGAAGCCAGAAACGAAATGGTTGAAATCGCTGCCGAAACCGACGACGATCTCATGGTGAAATACTTCGACGAAGGCACCCTCAGTGCAGAAGAAGTTGCCGAAGGTATCAAAGTTGCGGTTATGACCGACAAAGCCATCATCGCATTCGGCGGAAGCGCAACCGCAAACGTTGGCGTAACCCGTCTTATGGATGCCGTTATCAAATATATGCCTAACCCGACAATGCACGACAGAAAGGCAGTTGACGGCACCGTTTTGAAGGCAAACGCAGATGCTCCTGTGGTATGCCAAGTGTTCAAAACCATCGTCGATCCGTTCTTCGGCAAATTGAACATCTTCAAAATGGTTGAAGGCACCTTGACTTCCGGCACCGCTTTGACCAACGTCACCAAGGATTCGTCCGAAAAGGCCAGCAACATGTACTTCTTGCAAGGCAAAAAGCAGGAAGGCACCGACACCGTCGTTGCAGGCGACATCGGCGCATTTGCAAAAATGGACAGCGTAACCACCGGCAACACTCTTTGCGGCGACGGTATCTCTGTCGAAATGCCTCCTATCGTTGTTCCGGAAGCTGTTTACAGCATGGCAATTTACGCTAAAAAGACCGGCGAAGAAGACAAGATCTTTGCAGGCCTCAACAAGTTGAAGGACGAAGACATCAGCTTCGCCGTCACCAAGAACCCTGAAACCAACGAAATGTTGCTCAGCGGTATCGGCGGCCCGCACCTTGAAATCCTCAACAAAAAACTTAAAAACAAATTCGGTTGCGAAGCAGAACTTCGCGAGCCTCGCATCGCTTATCGCGAAACCATCAGAAAGTGCGTGGAAGCCGAAGGCAAACATAAAAAACAATCGGGCGGCGCAGGTCAGTTCGGTCAGTGCTCCGTACGCTTCGAGCCGGGTGCCGAAGGCGGCGAATTTGAATTCGTTGACGCAGTAGTCGGCGGCGCAGTGCCTCGTCAATTTATCCCTGCAGTCGAAAAAGGCCTCAGAGAAGCAATCAAAAAAGGCGTTTTGGCAGGCTACCCGATGGTCAACCTCAAATGCACCCTCTTCGACGGAAAATATCACCCGGTCGACAGTAAGGAAATCGCATTTATCACCGCTGCAAAACTCGCATACGCAGAAGGCTGCAGCAAGGCAAGCCCTTGCTTCCTCGAACCTGTTATGGAAATCAGGGTTGTTGTTCCTGACAGCTACCTCGGCGACATTATGGGCGATATGAACAAGCGTCGCGGCCGTATTCTCGGCACCGACAACGTCGGCGGCAAACAGGTCATCACGGCCGAAGCTCCGCAGGCAGAACTTGCAAAATACGCAACCGATCTCCGTTCCATGACTCAGGGACGCGGCTACTTCACCATGAAACTTGCTCGCTACGAAGAAGTTCCTTCTTCCGAAGCAACCAAGATCATCGAAGACGCCAAGAAACGCGAAGAAGCTGAAAACAAATAATTACCTCAACGAATATACATCGAAGGCCAACGGTTTACGTTGGCCTTTTTGTTTGTCAAAAATTGTTTGTCAAAAGCTTGCGCAATCGGTGCGTTTTTTATAAAACGCGGTTTATATCTGCCGATTTGTATGATAAAAATCGGTTTTGGGCAATTCGGCACGTGGTTTAAACTTTTCGGACGTGCGTTTGGGGGCAGAAGCGCAGTGCCGAATTTGTGCATAAGCGCACATATCGATACGGGCATATGGGCAGATGAGGGGCGGAGCATTTGTCAAAAAGTGCAGAGAAAATCATATCGGCAAATGCGCATATATGAAAAAACCTTTGAAAATGTTTTGAAAAACAATTTACTTATTTTTATATTCAGGTATAATATATTTATATCAAATCTTTTTTACGGAGAATGCTATGAAATGCGTTATAACCGCTTTGGGGCGGGACAATTCGGGCATCATTGCCGAAATAGGCACTATGCTTAAAAAACACAACATCAACGTGCTGGACATTTCTCAAACTATAGTTCAAAACATTTTTACTATGGTGATGTTTGTAGACACGGGCGACAACGGTGCGGATATGAAAACTTTGCACGCCGAGGCAGAAACCGTCGGTCAAAAACTGGGCATCGAGATAAGAGTTATGCACGAGGACGTTTTCAACGCCATGCACAAAATTTAGGTGAAGTATGCTTAATTTCGGAGAAATAATCGAAACCGTCAATATGGTTCGAGAGGAACATTTTGACGTGAGGACCATAACTTTGGGGCTCAATCTTATGGGTTGCATTCGCGAGTCGGCTCAAAAAACCGCCGATGCCTGTTACGACCACATTTGTCGCAAAGCCGGCGGCATAGTGGGCGTTGCCGAAGATTTGCAACTAAAGTACGGCATACCTATCGTAAACAAGCGCATATCCATTACGCCGGCAAGCTTTTTGACGCAAAATTTTAAGGGCGAAGAGATCGTGTTGGCAAAAGCACTCGACAGGGCGGCAAAGGAAGTCGGAGTCGACTTTTTGGGCGGCTGGACGGCGCTTGTGCACAAAAGCATGACCGCTGCCGACAGAAGTTTCATCGAAAGCATCCCCGAGGTTTTGGCTTCTACCGACAGGCTGTGTTCGTCCGTCAACGTAGGCTCGACAAGGGCCGGCATAAATATGGATGCAGTCAAACTTTTGGGGCAAATAATAAAACGTGCCGCATATCTTACACGCGACAACGGCAGTATGGGCTGTGCAAAATTCGTGGCCTTTTGTAATGCCGTTGAGGACAATCCGTTTATGGCAGGCGCATTTCACGGTTCGGGCGAGGGAGATGCCGTCGTAAACGTCGGAGTCAGCGGCCCGGGCGTAGTGTATAAGGCGGTTAAGGCACATCCCGAGGCAAACGTTACCGAACTTGCCGAAATCATCAAAAAAACCGCATTTAAGATAACCCGTGCAGGGCAGTTGATCGCAAAAGAAGCGGCCGAACTTTTGGGCGCAGAATTCGGAATAGTCGATTTGTCGCTTGCGCCGACACCGGCAATAGGCGACAGCGTTGCCAGAATTTTGGAAGAAATGGGGCTGGAAACCGTGGGCGGCCACGGGACGACGGCTTGTCTGGCTCTTTTGAACGATGCGGTCAAAAAGGGCGGAAATATGGCCAGCTCGCATATCGGCGGTTTGTCGGGTGCGTTTATCCCTGTAAGCGAAGACGAAGGCATGATTGCCGCCGCAGAAAAAGGAACGCTTACGCTTTCTAAGCTCGAGGCAATGACCTCGGTTTGCAGTGTCGGTATAGATATGGTGGCGGTGCCGGGCGACACTTCGGCCGAAACCGTCAGCGCAATTATTGCCGACGAGGCGGCCATCGGTATGGTCAACAACAAAACTACGGCCGTGCGCATTATACCTGCCGAAGGCAAAACCGTGGGCGACAGTGTCGAGTTCGGAGGCCTTTTGGGGACGGCTCCGGTGATGCCGACAATATGTTCGTCGGCGCAAAAGTTTATCGACAGAGGCGGCCGCATACCTGCGCCGATTCACGGCAACAAAAACTAAGCCAAACCGAAAACTTTGCAAATCAAGGCGTTTATCGTTGAAAAAATGATACGTAAAAGCTTGTTTTAATCATTTAAAAAGCAGACCGATTGCGGTCTGCTTTTTGATTAATTCTTGCGTTTGGTTGCGGACAGAACCTTGATTTCGCCGCTTGTTTCGACGTCGAACGCCACGGACGGCAACAAAGTTTTGACGTTGTCGGGCAGAGGAGTGTCGGTTGAAATCAATATCAGCCGCCCGTTTTCGGTGAGAAGCGATGAAACAGTTTTGTCTGCGCCGTCCTTTGTAACGGCCGAAAAATCGTTTGCAAAAACGACAAATTCGTAAGAGGGCAGAGAGTTTAAGTCGGCGTGTTTTAAGTAATGCACACGCTCGCTGTCTGTCCCGTCCGAGATGCAGTCCGCCCACACTCCCGATTTTTCGAAAAACCATAGTGCGCTTTGGTTGACGGTGCCGACAAACAACAAACTGTCAAAACTTTTTATGTCGAATTTTGTCAAAATCGCACCGATTGCGTATTTGAAATCGTCGGTTTTAGGGGCAATATTTTGTTTTTTCTTAAACAATTTCAGCATACAAAAATTATAAAGCAGAAAAGGCGGTTTGTCAACGGCACGGGGTTAAGTCGGGGGTTTGCAAAAAAATTTTGCCGATTTTGCCCCGTTCGGCTGTCTATTTGAAAGGTTTTGCCGCTCTATTGTGTCGGTGTTAAGTGAAAGCTGTTTGATGCTGAACCGTTATTTAGGGTTAAGCTTATCGCTTTTTTAAACAAAAATGCGGACTCGGTGAGTCCGCAAAATTGTGTTGATTATGATAATCAGGTTCCGTAACATTTGCCGTCCGAGCAGTCGACGTAGTAAATTTTGGTTCCCGAGTGCCAATCGGTTGCGCCTTCGACGGCGGTGAGCCATTCGGCGGAAGTTCCTTTAAATTCAACCAATTCAAGCTTGCTACTGCCTTTGAAGAGATTTGCTCCGATTTTTTTGACGTTTGCCGGAATGGTGACCGATTTCAAACCCGTGAGGTAGGAGAACAAAGCACTTGGCAGGCTTTCGACCTTTGTGCCGATACGAATCTTGCTGACGTCCTCGCATCCTGCAAACGGACCGTGCCAGTTGCTGTCGGCATTCAAGGTGCAATCTATGGCATTCCATTCAACGGTGGTCAGTTCGGTACAATCCTTAAACGCATACTCGCCGATTTGTTTAAGATTTTCGTTTACGACTACGGACGTAAGATTTTTGCAACCCTCAAATGCGTTTTTTCCCAAATATTCCAGTCGGTACGGAAGAGTAAGGGTGCCCGAAAGAGCGCAGTTTTTGAACGCATTGTCCCCGATATAAGTTATCCAGGAGCCGAAAGTGAAACTTGTCAGGCGGGTGTTTTCTTTGTCTTTGTTGTTAAAGGCGTCGTCGCCGATATATTCCAACTCGCTGTTGCCGGTAAGCCCGGTAACCGTGGCTTCGCAACCGTAAAATGCTTTTGAACCGATATATTTGAGGCGGTTGTTTAACTCTATTTTGCTCATTAAGGTGCATCCGCTAAATGCGTTTGCGGCAATTCCGTTGACCTCCGGCAGGGTAATGACGCCTTTGATGTCGCTTGAACTTATGCAACTGTACAAAACTTTTCCGACATAAACGTATTTTGCGCCAAGCTCTGCTTTGGCTTTTGCATACTCGGCAGAGAGCCACGGAGTTCCGCCAAAAGCCTCTTCTTCGATGCCGATAAGGCAATCGGCAATTTCGACTGCTTCCAATGCGCTATATTTAAAAGCCTCTTCGCCTATCACTCTGACGCCGTCGGTTATCGTAAGCGATTTGATTGTGTTCGAGCCGTAGAACGCGTAGGAGCCTATTCTTGTTACTGTTTCGGGAACGGTAAGATCCGTGATCGGTTCGCCGTTGACGTAAAGAGTTACGTCGCCTTTAAGAAGATTGTCACTCGAGCCGAATTCGATCATACAGAATTTTGCCAGGTCGGACACGTAAACGTTTTTCAGGGAAGCAGCGTTTCCGATTGCGTATTTTTCGACACTTTTAATGCTGCTCGGAAGCGTGACGGAAACGACGTTCTTTAAGTTTAAGTTCTTTATTCCGACAACCGGTTTTGCGTCGGGACCGACCGCAGGGATAACCAAATCGGTGCCTGTAAAGCTGCCGATGCCGGTTACCGAGTAGCCGAGGCCGTCACTGTTGAGGGTAAGTTCCAATCCCGAGACGAACCAGCCGCACTTTGTGCAAACGCCGTCGTCGCCGAAAGTGTGAGCGATAGGTTTTTCGACGTAGGTCGAGTAGGTGCAACCTACGCGTTTGCAGGTTTCGTAAGCATCGCAACCGACGTGTTCGCAGTTAGGCTCGATGGCCTCGTGTGATTCGAGATCGTGTCCCAATGCCGGAATTGCGACGTAAGTCGAGTAGGTGCAGCCTTCGCGTTTGCAGGTTTCGTAAGCTTCCCAGCCATCGTCGGTGCAGGTAGGCGATTGTGCATAGTGCTTTTTGACGTCGTGCCCGGCAGGAATCGTTTTGGTGTTTGTTATTTTGCCGCAGGTGGCGCAAACGTAGTTTTCCTCGCCGTCCGTCGTGCAACCGACTTCACGGGCAACTTCCCACGTGCAATTACGGTGGGTGCATTCGGTCCATTTGACGTAAAGGTGCCAAACGGATTTTTTGCTAAAGTCGATTGACGTAAACTTTATGGAGTTTTCAAGGGTTTCTTCGGTGTAAAATCCGTCAAAATAATAGCCGACTCTTGTCAGCGTAGGCTCCTTGTCGCCCTTGTTGAGCTCGATGTCCGGTTCGCCGTCAAGACGGTGAACAATAATTTTGTTTTCCGTTTCCGTTGGTGTGCATGCCACAAATATAGCGGCCGCAAACACCGTCAATAGTGCCAAAAGCACAACCAGTTTGATAGGTTTTTTCAATTTTTCCCTCCCTTATGATGAAGATATTGATTGTATTCATCATAAATATTATAGCCGCTCTCGGCCGATTTTGCAACCGTTATTTCCGAACGAGTTGTTTTTGGTGAAAATTTGCCCGCAAAATAATTTGCCTTTTGACAAAAACAACATATTACAGTAAAAAACCAAAAGAAAAAGGTTCGATATTGTGCTTATCGAACCCGATGCGTAAAATTGCCGTTTAGATATTGTGCGAGTATCGCCGAACTTGCGGCTTTATGCCAAAAACACGTTCAGCACCAAACCGATAACGAGCAAGTGAAGAGGATAATAGACGTAAAATGCCCACTTCATAAACTTGTTCACTTTCGGACTGCTTCCGCGCTTGCCGTTGTAAAGCATTATTACAGGGACCGCCAAGAAGGTGCAGTATTGCAGGAAGGCGTACGGTTTTGACAGCGAAAAATAGTAAACGACGACGTACAGCGACACCCACATAAAGCACCACAAAATTTGTTTAAGCGGTTTGCCTCTGTTCGAGCCTATCGCAAGCACGCTAAGTGCCGCAATGCAGCTCCAATCCACAGGGAAGGCGAGTGCGCAAAGAAGCACCACAATCAAAAGTTTTACGCCCCATTTGAGGTTTTTGTTGTCATTGACTTTTAGCATCAAAAGCCCGATTGCAAGCGACCAAATGACACTGCCTTGGTTCAAAAACCGAGTTATTCCTTCGCCGGTGGCAAACGGAATAAAGCACAGCGGGCCGTATTTTGCATAGATTTCCGTCTGCAACATATACGGTACGTGGGATATAAGCGCAAACAGAAACAGGCGCGCTATGTACTTGTTTAGGTTCCTCGTGTAATGATAGCCTTCGGCAATGCAATAGCACATTATAGGGCAGGCAAGGCGACCGATAACGTGGAATATTATCGCAAGTGGCTCGGTTGAATAATTAGGGAAGACAAGCCAAGTCACGTGGTCAAGCGTCATTGCAAAAATGGCAATGAGCTTCAGCACGTTTTGATTGAGAACTTTTTTTACCTTCACCATAAAATCGGACCTAACCTTTGTTGAGTGATTTTATTATAAATAACTGCTCCCCAAAAGTCAATACTTTTCGAGTTTTCGCCCAAAATCGGGGCTTTACGGCTGATTTAAAACCGTGAAAGCATTTGTTGAAAGAAAAAGGTTCGACGCTTTTGCATCGAACCTACGTTTAACGTTTGCGCCAATCAGTCATTTTCCGTTACGCTGTATTTGTGAACGTCATTCCAGTTGCGGCGAACGGCAATTTCGGCGGTAAAGTTTGTGTTGTCAAAAACAATTGACCATTGCGTGTTGCTTGTGATGTCCGTTTCGCTCGGCTGTTGTGCGGCGGCTTTTAGTGCATCCCATGCGGTGTCGTAGGTGTAATTGCCCGCTTGCTCGTTCAACACGTCCTTGATTGCATTATATCTTTCTTTTCCGTGGCCGTACATGCCGTTCCTTTGGTTCGGCAATACTTTGTCGGCATAGATTGTGTAGAAATTTGTTACGACGTCGACGGAGGTTGCCACCATTTCGCGAGTTTCGCTTTCGCAATCCCACTCGACCACTTTGCCGTTGCCGGACGCATCGTTGATATAGAAGTGATAATCCTTGCCCGAAGATGCAAACATATCGTATGCTTTCAGAAGTTCGATGGCTTCTTCGGTTGTGGCGGCCCTATCAAGCACTAAGCGAATGGCGAGAGTGGTAAAGATGTTGTCTTTTTCGGTTTGTTGAAAAACGGGTTCGCTGTCTACGACAAGCACCGCTATCGAAACGCCTTTTTCGTTTATGCCGTCAAGACAAATGAACGGTGCCGTCAAAGTTGCAAGCTTTTTTGAAATGCCGGACAACGGTTGGTCGGCTTTTACGTTGTTTAAAGCCGCAAAGGCAATCGATTTGTAGCCGTTTTTAGGCGAACAGCGCACAAGCATTACGGAAGTGTTCTTTTTGAAGTCGTAATTGCGCCCCATTAAGTTGTTGCCGTCGGCGGTTGTCATTCCAAAAGCAGAACACGCAAAGGACGGAGCTTCCATTTTTACGGGCAGCAAAGGCAAAGCTTCTTTTAGGATTGCATCGAACATGTCCTGATTGCTTTCGATGCCGTATGCAATAACGTCTTCGATGCTGTAATCATAGTTGATGTCCATTGTGTAAAGATCGTATCCGTCTTCATAAGAGGTGACCTTTTTGATGGAATTTATCGTGCTAAAACGCGTTGCGTAGATGCCCACAAACACAAGCGCCACAACCAAAACGACACCTACGACACCCACTCCGGACCACAGAACGGCCTTTTTTGCTTTTGACATATTTACCTCCGTAAGTTGGTTTGTTTAAGATATTTACTACATTATACTACAAACAATATGTCCGAATCAACCGTTTGAAAGTTTTTTGTTGCTTTTGGCAACGAAGGCAAGGTGCACCGCCGCAGACGGCGGAACAAAACCTCCTGTGGCAATTATGGACGAATGTCGCAAGGGAAGGCAATGTTTTGGATGGGAAGATTGCACGTTTACGAAAAGAAAAAGGTTCGACATTTTTGTCGAACCTTTGCTTTTTAATGTGTTTGTCGAAGTATTTTGATACAAACGACACCCCTATTTAATATATTTTTCAAAATAACCGTCACCCCAATCGTATGAGTAAGGAGTGTTTTCGTTTTGTGTTATTTTTTCGGGGAGATTCAGTGAAATTGCCCCCAAAACAATTCCGCAACCAAGGCCGACAAGCCAATGCCACCAAAGAGGAGATGTATACTTTACAAAAGAAACGATTATGGCTATCGCTATAGGCAGGTACCCGAAAACCGTGGTGAAAAGCCCGGGATTATATATTGTTTTTTTGCCGTTTCCCTTAAATTTTTTATAGGAAAATATACCGCCTTTCGTATGGCCGAATATCTCGGCAAAACACAAAAATAGTTGCATAATCAAAAAGACGGAATTAACCCCGACCAAAAGCACGACCACCCCGAAAACGATGCCTATAAAGTTGGTGAACATATCGGACAATTGGTTCATTGGATAACGGTCGGGCTTTTCCGATTTTGCCATAACGTTGTACATATAATGAAAACCGCCCGGAAATCGCCATTCCTCTAAAACGTGTAAGGGCAAAAGAGCGGTGGCAAATGCGAATATTTTAGTTTGCATCGTCCAATCGTTCCACTCTGCAACGGTAATGCCTATTATGACGCCGCTTATCAAAGTTATGACGTACAGCCAGACGTTCAACCAGACCTTAAAAATTTTTTTCATAATATACTCCTTTAATTTGCTTAACCGAGTTAAGCATTGTTGTAAAATTTTTTATTTTATTTCGGGTGGAGCAGGCAATTGATTTTTAATCGTATTGTTGATTTCTTCCGTCAACTTGATGTATTGTTCTATCTTTTCAAATCCCATCGAATCGATGACCGTTGCAATGTTGTGGCACAATACGTCGTGAAGGCTTTCGGCTTGCAAGTCTCCCTTTTGTGTCAGCCGGACGGGGACGATTCGAGCATCGTTGCCGTCTTTTTCTTTAGAAATATATCCGCGGTTCTGCATTTTTCTTAACAGCACCGCAACTCTCGCCTCGCTGACGCACATGATTTCGCTTATTTTTCTTGCAGAAACAGGCGACGGGCTTTCTTTCAGTATGCGAAGAACCGCACCGACGCCGGTATTGGTGTCGTTAAACAATTTCAACAATTCAAAGGATTGACTTTGCATCAGATGATTAAAAACAAAATCCACTTCTTTATAAGTTGCCATCGATAACCTCCAATATTACTTAACCCGGTTTAGTATATTGTAGCCTATGTTCTGCGTTTTGTCAATAGCTTTAACCAAACTCGAAAGCGCAAAAAAAATAGTCCTGACTTTTCAATCAAGACTAACGTTTTTAATGGAGCTGGTAGGCGGACTTGAACCGCCGACCTGCTGATTACGAATCAGCTGCTCTACCGACTGAGCCATACCAGCTTATTTTGTTAAGCAAGAAACATTATAGCACAAACTTTTGGATTGATAAAGCAGATTTGGGGACTTTTTGGTTTATTTTTAACTTTTTTTGCCAAAAATATAAAAAATCATCCCGTGGGTTGCAAACAGGGAAGAGATATGGTAAAATATAATTGTCCTGCGATGTTCGATAACTGCGATAACGTTTTGGGCCACACTTATAAAAAGGGATTGCGCGTTCGTCGACGGGTGTTATGCCTTGCCTGACGGCTGAGAGGAAAACCGAAGCTCGGCGGTAGCAAGTACCCACCCTGCTTTATCGCAGGTTCAAAAACCTATCGCAAGCGGCATAGGCGGGACTGATTAAAAAACAAAAATCCACCGAAAATCGGTGGATTTTAAATTTGTATTGTTACCAAATGTTTTGACAGTAGCAAAACTTGCAATCTTTTCCGTTCTCATCTTTAATCGTTATATTGCTGAGACTGCTGCCTGAATACGTCCAACCTTTTCCGAGAAAGGCAACGTAAACTTTGCTGCCCACCACTTCAACCAAAATGACGGATTTGTCGGACGGGCTGCCTACCGAAGTTGAAGGAAACGATTCGATATCGTATTCCGACGACGATGCCCGAGCCTTTATTTGATCAACCATCTTGGCTGTTCTTTGAGCATTGGTAAGAGAGTTGTCGCCTTTAGTTTCAAGGTTGTATTGAGGTATTGCGGCCACGGCAATGCGGAATATGCTTTCGGTGTTGTTTTTGGCGCCCACCTTTTTGTAGTTGTTGATGTAGTTCAAAACGCTCGGCACGGAAATGCCGGCAAGAATGGCCATAATTGCAATGACCACAATAAGTTCGACGAGAGTGAACCCTTTTTTAGTTTTGAACGTGTTTTTCATAATCTACCTCTTATTTATTATAATAACCCTTGAACGGATTGTCAATTAAACTGTTTTAATTCGGCCGACACGCCGCAAAAAAAACCGTCGCTTTTTGCCGAGATTGCCTATTTGACGAAAAAATAGCGGTTTTTTGTTCAAAATGCTTTACAACGGGTTGCAAAAATAATAAAATAGTTAAAATTTAATACGATTTAAGGAGAAACGAACATGGCCATTTTTTTTGACGAACCGTCCAGAACCTTCAGCGAATATTTGCTCGTTCCGGGCTACAGCGACGCAAATTGCATTCCCGAAAAAGTTTCGCTCGAAACTCCGCTTGCCAAGTTTAAAAAAGGCGAGCAACCGACCGTAAAACTTAACATTCCGCTTGTTTCGGCAATTATGCAGTCGGTTTCGGACGATAAAATGGCTGTTGCGTTGGCAAAAGAGGGCGGAGTAAGCTTCATTTACGGCAATCAATCCATCGAAAGCGAAGCCGAAATGGTCAGAAAAGTAAAAAGCTACAAAGCGGGCTTCGTCACCAGCGATTCAAACATTAGGGCGGATGCGACGGTTGCGGACGTGGTTGCCCTTAAAGAGCGTTTCGGGCACAGCACCATTGCGGTTACGGACGACGGTTCGGCACACGGCAAGCTTTTGGGCATAGTTACAAGCAGAGATTATCGCATAAGCAGAATGCGCGGCGACGAAAAAGTTTGCGAATTTATGACTCCGCTCGAAAAACTCATAACCGCTCCCGACAGCGTCAGCCTTACCGAAGCAAACGACATTATTTGGGATCACAAGCTCAATTCCTTGCCTATCGTGGACGACGAAGGGAGGCTGTGTTATTTCGTTTTCAGAAAGGATTACGACCAACACAAGGAAAATCCCAACGAACTTTTGGACGACGACAAGCGTTTTGTGGTCGGTGCCGGCGTAAACACTCGAGATTATGCCCAACGCATACCTGCACTCGTCGAGGCAGGGGCGGACGTGCTTTGCATCGACAGCAGTGAAGGATTTACCGAATGGCAAAAGAGGGTTATAGATTTTGTCAGGGAGCGCTACGGCGATTCGGTGAAAATCGGGGCCGGCAACGTGGTTGACGGCGAAGGTTTCAGGTTTTTGGCAGAGGCGGGCGCCGATTTCGTCAAAGTGGGTATCGGCGGCGGAAGCATCTGCATCACTCGCGAAACCAAAGGCATCGGACGCGGACAGGCTACGGCGGTCATCGACGTGGCAAAAGCGAGAGACGACTATTTCGAGCAGACGGGGATATATGTGCCTGTGTGCTCGGACGGCGGCATAGTTTTGGATTATCACATCACGCTTGCGTTGGCTATGG
>CAZBVO010000010.1:27163-52133 GCA_964495385.1 uncultured Faecalibacterium sp.
TGCTCGGACGGCGGCATAGTTTTGGATTATCACATCACGCTTGCGTTGGCTATGGGTGCGGATTTTTGTATGCTCGGCCGCTATTTCAGTCGTTTTGACGAAAGTCCGACGGAAAAAGTGTTGGTCAACGGAACGTATATGAAAGAATATTGGGGCGAGGGAAGCGCAAGGGCCAGAAATTGGCAACGTTACGACCTTGGCGGAAAAGGCGGACACGCATTTGTCGAAGGCGTGGACAGCTACGTCCCTTATGCCGGACGACTTCACGACAACGTGACGGTTACGGCAAACAAAATAAAAAGCGCAATGTGCAACTGCGGAGCCTTGACCATCGGCGAGCTTCGTCAAAAGGCAAAACTTACCTTGGTAAGCAGCATCGGCATCGTTGAGGGCGGAGCGCACGACGTGGTGGTAAAAAACAATAACAACTGACAAAAAACACAAATTTGGCCGTGCAAGGCCGTATAGGAGATGATAATATGAACAAAACAAAAGCGGTTCAGGCGTTTACGAATCACATCATAACGTCTGTTGTGATTATCGCGGTGGGGGTGCTGTTTGCAATTTTCAAGTCGGACGTTTTCCGTATTTTGCTTACGGTTATAGGCGCGCTTGTATTTTTGCTCGGAGTGTTCGAGGTGGTTCGTCGCATTCGCCTTTGGGAAGGTATAGTCGAAATGCTTATCGGCGCATTTGTCATAGTGGGGGCTTGGTTGCTGTTTAACGTGGCCGCTCTGATTGCAGGTATCGGAATGTTGATTGCCGCAGCAATAAGACTTTACGATTTTATAAAAAGCGGCAAAAAAATCAAAGTTTACGTCATTGATTTTGTCGGCATACTGTGTTTGATAATTTTCGGTGCGCTTCTTGTTGCCGGATATGCCGCGGCGATACTGGATATGTTGCTGTTGGTCAGCGGAATTTTGCTTATCGTATGGGGCATAGTAGACCTTGTTTTGGCATTGACGGTTTTGTCGAAAGCTAAAAAGCAATACGCCAAAAAAGACGGCGACGCAGATAAAATTGAATGATAAACACGCTTTTTGAACAATTTGCACAAAAAAACGCTTCCCTTGTCGGGAAGCGTTTTTGATTTTTGTTAAGCGATAGGATGATTCTTTCTGACTGCTTCGAATGCTTCGTCTGCAATCTGGATGCTTTCTTCAATCTGCTCGTCGGTGAGACTGTAGTTGATGAAGTGATTGTGGTGAGAAGCAAGGAACATGCCGCGTTTGACGCATTCGCAAATCCATTCTTGATGCAGGAAGAAGTTTTGATCAGGATCGGCAACTCTCAAATAGAACAGGCTCGGTTCGCCGGAAACGACAAGGTTGAAGCCCCATTTGTCGGCAACTCTCTTGAAGCCGTCCATAAGTTTTTGGCCTTTTTCGAGCAACACTTTCGGGCCGCCCAATCTTTCCATTTTTTCCAAGCAAGCTTTGCCTGCCGCAAACGGAGCCGCGCTCATCCAGTAGCTGCCGGTGTAGCTGATGCTGGAAGCGGTGCCGCGGAATTTTTGTTTGCCGCAAAGTGCGCTTACGTTGTAGCCGTTTGCAAGTGCTTTGCAGAAGCAGATGAGGTCGGCGTCGAAACCGTAGTAACGGTCGCTGCCTCTAAGGTCGAGACGGAAGCCGCATCTTACGTCGTCGATGACAAGAACGATGCCTTCTTCGTCGCAGATCTTTCTGACTGCTTGCCAATAGCCCGGTTCAGGAACGATGTTGTCGGTGAAGTTGCCGTGCATGTACGGAGTAGCGATGAAAGCGGCGATTTCGCCTTTGTTTTCACGAACTACCTTTCTGAGGCCTTCGATATCGTTGAAGTTTACCATGAGGTTGTTGCAAACGTCTTCGTGGATGGTGCCCGGGCAAGCTTCGTTTTGAGTCCAAGGAGATACGCCGTGATAGTAGCCTTTTACGAGGATGAGTTTTTTACGTCCGGTGTAGGCACGGCTGATCATCATTGCAAACTGAGTTACGTCGTTGCCGTTTTTGGCAAAGAATGCCCAATCGCGATCCGCAACGCGGCAAAGCGTTTCGGCAAAGTCGATCATAGCGGTGGACGGAGAAGTGGTGCAGTTGCATTTTTCGTACTGAGCACGGGCAGCTGCGTCGACGTCGTCGTCGTTGTAGCCCAAAACGTTCGGGCCGTATGCGCACATATAGTCGATGTAACGGTTGCCGTCAACGTCCCAAAATTCGCTGCCTTTGGCTCTTTCGCCAAACAGAGGCCATTCGGTTACCGGGATCATGCAGCCTTCGGAAGGACCGAGGTGACCATAAACGCCGGCCGGGATGCATTTTACCGCACGGGCAAATTCAGCTTGAGATCTTTCATGTGTATAGATAGGGTGTTTTTCCATAATTTATTCCTCCATTATGCAAGATATTCCGGAACCAGGTTGAGGCATTTGTTGAGGTCGTCCAACATAAAGCACATACCTGACATGGCGATGTCGCCGGTGCCGATGCAAGTCATAGCGTCCAAAGTGCCGTCGATAACGCCTTTGGTTACGGCTAAGTCGCGGAACTTGAAGATTGCGCGCGGATTTGTTGACGGAGCACGGTGGAAGGTCAAAACGCCGTTTTTCTTCAAAATGTACTGTTCGGCAATGCCCGGGATGATCATTGCCGCTTCGCCGTCTGCCCAATGTTTGTTGGCAACTTTGCCTTTCGGATCGTGATTACCGATTTCGGCAATTGCGGCACCCATTGCGCTGAAGGTGAGAAGTACGGACAGTTTCAGTTCGTCTTCGTTGGCGAAAGTGGTCTGACGCATAACTTTTGCCATTTTGTCGGTCAAAACGTTGAACGGGCTTTGTTTGTCCAGAACGAATTTGATTTTCGTAAGGCCTTTCGTCGGCATAACGGATGCCTTTCCGCCGGCAACCATTTTGTTGAAGTCGTCGCAACTCGGGAAGCTGAGGCCGATGTCGTAATGATCGCCCTTGTTGTAAGGTCTTGCGGTTACGTCACCGTTTTTGAAAGCAAGAACGCCGTCAGGTCCGTCTTTGATTTTAAAACGGATGGCGATGTTTTTTTGCTTAGCCAATTCTCTTGCCTGTGCGTCGAGTTTGCAGTAGGTTTCGAGAGTTCCCATGGCAGCATAAAAGTTTACGAATGCTAAAGCTTTGGAATCAGTCAAAATAATTTCCTCCTTATTTTTTGGCGATTAGCCGTCATATTAAATTTATTGTAACATACCGAAAATGCATTTGTAAATACAATTTTTTAAAAACTTTTCGAAATTTTTCCATTTTTTTCACGGTTTCGGCATTTTAAAAGACATAGTAGAAAATACTGTCTATCGGATTTATCGCCTTGTTAAAGAGGTTAGCTCCCTCGTAATATTTGTAGGCGGCCGATTCGAAACAGATGTAAATTCGCCCGTTGCAGACGTCCACGTCTTCGGTCATAGGAGGGCAGACAACGGTTTTTGTGAGGTTGCTTTGGTCCAATATCACAAGTTTTACGGTGCCTTGAGAAAGTTCTATGGTTCTTTCGAAAGCATCGGCGACGACAGTGTGCAAAAACAGGGTGCTGTCGTTTTTGCGGCCGTAACTTTGCGAGAGAACGGCAAGGTTGTTTTTGGCGTCGTAATCAAAGCCCTGAATGCGTTCGGTGTGGCTGAAAGCGAGACTCGGAACTGCCCAATCGCCGCTTGACGAGACGTTTTTAATGCCAAAAGTGCTGTTTTCGTCAACATCCAACATAAGTGTCAGGGCAGTGTTCAAGTCGTCGTCGGCGGTCAAAACGTGATGAGACATATCGGTGACGTAGCTGTTTTTAGCATATTCGAATTCACCGACAAAAAGCTTGCCGTCGGAATAGGAGACGTAGCTGGCGTTGACGTCCACACGGGCATAACCGTCAAACGAAAGCTCTAAGTGCGCGCCCCCTGACGTTATCGCTTGCTTTGAAAGGTGGTACAGTTTTTTGCCGTTGGACACAAAAACGTGCTTTTCGGTGACGGCTATGCCGCCCGAGTGGCCGGTGTAAGCTTCGGAATCGGACAGGGAAAGGATGATTTCCTTGACGAAGTTGCCGTTTTTGTCCATAACGAAAATTACAGAGTTTTGATTGTCGTCAAAGTAGCCCGTTATGTAGGTTTGGGAGGTGAATTCGTCGTAAGCCACGCCCTGCGGAATGAATTTTTGTTTAAGTCCCGGTATGGCGCAATGGAAGTCGGCATTTTGGTAAAAATCGTCGTATTCGTCGGACGTCTGTTCGCACGAAGCGACAAATTCGGCCGTGTAAACGAGGCTCGGATCGGGGATATAGTCACCATCCGGCTCGGGTTTTGGGGAAGGGTTGCCGTCGTTTCCGCAACCCGAAAGGCTCAAAACGAGTATAACGGCAATAAGTATAATAACGGTTTTTTTCATGATTGCCTCCTGTTGTTTTCTTTATTGTGCCACATATTTTAGCGCCGCGCAACGGCTTTGCAAAAAAAGCGAGCAAATTTTTTTAAATATCTTGATTTTTATAATGCGGTAGTATAAAATTAAAAAAAGCAACCGCAAATTGTAGGCCGCAACTTAGCATTGCGGCAATGCAACCGCAGGTTGCTTGTTTGTGGCGGCAAGGTCTGCTATAATGCAAGCGGAAGGCTTGTTTGCAAGGGCTTTTCGCCCGTGTTTGCGATTTAGATAAAACCGCAGGCGGTGCAAAAACTTTTTTGCCGACCGCAAAACTATGGAATAAATTTAAGGATGGCCCTTATGAAAAGAATTTTGATGATAACCACCGGAGGTACCATTGCTTCCGTCGAGGACGGAAACGGTTTGACGCCGCTTCTTTCGCCGGAGGAATTGCTGAAATACGTTCCGAAAGTGCGAGCCGTGTGCGACGTCGACACCCTTCAGGTTATGAACATCGACAGCACCAATATGAGTCCCGACGCCTGGATAACCATCGCGTCGGCGGTTAAGAACAATTACGACCGCTACGACGGGTTTGTGATATGCCACGGAACGGATACTATGGCGTACACCGCAGGGGTTTTGAGTTATATGATTCAACACTCCCCGAAGCCCGTAGTGATAACGGGCAGTCAGCGTCCTATAAACAAAGAGGAAACGGATGCCAAAGCCAATTTGACGGATGCGTTCGTGTATGCTTCGTCGGCGTACGCTGCCGACGTAACGCTGGTTTTTGACGGGAAAGTCATTGCCGGAACTCGCGCAAAAAAGATACGAACCAAAAGTTACGACGCATTTTCAAGCATCGATTTTCCGGTTCTGGCGACCATTCGCGACGGAAAGGTTATACAGTATATAAAGCCCGAAAAGGCACTTAAACCGTGTTTTTACGACAAATTAAACCCAAAAGTTGGGCTTGTCAAACTTACGCCGGGCATGCAAAGCGAAATTTTGGACAGCTACTTTTTCTACAACGATGCGGTTGTAGTGTCCAGTTACGGGACGGGCGGAATTCCTGTCGGGGGCTACTACGATTTTTACGAAATAATCAAAAAGTGGCGCAAGCAGGGCAAGCTGTGCATAATGAGCACACAGGTGCAGTCGGAAGGCAGCGACATGAGTGTTTACAAAGTGGGGACCGAGGCGAAAGCCGAACTGGGTTTTTTGGAAGCGTTTGACATGACTCAGGAATGCGCACTCACAAAGCTTATGTGGATTTTGGGGCAAACGTCCGACCCTGCCGAAATAGAACGGATGTTTTACACCACGGTCAATTACGACGTTTTATCTTACAACAACAAACAGGAGGCATAAATGTACAAATTTCCAAAAGGTCTTTACACGGACGTGAGAATCGAAAGCGTATTTTCGACTCGCATCGTGTACGAGAATTTTCAGATGATTCAAAACAAGTGCAAAACCGATAAAGGTGCGTTTGTCAGGGTGTATGACGGCAAGCGTTGGTTTTATGCCGCAACAAGCGATCTCGATGCGGTGCAGAGCGAAATAGACAACCTCGCAAAAATGGCCGCACCTAACGATGCAATCGACGAAAACGAAACCGTCAAACGTTTTGAAGTGAACGTCGGCGAGGATTTCAGATTCAAAGACACGGACGTGTCGAAAATTTCCGAGCAGGAAAAAATTGCCCTTTGCGAAACCTATCTTCCGGAATTAAAATGCGACAAAATGCCTATGTCGAGGCTGTTTTACGTCGACAATCACACCGAAAAGCACATCGTGTCCAGCAAGGGAACCGACATCAAATTCGATTATCAGACTTGCGCCATAGTGGCGGCGGGAATGTTGGTTGTGGGCGGATTGCCGCAATCGTTCAGATGCGACAAAACGGGCGTTTGCTTTGACGAGCTTAAAAACCTCGGCGGCAAAATCATCGACGAAATAAACGACACCGTCGACTATGCCGAAAAGGCCGTTCCTGTTGAAAAGGGCGAATATACTTGCGTTCTCGCGCCGGAAGCAACGGGCGTTTTCACGCACGAAAGTTTCGGTCACAAAAGCGAAGCGGACTTTATGATCGGCGACGAAACCATGATAAAAGAATGGGCGTTGGGCAGTCGAGTGGGCAGCGACATTTTGAGCATTGTCGACACCGGCATTTACGAGGGAAGCGGCTTTGTTCCGTATGACGACGAAGGCACCAAAGCGAAGTACAATTACATTATAAAAGACGGCATTTTGAGCGGCAGATTGCACAGCGCATACACCGCTTCGGCCCTCGACGAAGGCCTTACCGGAAACGCTAGAGCCATCAATTTCGAATATGAACCTATCGTGCGTATGACCAACACGTTCATCCTGCCGGGCAGCAACACCGTGGAGGAATTGTTTGAGGGAGTTAAGCTTGGAATTTATATCAAGAGCATTTCGCACGGAAGCGGAATGAGCACTTTCACCATTGCCCCGACAAAGGCGTATATGATCCGCGACGGCAAGATTGCCGAGCCCGTCAAGGTGTCCGTAATTTCGGGCAACGTAATGCGCACACTTAGCCAAATCGACGGTTTAAGCAACAAAACCGAGTACTTATCGTTCGCTTTGGGCGGATGCGGCAAAATGGAACAGATGCCGTTGCCGGTTGGATTCGGTGGCCCTTATATGAGAGTCAACGGAATTTCGGTGCTGTAAAAGGAGGCCAATATGATTAAGGAACTGTATAAAATCAAAAAACACGAAATCTGCCTTAACGTAACGCAAGGCGCAGTCGACAGCGTGAGAATTAAGAACATCACCAAAAGCGGCGCAAGGGTTTACGACGGCGAATATATCGGCATAGCCGGCACACTCGGCGAGCCGACGGAAGCACTTTTTGAGGCGGCCGAAAAAAATCTTGCAAAAAAGATAGAGTACAAGTTTGAACCCGAAAAAAACAAAGTCCGCCATCGCAGTGCGGTTGAAGAACGCTACACCGACAAGCAGATTGCCGATTTCGGCGACGAGCTTCTTAAAAAGCTGACGGCGGCGCATCCCGAATTTGTTTTTTCAAACAAAATCAAATGGGCCGAACGTGAATGTTCGCTGAAAAACGATGCCGGTTTGGATTATACGGACGTCGACGGCTATTACGTTGTCAGCATCATTTACAAACACCGTGACAGCGTGGCGGTTTTCGACGGCGGATTGTCGTCGGTGGGGCGCAAATTCGACGTGGACGAAATAGTTGCGTCGTTTGACGGCGAGCTTTCGTCGTTCACACGTCCTGTCGAACTGCCCGAAGGCGAGAAACTTCCGGTTATCGCCGATTTTCAGGTGCTGGGCGGCAAAATTGCCGAAGCACTTGACGGAAAACAGCTGGGACACGGCGCAAGTTTGTTTGCTGACAAGATAGGCAAAAAGGCCTTTTCGGAAGATTTTACCTTGGGTTCGGATTTGGCCTTGACTACGGCGGACGTTTTCTTCGACAGCGAAGGCAGCACTCTGGAAAACGATAGGTTCGATTATATCGAAAACGGCGTGATAAAAACAGGTATGGCCGACAAAAAGACGGCCGCAACGTTCGGAGTGCAAAACACCGCTTGCGCAGGCGGCGGCCACGACGACGTTCCCGTTTTGGGAAGTGCCTCGTTGGTTCCAAAACCTTCGGACAAGACCTTAAAACAGCTTTTGAACGGCCAAAAAGCCATCTACGTCAGCATGATGAGCGGCGGCGACACCACCAACGAAGGCGAATTCGCATCGCCTGTTCAGCTTGCTTATTTGGTTGAAGACGGACGTTTGGTGGGCAAACTTCCCGAGTTCGGCGTGTCGGGCAATATCTTCGATTTGTTCGGAAGCGACTTTGTGGGCGCACCTTCCGACTGCTTCACGAAAGGCTCGAATTTGGTTGTCTGCAACATGAAAATTTCAAGATAAAACTTAGCTTCAAAAAGCTTTTTGAACCCCTCGCAACGCGAGGGGTTTTTTGACGCTATTAATTTGCGGCAATGTTTTTTGAGAGAGCGGTAAGGCACGGGCAGAGAAGGCGTGACGGGTTTTTGGCGCAAAACGCCGAGGCCCCTTTCCGAAAGCGATATTTGGCACAAAATTCCACCATTTTTTGGCCGCAAAAATGACAAAGGTGTTGACAGGCGCCGTTTTAGTGATGTATAATTGACGTATGATGGAATATTGTGTAAACTAAATTTTATTAAAAATTTATTTTAGTATTCTATTATAACGTGCATACACGAGGCGAAAGCCTTAGGGGAGGATAAGTATGAAAAATCAAAAACGCATGGGTACTTTGCTCAGATTGACGGCTATCGTCGCCGTGGCGCTTTTGTGCGTCGGCGCGATTTCCGCATCTTTTGCATGCCCGAACGTGGCCTCGGCTCAGACGCTGACCGTTGCTCAGAGTCCGGCTTCTGTTTCCACGATGGAAACTAGCGGTAGAATAATGAACCTTAAGTTTTCTTCCGCAATCGATTGGAACAGCGGCTACACCGTCAATTACGACAGCAATTTGTCACAAAAGGCAACGTTTTTCCATGGCAACGACGCAAGCATAACGTACAATGACGACGGTAGCGTGAAAGTGAAACATGAGAGCGCTGCCGTGAACTATAAAACGATGACAATAACGTATTTCTCGTTTGACAGCGCTTTGCAACCGCTTATCGACGCAGGTGCGCTTCAGGTTCAGGTCAAGGCATCCACTTCGGGAGACAGTCAAATTTCCGAAATGCTGATAAAGGGCTACTTCAACACTGACGATATTCTCGCTTTGGCCGAAATTTCATCTACGGACGACGATACCGATGCGAATTCCGCATTTCAAAGAATCAGGGACGATTCGACTTATCAATTTGCTTCGGGCAAAGGCCTTAACGCAAGCAGCGGTACATACGCAACAATCACCGTGCCGACCGGCTCGAAATATTTTGCCGTAAACCTTCAGACGAAGAAGAGTACTTTAAGCAATAAGACGGCTACCTTCTCCAACATATCGGTTACTTTTACGGTTGACAAGTCAAAACTGGGCGAACCGGTTTCGTACAACGGACAGGACGTTGCAGGCAACACCTTTGGCAACCTTTCGGCAATTTCGTTGACGGCAAAGGGTGCCAACACTCCGTACGGTTTTGTAACTTCCGACACCAAGGAAACCGTTTCGGCAAACATGTACGTTCCGACCAACGGCAGTGCGGTTTTGGCAAACACCGTTTTTGGCGGTAAAACTGCCGACGGCGTAACCGTCAAGGGCGCAGTTATGTGTCTTACGGGTATGGGCTCGGTTGTTTCGGGCGGCACGCTTACCGAAAAAATCACGTTTGCTTTTGACGGCGGTGCCGAAAAGACGCTTGCCGAAGCAATAAGCGAAGGCTATTTGTCTTCTTATTCCACAAACACCTGGGGAGATACCGCCACCACGGTAAACTTCAACTGGACGTTTGTCAAAAACACGGCGGCGGTTGTCAGATTTTACAATCTTAAAGGCGACGCGCTTGTTTGGAACCTCACTTTGACGGGTATCGATACGGATACGCCGTCCACTCCTGTTTTTGTCGGAGATACCTCTAAGTGGTACGTTACCGACGATGCAATCGACCTTTTCGACGTTTCCTCCTCTGTCGAAAACGATGTTATTTACCTTTATCAATACGCATACAGCGCAGTCGGTTTTGACGATATCGACGAAAGCACCTTCACCTTAAAACGCAGCAGCAAAACGACCACCGAGGTCAAGGGCGCAGACGTTAAAGACGGCAAACTGTCCTTTGCTTTCCCTAAGGGCAGTGGCTACTACAAGGTCAAAGCCGTGGCTATCGACGGAGCAGGCAACTGCAGCGCCGAAACTGCCGTATACAACCTTAAAATAGACAAGGACGAACCTGTTGCAAACATCAGGGCAACCACCGCGGACGGAAAGGTTTACTCCGACGGCGAGTGGGTTAATCAGAACGTTTCCATCACCGTTCACAAACTTAAATCAACCACCAGCGGCACCGTGTTTATGTATTCGACGGACGGCGGCGCAACTTGGAACGACGCCAACACCATAAAGGAAGGCGACGTGTTGACCATAGCTGTCGAAGACGGCGGCCAAACCTCGTGCGTTTACACCTTTAAAGCGGTAAAAGGCACCGGACAGGAATTTGTCGTGGGTGACGTCGCTTACAACGTCAATATCGACAAAAAGGCTCCGCTGCTTCCGACCATTACGGAATTCGATCCGTATCTTGTTTCGGCAGGCTACAATTGGTACACCGATGCTTGGACCATGTCTGTCAGGTTCGATTTCGATGACGACAGAATCGGTTCGGGCGACGGCATTATGATGTACTACACCATAACCGAACGCGACGGCACTTACGTCGGCGGCGACGAATATGCGCTTCAAGCGGTTGACAACCGCCTGACCTTCGATTTTGCGGGAAGCGCTTTGGGTGGCAAACGTACCATCACCGTTTACACCGTCGACCAGGCGGGCAACAGAAGCGAAAACGACCTCGTGATTGACTTTTTGGCCGATGCCAACGTCTACGTTGTCGGGGCAGACGCTTCCGTCAACAGCCTCACCGGCGCAACGGGCGGCAAAATCACCTTGAACAACGCCGACAGAAAATACACCCGTAACGACACCGTAACGGGCAAAGTGGTTGCGGCAAGCGGCTACAAATTCTTCCAAAGCGATTTTTCCGCCGTCTACTCCAACGGCACCGTAACTTTGGACGGCAACGACGGTTTCAGCGTGGATCTTTACAAAAACGTGATCGACGCCGATCCTTCCGACATCTCTTTCGAAGCAAGCTTTAGAAAAATCGTCAGCCCTACCGTCCAAACCGCCGAGTTGGTTTACAACGGCGAACTGCGTTTGCCTGCACTCGTCGACGCAAACGGCACCGAAATTTCGGATATGTACGCTTATGCGACGGGCGACTTCGAAGCACTCAAAAAGAGAAACGTGGGGGATTATTCCTTCACCTTAACTTACAAAGACAACGCCGACGTTTGGTTTAACGACGTCGAAATTTCCTATTCCGTGGTTGCGGCAACCTTGACGGTTGTTCCGAATTTGGGACAATCCAAGGTTTACGGCGAGGCCGATCCTTCCGTTTTGAAGTTTACCGCAAGCGGATTTATGGGCACTGATTCGTTGGATGCCGCAAGCGTTTTGAAGAGAGCAGACGGACAAAACGTCGGCAAATATGCTTACGACGTGTCCGCAATCGGCGTTAACGACGGCAACGGCGGCAAAAACTACGTCGTGTCCGTGGCCAACGACGCAGATTTGTTTGAAATCACCAAGCGTCCTATCACCTTGAAACCGCTTTTGACTTCCTCGACTTACAACGGCGTTACCGTTTACTCTGATGCCGTTTTGTCCGACGGAACTTTGGCGGCAGGCGACGAACTCGATTCGCTGGACGTTATGTTCCTTGTCGGCACCGATGCCGGCAGCTACACCGCACTTCCTGTAACCAGAACGGGCGTTAGCACCGACGTTGCGGGTTCGGCGGCCAATGCAAACTATGCAATTTCGTTTGACGTTTCCGAAAAGATAGTCATCAATCCGCAAACCGTTAACTTTGCTTTCCAAACCGTACACGCCGTTTACGGCTCGACGGCTCAACACGTTGTTGCAACTTCGTCGCCGATAATCTCCGAATCCGACTACACCGTTTCAAACGTTGTCCGCAAAGAGGGCAATGCGGCCGGCGAATACGCTTACGTTTCGGCCGACATAGTGATTGAAAACGCAAACTTCGTTCTCGGCACGGTCGATTTGGAATCGGGCAAATACATAATTGACAAAAAAGACGCTTCCGTCAAGTTCGGAGGCAGTGCGACTTACGGCGACGATTTCACCGCAACTTTCGTCTTTGACGGACTTGTCGAGGGCGATACCGTTCCTGCGGAGCTTTCGAGTTATCACGTCGGGCAAGTTTTGGTTGTGGGCACTTTGCCTGTCACCGTTCCGTCAGTTTTTGCGACGTCGCTCGAAACCGTTTTGCCAAACTACAACTTCGATTATTCCGAACTCACAAGCATCACAGTTTTGCCGAGAAGCATCACCGCAACCGTCGGCAGAACCGTTTTGGTTGAGGAACTCGAAACCAACCCTGTCACTTCGGATCCGACCAGCATCGGCCTTATCTTCAAAAACGTCGTCGAAGGCGGCGCGGATATGTCGGGCATCACGCTTTCTTACACGGACGAGAGCGGCAACGCCGTTACTCCGTCGGCAGAAGGCTTCTTCACCGTTTTGTTCAACAACCTTCCGTCCGAATACGTTTTGACGGGCGAAACTGTTTTGGTTGTAGGAAAGGGCAAAGTGGTTGTCGTTTCCGTAAATTCGGCAACAAAGGCTTATGACGGCGTTGCCGTCAACGTTGCCGATTTGCTTGCTTTCACCGTTGACGGAGCGGAATTTGTTCCTGCAGACGGCGAACTCACCGTAAACCTCGGCACCGCAAGCGAAATCAAAAACGTCGGAACCTACTCGGTCAGCGTCAACGTCAAACGTGCGGCTACCGAAACCGAACCGGCTTGCTTCGGCTTTGCAAAATTTGACTTCACCGTCAGTGCGGCACACGTCAGCGTAAACGTTCTCGACCTTTCGAGAACTTATGGCGATACCGTTCCTACGGCGTTGAATTATACTCTCACGGGTGTGGCGGCCGGCCATAACGGCAGCGTGGAACTTAACGGCTTCGATTCGGTTGACGCAGGTTCTTACACCTTAACCGTTGCCAAATTTACCGTTTTGGACGGCGACGGCACGGAAGTTACCGCAAACTACGTCCTTGACGACGCGGATGTGGTTTACACTGTAAACAAGGCTCCTTTGACCATCCGCTTTATCGGCGGCACGGCAACTTACGGCGTGCTTAGACCTTCCGTTTCGTACGAAGCAGAGGGCTTTGTTGCAGGCGACGACGAAAGCGTGCTTACCGTAGGCACCGCTACGTTGAAAACTCCGTATGCCGTTCCTGTCCCGGGTGTTTACACCGAAATAGAGGCAAAAGGTTTTGCCGCGGCAAACTACGACGTAGTGTTCGACACGGACGGCTTCCGTTACGTCATCGGCAAGAAAGAAGTGGCCGTAACAGAGGACAACGTTTATGCTTCCGACAAAACTTACGACGGCACCGCAAATGCGGCGGGCACCGTTGATATTTCCGCTTTTGTTGTGGGCACCGACGACGTTTACGTTACCGCAGACGCAAGTTTCGACAGCGCAGACAGCGGTGTGCGGACGGTAACCTTCACCAACATCAAACTTCAAGGCGAGGATTCAGCTTACTACAGCCTGTCGCTTGACGGCGACTCGCTGACCGTTGGCGGCGTTGTGATTTCCAAGTACGTTTGGGCAGTCAACGATACAACCTTCAACGTTTCGGTTGCAGGCAAAGTTTACGACGGCACCAACCTTATCCCGACCGAAGCTATAACGGGCGCAGACACCTGCATTCCTGAAATCTTCAGAAACAGCGGCGTCAAAATCAGCATTCACGGCACTTATAACGACAAAAACGCAGGCACCGACGTAACGGCTACGTTGACGGTGTCCGTTGCGCTTACAAACTGGGCAAACAACGTCGAATTTGTCGAAAGCGGCTCGGTTAAGAGAATTTCTTCCGACAAAGACAAGGTGTCCTTTGTTGTCGAAACAAGCGGATTGGAAATTGCCAAACGTGAACTTGTCATCGGCTCCATAAAGGTTGGCGACATCGTGTTTGACGGCAAGGCAGACCTCAATTACCTCAAATTCAACACCTACTTTGTTGAAGGTAAAGATATCGTGGCAGGCGACGTCGTGTATCTCGACGCAAGCGGCACGTTGGACGACGTCAACGTCGGACTCAGGACGGCAACGTTCACCGTTTCGGGACTCAGGACGGTTGGCTCCTACGGCAACTACGTTCTCGACGCTCAAGCCAACGATTCGTTTATCGGCAACGAATTGACCTGCGACGTCAACGTTAAACCGAGAGAATTGGCTCTCGAAATCACCCTCGAACAGGGACGCAGCTACATCGGTCAGGACGCAAACACAATCGGTATCGATTCGTCCGCGCTCGTTTGGGGCGCCGACGGCAGCATCGGCTTCAACCCTGACGTATATTTCGTGTGGAACAGAAACGTTCAGGCTTTGTTTGCCGACGGAACGGGCAACGTAAGCGTTGACAGCCGCGGCAACGTGGTGGCTAAACGAGTTGTCGTTTCGGGCATCGAACTGGTTCAGTCTGACAAGATTACATCCGATCCGGATTTGGCGGCAAAACCTATATACAACGTATCGAACTACGTCATTTCCGGCGTAACGGACGGCAAGTATTACACCGAAGCAACCGTTTTGCCTAAACAAATCGAAATCGATGCCGACGGCATCGTGCTTAACGACAAGTATTACGACAAAACCACCGACGGTTCCATCAGCTTTATCGCAAACGCGGTAAGAGGCGTGGTCGAAAGCGACAAGGGCCTTGTGGCTCCGAAATCCACCGTAGTTTGGACAACCAGCGACGCCGGCGACAGCACCGCATACGTCAACATCGTGGGGCTTGAAGGCGAGAAGGCTTCCAACTACGTTTTGTCCGAAACCATCGGCATGCTTATGTCGGGCACCATAAAACCTGCACAGATAACCGTCAAGGAAGTTGTTTTTGACGACAAAAACTATGACGGCACCACGGCGGCCACCTTCCGCAAGGCAACCATCGAAGGCGTTTACGGCGGCGACATTGTGGCACTTGAAGTTTACGACTATGCGTTTGTAAGTGCCGACGTTGCTTACGTATCCGACGGTGTTTACGGCAACGTTAAGATAACCGCAAAGGCTCGCTTGACCGATTCGAGCAATCGCAACTACAGCCTCTATTCCGACACAAATGCGGTAGACAGCATCGAACTCGAGGACAGCGCGGTGATTTTGCCTTACGTTCTCGGTTTCGGAAAAGACAACATCAAAATAACCCCGATAGTTTACGAACTTGCCTTCCTCGATCGCGATCCGTCCGCACCGATGGACATCGACGGCAACAACTACAGCGTTAAGTACGAAACTTTGCCGGGCGGCGAAACGATTGAGATCAAATTCAGCTCGGCACGCTATATGGCAGTGGTAGTAGGCAACAACATAAGCTGTGAATTTGTGGTCGAAGGCATTTACAGCGACAATCGCATCAATCACAACTACGTTCTCAACGGAACCAACGTGATTTACTGCGGCGCAAGGATCAAACCTGCCGAAGTCGAAATTGCCGTTGCAGGCACCAACCATACCGTCGAATACGGCAACGTGTTTGACGTATCCAAGGTCGGCGTCGACTACACCGTCAACGGAGTAAGGCTGGAAAGCACTTCGGCTGAATACAAAAAGATTGCAAACATCGCAAAAACAATTGTTACTTGCGAACAAAATGCCCGTACTTCCGTCGGTTCGGCGTCCATCGACCTCAGCTACTCCGACAACCAAAGCTTCACCTTCAACACGAGGCCGGGTACGGTGCGTATCACCAAAGCCAAACTTTACGTCGAGTCGGCAAACGTCAACGTCATAAAGGGCAACGAGGTGATTTTGCCTGAACTTACTTATTCGGGCTGGAAAAACAGCGACGGTTTGAGCGTTTTGAAAGAAGTTCCGAAGGCTACCACCGAAGCCAACCGCCACAGCGACGTGGGCGAATACGCCATCGTCATTTCCGGCGGCGACGCAACCAACTATGAATTTGTCTACGGCACTTCGGCGAAGGTTACCGTATCGCAAAGTCAGGTTGAAGGCAGCGAATGGAAAGATGCCGTTTACGAAAAGGGCGTCTACGTCAAAACCGCAAAATACAACTACGGCATGGCAGTCAGCATGGAGGTTGTCACCACCAACGTTGACTACAAGGTCGAATACTTTGTTTACACCAACGATTCGTACGGCACCGACGGTGAAGAACCTTTGTCGGCGGCGGTCGAAGTCGGAACCTACTACGTCAAAGCAGTGGTAAGCTACGAAGGAAGCACCAGCCAGCAGCTGTTCGGCGTTCTGAAGATAGGCAAGGCGGACATCAACGTTGAAGTTTACGGCTACGACAGCGTGACTTACGACGGACAACCGCACGCAGTATCGGGCAGAGTGGTCGGTCTTTCGGGGCTTGACGTAACGGTTTGGTACCGCGACAAGACAAAGGCCAACGCTCACGCCACCAAAGATGCTCCGACCAATGCCGGAACTTACACCGTTTGGGCGGAATTCGACGGAGAGGCAAGCAACAACTACAACTCGGCAAAGAGTGCTGAACGTACTTTCACAATCAACACGGCAACGGTAAGCGTTTCGGTTGAATCGGATCAATTCGTTTACGACGGAAAGGCAAAGGCTGTCCAATATTCCGTGGCCAACAGAGAAAAACTGGCCGACCAAGGCGTTTACGTTGCGGTTCGCTATAAGTACGGCGACAACGATTATCAAATCGTTTACGATTCGAATTATCCTGATGCATCGCAGTCGGGCACGGCTCCTTCGGACGTCGGCACTTATGAATACGGCTTCATCCTCGTCGGAGGCAAGGAAGGCAACTACGTTATCAAACGTACTACCGGCAGCGGCCTTACGGGTATGCTTACAATCGGTCAGTCGCAAGTTACCGGCGGCACGATAAACAAAATCACCGTTGCACCGTCCACAAGCGGCGAAACCCCTACCATAATCCCTGTCGATACCGAACTTGTTTACACGCACTATTCGTCGGCAGAGGCGGCGGAAGAGTCGACTTGGGCAAACGCACTGTGGAAAGCTCTCACCGAAGGAAGTCAACTCACGTCGGACGAAACACTCATTTTCGTGGCAAGGCTGATGCAGCTTAACGGCGGAATCGAAAGCAGTGCTTTCAGCGGCCCGGTTACCATCACTTTGCAGCTGCCTGAGGGCATCGCAGGCTCCAACGTCAAACTGGTTCGAGTCAACTCGTCGGGTGAAATTTTGGAAGAAGTGAAATGCACCTTCAACGGCGACAGCGTAGTGTTTGAAACTCAGGACCTCGGCTATTACGTGTTTGTGAAGGAAGCTATCCTTAACAGCACCGTCATCTACATTCTGCTTGGCGTGCTTGGCTTTGTTGCGGCGGCGGTCGTTATGGTCATCGCACTGAAGAAAGCGGCTCAGTATCGCAACATGAAGGCCATCGTTGCGGCAAAAGAGGATGTCGACAGATAAACTTAAGTAACTGCTTATTAAAGTATATTAAACAAATTATTTTAGTGCCTTCCGCCTTCGGGCGGAGGCAACAAACGAAAAAATCGCCCACAATCGGTTAGGGCTATATTATAGGTGAAGCGGCGCGCCGCTTCAAATGGAGGAAAACCTATGAATGCAACAACAAAAAGTAAAAAAATAGCAAAAGCGCTGTCGTTTTTGACCGTTGCTTTGCTGTTGTGCGGTTTTGCGGTTTCGGCTGCAACCGTTCCGACAACGGCGTATGCCGCAACAAAAGCCAGCTATCAGCTTCCGTCTACCGGATTGCCTACGGGCGTTCCTGACGTGGTTGACGGCCAGGAAGGGTATCTTTACACCTACACTTTGCCGTCGGGCTTTTACAAAAACTACGGCTACGGCTTAAATTCCGGTACCGCTTCGTCCACAGACGACAACGCAGAAGCACCGGTTATCGACATTCAAAACGATTATTTCCGCGTCGGCACGGGCGAAAATTCCTTTGCCGCAGGTTACACCGCAACAATTTACGGCTTTATGACCATACCTAAGGAGTTGCAAGGTCTCACCAACGCATCCGTCAAGGCAAGGCTCACCTTCGATTACGAAGCAAAAAGCAAAACGTCCGATGACGGGGTGGAAAACCAGGCCGGCATGACCGTTACCATGGGCAGCTACGCCCTCGCTCCGGACGATACCGTTGCCGCAACGGCAAAGGGTGCAAACTCTTCCCGTATCGAAGGCAGCAAAAACGGTTCCACCGCAACCGGCACCGAAGCAACAAGCTGGGGCAACCTTAACCTTACGCAAAATTATTTGGTAATCAACATGAAGGTTGACGGTTTCACCAACGTTGAAGAAACCGGTGGCTTTTTAGGCATTGGCACGGATAAGTGGTGCGAAACCAGCTTTAAAGTTAAAAACGTTGTTGTAGAACTGTTTGTGGTCAACGACGGCAATGCCCCTACCATCACTCCGTGGATGCCGACCTATTCGGTCAACAACACTTCGGGCGCATACGTCAGAGCAGACGACAAACTCAACTTCGTAAAATATGTTGACGGTATGGAAGGCACTCGCTACGACGTCAACTACGATACTTTGATGCCGCTCACCGAAGAATATTTCAATTCCTCCAACAGCTTCGGCGGAGAAGCATACAAATACGGGGCTTATTATCACGGCAATCAGGGCAAAGTTCTGTGCCATGAATACACTTCAAGCGCTCTCGACGACGGAACGAACAACATGTTCCTGTCGCAACAGCGCGTTACGTCAAAAACCGTAAGCTTTATCGTTTACGACTACTTCAGCGGTATTAAGGAACTCAGCGTAACCGTAAACGGCGTTGCGCAAGTGATTTATGCCGATCAGGAAAACAGCTTCAGCTGGGGCGACGTCGAAGCAACTTCGTTTGCTTATCTCGACAGTTCCAAATCGAGCGAAGTTTACCGTGGTATTGCGGTGAAGATGACCATTAATCAATCGGGCAACTATCAAGTTACCGTCACCGACCAAGGCGAGTTGCAATCGTTTGTTTACGTCAACGTCGGCGGCATGGATATGGATGCTCCGGAAATCCCTAACATCGTCATCGAAAACGCAAAAACCGACAGCGACAACGTTTACGTTGCAAACACTTCCGACCGAATCCGTTTGCTGTGGCAGATCGACGAAGAGGAAGAAGCAGGTCAAACCGACGTAACTTACATATATAAAATCGAAAAAGAGCAGAACGGCAGCTGGGTTGAATTTGCGGCCGAAACCACCATCGATACAAGCAAATACATCTCGGTCAAAGGTTCCTATTCGCGCTATTTCACCTTAAACGGCATAACCAACGGCAAGTATCGCATCACCGTAAGATGCTATGACGCCGCAGGCAACGTCGGTGTTTATCAGGATGCGTTCAGCTCCTCGGAAACTCGCAGCATCGAATTCGTGGCGGACAACGTGGTTCCGCAAATCGAAGTTTCCATGACGTCAGGCACGCAAAACTATTTGGGCGAATGGGTTAAAGGAAAAGCCGTGAGCGCCAAATACAACGTGTTGAGCGACGTCATTTCGGGCGTAACGTATTACTACCGCATCGGCAACGGCGCCGAGCAAACCGTCAAAACGGGCAGCAAAAACTTCAGCGAAAACATGGACGAAACCGTTTACTTCTGGGCGGTTTCCGGCGCAGGGTTGACCAGCAACATCGTTTCCGCAACAATAAAAATCGACAGCACCGCTCCTGAATTTCCTCCGATTGCGAACGGTTTGCTGGCTTATTCTTCCGAAATCAAATTCGCCGACGGCACGGGCAGCACAAAAGCGGACGCTTTGCCGTACGTCTATCCGTGGGGCGTAGTGCCTTATATGGCCATCGAGGGCGCAGATACAAACAGCCCTTACGTTTACGATTACAAATATTGCTACAAAGTCTATGCCTATGAGGGCGGTTCCTTAAACGGCGGCGGCAAAGAGTACTCCGTTTCGTACAGCAACGGCACCACCTTCGTGCTTGATTTGTTTGACGACGGCACTTCCGGCGAAAGAGTTTACGGCAAAAAATGCGTCGAAATGTGGGTTGTCGATCAGGCAGGCAACACCTCGACCACCGTTTCGTACATCATCGACGTTAAACAACCTGAAATTTCCGTTTCGTTTGAAAAAACCGACGTCAATCCGGACAAATTCTATGACGGCACCACCAAGGTTGCGGACGGCTACGTGAATGCCGTTCTCACCATTGACGGCCAAACCGTTTCGGAATATATGCAAAACGCTCAGGCAGGCTTTGCCGAGGACGAAAGCTTTGCAGTAAACTTCGACTACCGTTTCGAATCCGCTTCGGCGGCCGAAGGCGTTCAAATTGTCGTTTACAACGTTTCGACGGTTGCAGGCTGCAACAAATACATTCAGTACTACAAAATCGTCGATGCCGATAACGCAGACGTTAACGAAAGCACCGAATTTTTGCCGGCAGACTTTACGGGCAACATTCAAAAGGTCAGATTGACCGTTGCCGATTTCGAGTTCGTCGAACGCGAATATGACGGCACCACGGTTGCTCTTGTTGCGTCGAAGGGCGTGATTACCAGCCTCGACAGCGTGCTCGATCAGTCGGTTGTAGATATGCTTACCTACACCTACGATGCCGAAAGCGCAGTTTATGCCGACAAAAACGTCGGTGAAAAGTCAGTTTTGTTGACAGGCTTGGTTTTGAGCGTTGTCGATCCGACAAATGCGGCGCTTTTGGACAACTTCACCTTTATTGACAGCTTGGAAGTTGTGGGCAACATCACACCTAAAAAACTTACCTTACAAACGTTCACCGCTTCCGGCGAAAAGATTTATGACGGCGAAACCACAGTTGATGCCGCAAACGTCCAGGTCGTTTTGGCAGACGGAGTTCTGGCAGGCGAAGACGTTGACGTCGATTACACCGCTCGCCTCAAAAACGCAAACGTTCAGTACAACGAACTCGGAGCAGTGGTTCCTAACGTGCTGACCGTCGCAATCAAAGGCCTTAAGGGCGCGGATGCCGCAAACTACTCGATAACCGCCGAAGAAAAGACCTTCGATTTCACCGTAAATCCTAAAGAAGTTTCGGTAAAATCCATAACCATTCAAGGCAACAAGGTTTATGACGGCACCGATAAACTCGTCGACAAAAACGGCAACAAACTGTCCTTCAAGACCGACATCGACGGCTTGGTTGAAGGGGACAAGGCATTTATCACCGTTACTTACGATACCAGTTCGTCCCGTTTTGCTTCGGCAAACGTCGGCGAATGGGACATTCAAATCGACGGCATCAAATTGGTTTCCAACTTCACCGGTTACTCGGTGGGCAACTACGTGCTTAAAGCGGGCGACGAAAGCTTCGTCACCAAAGCAAAAATCACTCAGCGCGAACTTAAGGTCAGCGTGTCCGCGTCCGCAAGGGCGTACAACGGCACCACGATGGCCGAAAACCCTGTGGTCAGCGTGAGCAACGTCGTTTCGGGCGAAACCGTTTTTGTCGGCAAACCTGCAACCTCGTTCACAAATTACGTTTCCGCAAGGACGCCTGACGGCGCAATCGTCGACTTGTACCGCATCGGTTACAGCCTCGACACCGCCGGTGTGTCCAGCTACGTCGAATTTGTTGTGGGCGGATACAAGCACATCGACGAAGTTTCTTCCGAAGCGGCCGCGGCAATGGTTCACTACACCGTAACCTTCACCCCGGACGAAGCGGGCGATTACCTCCTCGACGAAACCACCGGTCACTACAGACTGATTCAGCCGGGCGAAACCGCTACCGAACGTTACAAAGTCAACAACGCCGACGACAACAACAATTTGCTTGCAGGCGAAGACGTTTACGTTGTATGGCACATGATCTACAATGCCGACGGCACCGAAAACCACAATTACTGCTTCAGCTTTGACGGAAACTCCCGAATCAGTCAATATGCTCCTGCGGCAATCACCAAGGCTTCCGCTGTGGCCGAAATAGTCGGGTTCTACACCCTTGACGAAAGCGGCAATCCGTATCTTGCGGCAGACGGCATCACCAAAGATTACATCCAAAAGCTTTACTACGGCGCAAAAACCGCAATTTTGGCCAGCGGCAAAGAAGTTAAGGTCAACGGATTCAGATTTGACGTTCGTTACTTCTGCGACACCCTGACCATTGACGGCAATTTGCAACCGACTGTTGAAATCACCGAAGAAAACTATCCTTCGCTCAACGGCGCAAAGGTCGAACAACCTAAATACGAAAAACTCTCCGTCGGCACCGGCACAGTCGGTCTGAAGGGAGCATACGTCAACAACTTCGATTTCGTCGAATACAGAGGACTGGATTTCGAAATCGTGCCTGCACCTGTCACGCTTACCATCGGTGACGCAACGGTTAAGTATAAAGAACGTATCAAACTTGCCGACATCACCAAAAAGATCAGCGGATTGCAGAACAACGAAAAACTTTCGACGTTGTTGGGCAACAACCCTGTCGCCGCATTGGTTGTGGACGGCCAGATTAAAGAGGGCGTAAACAACGTTATCGAAGCCGAAATCAAACCGGGCACCTACGACATCGTGTTCAGACTGGTCGCCGAAGACGGCTACAGCTTTGAAAACTACGTTGTTACGGCAACCGAAGGTTACACGGTCAAGGCCGTTGCCGGAGGTTTCGAGGTTACCAAGAAAAACGCTTTCACCGTAACCAAGAACATTTACACCAACTATCAATTTGCAACCAAGGGCAGTTATGATTACAACGGCACCGCTTCGGCTTTGCCGCTGAACATCAGCTCGCTTCCTGACAACGTAACGACCGACGATTTGAAGATCTACGTCTACACGGGCAGTGAAGACAACTGGACTTTGGCGGATGCATACAGCTATAAGTACGCTTACGATATGACTACCGGCACCTGGTCGGCAAAATCCACCACGGGTTACGACGGCAAGGGCGTAAAAGACGCAGGCACTTACAAAATCGTTTACGAGCTCACCGACATGAGCAACTATGAAGACATTTCTCTCACCGGTTACTTGACGATAAACAAAAAGAAAGTGTCGGTTACGATGCCTGTAAGCGTTTACGAAAAGGTTTACGACGGAACGAGCGTCAACCTCTGGAACTTCAAAACCGATGACGGCTCCGACTTGTCGATAAGCGTCAACGGCGTAAGCATGGGCGAGAGCAACACTCAATACAGCACCGATGCAAAATTCAGAACGCTTATTTCGCAGTCGCAAGTTAAAAATGCCGGCACGTACTATTGCCGCCTCTACTACGCAGGCGACAGCAACGTGCAGTACGCATACAGCGATACGCTTGTCATCACCATCCGTCCGAAAGCGGTAACCATCATCGTCGGCGAAACCAAGTTTGACTATTCCGACTACTATGACGAAGACGGCGAACCTGTGGCCATTTACGACGAAGACGACGAGTACGTCGGTGACGCGGAATTTGTGGGCTTGACTTACAAATTTGCCGAAGGTACGGACGAAAAACTTGCCGCAACGCTGGCAAGCAAAATCAAAATCCAATACCTTGTCGACACAGCTAAGGGCAACGACTGGAAAGAAATCGATTGGACCACCGATGCAAACAAAGAGCTGATCAAAAACAGTCAGCAGGCAAATGCAAAATCCAGCTGGTCGTATCGTATCACTTGCACGGACGGCAACTATCAGCTGCTTGCTTCCGGCGGACTTTTGGGCTATATGGAAATCGGCAGTCGCATCGTTTACAGCGCAGAAGAAGACGGAACACTTCAGGATGCTTATTACTTCCTCGCAAGGTTGTACTACTCTCAGAGCGTCAGCAAAGACAGTAAGTTTGACTTTGCCGAAGTCGAAAGATTGACTCCGGACAGTTGGCTTATCGATCCTGATTATTACGATTTCGACAACCCTGAAGACTATGCTACGTACGAAGAAGAATTGGAAAATTACAATTCCGATTTCAACGTCTGGTACAACAAGATTCAAAAACCGTTGGACAACAACAAGCAAGAACTCGGTTTGAGCGGCGGCACAATAACCACGATGAGCGTGTTCACTCTGCGTTTCTTCAATGCAGGCTACGAAATTAAATCACTCGGCGAATCGCTTCCTGTGACCGTTTCGTACGATGCGTTCGGTTGGACAGACAAGAATGCAACCGTCTCCACTCAAAACTATACCTACACCGCAGACGGACAAATTGTCAAAGGCGGTAACGTTTCGGCAAACATCGGCAAGTTGAAACTTGTAAGAATAGGCAACGGCCGCGTAACCGAAATTCCGTTTGAAGTGGCTTTCGACGAGACCAGCGAATACTACGTGTTCAACTTCAGCACGGATACGGTTGGCGAAGATTGCTACTACGCATTCATCTACGGACAATCGGCATCCATGACCGACAGCACTCGCTACATCATCGTTGCAATTGCTTGTGCGGTTGGCGGCTTTGCGATAATTTTGGCGGTAGTTTTGATAGTTTCCGCTAAGGCAAGGGCGGCGGCTGTTGAAGCTTTGGGACGTCCGATCGACGCAAGAAGCCAAAAGAAGGCCGACCGAGCAAAGAAGAAAGAGGAAAGACAGGCCGAAAAAGAAGCCGAAAAAGAGGATTCCGACGAGGATGATTCCGATGAGGACGATTCCGACGACGAGAAAGAAGCAGAAAAACCTGCCGAAACCAAAAAAGAGGAGCCTGCGGAACAAACCAAACCGACAGCGCCTCCTTCGGGAAGAACTCCTCCGACGGGCAGACCGACAGCGGAAACCGAGGCAAAAGCAGAAGCTAAACCTGCTACGGCCGCAACAAACGTAACCGCAACGACGGCAACCACGCCTGCGGCACGTCCGGCAACAACGCCTGCGGCACGTCCGGCAACAACGCCTGCGGCACGCCCGGCAACCACGCCTGCGGC
>CAZBVO010000011.1:0-2544 GCA_964495385.1 uncultured Faecalibacterium sp.
AGAAGGATGAAGCCGAGCACTGCTTTGACGACGTCCACGCCGTTGACGATGGCGTACATCGGCATAATAGGAAGGCTGGTGCAGCGAGCTATGACGAGGGCGATAGGGAAGTTGACCAGCAGCACGAAGCCGCAGTCGTAAACGAAGGTGATAAGCGTTTTTCCGCCCGAACGGATGGTGAAATAGCAGCTGTGCAAGAAGCTTTGCACCGGCATAAGTATGGCGGCGACTCGCAAAACGTCTCTGGCGACGGTTTTTGCGGCGTCGGTTGTGTTGTAGATTTTTGGGAACAGGTGGCTTGTGGAGAACAGCAACACGGCCATCACTACGCCGACGGTCACGCTGAAAGCGATAAGTTTGCGGTCGGTTTCCTGCGCCTCGTCGAACCTGCCTTCGCCGAGCATTTTGCCTATTATGATGCCGACGGCCGAGCCTAAAGCCATATACGTTATGTTGAACACGTTGACTATGGTGCTTGAAATGTTGTAGCCGGCAACTACGTCAAGTCCGCGCTGGCTGTAGCACTGTGCCAATGCGCTTACGCCTATAGCCCACAACGCTTCGTTGAGTATAAGGGGCGAACCTTTTTTCAAAATGTCCGAAACCAGCTGTTTGTCAATTTCGAACAGGCGTGCAAAGGCGCCCTTTATAAACGGATATTTGTCGGTGTGGGTTGCGGTGTAAACAATAAGGATGGCAAGTTCCACAAATCTCGATGCGACGGTTGCGATTGCCGCACCCTTGACGCCCAATACGGGTGCGCCGAATTTGCCGAATATCAAAATATAGTTTCCGATGCAGTTCACTGCAACGGCGGCAAGCCCTGCCAACATCGGCAAAACGGTTTCCTCGGTTTCCCTCAACGTGCCGGCAAATGCCTGCGATATGGCATACGGAACCATGCCGATGAGCATGATTTTGATGTAGTCGATGCCGAATTCCAAGGTCAGCGCAAGGTCGCCTTCCTGGCTTCCGTCGTTTAGGTAAAGGCCGATAAGTTGCTCTTTAAACAGCGCAAAAACCGCTACGAACAGGGCAACTATCGCCGAGCAGGCAATAAGCTTGAAACGGAAAGTTTGCCTCACGCCGTCCACGTTTTGTTTGCCGTGAAATTGCGAGGTGAATATTCCGCCTGCCGCAACGGTTCCGAAAAGCACCAAATTGAAAACAAAAATCAATTGGTTGACTATTGCGACACCCGACATTTGCTCGGTGCCGATTTTGCCCACCATAATGTTGTCCAAAAGGCTGACGAAATTTGTTATGCCGTTTTGCAACATAATAGGCAAAGCTACGGCCAGAACGGTTTTGTAAAAGGCTTTGTCGCCCACATATTTTTTGACTAAACTTTTCATGTTATCACCTTTGCTTCAGTAAACAGCAGGATAATAGCATACAAAAATTTTTTTGGCAACCAAAAAGCCTTGAAACCGCAAAAAAAGATAAATCTTTTTTCAAAATTTGTTCGGGCCGATACTCAAACTTGAAATTCGTTGATTTTTGAACGGAAATGTTGTATAATGACAAAAGAATTATGCGGAGGTCGGGAATGAGAAGCGATATCGAAATTGCGCAAAGCGTACAACTTACACCCATAACCGAAATCGCCGCGCGTGCGGGAGTGCCTTCCGACACGCTCGAGCAGTACGGTCGTTATAAGGCAAAAATCGACTTATCGATGTTTGAAAAAACTCCCGACAGACAGGGCAAACTGGTTTTGGTTACCGCCATCACTCCGACGCCTGCGGGCGAAGGGAAAACCACAACCACGATAGGCCTTGCGGACGCACTGTCCTTGCTTGGCAAAAAAACGGTGGTTGCGCTTAGGGAGCCTTCGCTCGGTCCTGTGTTCGGCGTAAAGGGCGGAGCGGCCGGCGGCGGTATGGCGCAAGTGGTCCCGATGGAGGACATCAACCTGCATTTTACCGGTGATTTTCACGCCATCGGTGCCGCAAACAATTTGCTTGCGGCAATGCTCGATAACCATATTTTCCAGGGGAACGAACTCGGAATCGACACCGAAAGAATAACCTGGAAACGCTGTGTCGACATGAACGACAGACAGCTTCGCTTTGTCGAAGACGGCCTCGGCGGAGGGAAAAACGGAGTTCCTCGCCGCGACGGTTTCAATATTACCGTTGCCAGTGAAATAATGGCAATCTTGTGTTTAAGTACCTCATATACGGACTTAAAGTGCCGATTAGGCAACATAATTGTCGGCTATAACTTTGACGGCAAACCCGTTACGGCAAGGGATTTGAAGGCAGACGGCGCCATGACCGTGCTTTTGAAGGATGCCTTAAAGCCGAATTTGGTTCAGACGTTGGAGGGGACTCCTGCGCTTGTTCACGGCGGTCCGTTTGCCAACATCGCACACGGTTGCAACAGCGTGCTTGCCACAAAGGCCGCCATGCGCTTAGGCGATTACGCCATAACCGAAGCAGGCTTCGGCGCAGATCTCGGCGCAGAAAAGTTTTTGGACATAAAGTGTCGAATGACGGGCTTGCGGCCGTCGGCAGTGGTTGTGGTTGCAACGGTCAGGGC
>CAZBVO010000011.1:2644-16716 GCA_964495385.1 uncultured Faecalibacterium sp.
GAATGTTCCATTAAACAGAAGATAGAGGCGGTAGCCACCAAAATTTACGGCGGAGACGGAGTGGTTTACACTGAGAATGCCGAAAAACAAATTGAGGTTTTGACCGCACAGGGCATGACGAATATGCCTGTTTGTATCGCAAAAACGCAATACAGTTTCAGTGACGACGCAACAAAACTCGGTGCACCGACCGGTTTCAAAATAACGGTAAGGGACGTCGTGGCCTCTGCCGGTGCGGGATTTTTGGTTGTTCTCACGGGCAACGTGCTGACCATGCCGGGGCTTCCGAAACGACCTGCGGCCGAAAACGTTGATTTGGACGAAAACGGCGTAATCAAAGGACTGTTTTAACACAAAGCAAAATAATTCTGAACAAAATTTAAAAGCATCTTTGTCTGTTTCTAATAAAAACAGAACCGAAGGTGCTTTTTTTAAGGAGTAGAAATGGACGGACAAAAACAAAAAATAAAATTTCCGATGGAGGCGGCTTATGCTGTCGGACAGGTGACGATTGCTTTCGGAACGGCACTTTTGACAAGGGCCAATTTCGGCATGAGTATGGTGGTTGCGCCTGCATATTTGGTTTATTTGAAACTGGGGGAGACGTGGAGCTGGTTCAGTTTCGGGCTGGCCGAATATTTGTTCCAGGCGATACTGTTGGCGTTGACTGCGCTTGTGATCGGAAAATTTAAGAAAAAATATTTGTTTTCGGTTGTGTCGGTGATCATTTACGGCATATTGCTCGATTTAAGCATGGCGGTGGTTGCCTATATCCCCTCAGATACGATATGGTGGAGGCTGGGAATATTTGCCGTCGGAAGCGTAATCGTTGCCGCGGGCGTCGCTTTTATGTTCAATACATATCTTTCGCCCGAAGTTTACGAGCTGGCCGTCAAGGAACTGGCCGAAAAATTCGGCTCGGAAGTGGGCAAAACAAAGTGGATTTACGATTTGTCGAGTCTTGCGCTTGCGGTGATTCTCGGATTTGTACTGTTCGGATTCGGCAAGTTTGTCAGCGTCGGCTACGGAACCTTGGTAAACGCCTTGACAAACGGACCTATGATAACGCTGTTCAACAAACTTTACGCCAAACGTTTCGAGTTTGTCAGAAAGGTGGGGAAAGCGCCCGAAGTCGCCACTGCGGAAAATTCCGAAAACGAAGCGGAATAGACAATATAAAACATAATAAAACCAATTTAAAAACCGTGCTTTTTCGGCACGGTTTTTTGTTTACGTTTTTAGCGGTTGTTTTTAGATTTCGAGCTTCATGTCGCCCTCGAGAATCCAGCCTTTTTTGCGCATTATTTCCGAAATTAAGATATTGAGCGCCGCAGGCAAAACGAACATCAGCAAAATTATGCCCGCTATGCCCAATGCTCCGGAGGTGTATTTGAACAAATCAAACACGCCCACGAGTCCGCTTGTACCCATACCGCCACCTGCCTGTCCGCACTGCAGTTTGAATACGCAGGTTGAAAGAGGGCCGCAGATTGCACTCGAAATTATCATAGGCAGCATGATGATCGGTTTTTTCATGATGTTCGGAATTTGAAGCATACTGGTGCCGATTCCTTGCGAAACGAGGCCGCCGACGCCGTTTTCTCTAAAGGATGCCACGGCAAAGCCAACCATATGGCATGCGCATCCCACGGTTGCCGCACCGCCTGCAAGAAGCATTGCGTTGTATTCGACCGAACCTATCGGGGCACTTGTCAGCACCGGACTTGCAACGGCCACCCAGATGGCGGCGGACGATGTCGGCATGGTGAGCAAAATTCCCATAACGACGGATACGACGATGCCCATGACGAAAGGAACCGCATCGGTTGCCAACGCTATCAGCGAACCGAGTTGGTTGATAAGCCAAATAAACGGATAGGAAACAAACACTCCTCCGAACGACAGCAACATCGAGCCCAGCGGAATAAGAATTATGTCCAGCTTGGTTTTTCCGGCATAAAGCGACACGATTTCAACCACCAGCATCGTAACGACGTACGAGCCGATAGGGTTTCCCGGTGCGCCGAACGTCAGCGAAGTAAATTCCGCGCCTGCCCCTACGATAAGTTTGTCGGCAAAGGCACCCACAAAGCCCGCAACGGTCGCCGAAAAGACGAGAAGTTTGTTTTTGCCGAGTGCGTGAGCTATGCCTACGCCTATGCCTGCGCCCATCAGCGATTTTGCGATGTTTGCGATAAAAAGCAGGGTTTTGCCGACGTAGTTGTCTCCGATCCAGCCCGCGATTTGAGCGAGAATCGTGCCGGCAATCAACGTTACGAACAGCCCTTGAGCCATGCCCGAAAATGCGTCGATAAAATATCTTTTTGCAAGTTTTTTGACAATTTCTTTAAAAGATTTGTTTGTTTCTTCCACCTTGATGCCTCCGAAACGTTTATGAGTTAACTTTAACACAAATTATTTCTCCCGTCAACAAATGGGGCAGAGTTGTCGTTTTGATTGGGTTTATTTTGCAAAAATAGGCTTTTCGGCTTCAAAAAAAACCTGTCCGACAAAAAGAAAAATAAAATAATGCTTGATTTTCAAAGTACGGACATGTTAAAATAAATGTAATTTGATGCGTTAGAGTGCGCATAAGATTAAAAAATGACAAAAACCATAAATCAGGAGGAAAATTTCTATGGCTTTGACAAAACAAGAATGGGTTGCTTTAGAGAATAGGGCCGCAGACCTGCGTTCTCTATGCGCCGACACTATCTTCTGGGCCGGCAGCGGCCACTTGGGCGGCAGCTTCAGCGCAGCGGATTTGTTGACGATTCTGTACTACAAGTACATGAATTTCGATCCGAAGCACTATGATGATCCGGACCGTGACAGAATGATCGTTTCCAAGGGCCACATCGGCGTTATTCTCGCTCCGTTGTTCGCTCAGATGGGACTTATCGACAAGGAAGACCTCAAAACCTTCAACCTCACCGGAAGCAAACTCGGCATTCACCTCGACAGCAACAAGGTCAAGGGCCTCGACACTTCCACGGGTTCGTTGGGACACGGCTCCGCAATGGCTTTGGGCCTCGCTCTCGCAGCAAGAGTTAAAGGCAAGGATTACAAAACCTTCCTCATCCTCGGCGACGGCGAATGCGACGAAGGTTCCGTATGGGAAGCAGCAATGGCTACCGCAAGCTACAATGCAACCAACCTTATCACCATCGTTGACCGCAACCACAACATGATCGACGGCAACACCGAAGACGTTATGAAACTCGAACCGTTTGCCGACAAATGGACCGCTTTCGGTTTCGACACCATCGTTGTAGACGGCCACAACATGAACGCTTTGTCCGATGCCATCGAACACGCTTTGCAGGCTAAGGATAAACCTGTTTGCATCATCGCAGACACCATCAAAGGTTGCGGCGCAAGCTTTGCTGCCGACAACTATAAATGGCACTACGGCGCACTTGACCAAGCCAAATACGACACCGTCAAGGCAGACATCGAAAAGATGCGCGCAGAACGTATTGCAAGAGCAGAAAAGGAGGGTAAATAATTATGGCAGGCGGATTTTCTTATACAACCGATCAAACCACCAAACTCGCAACGGCTGAAATTTACGGCAAAACGCTTGTAGAACTTGGTGAAGAAAACCCTAACGTCGTCGCTTTGACGGCAGACCTTGCAGGATCCACAAAAATCGGCGATTTCAAAAACAAATTCCCTGAGAGATTCTTCAACGTAGGTATTGCAGAGCAAAACCTTATCGGTATTGCGGCAGGTATGGCAAAAGGCGGACTTATTCCGTTTGCTTCTTCCTTCAGCGTATTCACCTCTTTGAGAGCTTTGGATCAGGTACACACCGACGTTTGCTATCAAAACGTAAACGTTAAAATCATCGGCACCCACGGCGGCACTTCGTTCGGTCAGGCAGGTTCTACTCACCACGCTATCGAAGACTTCGCTGCAGTTCGCGGCCTTGTCAACATGACTCTTATTTGCCCGGCAGACGGCATCGAAACCGGTTTAGCAGTTCGTGCGGCTGCAAACACCCCGGGCCCGTTCTATATTCGTATTAACCGCGGTTTCGACCTCGTTGTTTACAACGATGCCAACTACGGCTTCGAAGTAGGCAAAGCAGTTGAAATGGTTGACGGCAAAGACATCACCATCATTGCTTGCGGTTCCTGCGTATATCAGGCAGTTCAGGCGGCAACGGCATTGAAGGCTGACTACAACATTTCCGCAAGAGTGCTTAACATGCACACAATCAAACCTATCGACAAAGACGCCATCTTGAAGGCAGCCAAAGAAACCGGCCGCATCATCACCGTAGAAGACCACAGCGTCATCGGCGGTTTGGGAAGCGCAGTAGCAGAAGTTCTCTGCGAATCCGGCGTTCCTTGCACTTTCAAACGTTTGGGCTTGCAAGACAAATTCAGTGCTATCGGACTTCATGAAGACCTTATGGCTATGCATGAAATCGATCAGGAAGGCATTGTCAAAAACGCTCGCGACCTTATGGAAAAGGCTATTCAGCAACAAGCAGCCGCAGCAGGTATGGATCTTTCCAAATTCAGCTTCGGAAGCAAAGACGATTGGACTGACGAGGTGTAAAAATTATGGCTAAAGAAGTAAAACTTTCTCAAGATGATTTCTATGCGGCAAGAGTGTTCTTCAACGCTGCATTACCGCTTCTGAAGGTCATTGCGGAAAACGAACCTAAATACAGCCAGAAATTTGCAGGAAAATCTTTCGTATTTCAAGTAAGCGCAAAATGCGACCAGGTCGAAGGCGGCGTTATGGGCACGCACTTCGTGGTCGAGGACGGCAAGTGGACCACCCATATCGGCAAAATCCACGAGTCTCCGGACGTTGAATTCGCATTCCCTGACCTTAAGAAGTTTATTATTTTCTTCGCAGGCAAGGGCATGCCGCTTCCTAAAATCAAAGGTTTGACCAAACTTGGCATTTTGGTTCCGGTTCTGTTGACTCTTCTGAGGATGGCCGGCCTTCTGCAGGCAACCGAAATTCCTAAAAAGACCGAAGATCAGGAAATGCTGGTTAAACTGTATTTCTATCTTCTCGTAAACGCAATGAGCCAGCTCAACAAGGCCGGACATCCGGACTTCAGGGCTGTCACCGAAAAATCGCCTGACCGTTGCTATGCGCTTAAAGTTCAAGGCTATCCTGAACTTCAAAGCTACCTGAGAATGAAACAGGGCAACACCAAAGGCGGCAGAGGCGAATATCCTCGTTGCAAACCGTTCCTCACCATGGTATTTGACAATCCTGTCCACGCTCTCGGCATTTTGATGAGCAAGGAAGACATGATGGACTTCATGATGAAGGGATTCCTCGTCATCGACGGCGCTCCGGAATTCGGACTTGTTATCGGTGATTTGATGTTCAAAGTTGCTTACTATGCACTCGGTCAGTACCTTGATGCAGAAAAAGCAAAATAATAACTAAAAACATACTTAAATCGGGGGTTTTGAAATATAAACCCCCATTTTAAGTAAAAAAGGAAAAATCTATGTTAAAATTTTTGTCGGCTGGTAAGGTCGACGTCGTCATGCTTGTTTTGTTCGGCGTGATGGCGGTTATGCTTATTGTGGTTTATTTTAAAAACCGTTCGGCCTCGGGCGACGGCAACATCGAATATGCCAAACGCCTTGTGGACGAGGGAAATTTCGTGAAGGCTCGCACAAAGCTTGCGGCCGCACTTAAAAATCCGCGTTTCAAAAAATATCAGCTTTCCGACGTGTACGACGCACTAAGTGCCGTCGAATTTAAGCTCGGCAATTTTGAACAGGCGGAAAAATATGCCAACGACGCACTTGCCAGAAACAGCGTCGATTGCGAGGCGCTTGTTATGCTGGGACGAATTTGCAGCGAAAAGGGACAGTCGCAGGAGGCAATCGAGTTTTTTGAAAAGGCGGTTTCAATAAAAGAAAGTGCCGACACCTACATTTTGATTGCCATGGAATACGCCCGTCTTGCCGACCCGAAAGCGGCAAACATCGCGGTAAACGGCGCTCAGAGGTTAAAATATCCGAAAATAAGAGAAATCCGAAAAGAAATAAAGCGCATTGTTATGCAACGAGGCAAAAATGCCGACGAAATTTCGGAGGATGAATAGATGAAAATTGTTATTCTTGACGGGCATTCCGTCGTGGGAAACGAAATGAATTTCGACAGGCTCGCCGCTTTTGGCGACCTTACGGTGTACGATCGAACCCCGGCCGAACTTGCCGCCGAACGTATAGGCGATGCCGAGGTCGTTTTTACAAACAAAACGCCCATCGACAAAGCGGTTTTGGACAAATGCGAAAACCTTAAACTCATAAGTGTTTTTGCAACCGGCTACAACGTTATCGACATCGATTATGCAAAGGCGAAAGGCGTTGCAGTGTGCAACGTTCCGGCATACAGCACGGACAGCGTTGCGCAATTGACGTTTGCGTTCATTTTGGAACTGGCAAGCCGAGTCGGCGAACACGACGCCGCCGTTCACCGCGGGGATTGGCAAAATTCGGCCGATTTCTGTTTTTGGACAAGGCCGCTTACCGAACTTACCGGAAAGACGCTGGGCATCATCGGCTACGGAAACATCGGCAAACGGGTTGCGGAAATCGCAAAAGCATTCAAAATGAACGTTTTGGTGTTCAACCGAACTCCTTTTGACGGAAGCGTAAGCCTTGACAAGGTTTTGTCCGAAAGCGATTTTGTCAGCCTGCATTGCCCGATGAATGCGCAAAGCGACAAAATAATCAACAAAACCACCCTTGAAAAAATGAAGCCTACCGCATATCTTATCAATACCAGCCGCGGCGGTCTTGTAAACGAGGCGGATTTGGCCGATGCCTTAAACAGCGGAAGGTTGGCAGGTGCTGCAGTGGACGTAGTGTCGGTCGAACCTGTTTGCGCAAGCAATCCGCTTCTTACCGCAAAAAATTGCATCATAACGCCGCACATTGCTTGGGCTCCGATTGAGGCAAGAAGCAGACTTATGGATGTTTCCGTCAAAAATCTGGAAGGTTACGTGAACGGAAAAATAATCAATCAAGTCAACAAATAAAGGTTTTAAACAACGAAAACGGAGAGTTTATCTCCGTTTTTTGATTATTTCGTTTACTTTTTCAAATTCGGCCTTTATGTCCTGTTTCTCCTCGTTTGAAAGCTCGGGCCAAAACACGGCGTAAAACGATAGGGCGTGTCCCAACAATTCGCCGTCGGTCATTTCGGCCAGATTCGAGACAGTGTAGGTCTTTCCGATGCTGTCTAAAGCATATTGCAGACACAACAAAGTTTTGAGGTTTTCGGGCGAAACGCCGTATCTTTCGGCCATTTCGGCAAGTTTTGGCTCGGGGATGTTTGAAACGATTTTTCTTTTGATGATTTTGTTTTCGAAAAATTCTATATAAAGCGGATCGGAATAGTCGTCAATCAGCCGTTTTCCCGAGGACACGACCGCTTCGGTTTCGGCGTTATTTTGTTTTTGCACGGCCAAATTGCCCCAAATCGCAGCATTATTTGCGGCCGCCGGGACGTTTGCAAGGCAAAGAAACAGAAACAAATATTTCAGCATAAATCCCACCTCCTCGGTTTAGAATTTGTTATTTTAAAAAATTTATTCCGAAATTTAAACGGTGTATGAGGCCGAGAGGCGGTTTTAAAGCAAATCCCGTTTTACACGTTTGTCGTACTTTTTCAAATGCCTTGCAAAACCGTGTTCGATACTGTATAATGTAATTGTAAGTAAACAATTAGCAATTGCCGCACCGGTCGACTAAAACCTATCGATTACGGGCGGTTGTTGCGTGAGGTAAACAAGATGAAAGTAAAAATCAAAAAGATCGATGATGCGGCCGTCGTGCCGACCTACGGAAGCAATAATGCCGCCGGTGCCGATTTATATGCTCTGAACGACGCCGTTATCCCTGCGGGAAAAACCGTCAAAATGAGAACGGGCATTGCCATGGAACTTCCCGAAGGCACCGTGGGGCTTATCTATGCCAGAAGCGGTTTGGCGACCAAAAGGAATCTTGCTCCTGCAAACAAGGTCGGAGTCATCGACAGCGATTATCGTGGCGAAATTGTAGTGGCTCTTTTCAATCACGGCGAAACGGACGAAACGGTGGAAGCCGGCGAAAGGATTGCTCAGCTGGTGATTGCGCCTTACTACGTCGCTTCGTTTGAAGAAGTGGCCGAGTTGGGAGAAACCGAGCGAGGCTCGGGCGGATTCGGTTCGACGGGAAAATAAATTCAAAATTTTGGTGTTTACCAACTGTTTGTTGAGCATAATGAACGTAGCCGACGTCGGTTGACGTTTAGGCAATTTGGAGGTGTTTATGAAAACCAAATGGAAAATAATGGCCGCGGCCATGGTGGCGGTGTGCTGTATGGTGGCATTTGTCGGATGCGGCGACGGAATAAAAAGCCAAAAGGTTTCGTCCGAAAAAATCAAATATGCCCGTGCTGACAGCAGCGTTTTGAAAAATGCGGACAGTAAAATGGCGGTAGCAAACTTCTCGGCCGATCTTTTCAGGAAAAACCGCAAGGAAAACTCAAACAGTCTTATTTCTCCGTTGTCGGCCTATCTGTGTTTGGCGATGCTTGCCAACGGCGCCAACGGCGTTACTCTTTCGGAGATGGAAAACGTTTTGGGGATGAGCCTTGACAACCTGAACGAGTATTGCGCAAACCTTTATGCCGAAATGTGCGAAGACGAACAGCGGCAGAACTACGTTTCGCTTTCAAATTCGATTTGGTACAACGACCTGATGCCTCGGGAGGAATTTTTGAACGTTAACAGCCTTTACTACGGTGCTGAAATGTTCAAAACAAACTTTTACGATCCGAACACGATAAAAGACGTAAACAAATGGATTTCCCAAAAAACGGACGGGATGATCAAAGAAGCGCTTTCCGAGCTGGATCCCGAAACGGTAAGCCTGCTTGTAAACACGCTGCTGTTTGACAGCGAATGGAAAAAGGAAGGCGGATACACGGAAAGAGACGTCAACTTTACCCGCGAGGACGGAACGTCAAATAAGGTTAAAGGGTTTTACGCATCGACTTACGATTACTACCGCTCCCAAAACTACCACGCTTTTAAATTGGGATACAAAGCATCTGGTATATCGTTTTACGGTATATTACCTACCAAAGACGGAAAATATGACGGCAAAGACGTTTCTTTTGACAGTGTTGTCGAGGGTTTTGACGGAAACGAATTGTATTCCTTGTTGAACGGATATTGCGACGGTTACGACGTGTCGGCAATGGTCCCTTGCTTCGAGTACGACTATGACGTAAAGCTGGAGGAATATTTTGCCCAAAACGGAATGGCTTCGGCCTTTAATCCGTTCGGGGCTGATTTTTCGAATATGTATGACGGTTTGTCCTACGACCACAACGTTTACTTAGGTTTCATTTTACAAAAAACTCGCATCGAATTGACGACGAAGGGAACCAAGGCCGCAGCGGCAACAATCATCGGACCTAAAGACACTTCCGCCGCTCCCGACGAAAGGCAGAACGTTCAACTTTATTTAGACAGACCGTTTATTTACATGATAGTCGACGATTTAAGCGGAATGCCTTTGTTTGTCGGAAGCGTGGCAACACTTTAACAACCACCTAAACAATTTAGGCTCGCCTTCGGGCGAGCTTTTTATTGCTTGACAAAATATTTGCCTTGACATACAATATCACGGGAGGCGAAAGATGGAATTTGTCGAACTTAATTTAAACCGATTTGAAGCTTTATACAACGGCGAGATGCAGGATGATTTCCCTGCGGCCGAATTGAAGCCGTGGTCTCTTTTGAAAAAGCAATACGATAGGGGGCTTTGTAAGGCCTTCGAGTTGTGCGATTTTGGCGTTCGCAAGGCGTATGTCGTTTTCGAAATTCCTCAAAGCGGCAACGTTTGGCTGGTTGACTATTTTGCGGTTTTGAAGGCGGAAAGAGGAAGCGGCTTTGGCGGCATGGCCTTAAAAACGATAAAAAACAACGTTCCTGCCGATGCGGTCATGTTTGAAATAGAGCGCCCGGACGAGGCCGCAGACGAGGCGGATTTGTCGGTTAGAACAAGACGCAAACGGTTTTACTTGAAAAACGGCGTTGTCGAGACGGGAGTCGCGAGCGTGGCGGACGGCGGAATCGGCTACGAAATATTGTGCATGCCGATCAAAAAATATGCCGTCGGCGAAGCGGCCGAGCAGGCGATGCTGGCCATATACCGTACGTTGTTTAAAGAGGGCGAATATTCGGTCAAAACGGCAAATTTGGCCGTGCAAACGGCCGAAGTGGTGGCCGCTTTGATTTGGCGAGGCGACAGATTTATGATATGCCAGAGGCCGAAAAACAAGGCACGCGGCCTTCTGTGGGAATTTGTCGGCGGAAAGGTGGAATTTGGCGAAAGCAAAGAGCAGGCACTTGTTCGGGAATGTATCGAAGAACTTGACGTCGAAGTGGTGCCTAAAGGCGTTTTTGCAGAGGTCGGGCACGTTTATCCGGACATCCGCATAAATCTTACTCTGTTTAATGCCGAAATCAAGCATGGCGAGCCCAAGATGCTCGAACACAGCGACATAAAATGGATTTTGCCGTCCGAAATCGACAAATTCGAATTCTGTCCGGCAGATAAAGAAATACTTAAAAAAATCAAGAAAATGAAATAACCGCCAAAGGCGGTTATTTTTTTGGTCAATTTTAAGTTATCGGTTGTTTTCGAAAACGGAAAATGACGGCAAGCACTCGTCAAAAAACATTTTGTATGCTTCGCAGTAATCGACGCTTGCCTTTTCTCGCTTGCATCCACCGCCACGGCATATCGGAAAATATTTGCATTCGGTGCATTTTCGGTCAAAAACAAGGCTTTCTTTCAAAAAATCTCGCATAATCGGGCCTTCGGCCATATCTTTAAGGCTGTCGGTGCAAACGTTGCCTAAAAGATATTTGTCGGTGCAGTAGAAATCGCAAGGATAAACGTTGCCGTTTGCCTCAACGACAAACTGTGCGTTGCAATGACCGTTCATGCCGCAAAGTTCGGCAGGAAGGCCCAAATACGACCGCACGAAGTTGTCTAATTTCCGTTCGCTTACGCTTTCGCCTTTTAGGTAATCTGCCGCATAAAGTTTGAAAGTTTTTATCAAAAAGTTGCCGTATTCGGTGGCGGACGGCGAGTAACCGCCGTGCGTGTCGAACGGGTTTAGACACGGCACAAACTGCAGATATCTTAAATTATTTCGCTTGAAAAACGCATAGGTCTTTTCGGCGTTGTTAGCAATTTCCGAGGTTAAAACCGTCAAAACGTTGAAATCAACATTGTATTTAGTCAACAAATTTGCCGACGCAACCACTTTGTCGAACACTGGCTCGGAAGTCGGAAAACGGCGGTGGCGGTTGCCTTTGCGGTCGCCGTCAAGGCTAAGCCCTACCAAAAACCGACGTTCCGACAAAAATGCGGCCCACTGTTCGTCGAGAAGGGTTCCGTTTGTTTGCAGACTGTAAAAGACCGTGGTTCCGTTGTCGTTTAGGGCATCGACGTCTCGGACGAAATTTTTGAAGTAATCAAGCCCGGCAAGGGTTGGTTCGCCGCCCTGAAACACAAAGAAAATGCGTCCGCCGTCGGCGAATTCGATAAAGGATTTTATGACCGCTCGGGAAGTCTCCTCGGTCATTATCCCGAAATTTGCCTGCGCACGCTTTGAGGCGACGTCCTTATAAAAACAGTAGTCGCACGCAAGGTTGCAGGCCGAAGAGGCCGGTTTTATCATGACGGGTACGGATTTTGGCATTTGTTACCTCCGAAAACGTTGTAAAAGTATTATAATTTATTTTTTTTATTATTGCAATAAAAGCGGGCAAAAGGGTTGAGAAAAATTTGATTTGTGTGCTATAATAGGTCGGAAGGTGATATTATGAAAGGAAAATTTGTAACGTTTGAAGGCTGCGAGGGCGTGGGAAAATCCACTCAACTTGCAAAGCTTAGGGAATATTTGGAAGAAACCGGCCAACATGCCGTATTCACGCGCGAACCGGGCGGAAACAAGATAAGCGAACAGATCCGTTCGGTCATCTTAAATCCCGACAACACCGAGATGAATGCGATGTGCGAAGCGCTTTTGTATGCCGCAAGCAGGGCGCAACTGGTAAACGAAGTCATAAAACCCGCCCTCGAGCGAGGCGAATTGGTTATTTGCGACAGGTTTTTGGACAGCTCTATTGCATATCAGGGCGGCGCAAGAGGCCTCGGAGTGGCCAACGTTTTGGATATAAACCGACACGCAATCCAGGGATGTATGCCCGACCTTACGGTGTTTTTGGATCTTCCTCCGGAGCATTCGTTCAGAAGCCGCTCGAAGTCGGCCGAGCTTCATGACAGGCTGGAGGACGAGAACATGGATTTCCACCGCAGGGTGTACGAAGGCTACGTCAAGGACGCCGAACTGTCGGAAGGACGAATCGTCAGAATAGTTCCGTGCCAAAACAGGAAGGATACGACTGACAAAATAATCAATCTTTTGCGAGAAAAGGGGATAATAAAGTAGTGGCAAAATTTTGCGAGGCCTTAAAAAAAAGCAACGCCTACCGTAGTTTCGAAAGAGACGTCGACGGCTTGAATGCGGCGCATGCGTATATGCTGTCGTCGCCGGACGACGTTGCCTTAAAAAGCCTTGCGGAACTGTGCGTCATAAAACTGTTCTGTCCCGACGGCAATGACGAGGTGACGGAGCAGAGGATTTTCCATCGCAACCACAGCGACGTCAAATTCGTAAACGAAGAGGGCAAAAAAATCAAGGTCGAGGACGTCAACGACCTTGTCGAGGACAGTATAATTCGCCCGAACGAAGGCGACAAAAAGGTGTATGTGATTTGCTATGCGGACCTGATGAACGCCGCCGCGCAAAACAAGCTTTTAAAGACGCTGGAGGAGCCTGCCGACGGAGTGGTGTTTTTGCTTTTGACGCAAAACGAAGCGGCGATGTTGGACACCGTGAAATCGAGGGTGCGAAAGGTTGTTTTGGAAAGCTTTTCGTCGGACGTGGTTTACTCGGAAATATTCGCCCTAACGGGCAACACCGAATCGGCCGAAGTTGCCGCCGCGTGCAGCGACGGGATGCTTGGCAAGGCCGAAAAAATAGCATTGGACGAAAGCTACAAAGCGGTGTATGCCGAAGCGTTTGAGTTGTTGGGTAAATTGCAAAAAAGCGCAGATGTGGCGTCGCTTTTGAACCGTAAAGTGTTTGTTAAGGAAAATTTTGGCATTTTGCTTGACATTTTGTCCATAATTTTCAGGGATATGTTGGTGCTTAGAACAGGCTCCGAGGTGGAGGTGGCAACCTACCGCAAGGAAGACGTTTTGAAGCTGTCGGAAAGCTTTTCGGACGAGGCCGTGGGCAAGATAATTTATCTTTTGAACGACGAGCGCAAAAAGCTGTTTTTCAACGTCTCGACGGCGGCCGTGGCGGAGAATCTGTTGATGGGAATTTTACAAATAAAATACACTTGCAAAAAGTAGAGGCAATATGGCAATTATAGTCGGAATAAAATTTAAAAACAGCAACAAATTGTATTATTTCAGCCCCGAAGGCGTGCAGTTTTCGGAGGGTGACGGAGTTATAGTGGAAACGGCGAGGGGAACCGAGTACGGCAAAGTGGCCGTGGCCAACAAAGAAGTTGACGATTCGGAAATCATCCCTCCCTTGAAGCCCGTTTTGAGAAAGGCGACCAAAAAGGACGAGGAGCAGCTTCAGCGCAACCTTAAAAAGAGGGAAGACGCCTTAAGGATAGCCGCCGAAAAAATCGCAAATCGCGGTTTAAAGATGAAGCTTGTTGACGCCGAGTACACTTTTGATTGCGGCAAGGTGATTTTTTATTTCACCGCCGACGGCAGAATCGACTTCAGGGAGCTGGTTAAGGACCTTGCGTCCGCTTTTAAGGTGCGCATCGAACTCAGGCAGATTTACGAGCGCGACGAAACCAAAATGAAGGGGGCATTGGCGCAATGTGGCCGTCCGTGCTGTTGCACCACGCATCTTCCGGACTTTGAAAAGGTTTCGATCAAGATGGCCAAACTGCAGGGGCTCAGCCTCAATCCGACCAAAAT
>CAZBVO010000011.1:16816-42867 GCA_964495385.1 uncultured Faecalibacterium sp.
CCAAAACGCTTAACAACTTCAATTAGTTGTGCTATAATACAGTTAAACAACAAAAAAGAGAGGTATTTTGATATGGCATATGTAATTAGCGACGACTGCATCATGTGCGGAGCATGCGCAGAAGGTTGCCCGGTAAGCGCAATCAGTGAAGGCGACGGCAAATACGTCATCAACCCTGACGAATGCATCAGCTGCGGTGCATGCGCAGACACTTGCCCGGTAGGCGCACCGAGTGAGGAATAATCAAACAAACCGAAGCAGGTTCCCGACGGGGCCTGCTTTTGTTTTAGTCGAAAAACTTGCATAAAATTTTGAATAATGCATAAAAACCCGCTTTTTATCAGAAAAAAGAATTGTTTTGCAAAAGGGGTGCCGGCCGTTATACTATAATTATTCGTTAAATAAGCACTTAATTTATTATATAATATATATGCAAAAAACGTTCGAACCTTTAAATAATGTTAAAAAACCGAAAAAATTTTCAAAAAACAGTTGCTATATGGTATGTGCTGTGTTAAAATGTTAATAATTTATCATTTATGCTTTTGTGCATAAATATTAAATTTAAAAACCCAACATTGTTTCAATTATTTTGAAATAAATTTTAAATTTTTATGGAGGTATCAAACATGAAAAGAAAACTGATTGCAATGCTGCTGGCAGTTGTGATGGTTCTTTCGGTTGTTTGCGTTGCAGCTTGTAACGATGACGAAGGTCCTACAACCGTAACCTATAATACCACTACTTCCGTTATGCCGAGCAATTGGAACGAACTTACTTACGCCGATAACAATGATACTCAAATCATGAACTATATCGGTTCTTCGTTCTTCGAGTATGACTTCTTGTTCGACGCAGCAAAAGGCGGTAAGTACAATGCAGACGGTTCCATCAACGTTGATGCTATCGTTTCCGGCGGTTACACCACCAACTATTCTGCAGCAACCAAATTGGAAGACGTAACTTCCACCGTTGACGCAAAATGGGGCTACACCGACGAACAAAAAGCAAAAGGCGGCTTCGCTTGGAAAATCACCCTGCGCAGCGACCTCAAATGGGATGACGGCACCGAAATTCACGCAGCTGACTTCGTATATTCCATGAAAGAACAGCTTAACCCTGACTTCATGAACATGCGTGCCAACACTTACTACGACACTCTTCGTATTAAGAAATCCCGTGCTTACTTCTATCAAAACCAAGATGCAACCTATCCTACCATCGGTAGCCAAGGTTATGCATCCAACAGCGAAGCTGTAGCTGCAGGCGCAGACATCTACATTGATGTTTATACCTTTTGGGGTGCTGAAGGTTATGTTGATGCAGAAGGCAACGAAGCTCCGCAATGGCTTTCTATCGCAGACGAAACCGTTTATAACAGCGTTGAAGGCTGGGCCGATCCTGACAACAAAGACGTAACCGATCCGTTTACCGGCAAAATGCTTTGGGATTATCTCCTTTGCCCGACCGGTAAATATGCTGGTTATGTTGAAGTCGGTGCAAGCTATGAGGGCTGGCTCGGCATCAAAGTTGTCAACACCGAAAGAGACGTTGCATGGGAAGACGTTGGTATGTACGTTGTCGACACTGATTCTTTCGTTATCTGCCTCGACACTTCTTACGCTTTCCTCGAAGACGGCGAACTTTCTTACCTCGCTGCTTACTACATGTCCAGTTTGCCACTTGTTAAACAATCTTTGTACGAACAATGCAAAAAGGCTCCTGTAACCGGCGCTACTTTGTGGACCAGCAACTACAACACCTCGTTGGCAACCACAGCAAGCTGGGGCCCGTACAAACTGGTTGAATTCCAGAGCGGCAAATCCTACAAACTTGTCAAAAACGAAAACTGGTACGGCTACAGCCTCGAACAGTACAAGAATCAGTACAAGGTTGACGCCATCGCATGTGAATGTGTTTCCGAATCTAACGCACAATGGTTGAAGTTCCTCGCAGGTGAAACCGACGATGCAAGCCTCGACTCCGAACACATTGCAGATTACAGAAAATCCAAATACACCACCTACACTCCGGGCACCGGTACGTTCGGTATGCAGCTTTACGGCAACAAAGCCGTTTTGGCAGCAAGCGACAACAACAACGGCATCCTCGCTATCGACGAATTCAGACAAGCTTTCTCGCTGGCACTGAACAGAAGCGACATCGTTGACACCATTTGGCCGGGCACTTCCGTTGTTTGCTACGGCGTTATGAACAGCCAATACTACTATGACGTTGTCAACGGCGGCGTATACCGTGACACCGTACAGGCCAAAGAAGGCTTGCTCCGCGCTTACGGTTTCACCGAAACCAACGGCACATGGTCCAACGGCGCCGAAATCAACGGCGTATCCATGGACGCTGCATACGATGCTTTGACCGGTTACAACCCTACTTTGGCAAAAGAACTTGTCAAAAAGGCTTACGACATTCTCGTTGCAAATGCCGAAGAATACGGCTATGACGCTACCAAGAACATCACCCTCGTTTACGGTTCTTCCGTAGATAACGCAAAACAACGTGAAAGAGCAACCTACTTGCAAAACGTTTTGAACGAACTTTGCAAAGACACCGCCCTCGAAGGCAAAATCGATGTTGTGTTCGACGCATCCGCAGGCAGCGATTGGGCAGACGCTTTCAGAAGCGGTGCTACTCAAATCGGTTTCGGTTATGGCTTCAGCGGCAACCCGTTCAACCCGTTTGACATCATCGGTTCCTTCGTAGATCCGGACGACAGCCTCAACTATCATACTTACTGGAACACCAACAACGTACAAATGACGTTGACTCTTCCGGCAGGCGATTACGAAGGCGCAGGCCAAACTCTCACCATGAGCCTCGTCAACTGGTTCGATTGCTTGAACGGCCTTGCTGAAGTCAACAACGACACCTACAAGTATGACTGGAACGCAGGTCAAGCTCCGGCAGACGCGAGATTGGTTATCTTGGCTGCTTTGGAAGAACAAGTCATCAAAAAATCTTACTCTGTAATGCTTATCGGCGAATACAGCGGTTCGTTGCTCAGCCCTAAGTTCACTCAACTTACCGATGAATACAACACCTTCATGGGATTTGGCGGAATCAGATACATTCAGGTCAACTACAATGACGGCGAATGGGCAAAATTTGTTGAACAGAACGGCAACAATCTCACCAACGAATACAAGAAAAACGCTTAAGGCTTAACTTTCAAAGTGATTTAACAACAAAACTCGCGATGGGCGGATAAATTTATTCGCCCATCGTTGTTGTTTTGCAAATTGATTTTTTGGGGAAAAAATCACAAAAAGAGCATAAAATTCCGGCCTGTTTCCGTAGCAAACCTTGCTATGGTCGGTATCAAACGACAGAAACGGGAATTGTCGTTTGATAAAAAGGAAATTCGTCAAATTGGACGGATGGCATCTTCGTTTTGAAGATGCGTTGTTTAAAAAGGCAAGCTCTAACTTTTTTAAACAAAAAAAATAATCCAAAGAGGAGTAACAAACAACCATGTACATGTTCAAATATGTGCTCAAACGCTTGGGGCTGATGGTGCTGACGTTTTTGATAATCATCGTCATGTGCTTCGTGCTCATAAAGCTTTTGCCGCCAATCGTAGCGCTCGATCCGCAGCTCGATCCGCTTGTTGCGTACAAGCAATTCGAAGCGAGGGGCTGGATTGAAAACATAGTCAAACAACCGAACGGCGTGTATACCTATGACACCGTTCCTATCCTGAAACAGCTGGGGATTTACGTCAAACGAATTGTGACGGAGGGTGACTTTGGCACCTCCACCGTCGGTGAATACATAAACCAACCGGTGTGGGACGTTTTTGTCGAAAAACTGCCGCCTACAATCCTCATCAACATCTATTCCACCATCATTGGCGTGCCAATCGGCTTGGCGTTGGGCATTTATGCCGCGCTTAAAAAGAACAAGTGGCAGGATCAGGTCATCAACGTGTTTATCATTTTGTTGATTTCCGTGCCAAGCATCGTTATGGGCTTTATCATTCAGTACTTCTTCTGCTTTAAGCTCAGATGGTTCCCGATTACGATGAATTCGGGCTTCGACTATTTCTCCTGGAGCATGTTCCGCAGCATGTTGCCGGCGGTTTTCTCGTTGTGTTTGGGAAGCATTGCCGGTTATGCACGCTACACCCGTGCCGAACTTACCGAGGTTTTGACCTCGGAGTTTATGTTGCTTGCAAGGACAAAAGGCCTCACCAAAGGTCAGGCAACTTTGCGTCACGCTTTAAGAAACGCAATGGTGCCTATTTTCCCGTCGATTCTTGCAGAGTTCGTTTCGGTGCTTTCGGGTTCCTTGATTATCGAAAGCATGTTCTCCGTCCCGGGCGTAGGCAAACTTTATTTGGCTTCTATCAACAATCAAGACTACGACTTCTTTATGTTGCTTTCGGGCTTCTACACCCTTGTAGGCCTGGTTGCGGGCATCATTGTCGACATCAGTTACGGAATCATCGATCCGCGTATAAGAATGGGGGCGAAGTAATATGGCAGATATGAAATACACCCAAAACATTCCTGCGGAAAAGTTTGAATTCGCAGACACAAGCAACTTCAAATTCGACACCAAATTCGACACCAAGCCGGAAAGCTATTGGCAGGGTGCGTTCCGTCGTTTTTGCAAAAACAAGGGCGCAGTTGTCGGCGGCATAGTCATCATTGTGCTTATTCTGTTTGCAATCATCGGGCCGTTTTGCACCTCTTACACCGTTTCGTACTACGACACCGTCTTTTCGACGATGTATCCGCGAAACAAACTGTTTGAAAACGCAGGCTTCTGGGACGGTTGCAAAGATAAAGAAGAGGGCTTCGGCAACTTCTTTAGAGATTACGCCCTCGCACTCGAAACGGGCAAGGACGTCATCAAAAACGGTGAGTACACCATAACCGAAGACGGCATTTATAAGTATCGCTACGACACCTACTACGGTGTTGGTTTCCAATACAAAACCATCTCGCTCGAACAATATCAGGCAATTCAACAGTATCAGGACGACACCGGACGCCAAGTTATTTACCCTGTAGTGCCTTATGCGACCAGAAAAGTGTGGGAAAAGGAAGATCCGGACACATTTAAGGACGCTTCCATTTACTACAAACTCAAAAAGGTTAAGGGTAAATACAGCCCGGAATTGGACGTAAACGGCGATCCTATCCCTGATTACTGGACTTATGCCGTTGAAGACGGCCTCCCTGAAATGACCGTCGATTACACTTCCAAGATGAAAATCGAAGGAGAGGACGGCATTACGGTTGACGGCAAACAATCCTACTACGTTTACGGACGTATAGTTTCCGGCGGCGTTGAAGTCAGGGTTGATTACTACGAGTACTATATCTACAACCACACCCAGGTTTTGAAGGACGGCATCAGCGAACCGATGTTCCTGTTCGGAACCACTTCCGCGGGCAAAGACATCTTTGTCTGCCTGTCTTCCGGTGCAAGATTTTCCTTCTTGTTTGCATTGGTCGTTGCCGCGGTAAACCTTTTTGTCGGCGCAATTTGGGGCTCGATAGCAGGTTACTTCGGCGGACGAATCGACTTGGCTATGGAGCGTTTCACCGACATCCTCGGCGCTGTGCCGACTATGATCGTCATCACGCTTCTGAAGTACCATATGGGAACCTCAAGCCAGGCTTTGGTGCTGTTCATCGCATTCTTTATGACAGGCTGGATCGGCATGGCAGGCACTACCCGTATGCAGTTCTACCGTTACAAAAATCAGGAATACGTTTTGGTTTCCAGAACCTTGGGCGCAAACGATTGGCGCGTTATGTTTAAACACATTTTCCCTAACGCAATCGGCACCATCGTTACAAGTTGCGCGCTTGTAATTCCGTCGATGATTTACTCTGAAACCAACCTTTCTTATTTGGGCATTATAAACCTCGAGTCCGGCGGCCTTACCAGTGTCGGTACGTTGATTGCCGCAGGTCAAAGAGATATGCAGGTTGCACCGTACGTTGCAATGTTCCCGTCGGTGTTCCTGGCTCTGTTGATGCTCAGCTTCAACTTGTTCGGAAACGGTTTGAGAGATGCGTTCAACCCGTCGTTGCGCGGTTCGGAGGATTAAACTATGGAAAAGAAACTTGAAGTTAAAGATCTGAAAATATCCTTCCGCACCAGTGCGGGCAAGGTGCAGGCCGTAAGAAACATCGATTTTGACCTCTATAAGGGCGAAACACTGGCAATTGTCGGCGAGTCCGGCAGCGGTAAATCCGTTACCAACAAGGCCATCATCGGCATTTCGGCAAACAACGCCATCATCGAAAGCGGCGAAATCATCTACGACGGCATGGACCTTTTGAAAATCGACGAGGAACAGTTCCACCAAATTCGCGGCGACAAAATCGCTATGATTTTCCAGGACCCGATGTCCAGCCTTAACCCTATCATGCGCATCGGCCAACAGCTGACCGAAGCTATGCTTTTGAAGAACAAGGCAAAACGCCGCGACAGCCGCAAAATTTTCAATACCACCATGGCTATCCTCTGCGAAAGCATGGATATGGCTTACGGCGAGGCCAGCAAGGAACAAAATAAGGCCGACGTGCAAAAATTCGACAAGTTTGAATATAAACACATCGAACTCGAAGCAAAATACAACATGGCTTTCGAGGCCGCCAACGAGGCAGTTAGAGAAATCAAACGCCTGTTGTTCGAAATCGACAAAAACGGCGTCAGCAACGGTCCGTTGCAGGTGAGAGAAATCATCAAAGACTCCTTAAAAACCGTCGACCGCTTCGTCGTTCGCGACCAGGGCAAAATCGATGCGCTTGTCGTTAACCTCGAAACTTTGGCCAAAGAAGCCAAAAAATCCAAAAACTATTCCGCTTGCGCGCCTGTTTTGGAACAGCTTTTGGCCGTTATCGAGCCGACTCTTTCGTTCGAAAAACCGAATTTCTTCGGCCTCGGCTATTATCTGACCTACGTCAATCCGGAAATTCCGGAGCTGTCGGTTGCCGAGCTTAACGACAAAACTCACGAAGCTTTGGCCGGCCAGTTTATGGAAGCGTTTATCGATAGGGCGGCAAAGGGCGTTGAGTACAGCTACAACAAGTCGCTTGAGAACAAGAAGCATGCAATAAGCGTTTTGGAAAAACATCTGCCGCTGTTCGAAAGGGAATATACCAAAAAAGAGGCCATGGCCGCCGCAAAAGAAATGATTGCCGCCGTGGAAGAATCCATCGACAGACTGGCTCTTATTAAAGACAGCAGAGCATACGTTTTCGGTTCCAGCATCGAAAGTGCGATAAGCACGTATTTTGCACGCCTTAAAAAGAACGTCGACGAAACCAAGCGTTTCGACAAACAAACCAAAAAACACGATAACCTTGTGGCAAAAGGAAAGAGCGTCGATTGGAAAGTTATCCCGGCCGACATAGTCGATCCTGCCGAAGCAAGAAAACAGGTTACCATCATCATAACCGAGCTTATCGACCACTATAAAGAGATCGTTTCGTCCACCGAAGCAGTCGATTTCAGGGCAAAAGCGTTGGATATCGTTGAATTTTTGAAGTCAAAAGCGTCGGAAGTCGTTTACAAAGTCACCAAACCTATGGCAAAAGCGAAAGCCATTAAGCTTATGGATGAGGTTGGCATTCCTGAACCGCACAAACGTTTCAGACAGTATCCGTTCGAATTTTCCGGCGGTATGCGTCAGCGTATAGTTATCGCAATAGCATTGGCAGCAAACCCTGATATTCTTATCTGCGACGAGCCGACAACCGCTTTGGATGTTACCATTCAGGCACAAATTCTCGAGCTTATCAACAGATTGAAAGCCGAAAGAAATTTGTCCATCATCTTCATCACGCACGATTTGGGCGTCGTTGCCAACATGGCCGACAGAATTGCGGTTATGTATGCAGGCAAAATCGTTGAATACGGCACCGCGGAAGATATATTCTATTCGCCGGCACATCCGTACACCTGGGCTTTGCTGTCCAGTATGCCGGACCTCGACACCGACGAGAAGTTGGAAGCAATTCCGGGAACTCCGCCAAACATGATTTATCCGCCTGTCGGAGATGCGTTTGCGGCAAGAAACAAGTATGCTTTGAAAATCGATTTCGAGCAGCAACCGCCTATGTTCAAGATTTCCGATACCCACAGCGCGGCAACTTGGCTGTTGCATCCGGACGCTCCGAAAGTGGAGCCGCCAAAGATCGTGACGGAAAGAATTGCAAGAATGAAAGCAAAAGGAGGTACCGCAAATGGAGAACAATAACGAAGTTTTGCTGAAGGTTGAACATTTGTGTCAATACTTCAAAATGGGCTCCTCCGAACTTAAAGCCGTTGACGACGTAAGCTTTGAAATCAAAAAGGGCGAAGTGTTCGGCCTCGTCGGCGAGTCCGGCTGCGGCAAAACCACAACCGGCCGTTCGATCATCAAATTGTACGACATCACCGGCGGCGACGTTTACTTTAAAGGACAGCGCATTGCAGCAGGTACGAGAAAGTATAAAGACGCAATAAAGGCCGAAAGAGCAAGTTTAAAGGCCGATATCGCTTCGATAAAAGCCGAATATGCGCAAAAACCTGAAGAAGCAAAGGTCAAAATCGCTGAAAGAAGAGCCGCCGCAAGCAAGGTGATCGAGGCAGAACGTGCCAAAATCGCTTCCGCCAAAGACGATCATAAAAACTGCGATAAGAAATATGCTAAGAAGAAGGTGCAGGAAGTCAACGACAAGTATGCGTCGCTTCTTGCCGAAGCCGCAGGCAACGAACAAAAGCTTGCAGAAGTAAAAGCCGAGTACAAAAAGGAACTTAAACTTGCGTCCAAAGAGAGAATCGTCACGCAAATTCAGATGATTTTCCAGGACCCTATCGCCTCGCTCGATCCTCGTATGACCGTACGCGAAATCATCGCCGAAGGTTTGATCATAAAGGGCATTAAGGACAAAAAGTACATCGACGAAAAAGTTTACGAAGTTTTGGAAATGGTCGGCTTGGTTCGCGAGCACGCTGATCGCTATCCGCACGAGTTTTCGGGTGGTCAGCGTCAACGTATCGGCGTTGCACGTTCCATCATTATGCGACCGGAACTTATCATCGCAGACGAACCTATTTCCGCTTTGGACGTTTCCATTCAGGCACAGGTCATCAACCTTTTGAATGATTTGCGTCAGCAGCTCGGTCTTACCATTATGTTCATCGCGCACGACCTGTCGGTTGTAAAGTATTTCAGTGACAGAATCGGCGTTATGTACTACGGCAACCTGGTTGAAATGACCACGAGTGACGAACTGTTTGCACATCCTTTGCACCCTTACACCCGTTCGTTGCTGTCGGCAATTCCTTTGCCGGACCCTGTTTATGAAAAGAATCGTAAACGTATCGCATACAATCCGTTGGCAGAGCACGATTATTCCGTCGACAAACCGTCGCTTAGGGAAGTGAAACCGGGCCACTGGGTTAAATGCAATGATGCGGAATTCAAAAAATATCAGGAAATATTGAACAGTGACAACAGATAAAATCAAAAAATATGTAGTGACGTTTGCTGTCGGGCTGGCATTTGCCATAATATTTTGGACGGTTAACGATTTGATTAAATCGTCAAATTATTCGGCGTTGTTCAGCTCGTTGTCGGACGGACTGTTTGTCCCCGGAGTTTTGATTGCCGGGGTGGGCGGCCTTATCGGGACTTATAACGAAGGTCTTTTTGACGGATTGTCTTACGGAATGCACGGATTGTTCGGATTCAGAAGTTTGCGGCGAGACAGCACCCCTAAAAAAGAAAATTACGGCGAATATAAGGAACGTAAACACAAAAACAAACGTCCGATAGGGCATCTTATAACCGTTGGATTAAGTTTTATTTTTACAGCGGTCGTGTGCCTTATGATATCGACAGTCTTCGACTGAAAATAAGCGTCCCTAAGGGGCGCTTTGTTTTTTAAACGGAATGGAAAAGATTTTAACTTACAACGTAACGCAGCCTCAGCGGCTCGGCGATTTTATGCGAGCGCATTTTTCGCATCGTCTGGCAACGCTGATAAAGCAATGTGACGGCTCGGTAAAAATAAACGGGAAGGACTTTGTCGCAAATCCGCTTTTGGCGGAGGGAGACACCGTTACGGTGTCAATTCCCGAACGCTTGAAACCGTTTGATGCGGCAACCAATTTAGACGTTGAAGTTCTGTTTAAAAACGAGGACTATCTTGTTGTCAAAAAGCCTGTGGGAATGCCGAGCATCCCCACCAAGGGGCATTATGCCGACAACTTGATTGCCGCCTTGACCTATCTTTATCCGAACGAAGTGTTTCGCGTGGTGACCAGACTCGACAAGGACACGTCGGGACTGGTGCTTGTGGCCCTTAATGCGCTGTCGCATCAGTTGTTGTCGAAGGCGCAAATAAACAAAAAATACACGGCTGAGCTTTGCGGATTGCTTGCCGAAGACGTTATGGTAGAGGCAAAAATACTTCGCGGCGATACAATCAAAAGAGTTGTGGACGAACGTGGCAAGCCGTCAAAGACGCACTTTAAGGTGTTGAAACACACTGATAAAGGCAACACTTTGTGCGAATGCACATTGTTTACGGGGCGCACGCATCAAATACGGGTGCATGCCGAACATATCGGCCACCCCATTGTGGGTGACGAGCTTTACGGCAAAAATTCGGACGGCCACAATTCGGGGCAAAAACTGTGTTGTTCGCATTTGTCGTTCGCCGATCCGTTTGACGGTCGTAAAATGGTTTTTGAAATTAAAGAAGCAGGGTTTTAACCCTGCTTCTTTTTTAAACTTTATCTTGAAAAATAGTTTGCAATAAATTTGATAACGTCGTCTTTGCTGCATTTGCCGCACCTCAGCCACCAAATTGCCATCGACAAACATCCGCCTGCCAAAAAGTTTGACAGCAGAGGAATGTCGTTTGGCGTCAGGTTAAATTCCTGCCAATGCTTGGTCAGAGTCTGTCGGAACGATTTTTCGATTTCTTCAAAAAACAGCGACGAAGATATACAGTTGCTGTTGTTGTCGAAAAAGGCAAGAACGGCGTTTCTGTTTTTCTCCAAAAAATCCAACAGATCGTGAGTGGCGGCGTTGAGGACGTCGTGCAAATTGTTCACGCCAACCATGTGCGAATAGTTTGCCACAAACGATTTGGTCAAATCTTCGATTGCAAACGAAAACAGCTGATATTTATCTTCAAAGTGTTTATAAAATGTGGCACGGTGAATCATGGACTTTTCGCAAATGTCCATAACAGTGATTTTGTCGAGATTGTTTTCGGTCAACAACTCAAGCAAAGCATTTTTCAAAAGGGTTCTTGTGCGAATGACGCGCATGTCTGTTTTTTCCATATACGCCTCCTTTGTTTACATACAATTATATAACTTAAAACGACAAAATGTCAAATAGTCGACAGGTGTATATTTTTATAACGGTATAATTTTTTTGTATGACGGCAAAAATGTCAACGAGGTGCATAATGCTGGATTTCGACAAAACAAAAAACCAAATCGAAAAAACTTTATCCTCGGACGACGTGGTAGTGCGAGATTTACCCACCGCATTCGGGCGCAGCTGCCTAATTTACGTGGACGGAATGACCGACGTAACCGTTCTGAACGAGGCAATCGTAAAGGGCCTTGCCGAAATGACCGCCGACGACAAGCCGACGGCGGACAATTTAAAAGCAAAGTTGACTTTTTCGGGGCAAATCGAGGCGATGACCGTAAAAGAGGGAACAGTCGCCGTCGCCGAGGGGGATACCGTGCTTATTGCCGACGGTGCCGACGCCGTTTTTGTTTTTTCGATTCGAAAATACAATATGCGCACAATTGCCGAGCCGCCAACCTCTCCGGTGCTGAAGGGGCCTCGCGAAGGGTTTGTCGAAGATATGAAAACAAATCTGACGCTGATTCGCCGCAAGTTGCGGTCTCCGTCCGTGAGGGTGAACCAATTTAAAATCGGCCGTTACACCAATTCACCCGTGGCGGTTGTGTGGCTTGACGGGATTGCCGAACCCGAAGTGGTCAAAAAAATTCAGGAAAAGCTTCGCAAAATAGACATTGACGGCATCCTCGACAGCAGTTACGTTGCGGATTTTTTAAAAGAAAAACAGTACAGCATTTTCGAACAGGTCGGGATGAACGAAAAGCCCGACATGGTTGTGGGCAAGCTTTTGGAGGGCCGTGTTGCGATAGTCGTGGACGGAAGCCCGATGGTGCTGACTCTTCCGTTTGTGCTTGTGGAGCATTTTCAATACTGCTACGACTACTATACGTCAAGTCCGCGCGCCACTTTTTTGAGGATGATAAGGCTGTTGGGTATAGTGTTTTCGGTGCTTTTGCCGGGGGCATACGTTGCCATGCAGGAATTTCATTATCATCTTCTTCCGCTGAAGTTTTTGATAACGGTGCAGGGGGCGTTGAACGGAATCCCTTTCTCGCCGCCCATGGAAATGCTTACGGTCATTTTGATATTTGAAGTTTTGCATCAGGCAAGCATACGAATGCCCAAGTTTTTGGGCATAGCGTTAAGCATTGTCGGGGCGATAGTTTTGGGCGAAACCGCCGTCAATGCAGGGTTGATATCCAGCCCGGCGGTTTTGATAGTTGCGCTTTCTGCGCTCGGAACCAACGTCATCCCCGACGAACTGTCGGTGGTATCGTCGTTTAGGGTGCTGTTTATATTGGTTGCCAGCGTGTTGGGCCTGTACGGAATGCTTGCGGCGGCAATTGTTATTTTGACCGAACTCGTGTCGTTGGAAAGTTACGGTGCGCCTTATTTTGCTCCGAATGCGCCTATGATAACGTCCGACATGAAGGACAATTTGTTTAAGGCGGGTTTGCTTCAAATGAAAAAACGGCCGAAGTCGGTGCCGAACGTAAACGAAACGAGGTTGGGAGGACAAGATGAAAACTGAAACAACTGTTTACAACAGGCAGGCGGCCGTGTTGCTGTTTATTTTGTCGGTAACTTTCAAGGCGGCGGCTTTGCCTGCGATGGTGGCCGAAGAGGCGGCAAGCGGCGGTTTGGTTGTGCTGGCACTTCTGTTTTTGACGGACGTAACCGGGTGGATTTTGCTTAGGCGTTTTATTGACATCGGTGGAATCGAATTGTTTGACAAAAACGCAAAAAAGTGGTTTAAATGCGCCATAATGATTGTTTTAAGTGCCTATTTTGTTTTTAAAACCATACTTTATTTTTCGCAAACGATTGACTTTGTGGTGAGCTATATGTTTGAACACATAAAGCTTTTGGAGGCCACGATAGTGCTGTTTGTGCCGTGCGTGTTTTTGGCGGCAAAGGGAATCAAGAACATTGCTCGGGTGGGCGAAATAACCATTGTTATGGTGATTGTGGTGTTGGCATTCAATTGTTTGTTTATAAAAACCGATGCTGATTTTGCGCGAAACTTGCCGCTTTTTAATATGTCTTTCGGAGAGACGGCATCCGTTTGCGCCAAGTTTTGCTTTTGGTTCGGCGATTTTATGCCGCTGCTTTTTGTGGCGGAAAAACGGAACAAACGAAATTTGACACCCTGGGCAATGGCCGGCGCAGTCGTATTTGTGCTTTTGACGTATGCTTTAATGTTTGCCATTTACGGCAAAAGTTTGGTTATTGTAAAAAACGCAATGCTGAAATTCGGTGTTTTCAATCATCTCGAAACCTATTTCGGAAGGCTCGACTGGACGGTCATAATCATTTGGTTGCCGATGGCGTTTATATGCGGAGGGACACAGCTTTGGGCGGCAGGCGAAGCGGTGAAACGACTGACCGGAAACAGGGCTGTCGCATTGACGTTGGCCTCGGTTGCCGTGTTTGTGTTTTTCCTGTTTGTGGAGGATGCGATGACCGCTACAAGCATGGCCAAAAGCGAGTGGGGGCTTGCAGCTCTCACAATAAACGTCGTGGTTCCGGCCGTTTTGTGCCTTTCGGCGGCAAGATTTAGGAAAAAGGAGTTGTAGGTGAAAAAACTGTTTAAAAATCAATTGTTCATCGTGACGGTGTCGGTGATTATTTTGGTGTTTTTCGAAAGGTCGGTTCCCGTGATAACTTTGACCGACAGGGCGATAGTGGTGTCGGTTGGCATCGACAGAGAGGACGGCGAGTACGTTCTGAGCGCACAAATAGCGCGCCCGTCGAGAAGCGGCGACGAAAACGGCGGAACGGCATTTGTGGTTGTTAAGGGCAAGGGGAAAAGCTTGTCGGCGGCAATCGAGGCGGTAGGACAAAATTGTTCGTTGGACGCAGGTCTTGCGCATTGCAATCTAATTGTTTTGGGCGGATATATCAAAGAAAACGGCGAATATCCGAATTTTGAAAATTTGGCGTCCAGCTACGGATTGCCCTACGAAGCAAGGTTGGTTATGACCGACGGCAGCGCAGAAAAGGTGATAAGATACCTAAGCCTTTACGAAATTTCGGGAATAAGGTTTGTGAACTACTTAAAAAGCGACAGAATTGCCGCCGAACAGTTTTCGTCGTCGGTAAAACAGCTTCTTTATGACGGAACCTTGACGGGCGCGGCTACAAGACTTTTAAACGTTGCATTCGACGGCGACGACGTATCGTATGCCGATGAACCCAAGGAAAGTTGGCTGGAGGGGCTTAAAATGGAGGACAGTTATGCAATACGTTATGGCAGTCGGGCGGTGTATTTTAACGAGGGGCAGACCAGAATTTTAAACATCGTTCTTGAAAAACCGAAGGTGGGAAATTATGTTGTGGAGGTAATGGGAACGGAGGTGGATTTGCTTCTCGAAAGTGCCGAATCAAAGCTGTCGTATACGATATCAAACGGACAACCGACAGTGTCGATAAAAACAAAACTGAAACTTAAAGCGGACGAATTTGACAATAAACACCGTGATTTGTTGCTTACCGAAGAGGACTTTTTTGAGCGGCTCGAGAAAGCGGTGGTTTCGGCGGTGGAGCAAAGGTACCTTGAAAACTTGTACGAAACAATTGAATATGCCGTTTCAAACGGGGTTGATTTGTTTGAGGTTTACGAGGGGATGGACCGATACGAGCATAAAAAATGGGCAAGCATTTCGGGCGATAAGAAGGAAGATTATTTAAAGTTGGTTGCTTTCGATTGCAAGGTTGACATAACGATAGTCGGCGTAGAGTGACCGAATTGAAAACCGAAAACAATTTTGCCACAAAAACTTTTGCTTTATTGTCGACAAGAGGTGGCGGCTATCGTTGTTTGTCAAACGAAAAAGGCGTCCTCAAAACGGGAGTAGGAGACGGTTTTTGCGAAATTTGGCCGTGCAAACAGCCCGGAAACAGCGGTTTTGGCAAGGTTTTTCCGTCGGTTGCGGCGGTATGGCTCGAGTCGGCGTCGGCGTAATTTTGTTCCCTTGAGGAAGCTAGGCAACACATGACCAGTACGGCAACGGCAAGCAAGTTGTTTGTGGGTTGCGCATTCGACCGTTCGACAACAGCGGTCGAAGGTTGAGTGTCGGAGCAAAAAGTTTCAACGACGGGCGTGTCGGCGCGCGGATGCAAAACTTTGATTTTTGCATATTCTTCGGCAAGTTTTTCCATTTCGGATTCGTTCGGTAAAAGAAAATCCATATTTCACCTCGCATTATTTTATGCTAAGCCCGCAAAGAAGTTGCAACAAATTATAAAAACAAAGTTGTTGCCATATATTTATTTATGTGTTACAATGATATAAATAAAAGAGAGGCATATTTCGGGAAAAATGGAAGAAATCAAAATTTTGTCACCGCTGCAGTTGTGGGCCGATTTCGATCCGTGCGCAAGACCGCTGGAAACGTCGTACATTGCGGTAAAGGATCTTGAATTTGCTTACGTTAGGGAGCAATACGTTTCGGCATTCGACGCTGAAGACGGCACCGTAAGGGCGTACGTCAGGCTTATTATGCCTAAAAATGCCGGCAAAAAATGCCCGGTTATTGTTTTTATCCCAACCGGCGACGTGGCAAAAATAAACGTCGATTTCGTCAAAAAAATTGTAGAGCGTGGTTTCGGCTACTGCTATTTCGATTATAGCGGCGCGGCCGCAGGCAAGGATTATTTTACCGAATATCCCAAATCGTTGGAATATCTTTCGGGCGATGCCTGCAAAACGGACGCTCAGCTCAAATTCCATTCCGAGCCTCAAAAAAGTCCCGTTTTCAATTATGTTAAAATCGCACGCCGAGTGCTGACGTTTTTGTCGGAAGATTCCTCCGTCGATGCGGACAATATCGTGCTGTGGGGCATAAAAGAAGGGGCGCAGATAGCTTGGATAACTGCCGGCATAGACAGCCGAGTCAAGGCGTTGGTTCCCGTTTCGGATTACGGTTACAGCAACTATAAACCGCCTAAATTCAGCAAAAAACCGCTGGGCGACATCGCCGGCGAGGTTATGGAATACATGTCGTGCCTTAGCTCGCAGGCTTACGCAAAAACCGTTGAGTGTCCCGTGTTTGTGGCGGGCACCACAAACAGTACCATTGCCGACATGGACAGAATGTCGGAAATAACCGAGCTGTGTCCGTCGGAGCATAAGAACATGCTTATAACTCCGCGTGCGGCCGAAAACATCAACGCCGAAAGCGTCGAGGCGATATTTAAGTGGCTTGACGAGGTAGTTTCGGGTTCGTTCAGCAATGCCGAAATGCCTAAAATTACGCACTATTTCAGCGAAGGCAGGCTGTATGCCAACATTGAAACGACGGGCGAGGCCGAGTCTGTTGACGTCTACATAGCATTTGACGAAGTGTTGTCGGAACTTCGAAATTGGAGCGACGCAAACCGTCCGTTGAGGGTGTCGGAAACCGATTACTTGCTCAACATCGATGTCCCCGTTGACACAAAACTGGTGTTTGTGTTTGCAAATGTTACGCATAAAAGCGGCATTGTGTCATCAAGCAAAATCTTTTGCATCGATCCGAACGTCCCTGAATTTAAGGCCTTTGTCCCGTTGCAGTACACAAAAACGCGCATCATTTACAGCTCCACCGAAACACGCTCAGTTTTTAACACCGAAAAAAGCAGTATAAGCGTTGAGGTCAACAGGGTTGAAGAAAAGGAAGGCCCGTTTGGGATAAAAGGGATTGGCAGCACCACCGGAAACATCGTCAGCTACAAAATCGGCGAGCGCAAGTTCCAGGGAGAAGAAGGTTGCATTTTGCAGATAGATTGCGCCACCAAAAACACGCGCGAAATCACTTTTACCATGTGCACCTACACCGAAGAGGAAGGCTTTACTCCGTATTCGGCGGTCCGCACTTTGACGTCGTCTAAAAAGTGGCAACGGCTTGACTTTACCATTTCCGATTTTAAAAATGCCGACATGGTTTCGCTTAAATCGTGGAAATCGGTGAAAAAATTTGAAATAACAGGGGCAGAAGAAGTTCTGTTCAACAACATATTGTGGATTTAAGATGAAAAAATTTTTGGAAGTAGTTGTCACCGTTCTTGTGGCGGTGGTCATAGCCGTGGCTTTGAAAACCTATGTTTTCGAGACCGTTGAAGTGTGGGGCAGTTCGATGGACGACACGCTTTACGGAGGCACTACGGAAATGGTGGACGGCAAAGTCGTTTACGTCGGCGGGGATAAGCTGTTGGTTTTAAAACTCGGCAAAATCGAAAGGGGAGACGTCATCGTTTTTAACAAACGGGCCTACGAAAACGAAGTCGATTCCTCCGGCGCTTCGTACAACGTGGTTAAACGCGTGATCGGCGTTGCCGGCGATTTGATTTCCGTTCGTGTTTCCGATGGCAAAGCGTATCTTTATATCAACGGACAGGCCGTCGAAGAGGATTATATCAAGGAACAAATGACGGACATAGGCCTTTCGGGATTTACTGCCGAGGTTGTTACGGATCCGTTTTTCGGGACGGTTTCTTACAACTGGACGGTGCCCGAGAATTGTGTGTTCGTAATGGGCGACAACCGCAACAATTCCAGCGACAGCCGTCGAAACGGCATGGTCAGATTGGACGCAAAGGATACCGACGGCAATTCATATATAATCGGCAAAGCAATTTTGGTTACAAATTTTTCCGCCGGACACGCCGTTTTCAAAACGGCCTGACAAACACATTCGCTAAAATACCCTTCCTTCCGCCAAAACAAGGCACGGTCGGAAGGGTTTTTTGTTGCCGTTACGTTATAATCGAATTGCAAAAGGAGTGATTATGAAACTTAAAATGAACGTTATTTCAAAGCAGCTGCTGTTTTTTGCAATTCAACTTTTGTTGTCCGGCGCACAAACCGTGCACGGTTTCAGACCGTTTGGGTTGGGGTTTTTTGCCGCCTTGGTTTACAGCAGGCAAAACGTGCTGGCCGCATCGGTGTTTTATGTGATTGCGGAGGTGTTGTTCGAGCCTTCGGCCAAGGGGCTTGTGTATGCCGCCGCACCCGTCGCCGTGATTTCGGTTTGCTGTTTGGCGCACCGCTTGACACGAAAAAACTTGTCGATGCGCTTGGCAAACGTCTATGCGTTTTTGGGGCGAGTTCCCGTTGTGGTTTTGAAAAGTTTGGACGGCGATTTTTTGTTGGCGGCAACCGAAGCGGTTGTGGCTCAAATATTTTGTTATGCGGCAATAATCATAGTTTATGCACTCGTAGTGAGAGGTTTAAAGTGCCGTTTGACGGTTGACGAGCTTGCCGCCGGCGGAATTGCCGCCGTTGCGCTGTCGATAGGGGCAAGCTGTGCGAAGGTTGAGAACGTAAGCGTGCTTATGGCGTTTGCGCCGTTTGTCATAGTGCTTTGTTCGTATGTTTTTACAGGCGGAGCGGCACTTACCTCGGCGGCAATTATGGGAATAGGCGCGGCGTTTGGCGGTGAAGGCGTAGGCTTTGTGGCCGCATACATAATAATGGCGGTGGTTTGCAGATTATTTGTCAGGTTGCACGTTGCGGCGGCGGCCGCCGCAACGGTTGCCGCCGAAGCGGTTGCGGCCTATTATTTCGGAGCGTACGAAAGCTATTCTGTCATAAACGTTGTAGTAACCGCCGTAAGCGCAACGGCGTTTGTGATTATTCCGAAAAAACAAAAAATCAAAATGCTGTCGTTCACCAAAACGAGGGCGGACGGATACGGCGGCAAGCGACTTGTAAACAAGGATCGCTCGGACATTTCGGCAAGGCTGTATGCGTTGTCCGACGTTTTTGAGGATATGCGCGATATGATTGCCGAGGACGTGTCGGAAATGCCGCCGCTGTCGGACAGCGTAAAGAAAATAAGCAAGGACGTTGCGCTGGACTTTTGCTCGAAATGCCCCGAGGCCGAAAAATGCTTTTCTGCGCTGAACGGGGACACTTCGGTTGTTATGGAAGATTTGGTTTCGGCTGTGTTTCACAAGGGGCGTTGCACCATAATGGATATGCCGCCGTTTATCACAAGCCGCTGTAAACAGGTGAATGCGCTGGTTGCCGTCATCAACGACAAAACCGTTCGTTTCAGCGCCCGAGCAAAATTAAATGCCGAAATGGACAACTGCAAGCTGATGCTTGCAAAACAAATGGGCGGCACGGCCGAAATTTTGGAAAATCTTGCAATCGACATCAAAAAAACCATATCTTTCGACGCAGGAAGGGAAGCTTTAATAATCGACGAATTGGCCTATCACAACATCGTTTGCAGCGAAGCGATGGTTTACGGCGAGGGGAGCGGAATGAACGTTTCGTTGGTGGTCAGGCCGCAGGATGCGGAAAAAAAGATATTGCCCAAAATTGTGTCCAGAGTTATGAAATATCCGCTTATCGTTTCGGGTGCGGCGGACATAACGGGCGAGAGAGCTGGGATAAATTTGGTGGTTCGGCCGCGTTACAGCATTGTTTTCGGCGAGGCAATGCGGTCGGCCGACGGTCAAAAATACCTCGGCGACAGCAGGAGCGTGCAAAAAGTGGGCGAGGACAAGGTGGTTTTTGCTTTGTGCGACGGAATGGGACACGGCGAACAGGCCATGGCAACCAGCTCGGCGGCAATTTCGCTTATCGAAAATTTTTACAAAGCAGGGTTTGAACACGGTCTCGTGTTGGAACTTGTCAACAAGCTTTTGTCGATGAAAAACGACGAAAATTTCAGCACTTTGGATATGTGCGTGCTTGACCTTAACAGCGGCGGTGCGGACATCGTAAAAATGGGTGCGGCCGACGGCTTTTTGAAGCGAAAAGAATCGGTGGAAGTCATACAAAGCGTCGCTTTGCCTGTCGGCATCGTCGAGGAGGCCTCGCCGGTGATCGAACGCAAGATTATGTTCGGGGGTGACATGATGGTGTTGGTTTCCGACGGAGTCACCGACGTTTTGGGCTCGGACGGGGTGCGAGGCATAATCGAAAGCACTGACACGGGCAATCCGCAGATGCTGGCCGAAGACATAGTTTCCGCCGCCGAGCGGGCAGGTGCGGCTGATGATATAACGGCGTTTTGTATGCGTGTGTATGCAAAATGACGGCCGTGAAGTCAAAATACTTGATTTTGAGAGGGCGAAATAGTATAATAGTTCTATTAAAATGAGGTAAGTACAATGGAAAAACGGCTTGTCGACACCGAATATCTCCGTTCCCTTTTTGTGCGCGGCGACGTGGTTGCCGTGGCGGTTTCGGGCGGAAGAGACAGCATGGCCTTGCTGGATTATCTGAAATCTTCGGCCGACGAGACGGGCATAACCGTAAAAGCGCTGAACGTCGAACACGGCATTCGTGGCGACGAAAGCGTTCGGGATTCGGAATTCGTTAAAAAATATTGCGCCGAACACGGCATAGAACTTGACTGTCGTTCGGTAGACTGCATTGCGTTAAAGCAGCAAACCGGCACCACATTGGAGCAGGCCGCTCGGGAGGCGAGGTATTCGTTTTTCGAGCAAGCGTTGCAAAGCGGATTTTGCACCAAGGTTGCAACCGCGCATCACGCGGACGACAATGCCGAAACGGTTTTGTTGCGCATTTTAAGAGGCACCGGCACCAAGGGACTTTCGGGGATTTCGCCAAAAAGGGGCGGCATAGTTCGTCCGTTTTTAAAAACCACTCGCAAACAGATTGACCAATACGTTGAAAACAAGAATATTCCGTACGTGGACGATGCCACCAATTTTGACGTCGAAGCCGACAGAAATTTTTTGCGCAACAGCGTTATTCCGCTGCTTAAACAGCGTTTTCCGTCGGTCACCGAAAGCCTTTTGCGACTTTCGGAGAATGCTGCCGAAGAAAACGGGTTTGTCGATTCCTGCGTTCCGCCTATCGAGTGCGGCGAAGGCTTTGCGGTCGTAAAACTCGTCGGGCAGGAGGATTTTGTTTTAAAGCGTCAGTTTGAAAAGGCGTTTTTGCACCTGGGTGTTTACGCCGACGTTGAAAAGCGGCACTTCGATTTGCTTGTTTCGCTTGCGTCGTCGGAGGCGGCAACCATGCTTAATATGCCGCACGGAGTTGTTGCTGTCAAGGAATCGGACGGTTTGCGTTTTTACAAAAACGCCGATTTTGAAAAGTGTGAAATCCCATTTGCCGAAGGGACTTATGAGTTTTCGGGCGGAACCATAGAGATTCGCCAAAAAACCGCCGAGGACAAATTATATTTCGATTTTGACGCCGTTCCGCCTACAGCGGTGATAAGAACTCGCCGTGACGGGGATTACATAAACAAATTCGGCGGAGGGAAAAAGTCGTTGGGTGACTATTTGACCGACAAAAAAATTCCGCTTTATCTTAGAGACAGGCTTGCCGTCGTGGCCGACGGAAGCAGAGTGTTGATTGTTTCCGGCGTGGACGTTTCGAGAGACGTTCGGGTGACGGACAAAACCCATAGGGTTTTCACTTTAACTCAGAAATAAATTTTTTATAGGAGAAACCTATGATAAAAGAACTTGAGCAGTACATTGCAAAGGAACTCATTTCCGAAGAGCAAATCAAGCAGCGAGTCAAGGAACTCGGGCGCATGATTACCGAAGATTATAAAGGGAAGCAGGTGCTTATGGTTTGCATTTTGCGAGGAGCCAGCGTGTTTTTTGCCGACCTCGTAAGAGAGACCGACGTTGATTTGTCCATGGACTTTATGGTCATAAGCAGCTACGGAACCGGCACGACGTCCAGCGGCGAGGTTAAACTGATAAAGGACCTTTCCGAGGGAGTAAAAGGTCGGCACGTCATCATTGTCGAAGATATCGTGGACACCGGCTTGACGCTCAGCAATCTGAAGGCAATTTTGACAGCAAGAGAGCCTAAATCCATAAAAATCTGCACTCTTTTGGACAAGCCGTCTCGCCGCACCGTCGAACTTAAACCTGACTATGTGGGCTTTACCATTCCTAACGAATTTGTGGTCGGATACGGCTTAGACTGGGCCGAAAGATACCGTCAACTCAAAAACATTTGCACAATAGACACGTCGAAAATATAATGACAAAAAAAGAAGTCGTCAAAACGTTGGCCGAACTTCTCGGCGGTCCCGTTTATATCGTAGGGGGCTACGTCCGAGACATGCTTCTTGGGGCGGAAGCGGGAGACGTCGACATCGCTTCGGCGTTTTTGCCGGAAGAGGTGGCGGCGGCTGTTGACGACCGATTTTCGGTTTGCACGGTCAACAAGCGTCTCGGCACGCTGAAAATAACCTGTAATGCCGACGGCTCGTATTACGAGCATACCACGTTCAGGGTGGACAGTTATCCTCAAAGCGGCAGGCACAGCCCTCTCGAAACCCGCTTCACCTCGAGCATCGAGGAGGATTCGCTCCGCCGCGATTTTACCGTAAACGCCGTTTACTACGATGCCGTTTCGGACAGCTACGTCGATCCGAGAGGGGGAATACGGGACATTTTTTCAAAAACCATCCGAACCGCCGACAGGCCCGAAAAGGTGTTTGGCGAGGACGGATTGCGGTTGATGCGATTGGCTCGCTTTGTCGCCGAACTCGGCTTTGACGTCGACGGCGAAACTTTGGATGCGGCCACAAACAACGTCCGACTTTTGGAAGATATTTCCGCCGACCGAATTTGGGGCGAATTTCAAAAACTGTTGTGCGCAGACACGAAGCACCCTTCTTTCAAACTTAAAAATGCGGTTGGCAAAGGCCTTGAAACGCTTAGAAAAATCGGCGCACCCGAGGTTTTGTTCCCGGGGTTTAGGGCCGACGAAACCTTTATGAAGGTCCAACGCCATATCGACGAATTGCCCGTTTACGCCCGATTTGCGGCCATGTTTTTGGGGCAGGACGAAAAGGCTGTTTCGAAGTGGCTGTCGACGTCGAGATGCCCGAAGGAAGTTTTGCGGTGCGCAAACTCGTTGCTTAGGGCGGCAAACAAAAAAATCCGGACAAAACGCCAAGCCGCCGAGGTTGTCGTCGAAAACGGAAAACTCGTACCCGAAATATGTGCGTTCAAAAGGTTGCTTAACGACGAAAATGCGGCCGATTTGCTGGCAAACGTTTATGGTTTTGTGATTGACAACAATTTGCCGTTTTGCGCAAAAGAACTTTTGATTGACGGAAACGACCTTGTAAACATCGGAATTTGTCAAACAAAAAGGTCTGCCGCACTAAAAGAACTTCTCGTTAGGTCGGCGCTCGGGCTTGTGGAGCCGACAAGAGAAAAACAATTGGAAACACTAAGGAGGATTGCCGATGATTGAATATATCACGCTTGCGCTTGCGGCCGTGGCCGCCGTGGCGAGCATAGTGTCATTGCTGTCGGTAAAACGTAAAAATTCAACCTCGTCCGCGGACGAGGCCGTTGAGGTTGTCAAAGGCGCAACGGACGTTTTGAGGGAAGAAATTTCCCGAGAGGGGCGTGCCGGAAGGGAAACAAATGCCTTGCAAATGGGACAGCTGTCGGCTTCGGTCAACAACTCGCTTAAGGTGCAGTCGGACGGTTTGGAAAAATCGGTAAGGCTTTTGGACGAACGCATGAACGTGCTTTCGGCCAACGTCACGGCAAATCTCGACAAAATGCGCGCAGAAAACCGTCAGTCGCTTGCCGACATTAAGGCCGACAACGAGCGCCAGCTTGAAAAGATGCGTCAAACGGTGAACGAAAAACTCAACTCCACCCTGACCGAACGGTTCAACCAGTCGTTTAAGCAGGTTCAGGAGAGGCTGGACGCCATCACCAAAGGTTTTGGCGAGATGCAAAATCTCACAAGCGGAATGAGCGACCTGAAAAAAATTCTCACCAACGTCAAAACGCGCGGCATTTGGGGCGAAGTCAGTTTGGAAAATCTTTTAAGCCAGCTTCTCACCGGCGAACAGTATCGCAAACAGATGCCGATAAAAACCCTTGCGGGCGAAAAAACCGTTGTAGATTTTGCGGTTTGCCTGCCGGGAAAAACGGGCGATAAGGTTTATTTGCCGGTGGACAGCAAGTTCCCGGTGGAGGACTATCAAAGGCTTGTCGACGCTAAGGATGCCGTCGAGCAGGACAGCGCGCGAAAGGCTCTTGTCCAACGTATAAAAAACGAGGCGCAAAGCATAAATCAAAAATACATCGCTCCGCCTTTGACTACGGATTTTGCCATAATGTATTTGCCGACCGAAGGTTTGTTTGCCGAAGCGGTTCAAAACAACCTTTCCGACGAATTGCAGAACAAGTATAGGGTTGTGATTTGCGGTCCGACCACTTTTTCGGCACTTTTAAACAGCCTGCAAATGGGGTTCAGAACGGTTGCCATCGAAAAGCGCAGCAGCGAAATATGGTCGCTTCTTGCAAAATTCAAGAAGGACTTTGCAACGTTCAACGAACTTTTGCTTAAAACCAAAAACCAGCTCGGCACGATTACAAACACCATCGAGCAGGCCACCAAACGCACCGACATCATCGGACGGAGGCTTGAAAAGGTCGAAACCGAAAATGCCGACCTGTTGGACGGCGAAGGGGAGGACAGGTTATGAGATGCAATTTTCATATTCACACCTCCTGCAGTGACGGAGTTTTTTCGCCAACCGAAGCGGTCAGGATGCAAAAACAGGCAGGCGTCGAGGCGATTGCCATCACCGATCACGATTCCGTCGACGGAATTGACGAGGCAAAAAAGGCGTGCGAACAATTGGGCATGAAGTTTTGCGTCGGCATCGAACTGAGCAGTTTTTCAACCAACGAAATTCACATTTTGGGCTACAATTTTGACTACAAAAATCCTGCTTTCACGGCCGAATTGGCGGAAATTCGTCGCCGCCGTAAGGAAAGGAACATCGAAATCGTCGAAAAACTTAAGGCGCTCGGGCTTCCTGTCGACGAGGATGAACTCGGCCTTGAAAACGACTCGATAGGTCGCCACCACATAGCCATTCAGATGAAAAAGCAGGGCTACGTTCAGTCGGTGACGGAGGCTTTCGACAAATATCTCGGCGTCGGCAGGCCGGCACACAGCGCAGGAAACCGCTTGAAGCCGTTTGAAGCGGTACGACTCATAAAAAAATACGGTGGATTGCCCGTAATTGCTCATCCGCAAAAGCTGTATCAGGAAAAGAAGCTGATTCCGCTTATTGAGGGCTTATTGCCTTTTGGCCTGAAAGGTTTGGAATGTCATTACGGCACGCATAACGAAACGGATACCGCCACATTTTTGAAAATTGCACGTCAATACGGGCTTGTTGCAACCGGCGGAACGGATATGCACAGCGCCGAAACCTATGTCAGCCCGAGCTATCGGGACGATCAAATCGATTCGTTTACTTTAAGGCAACTGAAATTGATCAAATGACGCTACGGCTCCCGAAAGGGGGCCTTTTTTGAAATATTTTTTACCGTGCGCACATAATAAAAGCATGAAAAGTTTTTTGTCGGTTTTGTTAACTTTGACTTTATTTTGCGGTGCGCCGCGTTCGGCGGAGGCAAACAACTCGGTTACCGTGCGGTTTTTTTCGGACAACCGAATAGTGATGACGGCAAACGCTTCGCTTGCTCGGTTGCCTGCCCGATTCGAGGTTGAAGGCACGGGATATGCAGGCTACTATTTTAAGTTGAAACAAACTTGTTCGGCGCGCGAAGCACTGTGGAAAATAGCGCCCTCACTTTGCACCGCAATGGACGAGCTGGGGCAAGAAGTGAACGTCGAACCAAAAAACGCAACTGTTACGTTTGACAAAAACGGATTTAAATATTTTGAAGCGGAACCGGGGCGAAAAAT
>CAZBVO010000011.1:42967-49685 GCA_964495385.1 uncultured Faecalibacterium sp.
AAGGTTGTCGGCCGCCGTACGGAGGAGAACGGATTTAGGACGGCAACGGTGATTTCTGACGGGAAATACGTTGACGGCACGGGCGGCGGCGTTTGTCAGGTCAGCACGACGCTTTACAACGCCGTGCTTATGGCCGGCCTCACCGTAAAGAGGGTGGCGGCACACTCGCTTGCTCCGTCGTACGTTACGGTCGGGTTTGACGCAATGGTCAGCGACGGTTCGGATTTCGTTTTCAAAAACGACTTTGATTTTCCCGTTTACATTTCGGCAGGCTACGACGGACGCAACGTTAAAGTTTCGGTTTACGGGGCAAAGTCCGAGTGGGACAAAATAGAGCGAAAAAGCCGTGTCGTGGAGGAGCTCCCTTTTGAAACCGTCTATGAACGCAATCCTGCCGCACCCGTCGGCGAAACGGTTGTGTTCGAGGGCAAAAACGGACTTAAAGTCGAAAGCTATTTGGTTTATCGCAAAGGCGATTTTGTAAAAACGGTTCGCATACGCGTTTGCACCTACAAACCGCAAAACCGAAAAATTTCGGTAGGCTTGTCGGAAAGCGACGAAGAGGGCGGATAAATCTACCTTTCCGTTGACAAACACTTGCCGTCTGTTATATAATCAGTGTATAGGTTTGCCGCCGAACAGATATTCAAAAATGCATAAAAACAGCGGGTTATCCACAAAAAAATCCACAATCTCGGCAGAAAAAGTGGATAAAACGCCAAAATCGAGGTGAATAATGTCAAATTATAAAGAGACCTATTTGCGTTGGGCCGAAAGCGATGCGCTCGATAAAGAGCAGAAAGCCGAACTTATTGCAATCAAAACAGACGATAACGAACAGAAAGAGCGTTTTTCCGTGGAGCTTGCGTTCGGTACGGCAGGTATGCGCGGAGTGCTGGGCATGGGCCCGAACAGAATGAATATTTTTATGGTGAGGCGCGCAACTTGCGGGCTTGCCGCATACATAAAAAGTCTTGGCGGCAACGAAGCCGAACGAGGCGTGGTTATAAGTTACGATACCAGACGTTTCAGCAGGCGTTTTGCCATCGAATGCGCAAGAGTGCTGTCGGCTGCCGGCGTAAACAGTTTTTTGTTTGAGGACGTAAGGCCTGTTCCGATGTGCAGTTTCGCCGTCAGAGAGCTGGGGGCCATCGCAGGCATCATGATTACCGCCAGCCACAACCCGCCCGAGTATAACGGCTACAAGGTTTACGGCGAGGACGGGGCGCAGATGAGTCCGGAAGCCACCGAAAAAGTGGTTGAATTCATAAAGACGATTGACGTGTTCGACACGCCTGTTTGCGCCGCAAACGTCACCGAGACCGCTCTTAAATCGTTGGACGGAACAAAGGTCGACGACCACATAACGGTTATCGGCAAAGAAATTGACGAAAAATATTTTGCGGCAATCGAAAAACTGTCGTTGTCGCCGGATGCGATAAAGGCCGCAAACGGCAAAGTTAAAATCGTTTACACCCCTGTGCATGGAAGCGGATATATGCCGGTCATGACAGTGCTGAACCGCATCGGAATACCCGTGACCGTTGTCGAGGAGCAGGCTTTGGCCGACGAGCGTTTCCCTACGGTTAAGGTGCCGAATCCCGAAGAGAGCGACACTTTGAAAATGGCGGTTGCGCTTGCCGAGAAAATCGGAAGCAACGTTGTTATCGGAACCGATCCCGATTGCGACAGAATGGGCATTGCCGTCCGAGACGAAAACGGCAAATTCGTGCTTTTGACGGGCAATCAAATAGGCGTGTTGATGCTTGACTACATTCTGTCTTGCAAAAAGGCCGCAGGCAAGTTGCCGACAAATGCGGCAGTGGTCAAAACCATCGTTACGACGGATCTCGCTCGGGAAGTGGCCGCAGGCTACGGCGCAAAAACCTTTGACGTTTTGACGGGCTTTAAGTTTATCGGCGAAAAGATTAAGGATTGGGAAACAAGCGGCGAATACGTTTATCAATTCGGTTTCGAAGAAAGCTACGGCAGCCTTGTCGGAACGCACGCAAGAGATAAAGATGCCGTTGTCGCAAGCATGATTTTTGCCGAAATGGCTTGCAAACTCGAAAGCGAAGGCTCGAGTGTATACAGACGCTTGCAACAAATTTTCGAGCAGTACGGCTACTATACCGAACGTGGCGTAAGCATCAAATTCGGCGGATTGGACGGCATGGACAAGATGAAAAAAATCATGTCGGAAATAAGGGCCGGCCGCGCCACCGATTTTGCGGGGGTTAAAGTTGTTTCCGTAAGCGATTACGTTGTCGGGAAAACCGTTTTTGCCGACGGCAGAGTATGCGACATCAGTCTTCCGAAAACCAATGCGGCGTTTTTTAGCCTCGAGGGCGGAGATTGGATTTGCGTCAGACCGAGCGGCACCGAGCCTAAACTTAAAATTTACGTTGCTTGCAAGCGTAAAACCGAGGCAGAAAGCAAACTTTGGAACGAAAAATATCTCGCATCCGCAAAAGAAAACTTTAATATTTGACGAAAAATCGCAAAAGCGGCAAAAATCTTGCCGCTTTTGCTTTGCAAAGGTAAATTTTCGTGCTACAATGCTTGTCGTAAAAATAAAGCGTCGAGGTTCGATATGGAAAAAATCGTATTTTGGCTTGAAATTATAGGTACGGTTGCATTTGCGTTTTCGGGCGCAATGGTCGGCATACGCAAAAAATTCGATTTGTTCGGAATTTTGATGATGGGCGTCATAACTTCCATCGGCGGCGGTGTAACGAGGGACGTCATTTTGAACGTTTCGCCTCCTGCCATGTTTGAAAATCCGGTTTACGTCATCGTTGCCGCAGTATCGTCAACGCTGTTGTTTTTCCCGTTTGTAAGAAATTTTTTGGAAAACAAATTCGTGCACGGCATAATATTTGTGGCGGTCGATTCGTTGGGGTTGGCGGCGTTTACCGTTTCGGCGGTTTTGTACTGCTTCAACAAGGGCGAAACCAATTTGTTTCTTATCGTAACGCTGGGCACTTTGTCGGGTGTCGGCGGCGGACTTTTGCGAGATATCATCGCAGGGGACAGGCCGTATATTTTCCGCAAACACGTTTATGCCATCGCCGCGATTTTGGGAGCGGTTGCTACCGCAGGTATCTTTGAGGTTGCAGGCAAGGAATGGGCCACTGCGGCAGGCGCAACGGTTGTTTTGCTGATCCGTTTTTTGGCCGTCAAATTTCACCTCAATTTCCCGACCATCGAAGACAAAACTTATCAAGACGAAAAAAATGCTTAAAAATTCGGCTTTCGGGCCGAAATTTTTTTGCAAATTTCAAAAAATGTCTATTATTTAACTTTCGTTTAATGTGACGGACGGATAATCTACCCGAAAGATTCAAAAAACCTTTGCCGCTTTGCGGCACTTACCGTTGACATTTGCCGTCAGCGGGTATATTATATAAAATACTTAACAATGTTAACGAATCCAAAGACGGTCAACGGATACTTTTGAGGAGAAAAATGGATAAACACGAAACTGCCCAAAATCTTTTGTTTTCGTTTGCGCAGATGGCGCAATACGCAAGGCAAAATTTGTTTGGCGACAATTTAAGTCAAAGCGAATATCTTATCGGTGCGGTGATGTACGCAAGCAAAAAGCAGTCGATGCCCGTGGCCGAGCTTATGGAACGCACGCAGATGAGCGCTCCGGCGTTGAGCCGTGTTTTGAACAGAATGGAATCGCGCGGATTTTTGATTCGTTTTCACGACGGCGATAACCGAAAAAACGTTTTGGTGTCGCTTACCGATGCCGGCATTGAAAAAATGGAAGGCCTCAGAGACAACAATTTGCGGCAGACGGAGGAGCTTGTGGACAGATTTTCGCTGTCGGACAGCCAAACTCTGATAAAACTTATTGACAAAATTGTAAATATGAAAAATAAATAAAGGTGGACGGAAAAATGTTGCAACTTAAAAACATCGTAAAAGATTATGACGTCGGCGACGGCGGTAAAGTGCATGCCTTAAGGGGCGTAGACATCGAATTTCGCGAAAACGAATTCGTTTCCATTCTCGGTCCTTCGGGATGCGGCAAAACCACTCTTTTGAACATTGTCGGAGGGCTTGACCGCTACACCGACGGCGATTTGGTCATCAACGGTATATCCACCAAGGATTTTACCGATGCCGACTGGGACAGTTATCGAAATCACACCATCGGTTTTGTTTTCCAAAGTTACAATCTTATTTCGCACCTCAACGTTTTGGGAAACGTCGAACTTGCGCTTACGCTGTCCGGCATCAACAAGGCAGAAAGGAAACAGCGTGCCATAGCCGCCTTGGAAAAGGTGGGGCTTGGCGAGCAGATAAACAAACGGCCTAATCAGCTGTCCGGCGGACAGATGCAGAGGGTTGCGATTGCCCGTGCGTTGGTAAACAATCCGGACATAGTTCTTGCCGACGAACCTACCGGTGCGTTGGACACCGAAACCAGCATTCAGATAATGGACCTTTTGAAAGAGGTTGCAAAGGACAGGCTGGTTATTATGGTTACGCACAACCCTGAACTGGCCGAACGTTACAGCAGCCGTATAGTCAGGCTGCTTGACGGCAGAAAAATCGACGACACCAATCCGTATTTTGCCGACGAGTCCGAAGTAAACGCAAAAATCGCCGAGCACGATGCCGAGGAAAAAGCCAAAGAGGGCCTTTCCAAAAAACAGATTAAACGTGCCAAAAAGGCGATGGGCAAAACCAGCATGAGCTTTTTTACCGCTCTCAGTCTGTCTATACGAAATCTGTTCAGCAAAAAGGGCCGCACGACGATGGTTTCGTTTGCAGGAAGCATCGGCATAATAGGCATCGCACTCATTTTAAGCCTTTCGCAAGGGTTCACCGACTACATCGAGAACCTCGAAAGGGAGACTTTGGCCAACTATCCTATCACCATAACCACTCAAACAAACGACCTCACCGAAACCATGACGCAGATGATGAGCGGCATGGGGATGTCGGGAAGCGGCGACGCGTCGGATTTGGAAAAATTCCCTGACTCGGATTCGGCAGGCATTACCCAGATGATGTTCGGCATGATCGACGGTCTCAGCGCAGGCGTTTATTCCAACGACCTTAATCAGTTTAAAAAATATTTGACGCAAAATGCCGACACGCTTGCCGACCTTTGCTCCATTCAATACAGCTATGGAGTAAACGTCAACGTTTACAACGTCAAGTACACCAAGGACGCCAACGGCGACACGGCAATCGACAGGTATACCAAGCTGAATCCTACTTCCGGCGTCGTGATGGACTTAGACTATGAAAGTATGATTCGGATGTATACCGAAGACGTGGCAAACTTTAATCCGAATTTGTTGGCCGACTTGCAAAACGGCAAATTTGAAAAACTTTTGGCCGACTTGTCGCAAATGATGGGCACCATGACTATGCTCACCGAATACGTCCAATTCAACATGTGGATGGAAATGCTAGACGATACCGCACTCATCAGCTCGCAATACGACCTTGTTGCCGGCGAGTGGACGGACGATCCGCACGGCGTTTATTTGGTTGTTGACCAATACAACCGCATCCCTGACGTAACGCTTTTCAGCCTTGGCTATATGGGGCAGGACGAACTTATAAAATACTTCCTTGCTAACATGGACGACGAGGAAGGTACGCCTTACTATATCGGCGATACCGCCGACATCGTTCCGGAAAACGTCGACTTCGACAAGCTTATGAACATTGACTACAAGCTTGTTGTGGATCCTGACTATTATGGCGAGACTTACACCGAAGGCGAAGTTTACGAAGACAAATCGACAGATAAAGACTTTGTTAAGAAAAATCTTTTGCCGGGAGCCGAAGACCTGTACATAAGCGGCGTGCTTAGGCTTAAAGAGGGCGTCAGCTACGGAAGTTTGACGGGCGGCGGCATTTATTACACCAAAGGCCTTGTTGACTACATCTTTGAAAAAACCGAGGCGCACCCGATAGTGGCGGCGCAAAAGGCCGAGCCGACCAAAAACGTTTTGCAAGGCGGAAAATCCTTTGCCGAGACAACCGGAAGCTATTCGGAAAACCTCCGCAAATTGGGCGTTGCCGATCCGGACACTCCTGCAACCATCTACATTTATCCCGTAGGCTTTGAGGCTAAGGAACAAATTGAAAAGTTCATCGACGGCTACAATGCCGAGCAGCTTGCCGCAGCCGACGCAAAACAAGCGTTGGCCGACCAAAAAAACGCCGAAGCAAAAGCATTGGAAGATGCCGGCGATAAAGCAGGTGCGCAGGCGGCAAGGATAGAGGCCGAGTCGCTTCACAAGGAAGCTTTGGCACTTCAGGGCAAGCAGATCAAATACACCGACATGGTCAAAATGATAACGGGCACGGTAACCACCATCATTGATGCGGTCAAGTACGTTCTTATTGCGTTCGTTGCCATTTCGCTTGTGGTTTCCAGCCTTATGATCGGCATAATAACCTGCATCAGCGTTTTGGAAAGAACAAAGGAAATCGGCGTGTTGCGCAGTATCGGTGCATCCAAACACGACGTATCCAACGTGTTCAATGCCGAAACCGTTTGCATCGGCGCGGGCGCCGGCTTGTTCGGAGTCATAATAACTTGGCTTTTGAACTTCCCGATCACCCTTATCATTCAGCACTTTGCAGGCATCACCATAGCATCCCGACTTCCGTTCGGAGCGGCGGTGATATTGGTTGCGATAAGCATTTTGTTGACGCTTATTGCAGGCATAATTCCGTC
>CAZBVO010000012.1:0-3343 GCA_964495385.1 uncultured Faecalibacterium sp.
TATTTTTGTTTTCTACTTAGCACTACGAAACGAAAGATATATCAACGAAACAATAACCCTGTCAACGAAATGAAAGGTGATTCAACGGAACAAAAGGTATATTAATGGAACGAATGGATTGAGTCGGGTAAGAATAGTCATTTTTCTTTATTAATTTTTATGTAGTGAATATTGAAAAATGAGAGATTTTGTGGTATAATAAACACACTGATAAACAAGAATTTTGCGGAGGGTTGAAATGAATAATATAGAACGCAGAGATAATGAAATGGCGTATATTGCGGATGAAACGGTGTTCAAAGAAATCAAAGCTTGCCGCAGACTTCTGCAAAAGTTGAATTTTATGGATAGAGCCGATATCGAGGGCATTAACGCTGTTGCTAAAGAACTTTTCGGAGAAAGTGACGCACATATCACACCACCGTTCCATTGCGACTTCGGCAAAAATATCACAACAGGAAAGAATTTTTATGCCAATGCGAACTGCACAATACTTGATGTTGCAAAGGTTACCTTCGGCGACAACTGTTTACTCGGGCCCAACGTGTCGGTCTACACCGCAGGACACCCCATACACCCATTTGCGAGAAATTCAGGCTATGAATACGGTAAATCCGTAACGGTTGGCGACAATGTGTGGATCGGCGGCAGTTCGGTAATTTGTCCCGGTGTTAATATAGGCAATAATGTTGTTATCGGAGCGGGAAGCGTGGTAACAAAGGATATTCCCGATTGGTGTATTGTCGCAGGAAATCCGTGCAAAGTAATACGTAAAATCACCGATGAAGATATGCGAAAGCTTTATAAAGACGAAGATATTGATGACGAGGCATGGAATATTATCTTGCAACAATAATCAAATTCCGATTTATAAGTGTGCACACTTTTTACCTGCTGTACGCAAATTGTATCAAAATTGGTGGTGGCATACATTAAAAATCAAAGGTTTGATACGAATGTGTCAGACCTTTTTTCTTTTTCAAAAAGTTGTATCTATGTCAGTGCATATATTGAAAAATGGGATGTTTTGTGATACAATAAAATCAATATTTGAAAGAACATGGGGAGAATTAAACAAATTGGATTTGACATTAATTAAATTAGAATCGGATAATGCGGATAGAAAATGTTTTGACCAGATAAACGAAGAAGCATTTCCGCTTTCAGAACGAATGAGTTTTGAAGAAATATTTGATTTTGCATCAAACACAAATACGGATATTCTTGGAATATATGACGGCGATAAACCCGTGGGGTTTGCTGTTCTTCTGAAAAATGTAGAATGCGGATATGTTTATTTCATAGCGATTGACCAATCTATGCGTTCCAAAGGCTACGGTGGGGCTGCAATACAAAAGCTTATGAGAGTATATCCAGAATTGCAACTCGTGTTGGATTTTGAAGTGATTGACGAAAACGCTGAAAACAACGAGCAACGGCTGCGTAGAAAAAATTTTTACCTGCGGAACGGATTTCACGAAACAGGCAATTACACAATGCTTCGAAACGAACGCTTCGAGGTAGTATGTAGCGGTGGAGAACTCAACAAAACAGCCTTAAAAGATTTGCTTTCCATTCTTCATAAACATCGCCCGGAATTTCCGGATGTTTTAATATGAATTTTAGTATGACAAACATATTGAAAAAGGCGAAAGGTTTTGGTATAATCGATTTAGATACAAGCGGCGTGAAACGCCCCAAAGATTACAACCTATTACAGGAGGGATTTGACTTTTATGAAACTGCGAGAAGCCAAAATCGGCGAGGCAGAAGCGTGCTACCGCTGCATCGAAGATGCTCGGGCTTATCACAAATCTATGGGGTTCGAGCAATGGCATGCGGATTACCCTACTCTGCAAACCGTTCTGGACGATATAGCTCGGCACATCGGCTATGTTTTCGAGGTCGACGGAGAAATTGTCGGCTACTGTTGCATCATAATAGGCGACGAACAGGCATACCGCCAAATTGACGGCGCCTGGAAAACAAACAGGCCGTACGCCGTTGTTCACCGCATGGCTTTCAATCAAAATGCACGAGGGCGCGGACTGTCAAAATCGGCGGTTGATTTGATCAAATCGTACTGTTTATCCAACGGTATCGACGCTATACGGGTTGATACGCAGGGCGAAAACAAGGTTATGCAACACATTCTTGCCCGAGAAGGTTTTGAATTTTGCGGCATCATTCAGTTTGACGGCGGGCCGAAATTGGCCTACGAATGGGACAACTAAATTTTCCCGAGCTCACCGCTTTCCCGTTTTGCAAACAGTAAAACGAAACCGACGAAAAAACTTGGTCGAACCGCAACCGAAAAATAAACACTGATTGTTTCGGTGCCCGACTTAAACAATTTGCAAACTTATTTTCAAAAACCGCAAAAACTGTCAAATTTGTGCCCTCTATCGGTTTACAAATATACGCTGCGGATGTATAATCAAATTGCCATAACGAGAAGACGAGAGACAAGCTCTATGACTCTTCAGCAACCTCCTCTGCGAGCAAGGTGCTAAAGCTTGAACGATGGGAACAAATATTCGCTTACCGCTCCTGTCGTGCAGACGGGAGTTTTTTTGGTAAAGAGGCCCTATATGTGGTGGTTATTATTGGCATTTATGGGAGCGTTGGCCACTTCCCTTACAACCGTTTTTGCAAAAATCGGAATCAAAAACGTAAAGTCGGATTTCGCCACGGCTTATCGCACGGGGATAGTCATCCTGTGTTGCGTAGTCATGTGCCTGATAACGGGAAGCTTGCAAGCCGTTTCGAATTTGACTTTCGACAATTGGCTTTTTCTGATTTTGTCGGGGCTTGCAACGGGCGGATCGTGGCTGTGCTACTACCGCGCGCTAAAACTTGCCGACGTCAACAAAGTTGCCCCTATCGACAAGTCGAGTTTCGTTTTGTCAAGCATTCTGTTTTTGATTTTCTTTTTCGACGACACGACAAAAGGCGGCGATCCTCTGACGATTTGCATGCTGTTTTTGTCAATGTCGTTGATGCTTGGCGGAACGATTATGATGCTGGGCAAAACCGATGCCAAAACAAAAGTTTCAAAAGGATGGTTGGTGTATGCGGTACTGTCGGCCGTGTTTGCCGGGCTTGTTTCGCTATTTGTAAAAATAGGGCTTAAGGGTATTCCGTCCGACTTGGGAACTCTTATCCGTTCGGTTGTGGTGTTTGTTTTTGCCGGAGCAATCGCCCTTGCAAAACGTGATAAAACCCAAAAACAACCGCCTTCAAAAACAAGCCTGCTGTTTTTAACTCTGTCCGGCATTGCAACCGGTGCGGCATGGCTGTTTGAATATTATGCCCTCAACCTCGACGGCGTCAATCCCGTTGC
>CAZBVO010000012.1:3443-18179 GCA_964495385.1 uncultured Faecalibacterium sp.
TCTATCTTTTTTGTCGAAAGCCTAAATTCGGCCGTGTTGTCACGGAAAAACCGAAAATTTCGCTCGCCGTTTTCGTCCAACGAAACTTCAGCCACTGTGGTTGCCGCATCGTCAATTACGTCAACGTCCAACCTAACCGACAACCTGCTTGCCTGCTTCAACACTTCCTTACCGTACTCATCGCCGCCAACCGCTCCGTAAAAAACGGCATCTGCCCCCGAATCGGCCGCCCAAGCGGCTACGTTCAAAGGCGCCCCTCCGACTTTGACTGTCTTTTTGGGAGGCGCATCAAACACATCGGCCAAAATTTCTCCGACTATATACAACATATTTACCTCAAAACGTGTTTTATTTTAAAATAACGGCGCATAAACGCCGTTATTTGTGGTTTTAGATTTTTTCCTTGCTGTTTTCGCCGTTGTCCATGTTTATCGTCCAACGTATCCGTTCGCCGTTTTCGGTGTACTCGACGACGGCGGTATCGTTTCCGACGTAGTCCACGCTGACGTCGGTGCGATTTTTAGCTTTGTAAGTATCTTTCAGGCAATCAATCTTCTCATCGTCGTATTCAGCCACCGAGTCACTGGTGAACAGCACACTGCCGAACATACTGCAAACCTCGGCCAACAGTTTTTTCTGTTTGTCGGAATATTTAAGTTTTTTCGCCTTTTGTCCATCGATAGGCGCACGCTTGGTATCTCTGAAGAAGAACACGTCCGGATCGTTTAAAAAGGCACGGTGATTGAGGCCTCTGCGGAACATTGTGTTTTTGAGAGCGGTTTTTGTGCTTATGATTTCACGGTTGGTGACATGCACATAGAAGCGATCCTTAAACTGTATTTCGGCATCCGAGCCTATTCTACACATATCAACCTTTCCGAAAGCAGGCCCCAGCGGAACGCCGCATCCGAGAATAAGTTTGTCGCCCACGCACTCACGCAAGAAATCCATAGCTTCACACATAAGCTGACCGTGAGTTTTGTTGTTTCGGGCCATTCTGGCCGCCGAATACAAAAAGTCGAGTTTGACCATGTCAAAGCCCCAATCGTTCAAAACGACGTCGAAGAAGTGACGGATATATTCCCTGCACTCTGTGTTTTCGATGTCCAAAGCGTAAGCACCGCCCCAGCCGACGCAGGTCAAAATCGGCTTGCCGTTTTCGCCCTTAATAAGCCAATCCGGATGCTCGGCGGCAACCTTCGAGCTTCTTTGCGCGTTAAGCGGCGCAAGCCACAACCCTGCCTTGTAGCCTTTTTTGTGGATTGCATCGGCAACGTACTTCATTCCGTTAGGGAATTTTTGTTTGTCGACGCTGAGCCAATCGCCCACCGCCGTTTGATAGCCGTCGTCTATTTGGAACACGTCAACCGACTCGGACACCTTGTCGAAGGCTTCGAGGTCACGCATGACGATGTTTTCGGTGATTTTGTTGTAATAATTGTACCAAGTTGTATAACCGTACATGCGCTCGATTTTCGGAGCGGAAATGCCCATCATATCAAAGTATGTGTCAAAAACTCGGTCATAACTGTCAGAATAACGCACGATATCAAACAATTCGTACGCTTCGTTTATGGTTTTGCCTTCAACGTCGCGTTCGAGAGTGAGGGTGTTTTCCTTCAAGTCATAGTTGACGACGGTGTAACCGTTACGCTCGGAAAGGCTGCCGACAAAATCCACCTGGGCACCGTTGCGCACGTATCCGAAAGTGTAGCCGTGGAACAAATCGGTGCGCTTAGGATAGGCTTTAATGTGATAATCGCCGCTTATCGCGCTGAACTTTCTGGCAAACGACCAATTTGCCGGGCCCGGCAATCCGATTATTTTGTCCCCTCGGATGTATTCTCTGCTTTCCGACCAGCTTTGATAGCCGTTTACAAAAACTCTGCAGTCGTCTTGATAGTTATATTTGCATTTAATTTCGGCCCAAACCAATTCCATCTCGACTTTTGGCACCACCGCCAAAGTCAAGCGAACGCCGTCATCGGAAACGTTAAGGTCAAAATGTTCGCACGGTTCCGAGGCAACCTGCCCACGGCCGTCGACGTTGTAATAAAGTTTAAATTTGTAGTTAGACAGCATAATGCTTCCCCTCCGTATTGTGCTTCTATACTAAGTTTAATATATTTTTCGTGCTATGTAAAGTATGTTATCTGAAAAAACAGCCGTACCGTACAAAATATTTCCCTTCTTCGCCGAAACCTATGCCCGGGATGACAATTTCGTGCTTGTTTTCCAAAAGATAATCAAAATATTCCTCGCCGTCGAACCCGTCGGGACATCTAACCCAAAGGTACGGCCCGTTGCCGTAAACCGACAAACCTCTGCACAAAAGGCGGTTTTTTAGGACGTTGACGTTGCTTTTGTAGTGCTCCACCGCAACCTCGGCCTGCCTGATCCCCTCGTCGGACAAGGCCGCAACGGCACCTGCCTGCGCCAAAACCGATGCACCGTTAAAGCGAGCCGCCTGGCGTCTGCGCCAAAGCGAATTAAGTCCCGTTCCCGACACTTGAAGCTTGTTCGGCACAACGGTATAACCGCACCTTACGCCCGTAAAACCGAAACCTTTGCTGAAACTGCAAATTTCGATTGCAACCTCCCGTGCGCCGTCGATTTGAAAAATGCTTTTCGGGTATCCGTCCGGCGAAAATGCGGAATAAGCCGCATCGAACAATATAACCGCACCGACTTTTTTTGCGTAATTCACCCATTTTTCGAGGCCGGCAAAGTCGTAGGACATGCCCGTAGGGTTGTTTGGCGAACAAATAAAAATTACGTCGAATCGGGTATTTGGCGGCATCGGCAAAAATCCGTTTTGCCGGTTGGCGGCAACCGTTCCCACCTTCATTCCTCTCAGCACGGAAGCGTCCGAATAGGCAGGATAAACGGGATCTTGCATCAAAACCGACGAACCTTCGGCAAAAAGCTCCAACAATCCGCCGATATCGCTTTTTGCGCCGTCGGACACAAAAACCTCGTCGTAAAAAACGTCGATGCCGCAACTTCGCTTGTAGTAGGCGCAAATCGCATCCTTTAAGTCAGAAGTTCCGCCCTCGGCGGTGTAGCCCGCAAACCCTTTGTCGGTTGCCATTTTGTCGGCAAAATCCGACATGGCTTTGCTTACGCAGGAGCCGAGCGGAAAGCAAACGTCGCCGATTCCGTAAGAAAAAAGTTTGACGTCGGGATGCGTCGCCTTAAATGCCTGCGTCTTTTTTGCGACTTCCGAAAAAATATAATTTTGCCTCAAACGAAAAAAGTTTTCATTCAACATACTCGACTTCCGCCTCCGTTTGTCCCCAAAAGGTTTTTGCGGCTCCGCCCGTTAAAAAATAACTGCCGCAAGAAGCACGTTCGACACGCAAAACGCCGCCTCTTAAATGCACGTCTATTGCGTTTTCAGACATCAAACCCCGGCGCGAAAGTGCTGCCGCAACAGCCACCGCACCCGTTCCGCAAGCAAGCGTTTCGCCACTTCCACGCTCAAAAACGCGCACTTTAACTGCCGTTTTCGACATTATCTCGCATATTTCGACATTCACGTCTTCGGCAAAAAATCCGCATTCGTTTATGCTTTTTGCAATCTTTTTAAGGTCAATCGAGTCAACTCTGTTTACAACGGTTACGGCATGTGGGTTTCCCGTGCAAACCGCCGAAAAAGTACGCTTTTTGTTTTTGTATTCAAACGGTATGCGTTCGCAAGACCCCGTATAGCTGGTCGGAAGGTCGCGTCCGACAAAGCTAACCTGCCCCATATCGACCTTTGCAACAAACGGATTTCTGCTTACTATTTCAATCTTTTTCAGACCGCTTTTTGTCTCCACCACGGCCAAATTGTTGCAAACAACGCCTTTTTCGACCAAAATCGCCGCAACGCACCTTATCGCGTTTCCGCACATCCGTCCCTCCGAGCCGTCGGCATTGAACATAACCATTTTGCAATCTGCCAAACTGCTTTTTTCGACAAAAACAACTCCGTCGGAGCCTATGCCGAAATGTCTGTCCGACAAAATGCGCGAAAGCTCTGCTTTGTTTTTTATTCTTCTTTCAAAATCGGTCAAATAAACGTAGTCGTTTCCCGCCCCTTGCATTTTAACAAAATCCAACAACATAACAACCTCCGCATTATTTTATTCTGCGAGGCGGTTTGAAAGAACAAAAAAGGCGCCCCGAAGGTCGCCTTAAAAGCCTAAATGGTTTATTTTACAATGTATGCGTCTCTTTCCGCGCCGACGGAAACGTACTTAATGTTGCATCCGACGGTTTTTTCGATAAACTCGACGTAAGCACGGGCTTCCTTTGGAAGTTGATCGTAGCTTCTGATGCCGCCGATGTCGGTTTTCCATCCGTCGAGATACTCAAACACCGGTTTTGCCAAAGCCAAATCTTCGCCGAACGGGAACTCGGTAACAAGCTTGCCGTTAACGTCATATGCAACGCATACAGGGATTTTGTCGAAAACGGAAAGAACGTCCAGTTTGGTGAGGGCGATTTCGTCGGCCCCTTGCATTCTGCAACCGTACTTGGAAGCAACCACGTCAAATCCGCCGACTCTGCGAGGTCTGCCCGTTGCCGCGCCGTATTCGCCGCCCGCTTCACGCAATTCGTGTGCAAACGTTCCGAAATCTTCAACGGTGTACGGACCTTCGCCGACACAACTGGAGTAAGCTTTCATGATGCCGACAACCTTGTCGAGTTTGAGGTTAGGCACGCCTGCACCAACAGGAGCGTATGCCGCTATGGTGTTTGAACTGGAAGTATACGGGTTTATGCCGAAATCGATGTCTCTCAATGCGCCGAGCTGAGCTTCGAACATAATGTTTTTGCCTTCTGCGGCGGCCTTGTTGAGATAGCTTCCGACGTCGCAAACGTAATCCATAAATTCACCGCCGAAGGTTTTGAGCCAGCCCAAAATTTCGTCGGCATCGATAGGTTCGGATTTATATGCGTCTTTGATGAACAGGTTTTTCCACTCTACTATCGAGCGAACGCGTTTTTCCAAAGCTTCCGGGTAGCGCAAGTCGCCCATTCTGACAACCTTTTTAAGATATTTGTCGCCGTAAACGGGAGCGATACCTCTTTTGGTGCTTCCGTATTTCGCGTCGCCGAGCCTATCCTCTTCCAAGCAATCCTGCAAAACGTGATACGGCATGCAAATTATTGCCCGTTCGCTGATTTTCAAGTTGTCCGGAGTGATTTTCACGCCTGCGGCTCTCAGCCTGCCGACCTCTTTCGACAAATGTTCGAGATCGATAACCATTCCGTTGCCCATAACGTTCACGACTTCCGGGCGAAGTATTCCGCTCGGCAGCAAATTGAGAACGAATTTGCCGAGATGATTGACGACGGTATGTCCGGCATTGTTGCCTCCCTGATACCTGCAAACGACATCGTAATCGGAACTGAGCAAATCGACCATGCGGCCTTTGCCTTCATCGCCCCAGTTGATACCTACGATACTTGTTAACATACATTGTCCTCCGTAAAATTTTGAACGGTATTGCCGCCCTTTAACGGAAAATATTATATATTTTTTCGGCCCCGCCGTCAACCGATTGCAAAATGCTTATTGCCAAATGCCGCAAATAAAATATTAGATGCAATAATTTGCACCATCTGTTGCAATACTTTGCGCCCCGTGTTATAATGAAAAAAAGCATACGGAGGAGAATTTTATGCGTTTTGTACTAAAACAACGACTAACGACGTTTGACCGTTACTTCGTCCGTGACGAGGACGACAACAACGTTTTCGAAATAAAGGGTTCGCTGTTAAGAATTCCAAAAAAATTCACCGTAAAGGACGCAAACGGCAACGAAATCGTCACCATAAAAAACAAACTCTGGCACATTATGGCCCACTACGAAATCGAAACCCCCGACGGCGAAGTTATCGCAAGGCTTAACAAAAAATTTACACCGTTTAAGCACAAATTCAACGTGGAATCGACGGAATTCGGCACCCTTAGGCTGGAAGGCAACCTGCTCGCCTACAACTACAGGATTTTCACCGATGACGATATGCTCATTTGCGAAACAAGCAAGCGCTTTGTTGCCCTGCGAGACGTCTACACCGTTGACGTTGCAGATCCGAGATTGGCCGTTTTGGCAATAAGTCTCGCAGTCGTGTTCGACGAATGTTTGCACAACAAACAATAGCGCAGCTTTAATTTAACAAAATCCTAAAACGTTTCGAGGAGGAAACGAAAATATGGCAAAATACGCAATACAAGCCTCAAACCTCACCAAGGTTTATAAAGACAGGGCCGTGGTCAAAAACGTCGGTCTGGCGATAAAAGAAGGCGAAATTTACGGTTTTATAGGCAAAAACGGCGCAGGAAAAACCACCGTCATGCGCCTGATAGGCGGCCTTGCAACGCCGAATTCCGGTGAAATTTCCGTTTTGGGAAGCAAAACTCCGGACGAACTGGTTAGGGCGCGTCAAAACATGGGTTGCCTTATCGAGGCTCCGTCCTTCTTCGGCAACATGACCGCACTCGAAAACCTCGAAATCCGCCGTCTGCAACTCGGCCTTAGCGACAAAGAACTGTCCGCAGACGCCTTGATAAAAGTAGGCCTTAACCCGAACGACGACAAAAAAGTCAAAAACTTTTCGCTGGGCATGAAACAGCGCCTCGGCATCGCCATCGCTTTGATAGGCGAACCGAAAATCCTTATGCTTGACGAACCGACAAACGGCTTGGACCCTGCCGGAATTGTTGAAATCAGGGATTTACTTTTGGAATTGAACCGCCGCGGCGTAACCGTTTTTATAAGCAGCCACATTCTTGGCGAACTGACAAAACTCGCAACAGTTTACGGCGTCATCGCAAACGGAAAAATGATTGATCAGTTCACCGTCGCACAGCTCAACGAACGCCTTGCAAAAGCCGTCAAAATAGGCTGCAGCGATCAAATAGGCGCAATTAGGGTTATCGAAAAAGTTTTGGGCACCAAAAACTATAAAACGACAAACGGCAGCATTTATCTGTACGATTTTATCGATAATGTCCCGTTTGTGATGAAATCGCTGGTTGACAACGGCGTTATCCCAACCGAACTGGTGCTTACCGAGGACGACCCCGAGCAATACTTCTTAAAGCTTATGGAGGGCGACAAATGAAAAACCTTTTGAAAGCGGATTTTTACAAACTGTTTAAGCAAAAAACATTCAAAATTTGCCTTATCATAATGGCGGTGTCGTCGTTGCTTTTGGTGCTTTTTATGAAACTGCCGCTGGGCGAGGACTCCGAAGGGGCAACGATAACGCTTGGCGAGATGTTTGATATAACCACCGCCAAAGACGTTTGTTTCGACGTCGATTTAACGGTGTACGTTGCAATTTGGGTAGCGTTGATGTTTGCTTCGGAATTTCAAAACGGAGCGCTGCGAAACGCCGTTTCGTCCGGTGCTTCGAGAGCTAAGCTGTACCTGTCCAAAAGCATAGTGATTGCCGCGGCAATAGGGATTGCCGTCGCCGGCGAAATGTTGCTGAAACTCGTTACTGGACTTGCCTGCTTCGGAAAATACGGCGGCAGCGGAAGCATTGAAATATGGTATTTTTTAAGAGCTTTGCTCATGAACGTATTGATGACGGTTGCTCTTTCGCAGTGCTATATGTTTATTGCAACTCTGTCCCGTTCCGTAGGCGGCACGCTGGTGCTTTGCCTCGTGGTGGTGGACATCGTATGCTCTGGCTTTTCCGAACTTTTAAGCTTCGGAATGCTTAACGAAAACACCGAATGGCTGGCAAAAATCAGCCCGTACATTCTGACGGAAGCGCAAACCGCCGTTTCGGCAGGCATCGGACCTACGAACACCGAATGGTGGTGGTATCTGTTGACGGCGGTGTTCAACGTTGCGCTGTTTGTCGACCTCGGCATTTTTATGATGAACAAAAAGGATTTGAAATAAAACCGTTTCGGGCACAAACCTCACTTGCCTGCGCCGACAAAAATATCCGAAATTTTAATTTCTTTCAACCGACTCGGTTTTTGCCGAGTCGGTTTTTAAAAAGCACCCTGCCTTTCGGCAAGATGCTTTGAAACAATTTGGTTTGATTCGGTTTTGATTACCCTGATTAAATTTCGTGTTTTTTCCAGCCGCCTTTAAGTGCAAGCACAACGCCCCAAACGGCCCCTGCGAACCAGCCGATAGGCGATGCCCAGAACACGCCGTATATGTAAACTTTGTCCAAAATAAGCGCGCTGGCAACCCTTACGATAAAACTGAACAAGTTGACCGTCATTGCCAAATTCGCCGCTCCCGTGCCTCTTAGGAGGCTGGTGGACACGATCATATACCCGACGGTTACAACGCAAGGCAGATAGATGTTCAAAAACGCATAGGCAACTTCTATCACCGCATCGATGTCGATTTCGGACGGGTTGATGCTGTCGGTGTCAATAAACACGTTTAAAATGGCACTTCTGAAGCATAAAATCAGTGTTGCGAAAACTGCAACCATTCCCGTCATGATAAGCATGAGGCTTCTGTAGCCGTCGGTGATACGCTTAAATTCGCCCTTGCCCTTGTTTTGTGCGGCATAAGCGGAAATCGCGATACCGAAGCTGTTGAGCATCTGCGTAAGAATTTCGTCGATACGGTTGCCGAGGCCGAATGCCGTAGTAAACACGGCGCCCTTGCTGTTGACGATGGCGTTTATGACCATAAAACCTACGCACGCACAAGTGTTTTGTATCGTGGACGGAACGCCCAACTTGACTATTGCCTTAAACAGCGGTTTGTCGAAAACGAAATCCCCTTTTCTAAGCGAAATAAGCTTCATTTTCTTTTGCGCATACACTGCCATCGAAACGGCCGAAATCATTTGCGCGATCATGGTGCCGAGGGCAACGCCTTCGATATCCATGTCCATCGTTACGGTGAACAAATAGTCCAAAAACACGTTGAGCACGACGCACGCGATGAGCGCAATAAGCGGAACCTTGCTGTTGCCGAGGCTTCTTAAAACCTGCGCAAGAGTGTTGTAGGCAATCATAAACGGAATGCCGGCAAAATAATATTTCAAATAAACCGACGAATATTTAATAAGCGACTCGTCAACGTTTATAAGTTTTAAAAGCGGAGTCGACAAAAAGAAGCCGACGACGCCTATCAACACCGACAAAACGCCCATCGAAATAATAAGTGTCGAATAGCAACGTTTGAGTTCGACGTAATTCTTTTTCCCGAATTTCTGTCCCAAAACCACGGCCGCGCCTGCCAAAAAGCCCATAACCACCGTCAAAAGCAGGTTGACGACGGGCAGACTTGCCGACAATGCGCCGAATTGCAACGCATCGCCCTTAACGTTGCCCAAAATGATTGCGTCCGTCCAACTGTAAAACAGCTGAAAAACGTTTCCTGCCAACAGCGGCAACGCAAACATAATTATTTTTTTTGTCGGACTGCCGACCGTCAAATCCACAACGCTTCCGGAATTTTCGTCCGAAGCGGAGTTTTCGGCGGTGTCCGTCTCGACAAACTTATTTTCGAGTTCTTCTCCGTTCTCCATAACACACCTCTTTTGTTGTCCTATTTTAAATAGCAGTTTTAGCGGACAATGTCAACTGTTTTAGGGCCGAAAAACAAAATAAAGGAGCAACCTTTTAGGTTGCCCCTTTTTTAGCGAACTTGATTTTTAGTTTTTGCTTTTTATGTAGCTGTCGATTGCCGCGGCCGCGGTTTTGCCTGCGCCCATTGCAAGGATAACCGTTGCGGCACCGGTAACGGCATCGCCGCCTGCGAAAACGCCCTCGCGAGAAGTAAGGCCGTCCTCATTCGCGACTATGCAGCCGTGTTTGTTGGTTTCGAGGCCTTCGGTGGTGGATTTGATAAGCGGGTTAGGCGACGTGCCCAAAGCCATGATTACGCAATCGCAATCGACCACAAAATCCTCTCCTTCCACAGGGATAGGGCGAGCTCTGCCGCTTGCATCCGGCTCGGAAAGCTTCATTTGCTGGCACTTGATGCCGGTAACCCAGCCTTTTTGAGGAGGTTCGGCGCCGCCCAAAATTTCGATCGGATTGGTGAGGAACTTAAACACGATGCCCTCTTCCATGGCGTGTTCAACTTCTTCTTTACGTGCAGGGAGCTCGTTGCGGGTTCTTCTGTAAACGACGGTTACGTTTGCGCCCAAGCGTTTAGCGCAGCGAGCGGCATCCATAGCCACGTTTCCGCCGCCGACGACAACGACTTCCTTATTCTCTTTGATAGGGGTGTTGCTGTCAGGTCTGTAGGCCTTCATAAGGTTGGTTCGAGTCAAAAATTCGTTTGCGCTGTAAACGCCGCTGAGGTTTTCGCCCGGGATGTTCATAAATTTCGGAAGGCCTGCGCCGCTGCCGATAAACACGCTTTCGAAGCCGTATTCCTGCATAAGTTCGTCGATGGACAGCACCTTGCCGATAACCATATTGGTTTCGACCTTAACGCCGAGGTCTTTGAGGGTGTCGATTTCTTTTTGAACGATTGCCTTCGGGAGACGGAATTCAGGGATGCCGTAAACCAGAACGCCGCCGGCGAGGTGTAAAGCCTCGAAAACGGTTACGTCATAGCCCATTTTTGCCAAATCGCCTGCGCAGGTAAGTCCGCTCGGACCGCTGCCGATTATGGCGACCTTATGGCCGTTGCTTTCAGGGCGGGCAGGTTTTGCGGTGCTGTGAGCATTGTGATAGTCGGCCACGAATCTTTCCAGACGGCCGATGCCTACGCTCTCGCCTTTTATGCCGCGAACGCAGAATTTTTCGCATTGGTTTTCTTGCGGACAAACACGGCCGCAAACCGCAGGAAGGCTTGAGGATTGCGAAATGATTTGATAAGCTTCCTCAAAGCGTCCCTCGCTGACTTCGTGAATGAAAGCAGGAATGTTGATTTTTACCGGGCAGCCCTGTCTGCAAGGCTGGTTTTTACAATTGAGGCAGCGTTTAGCCTCGTCGATAGCCTGTTCGGCGGTGTAGCCGAGAGCGACTTCGTTGAAGTTTGTGCTTCTGACCGACGGATCCTGAGTAGGCATTTCGTTGCGTTTCAAACTCATGTTAGGCATAGTTATCTGACCTCCTGTTTAAACAAATTGCAAGTTTCTTCGTGGCGTTTGCGCTCGAACGGTTTGTACATTGCTCCTCTTGCCATAGCTTCGTCGAAATCGACGAGGTGGCCGTCGAAGTCCGGCCCGTCAACGCAGGCGAATTTGGTTTCGCCGCCGACGGTGAGGCGGCAACCGCCGCACATGCCCGTGCCGTCAACCATAATAGGGTTCATGCTGATTATGGTTTTGACGCCGTATTTTTCGGTGGTTTTGCACACGAATTTCATCATGATAACAGGCCCGATTGCAATGACTTCGTCAAAGTTTTCGCCGCTTTGAATAAGTTCTTCCAAAGCATTGGTAACAAGGCCCTTAGTGCCGTAACTGCCGTCGTCGGTCATCATAACGAACTTGTTGCTGCAAGCTTTGAAATCGTCCTCCAAAATAACGAGATCTTTGTTTCTGAAGCCGACTATGCTGGTGACGTCAATGCCCTTTTCGTGCATTTTTTTGGCGATAGGATAAGCAATGGCGCAACCGACGCCGCCGCCCACGACTGCAACCTTTTTAAGGCCGTCGGTTTCGGTAGGTCTGCCGAGCGGGCCGACGAAATCGTGAATATAATCGCCTTCTTCGAGGTGATTGAGCTTTTCGGTTGTGGCGCCGACGATTTGGAAAATAATCGACACCCAGCCCTCGTTGCGATCGTAATCGGCAATCGTCAAAGGAATGCGTTCGCCGTCGGCATCCACGCGCAAAATAATGAATTGTCCCGGCTCGGCCTTTTTGGCGATAAGCGGCGCAACCACGTCCATGCGCGTAACGGTCGGATTCAAGCACTGTTTTCTCAAGATTTTATACATAATTAAACTCCTTATTTCCACAATTTATGGAATATACTGCTACATATTATTTTATAACATAGTACCACCAAAAAACAAGTGTTTCCGACAAAAAAGTGAAACAATAATTGTCCCGACAACCAAAGCGAACCCAAGCACTTAATCGCACTTGCCCGTTTGAACCTCTCCGTGCTGTTTTTCGGCAAAAACGTACGCCGCACAGCAAAAAAATATCCGCCGACAAAAGTCGACGGATATGCGTTTTGTTTGTTAAGAAGTTTCTTATTTGCTGAGTGCAAAACCGAGGGTGAAAGTAGAAGTGCCGGATTTGCCGTCGTTGATAACGATGCTGATACCGTCTTTGGTGAAGGAAATCTTCACGGAGTTGATGGTCTGGAGCATGGTGGACAATTTGCCGTCACAAACTTTACCGAAACCGCAATCTTTGGACAAGAAATCATTGAGGCCCCAGTTGTAGTAGTAAACGATGGTGCCTTCTGCATCACACCAGTCGAGAGTTACGTTCTTGGTGAGGTTTTCAGTGTCTTTTGCGGTGAGTTCTACGCGAGTTCTTTCAACATATTCTTCGCCGGTAACACTGTCATAGGAATACTCACGGGTTTCGTACCAACCGTCGTTTACGCTGTCGATCTGAGCGATGATTTCAGCGCCGAGAACTTCGTTCAAAAGATCCCAAGGCTTGGTGATGGTCAGGGAGAGACCTGCGGTGTCTTCTTGCTTAAGCATAGTTGCAAGCTTGTTGAGAAGTTTAACAACGTATACAACAGGATTGCGGGTTGCGTCTGCAGTACCTTCTGCAGGGACCTCGTTAGGGGTTTCTTCTTCGCCGACATCGACAAAGAGGCTGCTGAGAAGTTCGCAGAGGTTGCCTTTAATGCCGAGGTCTTCGAGGCTTACGCCGTAAACGTCATGGCCATTAGACGTGCTCAAACCGGTTTTGATTGTTTCAGCAGGAGTCTCTGCACCAAAGATGCCGCCGATAACTTGGTCAATAACTTCGCCGTATTGGTTGACCAACAAAAGCAAGGTCTTGCGAATGAGGTCGCCCATAGTGTTTTCCGGTGCATAGATGCTGACGGCTCCGGTGGTGATACCAGGGGTGCTGTCTTTGTCGCCTTGGACGCGGATGGTGATTACGCTGGTGTCCGGAAGTTTGATTTGCAAAGAAGCATTGATGCCGCCGTCTGCAGTGAGGTCGAGTTTAGTAACTGTGCCAATGATTTCAACAGTGCCGCCGATGCTGAGGCCGGACAAATCGATTTGGTTGCCGGTTGCGGTCTTAACGATACCGACTACGGTGTCTGCGAGTTTGATGTAATCTTTAGGCATAACGAGCTTAGCGTTCAAAGTAGCGGAGTCAGCCGTTTGGGTGGTGTTAACTTCGGATTTGAAGCTTGCGGTCGAGTCCTTAGTGTTTTCGATAACAAGGTCGCTAAGGTTGATTTTCACTCTGAGGTCGCTGTGCAAACCGGTTGTGGATTCAGCGTCTTGAGGGATAACAACTTCCAGCCAGAAGCTGTCGATAGCGCCGTCAACGTCTTCGTAGCCGAGCCACAGTTCGAGGCCGGTGTCGATCAAACCGCTGAGTTCAGGGATACCGTTGATCAAACCAGGGAGAACGTTGTTTGCCAAAGTTGCAACTGCGCCGGACAAAATGTTGATTTGGCCTTTGTAGTTCTTTTGGGTGCCGAGGGTGCCTTTGAGAGTGGTGACAGGGAGTCCTGTGCCACCTGCGAGGTTTTGAACTGCAAGCAATGCGCCCTTAATGTCAAGGTAACCGTCAACGATTTCGATGTGCAAAGCATCGAGAACGCCTTTTACGGTTTCGTCTTTAGCAAGTTCGCCAAGGTCAAGGCCAAAAGTGCTGAGCAAGCCGTTTACGGTGCTGTTGAGGTCGAAGTTCGGGCCAAAGCCTTCAACGAGTTTACCGATGATGTCGATTACGGACAAACCGTTGAGAACAGGAGTCTCGAGATAGCCGTCGATGATGCCGCCCCATTCGCCGTTCCAGTTGCCTTCTTCAACCAATTTGAGAATTTCAAACGGAACAACTGCCATAGGAGCATCTTTCCAACCGGTTACGGAACCTGCGCGGATGTAAACGTTTTCAGCATCGTCCAAGAAGTACAAAACTTCAATCTTCAATTCGGAAACGCTGAGCAACACTTTTGCTGCGGTGTGAGTGCCGTTGTCAACTCTGTCGATGAACAGGTTGAGGTCGAAAGCGATAGGAAGAGTAGTGGTGCCCAAGGTAACTTCAACGGAACCGGCCAACGTTACGCCGAGGTTTTTGTCGGTGCTAACGGTTTCGGTGCCGATGGAGCGTGCAGATGCCCACAAATTGTTGAAGAATACTTCGCCGTCGAGTTTAGGTTCTTCAGCGTTGCAAACGGTGCATACGCCGTTTACGTATTTGTGAGAACCGTAGTCGCCGTATGGTTCGCCGCACTTTTTGCAAACTTTCTTATGCATGCAGTCTGCAGTGCCGCCCGTGTGCTTTTTGCATGTTGTGGTGCCGCCGTCGCCGCCGTTGCCGCCGTTGCCTTCGTCAGGCTTGTCGCCGCAAGCTGCGAAAACGCCAACTGCAAGAGTCAGAAGCAGAACTACTACCAACAACTTCTTAAGCAAGTTAGATTTCATAATTTTGATACCTCCAAATTATTTGTTGCTGTACAACTTTTCAAGTTGATAGTCTCATTATATCATTAAATATTTTGTTTTGCAACAGTTTTACAGAAAAAATAATCTTGATTATCTTTCCCGAACCGCTCCAATCCTTTTGCCGACGGGGTTAACGGATCCTTGTTTTCCGTCGCGGTCGAAAATTGAAAAATATTGTAGAACAATATTT
>CAZBVO010000012.1:18279-38535 GCA_964495385.1 uncultured Faecalibacterium sp.
ATATTGTAGAACAATATTTCCCGCTTTGATCGCCTCTAAAAACTTGGCGTTTTTGCTTTTTGTTTTAAAACCGATGTCCCAAATCGGCCGTCAAGCAACAAAAAAAGCGGCGTTTGCCGCTTTTTACCAATCCTCTTTGATGTGAAGTTTGACGTCGTCGTAATAATCCTTGTAAGTGCTTTTGAACTTGTCGGACTTTTTCATAAGCGCTTCGGACTTATACAGATCGTCGTCGTCACAGGCTACGTCTCCGCGTTCGCCGCGTTTCATTTGAGCTATGAGGCGTTGTTTTTGTTTTTCGTCCACGTTTCAATCCTCCTTGCCTTGCTTTTTAGGCGGTGCGCCGAAATATTGATAAAGTCGGCATTCGAGTTGCGCGTTGTAAAGTTTGCGTGTTTTGTCCGCTCTTTTTCCGAACGCCCTTTCGAAATTGCCGTATGCCGTAATGACGTAGAGGCTCCATTCGTCCAGCGAAGCAAACGTCTTGCCGAAATCTTTGTACAAAGCAACCACTTCGCTTTCGGTCATAAGCCGTTCGCCGTAAGGCGGATTGGCCACCATGACTCCGTGCGAAAACCTTGACGAGATGTTTCGCATATCCCCCGTTTGAAAATGAATATGCTTGTCAACCCCCGCAAGTTTTGCGTGCCGCACGGCAAGTTTTGTGGCTTTGCCGTCAATGTCGAATCCGCTTATGCGAAGCTCGACGCCGTCGTTTATTTTGGACGTTGCCTCTTCTTTTTGTTCGGCAAGCACTTTTGGCGCGTTGGGCCAGCTGTCAAACAAAAAATCCCTTTTCAGGCCCGGAGCGGTGTCGGTTGCGATAAGCGCCGCCTCGATGGGAATGGTTCCGCTGCCCGTAAACGGATCGATAAGCACTCGGTCCTTCCGCCAAAAACTGCCCAGCAAAATGGCCGCCGCCAGCGTTTCGCGGATGGGAGCTTCGCCCGTTTCCATGCGATAGCCGCGTTTGTGCAGCCCCGCTCCGCTGGTGTCCAAGCTGACCGTGCATACGTCACGGTAAAAATTGAGGTTTATCCGATAGTCGGCACCCGTTTCGTCCAAAGCGGAAAATCCCCTCTGTGAAAGACGCTCGACAATGGCCTTTTTTGCGACGCTTTGAATGGCGGACAATGCAAACAGCTTGCTTGCCGCACTTTTGGCGTTCACCGTGATTTTTCCGTGCGGTGCAATCACGTCTTCCCAGCCGATGGCCCTGATTCCGTCAAAAAGCTCGTCGAAAGTTTGCGCGTCGAAACTCCCAAGCTGAACGTACACCCTGTCGGCGGTGCGCAAATTTACGTTGCACCTTGCAACGTCCGACATATTGCCCGAAAATACGGTGCGCCCGTTGACCGACGGCCCCGGAACGTAGCCCAAACTTGTCAGTTCGCGCTTGGTAACCGCTTCTATTCCGCTTGCGGACGTCACCGAAAGCGTCAAATTGTTGTCGTAAAAAATGCTCAAATCTGTCTCCGACCGTTTAAAAACGGATTATTTTCCGCCGCTTGCCCGATATTTTGGTCAAGCGTTTTAAGGTTTTTGTTTTTGTAAACGTTGAAAGTCACGTCTATGCCGCACTCGCAAGAAATCGGCTCGCCTGCCTGCACAAGTTCGAAACCGTCCGACAGGTCCAAATTAGGGAAAAACGCATCCGCTTCCCTGTCGGCAAATATTTTTGTAACCAACACGCTTTCGCAATAAGGCAACAGCTGCTCATACACGCTTTGGCCTCCGATGACGAAAACGTCCTCGGGGTTCAAGCCGGACAGCGTTTTCAAAAGTGCGTCGACGTCGTTCACAACCGTTACGCCCTCTTGCGGCTCGAGATGCCCCAGCACGATATTGTTTCGCCCTTTAAGCGGTTTGCCGCCCGGCATCGACTCAAGCGTTTTGCGCCCCATAACAATGGTTTTCCCCATCGTTTGTTGCCTAAAAAAGCGCATATCCTCGGCAATATGGTACAATAAAGTGTTGTTTTTGCCGATTCCCCATTTTTTGTCAACCGCAACTATCGCCTTCATTTCCGTCTCCTTTTTTAAATATTTTAGCACACCTCCGCCGCAGTGTCAACGGGTTTGGGCCGCTTTAGGGCACATCTTGAGCGAACAAACAAAATTGCCGCCGCCCTTTTATTTTTGTTGACTTTGACAAAATCCCTCTGTTACAATGGTTTCAGCAGACTTTGGAGGGAAATTATGGAAAACAATCTGCAAAACAAAAAATACCTGACCTTAAAGGAGACGATTTTTTACTCGCTCGGCCTTTTCGGATTTCAGGCAATAGTTTTTTACATCAACAGTTATCAAGTTGAATTTTACAGCGCAAGCGGCATGATCGAGGCCTCGAAAATGGTTATGGTTACCTTCATCATTCTTGCCGCAAAACTGGTCAGCGCCGTTTTCGATCCGCTGATCGGCAACCTCATCGACGGCAAGCAAGGCGGAAAACACGGGAAACTGAAACCGTTTATTCTCATTTCCACAATTCCGCTGTCAATTTTGACGGTGCTGATTTTCTGCAAGGTGAGCCTCGAAGGATTTTGGCTGTACGCCTACATTTTCATCACCACCACGCTGTGGAGCATTGCCATGACGCTGGGCGACGTTCCGTCGCAAGGTATGTCGGCGGTCATCACCCCTAACCCGGACGAACGAAGCAACCTCATCGGCTTTTCGGGGACGCTTAAATCCATAGGTCAGGCCGCTCCGTACGTCGTGGTTCCGGCAGTGTGTCTGTGCGTGCCGGGCGGTGCGGGAATAGAAGGCACCATATCCGTTACGGAATATCTCTGGTGCGCTATAGTCATCAGCGTGCTGGGCAGTTTGATGTTTTTGTGCATTTTCTTTTTCAATAAGGAACGCGTGCCGTACAAAACCGAAAGAATCGGCATCAAAGATATGTTCGGCATCATAAAAAACAACAAATATCTGCTTTTGGTGGTTGCAAGCTACTTCTTGGGCTTCGCCAGACAGGGCGCAATGGCCATTCAGGCACAAACGGCAAACGCGATTTTGGGCGGCGCAAACAAAATTATCATTCTGGGTATCTCCACCGCGGTCGGCACGGTGATATCGATGGCGATAACTCCGATGCTTGTCAAAAAGTTTGACGAACGCAAAGTTTTTGTGGCAATGAGCCTCTACGGCGGCGTTTCGTCGGTGCTGGCCTACCTCGTGGCCGTGTGGACGGACTTCAACCTCGTTGCGATAATAGCCACGCTGTTTTTGATGGGCTTGCAATTCGGTGCCGTCAACATCATGCCTATGATTATGGTTGCCGACTCCGTCGATTACTACGAATGGAAAACGGGGAAACGCACGGAAGGCGTCGCTTATGCCGTGCTCAGCCTTTGCATAAAGGTTACCCTCGCCCTCGGTGCGGCGGTATGCCTCGCCTGGGTGTTCGCCGACTTCACCGGCTACCAGGCCAACATGACCGAATTTTCCGATTCCGTCAAAAAAGGAGTGTTCTTCTCCTACACCGTAATCCCGGGCATAACAAGTGCGCTTGCGGCAATACCTATTTTCTTCTACGACCTTGTCGGCGACAAGAAAAAACAAATTTCTGCCGAACTTACCGCCCGTCGAGGCATTTCGGAATAGCAACAAAAAAACCGCCGTCATCGGCGGTTTTTTATTGAATTTTCAAGTACAGCGAAAAGCCTTGTTTCATCACTCTGAGCGAACCTACAAACTGCCGCTCGACGGCTGCCGCAACGTATTTTTCCGCCTCCTGCCCCACGGATTCCGAAAGCGAATTTCCGTCGAATTCCGACACCGCAAATTGCGCTTCCCTGCTTTTTCCGCCTGCCACAACCTTTAAGCAAATTTTTCGGTTTTGATAGTTGTTATACGGCCGAATCGTCGATTTTTTGCCAAAAATCAGCACTCCGTCGGACAAGCGCACGCAACAACTTTTGACGCTTTGACCGATTTTGTCGGAAACCGTGTTTTTGAAATCTCGGGCCAAGCCTACCGATTCTTGCCAAACCTCTTTCGCCCGATTTTCCGCCTTTTTGAAAAACCTGTCGCCGCAGCAATTTCCGGTTTGTCTGCGGCAATCGTTTTCACCGGGCATCGAGTCGGGTTCGCCCATTTCCGAGTCGGCCTTGCACTCTTTGACGATGCGCTCGGCGTCCGTTTGAGTTATACGGCCTTCCCGTACGAGTTTGGCCACTGTTTCTTCGGTTTTTTTCAAATACAAATCGTCAGTCATACGCTTATGATATGCAATGCGGCCGATTTTATTCCAAAACAAAACCCTCCCGCAGGAGGGTGATTTTTATTTTTTGGATTTTTTCATGTCGGACACGAATTTCTGCTCGCCGGTGACGGGATCGATGATTATGGTTTTGTCCAACTGCGCCGACAAATCGGCCTTGATGCTGTCGATGTATTCGCGTCTCAACTTTGCCTGCTCGGTTTTTTCCGCCTCGGTAAGGCCTTCGGTTTTTTGCTTTCTGGCAAGTTCGTTTATTCTGGCAAGATTAATCATTGTCCCGATTCTCCTCTTCCTGTGTCGGCAGGTCCGAAATTTCGCTATCCTGCGATTTTTCCGCAACCAAAACCGAATTGTCTTTTGCAACGTCGGACTCAACTTCCGACTCTACGTTTCTGCCTCTAAGCTGTTGCAACCTCAGTTTCAGGCGTTTGTTGTAGTCTCTCGTTTTCAAACTGCCCACGATGACCATGCCGAAATTGATGCAGGTGCCGATAAAAATGTAAATATAATAGGTTATCGCACGCCAAAGCATAACCGCCCAGAAGAAATTTCCGCCTCCCAGCTCGTCGCCGAAAATGCCATAGAAATAAGCTTCTGCACCGCCGGCCGAGCCCGGTGTCGGGATATAGCTGGAAGCGTTCATGGCATACATACCCTTTACAATCGTTTGCCACATGTTGCATTCGACGCCGAACGCCCTGATTACGAAGTACGGAACCGCAACCAATGCAAGCACTTCCAAAAGCGTCAAAACGGCAATTACAATGCTCAGCCCGATATGCTTGAACAAAAAGCGCAACGTCCCGATAAATTCTTCGACGGTTTTCAAAACCTTGGCAACGGCCGCATCGTAATCTTTTACGATTTTGATTTTATGCCCCAGCTTCATAACCCATTCGGTCAAAGCAAGCGCCCAGGATTTTTTGATTATAAACAATGCAACTATTGCCGGCAACGCCAAATTAAACAAAACGCCCACGTACGCCGCGATTTTTATACCGCCTGCGGTGGTTGTCGCCGTGCAAATGTAGCAAATGACTATTGCGATGTTCGAAACAAGCAATTTTACGGCATGGTGAATAACCGGCATCGAACAAGCGGTTGCGGTGTCCACGCCCGACTTGGCCATGTAGTACATCTGAAACGGTTGTCCGCCCATTGAAAACGGCGTAATGTTGTCGTAATATTTGCCTATAACGGTGGTTTTGATTGCAAGCCACGGACGGAACCCTTGGCCGGATTTGTGCGTCATAAGCATATAGCACAACGCCTCCGCACCTACCATAACCACAAACAGCAAGCAGGCGGCCACAACGTAACGCCAGCCGTCCTGAACTTCCAAAATGGTTTCTTTAAGGTTTGGAATGCTGCCCGAATTGCGCTTTTCCATCCACAAAATAAACACCACAATCAGCACGTTAAACAGCAAAAACGCTATTTTAACGCCCAGATTCTGTTTTTTGGGTGCCATTTTTTCGAGATCTTCGACAGACTCGGTCTGAGTGGTCATATCGGAAAAATCGACAGGGCCCGAAAATTGAATTTTTTTGTTTTTATCTTTATCCATACAAAACTACGTCGTGCTCGCCGAGTCCGTCGGCAAGCTTTGTAACCTCTTCCTGCAAATATTTTGCTATGTCCGCACTTTGAGTGCGCATCGGAATTTCGGGATCGTAGGTCACCGGATCGCCGATGACGAATTTTTTGAGACTTTGCGCACAGTAAACGGGATAGAATTTAAGGCATTTGCCCGTTTGTCTGTAATAAGTTTGTGCCACGTAAGTGAACCCTTTTTGGAATTCGAAAACATATTTAGACACTTGATTTTCCGTTCTCTCCGGGAAAACCATGCTGGACTTGCCCGCCTTTAACGTGTCGACAAATTCGTTGAACGTGTGCTTCACCCTCGTGTCGTGAAAAACAGGAATGGCTTCGGTGCTTCTGAACGTCAAAACCACCAACGGAATCAGAATGGCCGCAGGGATTTTCAAAAGCGGACTTCTGTTTTTAAGCACGTTCTTCATCATATGATGCCAGCATTCCTTGTAGTACATAAAATAGCAGTTTGCCCACAGCCTGACGTTTTTGTAGTATGCCAAAATGGCAAACGGCGCATACACCTTTGTGTGGTTGCAAACAAACAGACACGGTTCTTCGGGAACGTCGGTTTGCCAAACAATCTCGGGTTTTGGGGTAAAAATCCTTCCGACGGCCTTCACTGCTCCGAAAAACAGATGCGGCCTTTTTCCGTGATTGACCGGCACGTAGCGGTTGTTGAAGATATCGTCGCCCGAAACGTAGCGAGTTTCCGCAACCGTTTGGTCATTGTTCTTTTCGTTCATAAAGTCATTTCCTTTTTATTCGATATTTATGCCCTTTTCCAAACGCATTTCGGCAAGTTCCTCGGTGATTTGTTTTTTCTTGTCGCCGCAGATGTCATAGAACAAAATAGGGATTGCGCAAACAAGCATCGAAAGCCCCGGCACTATCGACACCAACGAGAACATGCCTATACGCTTTGTGTGCGACAGTTCGGTAACCAACACGACTGCTTCCTTGCCCACCGATTGAGACGGATCCAAACCGATTATAATGTACATGATGATGACGAAACCGGTTGCAAGAGCGTTGGCCAATTTGTTGACAAAGGTTTGGCATGCGCTTCCCAAAGCGTTGTCGCGATAGCCCGTTTTCCATTCCAAATAATCCAAGCAGTCGCCCACCATTGCGTACGACGTGACGTTCAAAACGCCCAGTGGCACGCACTGAATCATAATAAACGGAATGCAAACGAAAAACAGCCAGCCCACGTCTTTTGCAATGCTCACCGCACCCAGCACGGTGGTTACGATGCTTGCGGCGAAGCCGGCAAAGCAAGCAACCACTACAATTTGTTTGTAATCGTATTTTTTGTAAAGCTTAGGAAGCAGCAACATCGTGCCGAACATTCCTATTGCCGAACAGCCCGTAAGAATGATGTTTACGGTGCTGACGCTGCTGGACACCGCGGCATACAGTTCCTCACCGGTAAGTCCCGTTGTGTCCGGCCCGACGTAAAACGCATAACGCGCAACGTGTATGGACGCCGCACCCATAAGATAGCGTCCGCTTGCAAGTATGCCCATGGTGACAACCAACATAAGCGGCTTGCATTGCATCAAACGTTTCAGAACGCTCGGTTCGTTAGGATCCTTTTTCTCCTTAGGCGTGTCCGGAACGATAACGCGCTCCTTGACGGTAAAACAGCTTATCATGTAAAGCGCAAGCCCGACAAGCGAAGCAAAGGTTACGCAAACAAGATATTTTGTGCTTTCGTTCGTTACGCCAAGTTGCAGAGCAAACCAACCGAGAATGGTCCAAAGCACTGTCGGAAGCGCCGAACCGATGCTGTTGATGGTTCTGCTTTTGGAGAACAGCTGTCCCCTTTCGTCCGGATTCGGAGTCATTACGTTTGGCAAGCTCCAGAACGGAACGTCGCCCAAAGTGTACGCCATGTCCCACAAAACGTAAGTGACTGCGGCATAAACCATTGCGAGGGTTGCGTTTTGTTGCAACCTGCCGCCCCAATCGAAGAACATCAAAAACGTCAAAACCGAAATAGGAACGGCCGAAAACGCAACGTACGGTTTGTACTTGCCCCACTTGGTGGTGTGACGGTCGACTATACTGCCGACAATCGGATCGTTGACGGCATCCCAAAAACGGGAAACGTACGTCAAAATCAGTATGAACACCGGCGATAATCCCAAGCATTGGAAATAAAAGTCGGTGATGTAGCCGGACATCATGGCATACATCATGCCTTGCCCGAGTGCGGCCACCGAATAGAGCCAAATTTCTTTTTTGCTTAAGTAAGTCTTTTTTTCATCCATAAATTTTCCTCGCCCGGACAAAGTCCGAGGGAAACAACGTTTATTTGACCGAACTTATATTTATTGTTAAACAATAATATAAATGCAATCCTTAACATTTTACTATATTCGTTTTTTTTTGTCAACTACTGACGCCAAACTGTCCCGTCGACACCCCGTTTGCAGGCCAAAAACAACAAAATCGCCGACACTTCGGCGATTTTTGTCTATTTTCTTTGTTATCGAAACGCCAACACTGTCACCACGGTCAGCGTCAAAACGTTCAAAACGGCAAGTGCGGGCATGCCGTATTTGAAATACCAATGCTTGGTTTTGTGCCTGAATTTTTTCATTCCGAGGGTTGTCCCCACGCCGCCCATAAAAAACGCTATCGCAAAAAGCGTGGCCTCCTTGGTGCGCCATTTATGTTGTTTTGCCTTTTGTTTGTCGGCCCCCATCGCGCAGTATCCGACCACGGTCATAACGGCAAAAACCGCCGCCAAAACAATAAAAACGTCAAAATAAATTTCGTTGCCGATTGCCGCCAAGGCAAAAATAATCAAATTTGTCATACCAAACACCTCGTTGTTCCCCATTATACCCCCAACCGCAAACGTTTGCAACGGTTTAGAATTTGTTTTATGGGAAATAATAGCATTATTCAAACTAAAACACAAGGAGCATTTATGACAAAAAATCCAAATCCATTCGGCGAGCGGCCGATTTCTTCTGACAGCACCTATTTTTCGCTGTCCGACATGTATCCTAAAGCCTACAACAAACACGAAACGACGCCTTTTACCAAAATCCGCATTATTCTGGCCAACGGCGCCGAGTTCGAAGCGCAATGGTTTTTGCACAATTTTGCCCGCCATTGCACCGACAACGACGTTCGCCGCAAAATTTCGGAAGTTAGAAAAAGCGAACAAATGCAACAAAAGCGCATCGCCTGCCTGAAACCTATCAGCGAAACCGTGCTCGAAACCACAATCGGCTACGAACAGCTGGCCGTCGAGTTGACGGCGATATTTGCACGGCGCGAAAAAAATCCGTACGTCAAACAGGCGTTGGATTTTGCCCTTTTGGAAGATTTTGACCACCTCTATCGCTATGCCGACCTTCTCAACCTCGAACACGGCATAGAAGCCAAAAAAATGGTGGGTGCTTTAACCGAAATCATGCCGGGGCGCCCGACAATTGCCGAACACCGCTTCCCGTGGGACGACGTCAAACGCAAAACCGATTTCAAAACCGCCGATCCGCTGACCAGGCTCGACGCAAGCATAATCGTGGCCGCCGAACAGCAAACGATGAACTACTATATGAATCAGGCCGGATTTTACACAAGCGACCTCGGCCGCAAACTGTACGGCGAAATCGCCATGATCGAGGAACAGCACGTCACGCAGTACGAAAGCCTTTTGGATCCGACCACGACTTGGTTGGAATGCTGGTTGATGCACGAATACACCGAGTGCTATCTGTACTACTCGCTGTTTACGGACGAAACCGATCCTTATATAAAGTCCGTCTGGCAGCGGCATTACGAAATCGAGGTCAACCACCTGCACGTCGCCGCCCAAGCGTTGGCCGACTTTGAAAACAAAGCCGCCGAACAAATAATCCCCGACGGCACCTTCCCTGAACTTTTAAGCTTCGAAAAAAACAACAACGTCGACTACGTTCGCGAGGTTTTGAAACAAAGTTACCTTCAAGGGCGAGGCGAAGACTGGCTAAATATAAACGATATGCCGTCCGACAGTAAATTCTTTACCCTGCAAAGCATTATGATTGACGACGTTGCCTCCGTTCCGAGCCACGCCGTCATAGAAAAACACATCAAACACGAAGGGCGGGATTATCGCTTCCAAACGGCGCCGCACCCAATAAAAACACTTGACGACGTCAAATCGGACAACGTTTCCGTCGCACGGAAAAAGGACGTTCCCGTCGCTTCGCAGTCACGCTGAACAACAAAAACGCCTCCCGCAAGGGAAGCGTTTTAAATTTTATTCGTTCCAAAGCTCCATGATGGCACCTCTGACCGATTTCGGGAAGCGTGATTTTTTGACCGCTTCGATAAATTCCGAGTCGGTTGAAGCCTTGTGTATGCGAGCAAATTTTATCATGTTTCTGACCGAACCGCCCTCAACTTTCGACAGCATTTCGATGCCGAATTCTTTTATCGGCATGTTGACGTCATAAACAGGATCTTCAATCGTAATCTCTACTTTATCCGTCGGTTTGACGTGTTTAACACGCACTTTGAGGCATTTGTCGCGGATGATGCAATCTTCGTAAAGTTCGCCGTTGACGTACACGGTAAGTTTGCCTTCGACGATGTCTTTGAAGTAAAGGCTGAAGTTTCTCGTTTCCGGCACGACGTCGGTATCGCCCTCGACAGGGTTGATGACAAAGTAGTTTCCGTTGCCCTCGGCCTGCTCGAAACGGGTGAGCGCATAACTGTCGACGTAGCTGTTGTCGCCCCTATCCTCGTACATGGTAAAATTGCCGTTGCCGCGATAGATCCAAAGTTCCAAATCGGTAGGGTTGGAGCTGTCGTTACCTTCCGAAAGGCCAAGCGGAATTATTGCGCCTGCCTTGGCCAAAACAGGTATCGACGAATTGTCGCGATACAGCTCGAGATTGCGGCCGCCTTCGTAAACGTAACCCGTGAAAATGTCCGTCCATCTTCCCTTCGGCAACCACGCCTTAACTTTGGCAAGATGCGTTTTTTTGTCGGATTTGGCCGTTATCGGACAAACCATAAGTTCGCTTCCGAACATATATTGGTTCTTAACGTCGTATGCCTCCGGCGCATCCGGATGGCTGTAATACATAGGTTCGCAAATTGCCCTTCCTTCGCCGTAGGTGAGGTAATTCATCGTGTAGGTGTACGGCAACAATTTGTGTCTGAGCCTCAAAAAGTCCGTTGCGATGCGCTCGACGCTCTTGTCGAACTTCCACGGTTCCTTGCCTTGCAATTCGTTGGAAGTGGAATGCAAGCGGTTTATCGGGCTGAAAACGCCCAACTGCAACCATCTGAGGTAAAGTTCGTAGTCTTTCACGCCGAACATGTGGCCGCCGATATCGTGACTCCACCAAGTATAACCGATGTTTGCCGCCGTTGCGGTGAAATACGGCTGATAATCGAGCGACTGCCACAAAACGCTGGTATCGCCGGAAAATCCCAAAGGATAACGGTGACTGCCGAGGCCTGCATATCTCGAAAGAATAAGCGGTCTGCCTTCCGTACCGTCGGCCTTGGCCGCATTGTCCAGATAGTGATAGTGGTTAAGCGACCAAAGCGGATCCAGCCCTGACATTTTGGATTTTGTCCCCTGTTGCCAATCTATCCACCAAAAATCAACCCCGTCGGCCTCGTACGGCTTGTGCAAAACCTTAAAATAAGCGTTGATGAAGTCGGCATTCGAAACGTCAAAAGGTATGTCCGGCCTCGAAACGGAAGTGTCGATGCCCAGCTCCGATGCCATTGCCTCGTACATATCCTCAAAAGGTCTTACGCCCAACGCAGGATGCAGATTGACCGTTACACGGAAATTCTTTTCCTTAAGCCAAGCCAAAAATCCCTTGTAGTTAGGGAAAAGGTCGGTGTTCCAGCTGTACCCCGTCCATCCCGGGCCCTGCATACCCAAAAAGCCTTTGGATTTATATTCGGGACCGAATTTCGATTCGAGGTCAACCCAGTGCCAATCCATGTCTATGGTTGCCACGCTTATAGGAATTTCCGCATCGATAAAACGTTGCATGAGGTCAACGTATTCCTTCTGCGTGTACGCCTTATAGCGCGACCACCAGTTGCCGAGCGCGAAACGCGGAATCAGCGGCACACCGCCCGTGATTCCGTAATAGGCCTGAACGGCCTGACGGTAATTGCGACCGTAGCAAAAAACGTAAACGTCCTTGTTGTCGGCAGGGCGAGGTTTTACCATGCCGTCGTCGCCCAACAACAGTCCGCCGTCTTCGATAACGGCCACGCCGTTTGTGCTTGCAACGCCGTCCGACAGCTTGACTCTGCCCTTGAAAAAGTGCCATCCGCCAACCGTCATGTCCAACGTGCGATAGGTTCCCTTAAGGTTTTCCCGGTTGTCGCAGCCCACCTTCGAGCCGCCTTCAAACTGCACATATTTTGCCTTATTCGCCGTTTTATCGAACAAAAGCGAACATTTATCAGTGGATATCGTCAAAAAGTCGGCACCTTCGTTTACGGTAAACTTCGGCACTTCGAAGTTGCGGAACCAAACGCCTTGCGTTGCGCTGTCGATAAACGAGTCCGAAGGCGAGGTTTCAACCCTAAACAGCCTGTCGGTCAAAACGGTGATGCGATAGCCCTTGCCTTGAACCACGGCTTTTGGGTCGGAAACGGGATCGGTGTAAACTTTAAGATGATTCGATAGTTCCATAACATACCTCTCTTTGCGTACTACCTAACATTATAATATAAAACCGCTCGCAAGTAAATCGTTTTTTCGCCCAAAGTTGAAACAATACCTCTTTCCGACGTTCGGGACGGCCGCATACTTGCCGTTGCAACTCACTTTGCAAAAAAATACGAGCAACTGCTCGTATTTTTAAGTTTTGTTTGTTTAAGTTTTGCTTATTTAAGATTCCAAGCGGCGTCGAAGGCGGCACCCGTTGCGTCGGCAATTCGGCCGATTTTGTTTGCATCGCCCACGACAATCACGTTGTCGCATACGCCTTCAAGTTCCTTTTGCAAACCGTTGACAGGCCTTACGCCCAACGACAGAACAACGTTGTCAACGTCAAATTCGCGTTGTTTTTTGCTGTCGACGTTTTCGGTAACAATGCCCTTTTCGGTGATTTTCAAAAGTTTTTCGCCAACATGGATGCCTACGTTTGCCGCCTTAAGTTTAGGCAAAGCATCGTCCTTGTGTTGCATCCAAGTGCCAGGAGCGACCTCCTTGGCCATTTCGATTATGATGACTTCGTTGCCTTGTTCCACCAGCAATTCGCTTGTCTCGAGGCCGGTCATTCCGCTTCCGATGACGGCAACCTTTTTGTCCGAAAGCTTAACGGAGCCGTTCAATATTTCGGTTACCGTGCAAACGTTGTCGAGTTCCGTGCCCGGGATGCTTCTCGGCCTTAACGCAACGCCGCCCGTTGCGACTATCACCGCATACGGATTATAGCTTTCGACGGATTGCCTCGTCGCGTTGTGTCCAAGCACTATTTGTGCGCCGGCTTTTTCGGCAGCGTGTTTCAAATCCTCGAATGCCCAGCTGATTTTATCTTTTTTAGGCGGCTTGTTTGCAAGCTGCAACTGTCCGCCGACCTCGTGCGATTTTTCCAACACTGTAACGTCAAAACCTCTGTTGGCCAAAACTTCCGCCGCAGTCAAGCCCGCAACGCCTGCACCGACAATAACGACTTTTCTGCCGTCGCCGTCCTTGACGTATTCGGCCGTCGCTTTTTCGCGTCCGACTCGAGGGTTGACACTGCAGTGTCCGTGTCCGCCGATATATGCGTTGTCCTGCATACTCTGAATGCAGTACAGACAGCATATACAACGCTTGACGTCGCACTCGCGGCCGCTTTCGACCTTTTGGGCCCAATGCGGATCGGCAATGTGCGGTCTGCCCAACGAAATAAAGTCCTGAGTACCCTCCTCCAATTGCGCTTCTGCTTGCGATGCGCTTCTGATGAGGTTTGCGGCAATTACCGGAATTTTTACTGCGTCTTTTACGGCTTTTGCCATATATTTTCGCCAGCCCGGTTCAAAGCTTGTCGGCTCCAACCAATAGTTAAACGTATCGTAAGCGGCACTTGAAACGTCAATTGCGTCAATTCCTGCCTCTTCCAAACGTTTGGCCATCAACACGCCTTCGTCCAATCCGTAGCCCTTGCCACGTTGCCCGATGCGGTCGTAGCATTCGTCGACGGTAAGGCGCACGATGATAGGAAAATCGTTGCCGCAAAGCTCGCGGATTTTTGCGATTATTTCCAAAATAAAGCGCATTCTGTTTTCCAGACTGCCGCCGTATTCGTCGGTGCGGCGGTTGGTGTACGGACTCAAAAACTGTTGAAGCAAATAGCCGTGCGAAGCGTGCAATTCAACGCCGTCGCATCCCGCTTTTTTAACTCGCAAAGCGGCCTCGGCAAACTGCGATATCAACTTTTTGATTTCGCCCTTCCTCAGTGCGCGAACGTGTCCGCCGGCAAAATAGCTCGGTTCGACCTTGGACGGACAAACACTGTGCGGAACAATGTTTTTGGCAATCAGTTTTTTGCCTATGGTCGGTGTGATTTTGTAAAGGAAATCCGTATATCCGGGCCAAATTTTTTGCACCTTTATGCTGAGCGGAACGGTGCCGACAAGCAGGCCGACGTTTTGACGTCCCGGGTGATGGAGCTGCACAAAAACTTTGGCTCCGTGCGTATGAATACGATTGGCAAGCTTGGACAAGCCTTCGATGTGATAGTCGTGGCTTGCGGCAAGCTGAGCAAAAGCACCTGCGCCCGTCTGGTCGTTTACACGGGTGATTTCGGTTATTATAAGGCCCGTGCCGCCCTTTGCTCTTTCTTCGTAATAATCCAAAAGCTTTTCGGTTGCCGTGCCGTCTATCGTGCCGAAACCGACCAACATAGGACTCATGACCAAGCGGTTTTTGACGGTTACGTTGCCGATGTTTTTCGGCGTGAAAAGAAGTTTGTAGTCAGACATGATTTTTCCCCCTTAAAACTATTTGTCGGCTTCCGCCTTGCGTTTTGCAACTTCTTGTTTAAATTCCTTAAACTTTTTAAGTTCGAGCTTCCAATAAACGTTCCTAACAAACGGGAACACCGTCATCAACACTCGGCCGATGCCCCAAAGCGCACACGGACTTACCGTCTTTTTACCCTTTTCGATGCCTTTAACCATCTTTTTGGCAACTACGGTAGGCTTTTGCACAGGGAACGGTTTTTTAAATTCAATTTCGTTGGCCGCCTTGAAAAATCCCGTGTCGGTGGCAACAGGATACAGGCAGGTAAGCTGAACGTTGTCGGGTTTTTCCAGACGGATTGCCTGCTGGAACCCTTCCATGGCAAACTTGCTTGAGGTGTAAACGGTAAAGCCCGGCATCGCCATTTTGCCGATAGCCGAAACGGTTATCGCGTAAACGCCCGGCCGGCCGTTTAGATATTTGACGTATTTTTGATAAGAATATATAGGGCTGAAAACGTTGGTTTCGAACATAACCTTAACCCTGTCCCAATCGACGTAATCGAATTCTTCGTAATAAGGATAGCCTGCGTTGGCGTAGAAGATGTCGATATCGCCCATTGCCTTTAACGCCTCATCGAAAATTGCGTCGACGTTTTCGGCAGAAGAAACGTCCATCTGAAAAGCGATGACGTTTTTGCTGGAATAGGCGGAAATGCGGTCGATGTTTTTGTCAACGGCAAAAATCACGTTGCCTTCGCCGCGAGCAAGAAGCTTCAGCACCTCCCAACCTATACCGCTGTTTGCGCCGGTAAGAACGATTTTTTTGTTTGTAATCATAAATTCTCTCCTCTGTTGTTGTCATTATCTTCCGACTCGCGTTCGGTCGGTTTGTTTTTTCTTTTAAAAACGGGCGTCTTAGCCAAATTGGTGGCAAGAATAATTATGGCCTGCACCGGGACGATTATGATAAAAATCAACCATTTTCTATCGATGCTGACCGACAAAAACGCACTCAGCGCCAGCGACCAGGCAAACCCCGAAACGCTTATCATAATCTCGAACGCACCGCCCCAAATTGCCCCGAAGCAAATGGCCACAACCATCGAAACGGGCAACGCATATATAAACGCCAACCAGCTTTTTCCGCCGGTGCCCGTCATTTCCATTGCCGAAAAAGTGAGCGTAGCAATAAGCCAAACGGCCATAATCGAAATGGCACTTATTATAAGTTTGCGTTTGCGGTTCAGGTAAGGCTGTTTTTCGGGTACGGGTTGCGTCTCGACCGAAACGGCATCGGGATCGGCAATAAGCTGTTCGACGCTTATGCCGAATATGTCCGCCGTTTTTTTGAGAACGTAAATGTCCGGCACGCCGTCGCCACGTTCCCATTTTGAAACGGCCTTATCACTGTAGTTGATCATTTCCGCCAAAGCCGACTGAGTCAATCCGGCCTTTTTGCGGTAAGCGGCAAGATTTTTTGCAATATTGTTTTTCAAAACTTCATTTTGGTTATCCATTCAAAGCTCCCGTGCAATTAAGGTGTAATAAACAATAATCAAATATGCTTATATTTTAACATACAAGGTACCCGATATGCAACCGTTTTTTGCCCGAAATCGGCACTCTACCCACCGTAGAATCCGATTTTTGCGACTCTACTGTCCAAAATCAAAGGATAGACGCGCCCGAAGCAACGGTAGGTTGTCTCCTTGCGGCAGTCGGTGTAAGATAAAAGCAGAAACAAAACAAAGGGGCAAACCATGAAATACAGAATTATAACAGATTCCTCGGCAAACCTGCCAGACGATTTGATCGAACGTTTCGACCTTACCGTCGTACCGCTTTCAGTCATAACCGAAACAGAACAATTTCCAAGCTACGTCAAGGGGCAAAAAACCGACCTTAAACCTTTTTATCAAAAACTTCGTGCAAGGGAAACCATAACCACTTCTTGCGCAAACAGCGAGGCGTTTTCGACTGTTTTCGAAGAGGCGATTTCCTGCGGCGACAATATACTTTGCATAGCTTTTTCAAGCGGTTTAAGCGCAACCTACACCGCCGCACGCCTTGCGGCCGAAGAAACACAAGCTCGCCATCCGGAAGCAAAAATCCGCGTGGTGGACACGCTTGCGGCGGCCTTGGGCGAAGGCCTGTTGGTTTATCACGCCTGCACCTTGAAAGAACAGGGCAAAACGCTGGACGAAGTTGCCGATTGGCTTGAAAACAACAAACTTAAATGTTGCCATTGGTTCACCGTCGACGACTTGTATCACCTGTTCAAAGGCGGTCGAGTAAAGGCAACGGGCTACTTGCTGGCCATGGCGTTGTCGGTCAAACCTATGATGAAAATGGACAACGAGGGACACCTTATAGCAATAGGCAAGGTAATCGGGCGCAAAAAATCGCTTTTGACGCTGGCGTCGGAAGTTGCCGACAGCATCGTTGATCCCGAAAGCCAAACCGTGTTTATTTCGCACGGCGACTGCGAAGAGGAAGCTCAGTTCCTTGCAAAAAAAATACGGGAAAAGGTCAACGTCAAGGACGTTGTGATAAACATGCTCGAACCGGTGATCGGCGCACACAGCGGCCCGGGGACGATGGCAGTTTTCTGCCTCGGCGAAAAAAGATAGTTTAAAAGCAATCAAAAAAGCCTCCGCAGGGAGGCTTTTTTGTTTGGTTTTTAAGAATACGAAATTTTTGTCGACGTTGCCGCACCCGTGATTTCGGGGTTATTTATCATTGTCGGATAATGCTGAAGCGAATAGCCGTCTGCGTAATTGGTTCCGTCGGAATAGACGTAAACGGTGTAGGTCAGCATATCATAGCCCTGAATTGCGGCCGAACTTCTTTCGGCTTTAAACACAATATGCACGCTGAATCCGCCGTAGACCGCCTTTTCGGAAGCCTCGTCCGCGCCGAAAATTTTTGCATTGCCCTGTTTTAAAACGTTTTTGCCGGACGTAATTCCGCCGCCCGTGTTTATGCCGCCGTCGCCGCCGACGACAACGCTTGTAACCTTTTCAAGGCGAGCATCGACAAAATCGATCACCAATTTTGCCACCTCTTCTTTTTTAATCAAGTCGTTGCCTTTGGTGTACATATTCAAACTGGAGGTGGTCAACGTCATAACGGCAACGCCCAAAATGGCCATAATCGCCATGACCATAATAAGCTCCACCAAGGTTACCCCTCGCCTGTTTTTAAGTTTTTCCATTGCCCTGAAAAATTTTGTCATTTTAGTTCCCGTTTGGCACAAATGTTTTGTAAGAATAGCCGTTTTCGGTGTAAGTGTACCACGTTCCCGTCAACACTTTTCCGTCCGACAACGCCATCTGCCCGGATTCGACTTTCAGCGTGCCCGCCAAACCGTAGCGGTTGTTGTAGGTGCCTGCGGCAAGATTGTCTGCCTTTGCCTTGGCAAAAGCCACCGTCGAGTTGTTTGCCGCCTGTATGTTGTCGTCACCCTTTTTGATGTTGTTGAACCCCGTGGTAAAGCCTCTGTAGGCCAGCAGGCTCATTATGGCAAAAATGGCAATAGCAACCACACACTCAACAAGAGTGACGCCCTTTTTGCCCCTGATTTTTTTGAAATTGTTTGCCATAATTTCAGCCCCTATTCAAAGTCGCCGGCACTCCAGTTTCCGCTGGTGTTGGTGCCGCCCGAAGTGTCGATGTCGCCTATGCCGTTAGGATCTTCTATAAGTGCGCCGGTCAAAAGTTTGCCGATGTCGTACTTGTCGCTGTCCTCGAAGAACGACCAGTTTGCGTTGTTGTGTCTGGTACCGATAACCCTACCTGCAACGATTGCGCCGCCGCTGAACGTGGTGGACGGATCGGATGCCTGCGTTCCCAGTGAGTTTTCGGAAGCGCAGAAGAACACGCTGTCCGGGTTAGGCGCATAGATGATGCCGCTCATTTCGCCGTTTGAACCCATCATAAACAGAAGCGGACCTTCGCACATAACAAACGGTATGCCCGCCGCCTTCAAACTTCCGTCCGAATATCTTACTGCGGTGTTTTTGATTTTGCAGTTGTTCCACATACGCACGATAAACGTGAATTTGTTGTTCAACGCCGGATCACTTGACGAAAGCGGTTTATCGCTCGAGCCGGTGTTTGCCTCGGCGTAGCTCTTTACGCTGTAGCGATAATATTTTCCGCTTGCGCCCTTAAACACGTTCTGTCCATCAACCGTCAGCCCCTGAACCTGCGTAGCGTTTACGATGTCAACCATGTTGTCCACAAGGTCCTGGTAAAGCATAACGGTGTAGCCCGTGCTTTGGTTGTTGCTCCAAGCGATATTTGGCAGCAAATACATGTAAGCGACGTTAAAGCTGCCTTCTTGCGGGAATAAAATGCTTATTTCGATGTAACTGTCCGAGTCGTAGTTGAGCATGCCGTTTTCGTCGCTGCCCCAATACACGTTTACGCTGTGATAGCTCGTATCCAGATACATCCTGAAACCTGCGCCGTCAACGTCGTCGGAAGCCGTATCCTTACCGAAGCCGTAGTATTCGTCGCCGCCCAGGTAAATGTCCCTCATGATGTAAATGCAAAGGTTGCCGGCACCGTCGTAAGCTATGACGCCTGCGTATTCCTTGCCGTACTGTTCCCACATCCAACTGTCTGCGCCGGCGAGCGACGGATTGTAAAGATAACTCATAACTTCTTTGACGTCTCGCTCGAAGGCTTCCTGCCTCTTGTCTTCGCTCTTGCTTCTGTCAAACGACGAGTAGTTGTTGGCCCTGAACATGTTGTAGTCATAGCAGCCCAAAAACAGCAATCTGCCGTAGAAGGTGTCGCCGATGTTACCGTTGCCGTAAATCCAATACTTCGTAAGGCCCTCGATGTTTTGTTTGCCGATGCCGCCCTTAGAATAAGCATAGCCGTCGTTGTACAAAACCCTCGTATCCCATCCGTCTGCGCCGGTGGCGGAACCGCTTGTCGAACTCGGGTGCTGTATACTGCCCTTGCTTGTTACGGTTATTGCGCCGTTGTTTTTGGCGTTTATTGCTTTTTGCAAAGTGTAGCCGAACTTAACCTGCGTTGCGGCGGTTACGCCCGTAAAGTTTACACCGTTGCGATCGTTAATCTTGTTGTCGCCCTGTTTGTACTCAACCGAGCCGCCCGTCTTGTCGAGGTTGCGGTAGTAGTATTTGTCAACCGCTCCGCCCTGATATGCGTTTTGATAGTTTTTGTTTGTAACTTCGCCGGCCGTATAACCGTAAACGCCCATTTCTTTCAAAACGTCCGCCACGGTGTTCACCGATTCGGTTCTCTTTTGCTCGGTACGGAGTGCGGCCGAGCTGTTGTGGTTGGACAAAAAGTCGTCGGAATACATCTTTTTGTTGCTAACCTGCACGCTGTCAAAAGTGCTTCGTCCCGTGCTTCCCTTAAGCCCCGTGACGGTATTTTTGACCGTACCCCACATAGCGTATGCACCGTAGGACAAAATGCCCGTAACTTTTGTGGCACCCTCAACGCCGTTACCGTTAC
>CAZBVO010000013.1:0-10771 GCA_964495385.1 uncultured Faecalibacterium sp.
TCAAAGGAACGTGAACTATGGATTTGTTGGATTTATAGTATAGAATGCCGTCTTTGCTTACATATTTTTCATTATCTTCCGCAACGGTTATGTTTTCAAGCTTCGTGCAACCACTAAAGGCATCGCTGTAAATACTTTCCACACTGTCAGGAATGGTTATGCTTGTGAGGCCGCTACGCCCGGAGAAAGCGCCTTCTTCAATGCTCGTCAAGCCATCCAAAAGCGTTATGTCGCCTTTTATGTTCAGCGGCACAAGGAAGATGAATCTGTCGTCTTTGTCGGCTTTATTGTACAAAATGTCGTCTTTATCGGCCTTGTTGTACAAAATGCCGTCTTTGCTTACATATGTTTCGTTGTCTTCCGAAACCGTTATGCTTTCAAGCTTCGTGCAGCCGTCGAAAGCGGCCGTGGCAATGCTTTCCACGCTATCAGGTATTGTAACGCTTATGAGGCCGCTACGCCCGGAGAAAGCACCTTCCGCAATACTTGTCAAACCGTCCAAAAGCGTTACGTCGCCTTTTATTTTAGACGGCACAATGAAAATGGATTTGTCGGCTTTGTTGTACAAAATTCCGTCTTTACTTATATATGTTTCGCTGTCTTCCGAAACCACTATACTTTCAAGTGCGGTATAATTGAACACGTCGTTACCAATGCTCATTACCTCGGCTCCAAGCACTATGCTTGTAAGTTTGGAGCATCCTTTGAATGCACCGTCGCCGATTGTTTTGAGGTTTGGCATGGTTTGTATCATTTCCATAGACGTACAATTTGCAAACGCATTTTCCGCTATGCTCGAGATTTTCACCAATTCGTCGTCAAGGAATCTGACGTCGTCGCAATCGGCGACAGAAACAATTTCCAAACTTCCGTCTTCCAATGTGTTGTACTCGACGGCCGGACATTTGTAAATCCGCAACGTGTAAACCTTGTTTTCGTAGGTGGTCAAATTTTCAACCATAACGTAAACTTCGGTCCATCCGTATTCCGATATGCTTGCAATACGAGAAGTTATTTCGGTCGGCTGCAAACATTCAGGCGAAGTAAAAGCTCGCCAACTTGCACCCGTGCTGACCGTAAATTTGTTGCGCAAATCAAACGATTCGGTGTCCGATGACAAATATTTCTCGTGTTTCATGGTCAAAACTTGACTGTCAATATCAAAATAGGCAGAAGAAGACATCGCATAACCGTTGTCAACAGGCGTCCATTTTGAATAAACATAGACGTCGGCAGTCAATGCTTTTGTTTCGAAATAATTGTCTGTGTACGGAGTTTGGTAAGTTTCGTCCAAATACCATCCGTCCAAAGCAAGCGAGTCGCGAGAAACGTCCTTAGGTGTCGGAACGGCCTCGTATCCCCAACTTTCCACACTGCTGTAAATCTTTCCGTAAACTATAAAATTCACTTTGTATTTCGGCAAAACAATATAGTGACCGTAAACGGTCGTGTTTTCGTCGACAAGTTGACCGGCGGCAAATTCTTCCGTAAGGTCTTCGTCGCTAAACCAGCCGGCAAATTCGTGCCCTATTTTAGACGGCGCGGTCGGAAGAACTATTTCCTCACCTTCTTTCAAAGTTTCTGTTTTAAAGGTTTCATCGTCAATTATATAGGTAACACTATAAGTGCGTTGCCATTGAGCGACAAATTTTACCGCATGCGCCGGCATGGTATAACTGTCGCCGACAGCATAGGTTTTGCGTCCGTCGCTCCAGCCGACAAAATCAAAACCGGCTTTTTCAAAGGTATTTGACGGCAAAGTAAACTCTGCGTCTTCAACCTTTTGAAGCGATTCGGGCGCTTCACCGGTTGCGTCGTCACCGCCAACGAACGTTACGGTGTATTTTGTTTCTTCGGGCACCCATTTTGCATAAAGGGTGATATCGGCCGAAATTGTTTGTGTATCGACAAATTGACGCACAAGCGCTTCGTCCAAATACCAACCGTCAAACACAAACCCGTACTTAATCGGATCGGCTGGCAATCTAAGCGCAGTTCCTTTCTTTACGGTTACGGAAGCTACCGCGCTTCCCCCGTTAGTGTCAAACGTTATAGTAAATACAATGTTATCGTTGCCGTTGTCATCACCGTTGTCGTCGTCTTGCGGCCCGTTGACACGGTTGCAGGCACACAACCCGAGAGCAAGAATCACAATAAGCATGACGATAAGTATTTTGCCGTTTTTCTTCATCTCTATGTCCTCCACACAGTTGATTAACTTAATTGTAACACTATAGTTTAAGTTTTGCAACACTATAATTTTAATATTTACGCAATTTTACGGTTAAAATATAAACTAAAGTAAAAATTCGGGAGACTATAGTATTATGGAAAAAGCCGAAGTTGCCGCGCGGATTAAACATCTGCGTGAAGCAAAAAATCTGTCGCAAAATGCGCTGGCGAATATGGCAGGAATTTCTCCGACGTACATTTATCAGCTTGAAAAGGGCGAAAAAAGCCCCACCGTCGAGTATCTCGGCTATATATGCGCCGCCTTGGGCATATCGCTTAGCGAATTCTTCGACGGCAAAACCGCAAGCACCTGTCCCGAAATAACCGCTCTTGCTCCCGAACAGCTTGACAGCCTCAACTGCTTTTTGAAATCGTTGTTCGGCTAAATAAAACGTAAAAAACGTCTCCAAAAGGAGACGTTTTTGTTTGCTTTGATTTGTTTTGATTTGTTTTAAGCGGTTTTTGAGCGTATGTTAGTCCAACTCTCTTTTTTGTCTCACCGACATATCTGCCAGCAAATTGTCGTAAGCAAGCTTTTCCAAAAGGTCGCGCATGGCGGTGTCAAGGTCGCTTCCCTTGCGATAATCGGCCTCGAAAATCCAATCGACGCGGTCGTGTTTCAGCAGCGGCTGAGCCTGTTGCTTGACTCCCGGCGGATACAGACCTATCGAGTGGCCGCCCGACTGCTTAACCAATTTCATGCACGGAACGTCGGTGAGCCCGTCGCCGATGTAAATCATGTTGCCGAAAGTTACCCTTCTGTCCCATTCAGGCCTGGAAGTGTTGAGATCGACGTTGTTCGAAATGTCTAATACGCCCTTGTTTATGCGATAGACAAACTGCGTTTTGTTGGTGTAGTTAACGGCCATTTTCGCCCAAATGGCCCTGCCGTCCTTGTACAAAAACTCGGACGCGTAAATCTCTTTAAAATATTTTGCGACGGTGGTGCCTTCGATGATTTCCTTCAGCCCCGAGGAAAGAATGTAATGCTCCACTTCCACGCCTGCCTGACGGCCGTATTCGTTGATGCGCTCGAACCACTCTTCAACGCCCGGATGATACTCGACGTCTTTGCCGCACTCGACCAACATTTCGCGCTTTAAAGGATTGCCTGCCGCAGCGGCTTTTTCCATCATGCAATACATGTAGGTGAGTATGCCGTCCATCTGTTCGTTTTTGGCGATAACGGACGTTTCCGCCCAAAATTCGTCCGGCTTCATGCCGATGCTCGGGATAAAAGTATACTCCTGCATATCACGGGTGCAGAGGGTTTTGTCAAAGTCGTATAAAATTGCTACAATAGGTTTTTCCATAATCAAAAATAGGTTTAAAATATCTGTTTTGCGGCATTAAACCGCCTTTGGCCGCAATTGGGCCTGCCAACGTTTTCCGATTTTATTTTATCTTAAACTCGCTTTGTTGTCAAGGCCTTTTGTAAAAAAACGCCTCTTGGGGCCGCCGCCGAGCGGTAAATATGTGCAAAAATAAACAAATAGGTGCACTTTTATTCGCCTCGGGCGGTTGCTTTTGCGGAAACTATAATGTATAATAATATTTACAAACAGTAAAAAACCGTTTGATAAAGGAGCGAAAAATATGGACAGACACTATGACGTAGTCGTCGTCGGCGGAGGAAACGGCGGGCTTGCCGCCGCAGCAATCACCTCGCAGGCGGGACTGAAAACTCTGTTGCTTGAAAAGCACAACATCCCAGGAGGAAGCGCATCTTCCTTCAAACGCGGTCGCTTTGAGTTTGAACCTTCTCTGCACGAATTGTGCGCAATGGGAACGGCCGAAAACCCGAAGGACACCTACAAGATTTTCCAAAGAGTCGGTGCAAACGTCGATTTCCGTTCGGATGACAAAACCTTCCGCACGATCTGCACCGCCGAAGACGGGTACGACGTTGTAATGCGTGCCGGCGAAGACAACTTCTGCGACGATCTCGAAAAAGCCGTTCCGGGCTGCAGAGATTCCGTAAAAGCTTGGTTCGACCTCACAAGGAGCGACGACAAAGCCCTCGAATACATTTTCAAAAAGAACAACAATCCAAATCCGTTGGTTATGATTTTGAAGCACGCAAACTTCCTTCGCGACACTTCGCATTCCATGGAAGAAGTTGAAATTGCTTTGGGCATGCCGGAAAAAGCACGTAACATCCTCAACACTTATTGGGGCTATTTGGGCGTCCCTACCGACGAACTTAACGCTTTCCACTACATGTCCATGGTCGCAAACTACGTTCAAGACGGTGCGGTTATGCCGTACAAACGTTCGCACGAACTCAGCCTTGCTTTCGAAAAGGCAATCACCGACAACGGCGGCGACGTTTGGTACAACAGCGAAGTTACCGGTTTCCTCTACAACGACGACGGTTCCTGCGCAGGCGTCGAAATCAGAAACGGCGACAAAATTTACGCCAAACAAATCATTTCGAACATCATTCCGCACAGCGTTTACTCGATGTCCGAACACAAACATATTCCGCAAAAAGAGCTTAAACTTGCCAACAGCAGAAAGTTCGGTATGTCGTTCATCACAATTTATATCGGCCTCGACTGCTCGAAAGAAGAACTCGGCGTAACCGATTACACCACCTTCATCTCCAGCCACGCAAATCCGCGTGAGTGCTATGAACACCGCACAGACGGCTCCTACTATGTAGTAAACTGCCTGAACGAAGTCATCCCTGACGCTTCTCCGGAAGGCACCAGCATGTTGTTCTTCACCGCATTTATGCGCGACGAAGACATCCCTACGGATCTCAAGCCTGAAACCTACAAAAAGTGGAAGAACGAAATTGCAAAACGCTACATCGAAAACTACGAAAAAACCATGGGCATCGACGTTATGTCCCACATCGAAGAAATTGAAATCGCAACCCCGATTACGTTTGCAAGATATCTCGGCACACCTGCCGGCGAAGTTTACGGCTACGTCACTTCCGATTGGGACAGCATTCTTGCCCGTATTCAATCCAACGAAACCGACTACACCGTCAAAAACCTCACCTACTGCGGCGGCCACGGCATGCGCGGCGACGGCTACAGCTGTGCTTATATGACAGGTCAAATTGCCGCCGATGCGGTTATAGCAAAATTCAAAGGAGGTAAAAAATAATGAAAAAACCTAACGTATCATCCTTGAATCCTGCAAAATTCTTAAAGCTTGTGCCTAACAGAGAGGAAATCATCAAAAACGCTCCGGCGACTCCGGTTCCTCCTCAAAATTCATACATCGCAAACAGAATTTCAAAGGCGTTGCACCCTGTTTGCCAACACCTCAAAATCGCCGAAATCGAAGCATTTTCGGACGACGTAAAGCGTTTCACTTTTGTTCCTAACGAAGCAAAAGGCACCACCTCGTTGGCATATTTTTCCGCAGGTCAATACCTCAGCATCACCCTTCACATCGGCGACGCGATAATCACCAGACCTTATTCGCTCTGCTCGTCTCCTAAAGATTCGCTGAACGGAAAGTATCAGCTGACCATCAAACGCGTTCCGAGCGGCCTTGCAACCAACTACATTCTCGACAACTGGACCGTCGGCGAAGAAGTTGAAGCTTCCGCACCACTCGGTACTTTCAAATACGAACCGCTGCGTGACGCAAAAACCGTTATCGGCCTTGCCGGCGGAAGCGGCATCACCCCGTTCCTCAGCCTTGCAAACGCAATCGCAGACGGCGACGAAGACGCTTGCCTCACCCTGCTTTACGGCTCCAGAACCAAAGCAGACATCCTGTTTAAGGACGAATTTGACAAAATCGCACAAAAGACCGATAAAGTTAAGGTTGTGTATGTTTTAAGCCACGAAACCGATCCTTCGTGCGAACAAGGCTTCATCACTGCCGAGCTTATTTCCAAGTATGCGCCGAAGGGCGAAAACTACTCGGTGTTTATGTGCGGACCGCAGGCGATGTACAACTTTGCCGACACCCAAATCGAACTTTTGGGCCTTAGACGTAAGTTTGTCCGTCACGAACTGTTTGGCGAATATCACAACCCTGAAAAGAATGCCGACTACGTCACCCCTGCATCCGAAACCTGCCAAATCACCGTTCGCATTCGCGACGAAAAGCAGACAATCACCGCATCGATCAACGACACCATACTCGCTTCCCTCGAAAAGAACGGCATATCCGCTCCTGCACATTGCCGCTCGGGCGAATGCGGCTGGTGCCACTCCAAGCTTGTAAGCGGCAACGTTTACGTTCCGAAATCGGTTGACGGCAGACGTTTGGCCGACTTCGACTACGGATACATTCACCCTTGCTGCACCTTCCCGCTGTCCGACGTCGAAATCGTCATCAATCCGGTGAAATAAAATTACACTCAAAGAAGCAGAGGCAACTCTGCTTCTTTTTTGTTGCAATAAACAACTTCCTATGATAAAATAATCTTAACAAATTGCGGAGGGATTTATGAAAATATCCAAAACGGAATTCGGCAGCATCGACGGCAAAACCGTTTATGCGCACAAAATTGCCGACGGCGATCTGGAAGTTGTTGCACTCGACTTCGGCGCAACGTTGCAAAGCATAAAATTTGAGGGGCGCGACGTCCTTTTGGGCTACGACGATTTGTCTTCTTACGTAAGCGAGGACGGCTATCTCGGCGCAGTGGTCGGCCGTTGCGGAAACCGTATCGCAAAAGGCATTTTTACTCTTGACGGCATCGAGCACCGTCTTTTCGTAAACAACGGACCTAACCACCTGCACGGCGGAAAAATCGGTTTCAGCCACCGCCTTTGGTCTGCCGAAGAACTTTCGGACGGAATCAAATTTACACTGTTTTCGGCCGACGGCGAAGAAGGCTATCCGGGCAATCTTTCGGTTTCGGTAACGTACACCGTCTCGGACAACGGACTCAATATTTCCTATGACGCCGTTTGCGACCAAAACACCGTATGCAACCTGACCAACCACGCCTATTTTAATCTTAACGGCGCAGGTTCAGGCAGCGCATTGACAAACGAAGTTATGCTTAATGCCGACTTTATCACTCCCGTCGACGACACCTTAATCCCCGACGGAACCCTTATGGCGGTTGAAAACACCCCGTTCGATTTCAGACGGAAAAAACCGATCAGCAAAGATATTTCGGCAGACGACGCTCAGCTGCAAAAAGGCCCCGGCTACGACCACAATTTCGTACTTAAAAAACCTCTGTTTGAATACGGATTATGCGCAAAAGCATTTTCGGCCGACGGCAAAGTGCAGATGACGGTATTCACCGACAGGCCCGGCGTACAATTTTACTCGGGCAACTTTTTGACCGAACGAAGCGGAAAAAACGGGGCAACCTATCTTCCGAGAGACGGCTTCTGCATGGAAACCCAATGCTATCCGGACTCGGTAAACCACCCGAACTTCCCTTCTGTTGTTCTTCCAAAAGGCGAATGCTACAGCTCAAAAACAAGATACGAATTTGTAAAACAGACAGATTAAGTACAAAAAAACGCCGACTAACGGCGTTTTTTGTTATATTGGTTATTTCTGATATTTAAAGCAATCCATATACGAAAGTTTAAACAGATTGATTTTATGCAGGTGATCTATTCTGTTTTTGGTTGCCTCGTCCGGCTCGACGCCTTCACGAATATATCTGTCCAAAGTTTCGTAAGTAAAGCCGAGGTTGTCCTCGTCGGTTTTGCCCGAAAGTCCGTCGGACGGCACCTTGTCCGTCAACGACTTCGGCAAGCCCAAATAACGGCCGATTTGTTTGACCTCGGCAACCGTAAAGCACGATATAGGCGAAAAGTCGCCGACACTGTCGCCGTAGCGAGTAGAATAACCAACCCAGTCTTCGCTCAAATTGCAGGTGTTTGCCACTCGGCCGTTTACGCTTTGCGACACGAGGTAAAGCGCGCTCATCCTTATCCTCGGCGGTAAATTGACCAACGACTGACGGGACAATTCAACGTCTTTCACTGCCGAAATCAATCCGTCTGCGGCGGCACCTATGTTGACAACGGTGTATTCGATGCCGAGGTGTTTGCAAAGCTCGTAGCTGAAATCGATGTCCGACTGCTCGCCGCGAGGCATCAAAACGCCAAACACCCTGTCTGCGCCCAATGCTTCCTTGCAAAGAGCCGCCACGACGCTGCTGTCCTTTCCGCCGGAAATTCCGACAACCGCTTTGCAACCTTTGCCGTTTTGCTCAAACCAACTTTTTATCCACTCGACGCATTTGTTTGTGGCGTCGACAACGTCAAAATCGTACATTTTTATCTCCGATTATTATTTTACAAAGGCCGCAAACGCCTTGTAAGTGCTGAACAAGTCTGCCTTTGAAATCAATTCGTAAGGAGCGTGCATGCTTATCACCGGCACACCGATATCGATGGTGTCGATGTTGAGTTTTGCGATAAATTTCGCAACGGTTCCGCCGCCGCCCGCATCGACTTTGCCGAGTTCGGCAGTTTGCCAATTTACGCCGTTTTCGTCCAATAGTCTTCTGACGTATCCCACAAATTCGGCCGAGGCATCGTTGCTTCCGCCCTTGCCGCCGCTTCCGGTGAACTTGCAAATTGCGGTTCCGCGTCCCAGCTCGCCGTTGTTGCGTTTTTCAGATTCGAAAACACCGCCGAAGTTAGGATCGTAGCAAGCGATGACGTCTGCCGACAAACACTTGGATGCCGCCCTGACTGCCGCCGGATTTGCACCTGCGTTTTTGGCGATTTCGTCCAAAATGTCGGCATAAACGGCACACTGCATTCCGGTGTTGCCCTCGCTGCCGATTTCCTCTTTGTCTGCAAGAACAACCATAACCGTTCTGTCGTCGGTTTCGCATTCGGCGATAGCGGTAAGTGCCGGATAGCTGCAAACCTTGTCGTCGTGGCCGTAAGCGGCTATCATAGACCTGTCAAAGCCCACGTCGCGAGCTTTCATTGCAGGCACGGCCGCAAGTTCCGCGCTCAAGAAATCCGATTCGACCATGCCGTAACGGTCGTTGAGGTTTTTCAGCACTGTGAGTTTTATCTTTTCTTTTACGTCATCGTCTGCAAACGGCATGCCGCCCACAAGTACGTTCAAAAGTTCGCCCTCGATGGCGGTAGCAAGCGGTTTGGTGTTCTGCTCTTTGGAAAGGTGCGGCAAAAGGTCGTTGACGTAAAAAATCGGATCGCCGTCGTTTTCGCCGACGTTGACGCTAACCTCTCTGCCGTCGGACAACACCACCACTCCGTGCAAAGCCAGAGGAATTGCCGTCCACTGATATTTTTTGATTCCGCCGTAATAATGCGTTTTCAAAAATGCCATTCCGTCTCTTTCGTAAAGCGGATTTTGTTTTATGTCCAGACGAGGGCTGTCGATGTGCGAAGCCAAAATGCGAACGCCGTCTTCTTTTACGTCATTTTTGCCTATTTTCAACAAAACCAAACTTTTGTTGCGGTTGTTGAAGTATTTTTTGTCGCCTACAGACAGTTTATCGCCAAGTTTATATTCGGTAAACCCGTGTTTTTGCGCAATGGCGATGGATGCCGCAACGGCATCTCTTTCGGTTTTGGCAGCATCTAAATAGCACTTATAGCCCTCTGCGTAGTCAAAAACCTCTTTTACTCCGCCTTCGTCAAGCGTTTCGAAAAGCGACTTTTTTTGGTAGGCCAAGCTGTCAAACAGTTCCTTGCCCTTGGATTTTTTGTTTTCTTCCGACATAGTTGTATCTCCTGAAAAATTATTTTTGTTCAAATTCGACAAACCGTGCTTGCCCGAAATTGCCGCAAAGCGTTTTGGTCAAAAAAACCTTCCTGCGGCGCCCCGAACGGACGTCGGACGACGAGCAGACGACAATTTGTCCGATATGTATATAATTATATCACCATATTTAATCGCGCGCAACAACATTTACGGAATTATTGCTTTTTTTGACAATTGTTGAAAATAGGTTGAATTTTTGTTTGCCGTATTGTAAACTGAATGTAAGAATATTCTTGCCGAGGAGGAACAGTTATGAGCAAAAAAATCATCGCCGCAATACTTATAGCGGCAACCTGCTTTGCCTGTTTGGCGGCTTTTACCGCCTGCGACAACGACGGGGACAAGCTGTCGATAGTGTATTTGGGCGACTCGATCGGCGAAGCCGTTGCGGGGCCGTCGCCCGTCGAAGAAAAAGACAGCATGGGCTATCCCGGCATCGTCGGACAGATAAACGATTATTACTATCACAACCGCGCCATATCCGGGCATAAAACCTATCAGCTGCTTGATTTTATCAACCGTGAAGACACAAACGCCGCCATTTCTTGCAGCCTCATAAAAACGGCGGACGTCATCCACGTTTCCATTTTGGGCAACGACCTTTTGCAGGCCGATTTCGGCACCATGCTTTACGACCGCAAAACCACGGGAACGTCGGTTACTTTCAACAACGCAATCGCTACGGCGGAAGAAAACATCGAAAAAATAATCGTTCGCCTGCGCGAGCTTAATCCGACGGCGCACATAATGTTCCAAAACGTCTACAACCCCGTTTACGCCGAAAGTCCGCTGCTTGAGTCGTCCGTAAAAGAACGCCTCGCCACGGTTGACGTAAACCCTG
>CAZBVO010000013.1:10871-28654 GCA_964495385.1 uncultured Faecalibacterium sp.
GTCATGGGCGACATCGACGTTACGGGCATAATCACTCTGTACTGTGAAAACCTGTTTACGGGAGCGTCCGTCGACGATTTTGCCGGCGCACTCGAACTGCTTGAAGGAAGCTTGGGTGCCTCGCTTATAGGCGCAGAAAACATCGATATAAACGAATTGTGGCGCAGCATAACCGAGGACGGAAAACTTCCTGACGACTTTGCTTTGGGCAACGAATTCGGCATTCAAATAGAATCGACCTATTGCATCAAAAAAGTTAAAGGCGCAGACGGCAAAGAATGGACGGCCCTCTACATCGGCCGCTTCGATCCGGACACCGAACCTTTCCTCATCTTCACCTTAAGAGAAGACGGAACGGTCGCCACGGTTGACGTTACGATGGAAATTTTGGGATTGTCGCTGTACGGCACAGAACGCACCGAACAGGCAGAAACCAAATAACAGTCTTAAATTGTTTTATCTCAATCAAAAAGCCGCCCTTTGGGGGCGGCTTTGTTAAATTTGGCCGTATGTGACGTTTTTAAACTTGTTCTTGCTCCGAAACTCCTGCCGCGGCAAGTCGCTCGGCACGAATCACGTCAAGTTCGGCGCGGATTTTTTCCTTCTTCTTTCCGGAATAATCGTAAAACGCCATAGGAATGCAGGTGAGCAACATCCCTGCCGCAGGAATAAGCGTAATCATAATGAAAATCCAATTTCTGACGTCCGCTATGTTTTGCGCCGTCGGAACGACAAGCCCCTCCGTTACGGTTTCGGAAGTCACCCAAAATCCGTCTTTGGTGTAAAGTTCGATTTTGCTTGCGTCAACGACGATACCGGTTATGAAACTTGCAATACCCGCCGAAGCCTTGCTGATAAGCGTTTGTGCGGCAAAACTTATGCCCTCTATGCGCTGACCGCTTTTCCATTCCATATAGTCGGTTGCGTCTGCCACCATGTTGTAGGTGATAACGTTGTAAATGCCCAGCGGAATGCCTATCAACACCAGGAAGAAGAACAGCACGAATATCGACGCCTTGCCCATTTTGTCAAAGCCAACAAAGTACAAAATAATGCTGACTGCCGCCCCGAAAATCATGGATGCGATGTAAATGGTTTTGAAGTCAAACTTTTTCTTTAACACCGGCAGCAGCAACATTGCCGGAACCATTCCCAGCCCTATCATAACCGAAAGCACGGTTAAAATGAGACCTTTGGTCAAAAAACTCGAACTTCCGTCGGCATAAAGCAAACGGTAACTCACAACTCCGCTGTCGGACGCCTCCTTGACGTAGTCGAACAGATACTTCGAAACATACGGACTGGCCGTTTGTGCCATCATGATGGTTGATGCCAGCACGCAACTGCCGATAAGAAGCATCAAATATTTGTTTTTCACGAAACCGCCGAAAATTTCCTTGACGCTTTTCGGTTCGGTGCGAAGTATAAGTTTTTCCCTTGTTCCGAAAAACGCCAGCAACGACAAACCGCTTCCGACAAAACCGATGACAAGCCCTGCCAAAAGATAGGCCTTGCTCGGATCCATGCTGTCGGTGAGAATAGGCACCATAAGAGTTGGAACTATTCCGCCGAAAGTGCTTCCGATTCGGGCAACGGAAATAAACTTGGTGCGCTCGTTTTCGTTTGGCGATATCGCACTGGACAGCCCCCAAAACGGGATATCCTGAATGGTAAAGCACACGCCCCACATTATGTAGGTGACGGCACAGTATGCAACCTTGCCTGCCGACGACGATATACCCGCATTCCAGAACAAAAGCGTCGTCGCAACCGCAATAAGGAATGGCGACCACAACAAATACGGGCGGAACTTGCCGTATTTTGTTTGCGTTTTGTCAACGATTATGCCCATAATCGGATCGTTGAGCGCGTCGAAAATCCTTGCAATAAGAATAATCGTACCTGCTATTTTGCCGGCATTCGGCACGCCCTTTAAAACGCACTCGGTGAAAAACACCAGCGCAAACATCGAATAGAGGTTGTAAATCATCGACCGACCGAACGTTGCCGTCGTGAACGATGCGTATTCCGATTTTTTAACGTATTTTTGCATAATCACTTTTTCCTTGAAAAAATCGCTTTAAGTATTTTCGGTTGCGGCTCGCCGGCTTTTGCCATTTCGTCCAAAAGCATGGCCTTCAAATTTTGCCGAACTTCGACGTAGGATTTGTCCTTTATCAAATTGTTTTTTTGGCTCGGATCGAGCTTGTTGTCGTAAAGATAATCTTCCACGTAAACCCGACTGCCCTTTTTCTGGAACACGTACGGAAGACGGGGGCTGCGCACGCTGTAAGTGTATCTGTCTGTGCGGATTGCCCTTGCGGTCTGTGCTTCGGAAACCTGTACAAACACCGCATCGTGCGGTTTATCTTCCCCTTTAAGCACTTTAAGCAGCGATTTGCCCACATAGTCCTCGGGGATTTCTATCCCTGCCACGTCAAGCAAAGTTGCCGGAAGGTCTATAAGGCTTGTCGGCGACGATACGGTTCGGCCGCCTTTAAACTCACCGCCGTAGATAACAAGCGGCGTATGAATGCTTGCATCGTGCGGACTGCGCTTGTATTCGAGGTTCCTCGTTTTGAAGTGGCAACCGTGATCGGACGTGTAAAAAATCACGGTATTTTCAAGAACTCCGGCCTCGTCCAACGATTCCGTAAGTTTTCTGAAGTTGTCGTCAAGGGCTCGGATTGCGGCAAGATAATTCGGATAGTTCTTTTTGTAGTCGCCGCGAAGGAAGGTCAAATCGTCGGGAAGCGGATAGTTTTTGAAATCATCGACGTATTCTGTTTTCCCCTCAAAGGTGCGGTGATTGTTTTGATGATGCGGCTCTAACTGCGACACAAACAGGAAAAACGGCTTGTCGGATTTGCGGTTTTTGACGTAATCAACGGCGAAATCGCCTATAGCGTCGGCCCTGTATCCCGAAAAATCCACTCTGTTTCCGTCGGTATCGTAAACGTAGCCGCCGCCATAACCGGTGGACGTAAACTCCAAAACGTCGGCCGCCATCCAATATTTGTAGCCGCCGCGAAGCTCGACCGGCACCGCCTTCTTTTCAAAATGGGCCCCTTTGCCCGAATCGGACGCCAAGTGCCACTTTCCGACGTAGGCCGTGTCGTAGCCTGCCTCGTTGAAATACTCGGCCAGCGGTTTGATGTTTGTGTCCAGCGCAACGGCGTTTTTGAAACTTCCGTTTTGAGTTGCGTAAACGCCTGTTTGTAAACATGCTCTTGCCGGACCGCAAACGGGTTGGCAGGTGAAATTTTCCGAAAACGACACCGCATCGGCCGAAAGCTCGGTAAGAAACGGCATAACTTCGGAATTTACCGTGTCCCAACGCTGTTGGTCGGCAAAATAAAACACTATGTTCGGTTTCATAATTTTCCTTTATTGTTAGGTAATGACTTAATTATACACAAATATAAAGCAAAAAGCAACACGATGGCGTGTTGCTTTTGCGGTTTATTTTTCCTTATAATACAATTTGCAATGGCAATAGCCCTCAAAGTCCGGATCAGCAATTTGCTCGCGGAACTCCTTGCAAACGCATTTAAATTCCTCTTTTTTGCCTACTCGGCACGGGCAGTAGCCGTCTTTTGCTTTAAGCCCCTCTTTGATGCGGGCCACTACTTCTTTATCTTCGTTCAATCTAACTTTCATAAAAACCTCACTCGAGCTCAAAAGCTCCCGTATAAAGTTGATAGTATCTTCCGCGTTTTGCAATCAAATCGTCGTGACTGCCGCGTTCGATGATGACGCCGTGATCCAAAACCATAATGACGTCGCTGTTTTGAACGGTGGAAAGTCTGTGCGCTATTACAAAAACCGTCCTGCCCTTCATAAGTTGATCGGTTCCGCGCTGAACCAAAGCTTCCGTGCGCGTGTCGATGCTGGAAGTCGCTTCGTCCATAATCATAACCGGAGCGTTGGCAACGGCCGCACGCGCGATACTCAAAAGCTGACGCTGTCCTTGCGACAGGTTTGCGCCGTCGTTTTCGAGAAGCGTATCGTAGCCTTGCGGCAAACGGGTTATGAAATCGTGCGCGTTGGCAAGTTTTGCGGCCTCGATACATTCCTCGTCGGTAGCATCCAGCTTGCCGTAGCGGATGTTGTCCATAATGGTTCCCGTAAAGAGGTTGGTGTCTTGCAAAACCATGCCGAGGCTTCGCCTGAGGTCGGCCTTTTTGATTTTGTTGATGTTGATTCCGTCATACCTTATTTTGCCGTCGGCGATGTCGTAGAAACGGTTGATAAGGTTTGTTATGGTGGTCTTTCCTGCGCCCGTCGCGCCGACAAACGCCACCTTTTGGCCCGGTTCGGCATAGAGAGTCACGTCTTTTAAAACTATTTTGTCCGGGACGTAGCCGAAGTCCACGCCAAACATGCGGATGTCGCCTTTGAGTTCGGTGTAAGTAACGGTGCCGTCGGCCGAGTGCGGATGTTTCCAAGCCCATCTTCCGGTACGGGTTTCGGATTCGGTGATGTTACCGTTTTCGTCGATGTCGGCATTGACCAACGTAACGTATCCGTCGTCGACCTCCGGAGCCTCGTCCATAAGAGCAAAAATACGTTCTGCGCCGGCAAGCGCCATAACGATATAGTTCATTTGTTGCGACAGCTGCGACACCTGGTTGGTGAACTGACGTCCCATCGTCAAAAAGCCCACAACTATCGGAATCAGCACTTCTTTGCTGCGGCTAAGGCCGATAAAGCCTATGTTCAGCGATTCGGTGATTACGATAACCGAGCCGACAAACGCCAACAAAACGTACATAATGTTGCCGAGGTTGTTCATGATAGGCCCCATCATGTTGGCATAAGCGTTGGCCTTGTAAGCATCCTCAAACAGCTGTCCGTTTACCTTATCGAAATCCTTTTCGCTGGCTTCTTCGTGGCAAAAAACTTTGATAACTTTTTGACCGTGCATCATTTCTTCGATGAAACCTTCGGTGGCGCCCATCGATTTTTGATGCCTGATAAAGTATTTTGCGCTGTTGCCGCCCACCTTTTTCACTACGATAAGCATAAGCCCGACGCAGAAGAAAACTATAAGCGACAGCCACAAGCTGTAGTAAAGCATGACTGCAAGCAACACCACAATCATAACGCTCGACTGCACTATCATCGGCAAACTTTCGCTGACAAGCTGGCGAAGCGTATCGATGTCGTTGGTGTAGTGACTCATTATGTCGCCGTGCGTGTTTTGGTCAAAATATTTTATCGGCAAATCCTGCATCTTGCTGAACATTTTGATGCGGATATCGTTCAAAAACTGTTGCGAAACGTGTGCCATGATAAAGCCCTGAACGGTCCTTGCGATGATGCCGGCCAAATAAACGCAGGCCATTATTATCACGCCCTGCAAAAGGCTTTTGAAAATTTGTTCGATTGGGCTGTCCACAACTATGTTTTCAAGCATGTTGACGATGTAAACGCTTGCCGCACTGGTCGACACGGCGCTTATGATAAGGCAGATGCCCACCACTATCAATTGTCCCTTATATCTTGAAAACAACTCGGACAACAGCCGCTTCATTGTAGTAAAGGCGTGTTTTGTTCCGCCGATTTTTCCTTTAAGTTTAGGTCCCGGAGCCATTATTCGTCCCCTCCCGTTCTGTTTTGAGAAGTGTAAACCTCTCTGTAGATATCCGACGAAGCCATAAGTTCGTCATGCGTGCCGAAGTCGACCACCTTGCCGCCGTCCAAAACGATAATTTTGTCCGCATCCTGAATGCTGGCGATGCGCTGTGCGATGATAAACTTGGTGGTGTCCGGTATTTCCGTCCTGAATGCCTGACGAATGAGTGCGTCGGTGTGAGTGTCGACCGCACTGGTGCTGTCGTCCAAAATCAGTATCTTAGGTTTTTTCAAAAGCGCCCTTGCGATGCACAGACGTTGCTTTTGTCCGCCGGAAACGTTTGTGCCGCCCTGCTCGACATGCGTGTCGTACCCGTCAGGGAAACTCATGACAAAGTCGTCTGCCTGCGCAAGCTTTGCGGCATAGCGAACTTCTTCGTCCGTTGCGTTCGGATTGCCCCACCTGAGGTTTTCGGCAATCGTCCCCGAGAACAGCAGGTTTTTCTGCAAAACAACGGCAACGGAATTGCGAAGGACCTCGAGGTCGTAATCCTTAACGTCCCTTCCGCCAACCATAACCCTGCCTTCCGTAACGTCGTAAAGTCGGCTTATAAGCTGAATAAGCGTCGTTTTGCTCGATCCGGTTCCGCCGATAATGCCCACCGTTTCGCCCGATTTGATGTCGAGATTGATGTCGGAAAGAGCAAATCTTTCGGCCTTTTCCGAATATTTGAAGCTGACGTTTTCAAAACGAACGGAGCCGTCTACGACTTCCGTAACGGGATTTTCGGGATTCTTTATCGTGCTTTCTTCCGACAAAACCGCCGTAACCCTGCGAGTGGATTCCACCGCCATAGACACCATAAACAGCACCATGGTCAGCATCATAAGGCTTGACAAAGTTTGCATCGAATAGGTCAAAAGGCTGGTGATTTCGCCTATGCCGAAACTGTCGCCGAACGGTGCCGGATTAAAGTAGCCCACTGCGATAAGGCTGCCGAGGAATATAACGCCCAGCATGATGGTGTACATCATACCCATCATCAACGGGTTGGACAAAGCAACGATTTTTTCGGCCTTTTCGAGGTCGTGACAAACCTCGTCGGACGCCTTTTTGAACTTACCCTTCTCGTAGTCTTCTCTGACGTAAGCCTTGACCACGCGCATAGCTTTGACGTTTTCTTGCACGCTTTCGTTGAGCTTGTCGTATTTTTTAAACACGCGGTTGAAAATTTTGGTTGCGGTTCCCATCAAAACGCTGCCCAAAAGCGCAAGCACCAACACCACGCACACCTGAAAAAGCGACATGGTTTTGCTGATATTTATGGTCATCACAAGGCTTATCACCAGCATAAGCGGCGAACGGATTGCCGTGCGAATTATAACCATATATGCGTTTTGAATGTTGCCGACGTCGGTGGTCAACCTAGTAACAAGGCTGGACGTGCTGAATTTGTCGACGTTTGCAAAGCTGAAATCCTGGATTTTGTAGTAAAGGTCGTGACGAAGGTTTTTGGCAAAACCGGCAGAAGCACGGGCCGACACTCTTGCCGCCGCAGCACCCGCCGCCAAACTGACCAGCGCACACGCAACCAGCAACAATCCGTGATAAACGATGGCCACAAGCGCATTCCCGTTCGAGGCCGACGTCAAAAATCTGTTGATTTCGCCGACAATACTTTCAGTTTCGACAACTTCGTTGCTTGCCAAACCCTGCAGCGTATTGATCATACTTGCGGTCAAAAGCGGGATGGTGCATTCCATCAACACCTCAACGGCGATAAGCAACGGCGACAGCCAACTGTCTTTTTTGTACTCACGCACACTTGATAAGATTTTTTTGAACATACTCTATTCCTTTAAAAATTTATTTCAACAAATTGCATTTGCACTTTTCGACAAACTCCATAAACTGCTCCACTTCCTCGGGCGACACGCCTTCGAGCATCGATTTTTCGACTTCGTCGAAGGTCTCCTCGATGCGGCTGTTTGCAAGACGCCCCTTGTCGGTAAGCTCCAAGGTTTTCAGCCTTGCGTCGTGAGCGGCCGGACTTCTGACGATAATGCCGTTCTGCTCCATCAGCTTGAGCATTTCGGTCATCGTCGAACGGCGGCATTTGAAGTTTTCCTCCAAATCTTTTTGATAAACCGGTTCGTCTGCGTGCGACACCAAAAAGCCTATAATGCGCCCCTGCGAAGCGGTTACTCCCAAAATATCTTTGTCGCTGTTTATCGCATCAACATTTCTTTTTATGAGATTTGACAGCGTGCGACACTCAAACCCTATGGATTTTTTCACTTTTTCTCCTTTGTCGAAAATGGTTAATTTGTTAGTGCACTAACATTTTATACGCAATTGCAGTTATTGTCAACGGAATGTGCAGTGTTTTTTGTTATTTTTACTTTTTTTTGTCGGAAGCGGACGCTAATGTTATTTTTGCATTATTTACACTAAAAATTGGTGCATTTTTTCAAATATGTGTTATACTTACAATGTTGATTTGTTTGCAATCCGCAAGCAAACCCGCAAAAAGCAATTGCATTCGAGGTATTTTAATGAGAATCATTGTTGCCGGTTGCGGCAAAATCGGAAAAGCAATAACCTCCAGCCTTGTGGCCGACGGCCATGAGGTGGTTGTCATCGACTCCAAACCCGAGGTTATAAAATCGGTGCTTGCCACCTACGATATAATGGGTATTTGCGGAAGCGCAACCGACTCGGCGGTACTTAAAGACGCAGACGTCGGCCGTACGGAGCTGTTTATTTCCCTCACCGGATCGGACGAACTTAACATGCTGTGCTGTTTTATGGCCAGACGTTTGGGCGCAAAGCACACCGTCGCACGCATCCGAGACATGGAAAACAACGACAGCGGCTTTGAATTTATGAAGCAACAGCTCGAGCTTTCGATGTCGGTCAATCCCGAACTTTTGACCGCCGAAACCATCTATCGTCTGCTCAAGCTTCCTTCGGCAACCAACGTCGAAACTTTCAGCAGCAGTCGCATGGAAATGATCGAACTGAATCTTCCTCAAAACACGGCCGTGGAAGGCTTGCCTTTGGGCGAATTGAGGAAGCAATACAAAACGCCGTTTCTTGTTTGCGTTGTCGGCAGAGACAACAAGGTGTTTATTCCTAACGGCGATTTTGCGCTTCGTGCGGGCGACAAAATCGGACTTTTGGCCGAAAAAGACGACATCGGCAAAGTTTTGGAAATTTTGGGCATAAGCCACAAAAAAGTAAAAAACGTAATGATTTTGGGGGCCGGTATCACCTCGGGATATCTGGCGAAACTTTTGCTTGCCGACCGCATCGACGTCAAAATCATCGAAAAAGACGAAAAGGTTTGCGAGCGTATTTGCGAATCCTTACCGAGCGGATGCACGGTGGTTTGCGGCGACGGAATGAGTCAGGACCTTTTGGCCGAGGAAGGCCTCGGAAGCAACACGGATGCGTTTGTTGCCCTTTCGGGACTTAGCGAAAGCAATATTTTGATGTCTTTTTACGCCATGCAACAAGGCGCCTCTAAAGTTATAAGCAAAATCAACCGCGACGAACTGAAAAACATTGCCGAAAATCTGGGGCTGGAATGCGCCATTTCGCCAAAAAACATCGTTGCCGACATCATATTAAAATACGCGCGCGCGCTGGACAAATCGTCCGACAGCCAAATCGAAACGCTTTACTCGGTTATGGACGGGCTTGCCGAAGCGCACGAATTTATCGTTTTGCCGGACTTCAAGTTTACCGAAATTCCGCTAAAAGACTTGCGCATAAGCCCCAACATTATCGTTGCAGGCATCGTCAGAGGACACAAAGCAATTATTCCGTGCGGCGACGACGTGATCAAAGAAAAGGACAGAGTTATCGTAATTGCCACCGGCAAAAACCAAGTTTACAAACTGTCCGACATCTTTCGCAAATAGGTGAACCATGAATTTCAAAATGATTTTCAACACAACGGGCAGGGTTCTTAAAATAGAAGCCGCCATGCTCGCATTGCCGCTTTTGGTCAGCATAATCTATGGCGAAAATTGCGCCTGGGGGTTTGCCGCGGCCATAGCGGTTGCTCTCGTTGCCGGATTCGGGCTGAGTTTGCCTTTCAAACCGAGCGACAGGCGCATCTATGCAAAAGAAGGCCTCGTTACCGTTGCGCTGATTTGGATCACCGTTTCGGCAATCGGCGCTCTGCCGTTTGTGATTTCGGGCGAAATTCCAAACTACGTCGACGCGCTGTTTGAAACCGTAAGCGGCTTTACCACCACGGGGGCATCCATCCTTACCGACGTCGAATCGATGAGCAAAGGGCTTTTGTTCTGGCGAAGCTTCACCCACTGGATAGGCGGCATGGGCGTTTTGGTTTTCGTTATGGCCATAACCTCGAAAACCACCGACCGTTCAATACACCTTCTCCGTGCCGAAATGCCGGGGCAAGAAGTGGACAAAATAGTTCCGCGAGCAAAAGACACTGCCCTGATTTTGTATATCATCTACACCGTTATGACGGCCGTGCTGGTTGTTATGTTGCTCTGCGGAGGCATGAGTTTTTATGACAGCCTGGTGCACGCTTTCGGGACTGCGGGAACGGGCGGATTTGCCATCAAAGCCGACGGCTTGGCCGGCTACAGCAACTATATTCAATGGGTTATCGCCATATTTATGTTGCTGTTTAGCATAAACTTCAACCTTTACTACGTCGTTTTGATCGGAAAGTTCAAAAGCTTTTTCAAAAGCACCGAAATGTGGGTTTTCGTCGGCATTGTAATTGCCGCGGTCACAACCGTAACCCTAAACATTTTGTCGTCGTGTCAAAACTTTGCCGAAGCACTCAGGCTAAGCACCTTCCAAGTTTCGTCGATAGTGTCCACCACCGGTTATGCGACGGCCGACTTCAACACCTGGCCTACGCTTTCAAAAACCATTCTGCTGTTGTTGATGTTTATGGGCGGATGCGCAGGCTCGACGGCAGGCGGATTTAAAGTTTCCAGAGTGGTCATCATAGGCAAAAAAATATTCGGCGACCTCAAAAAGGCAGTGCATCCTCGCACGACCTACGTCGTCAAAATGGGAGGCAAGCGCGTTTCCGACGAAACAATAGAAGGCGTAACGTCCTACTCGGTTTTGTACATGGTTTTGATGTTTGTGTTGCTGTTGCTGCTGTCGTTTGACAAAAACCTTCCTTCGGGCGCAAGTTTCGAAACAAACTTCACCGCCGTGGTAAGCTGTTTTAACAACGTCGGCCCGGCTTTCGGGCTTGCAGGGCCTGCCGGAAGCTACGCATTTTACTCGCATTTTTCAAAAATCGTGCTTACTTTCGCCATGCTTTTGGGAAGGCTTGAAATTTACCCGATCCTTCTGACTTTAAGCCCTATGCTTTGGGCCAAAAACAAATAACCGCAATTTAATACATCAAAAAACGGCAGTTTAACTGCCGTTTTTGTTTTTATTTATTTTGTTTCGTAACTTTGCGGCGTTTAATACAACGCTATGTGCCTGAAATACGGATTGCTTCTCGACTGACGGACAAAAATCCTTATTTCCGTCGTTTCCTCGCCGATAATAACTATGCGTTTGTTGCCGATGAGCTTGCAACTTTCAACCTTTTTCCACCTTCCCGTGACCGTTTTGACGTAAACGTCAAACCTTTCGACACGTTGCGAATGAGTCAAATTTTCACGAAGGACCAAATATCTCACCTTTTGCGATCTGTTCAGTTTAAGGTCGATGATGTCTTCGTCGGACGGCAACATAAAGTCGTTTGTCGCCGAGTCCGTCGCCAATGCGGTTATCGCCGGATTTTCGGTCATACCCTTTTGCAGACTGCCGCTGTATGCCGTGTAAGAAACAGGGTTGGAGTACAAATTGCGAAGCTTGTCGCCGAACTCTGCCAAAGTTTTGACGGTGTCGTCGTCCAAAATTCCCTCTTTCGTCGGCGGAACGTTAAGCAGGAACGAAGCGTTTCGACCGGCGGTGTTCAAATAAACCTTAAACAGTTTTCTGACGCTTTTGTTCATTTCGTTTTCGTGATAAAACCAGCCGCCGTAACTGTTCAGCGCTCTGCGCCTTATCGACATATCCGCCTCGGCAGGATACCAAACCAAGTCGTCGGCCGAATATTCCGCCAAAGCCTCTCGGGATCCGAGGTCTTTTGCCGTATCCGGAATTGCCGCAAGATTCGATTTGTCGTCCGCCGAAGTTTGACTGTTTTCGTTGTAGTTTTTGTTGGACGATACAACGCTCCACTCTTCGTCGCGATGTTTGCCGTCCTCGTTGCCTATCCACCTTACGTCGGTGCCGCAAATTGTTATGACCGCATTCGGTTGCAAACGTCTTACCACCTCGAAATATCTTTCGAAATCGTATTCGAAGTCGGGCGCATCCGAGCCTTTTGCTCCGTCCATCCAAACGGCAAAAATTTCGCCGTAGTTGGTCAAAAGTTCGGTCAGTTGATTTACATAAAAATCATCGTAGGCCTTGGTGCCGTAAGTCGGTTCGTGACGGTCCCACGGGGACAGATAAATGCCGAACTTCAGCCCGTATTTTTTGCAGCTTTCGGCAAGCTCGGCCACCACGTCGCCGCACCCGTTTTTGTACGGACTGTTTTTTACGGAGTGCTCGGTGTAAGCACTCGGCCACAAACAGAAGCCGTCGTGATGCTTTGCCGTCAGAATAATCCCCTTGCTTCCCGATGCGGCTATGGCCTCGGCCCACTGATCGGTGTCAAGCGAAACGGGATTAAACAGCGACGGATCCTCGTCGCCCGTGCCCCACTCGCTGTCGGAAAAAGTGTTCATCCCGAAGTGAATGAAATTGTAGTATTCCATGTCCTGAAAAGCCAACTGCCTTTCGGAAGGGGTTACGGAAATAAGTTTTTCCACTTCGGCACCGCTTTTTGCGTAGCCGTTGTTGGTGGTTGCGAAACCGCCGCTAAACTCGGCCGACGCCGACGAATACGAACATGCCGCAAACGAAAACAGGCTGATGGCAAAAGTTACGGCGCAAACTAAATACAAAACCAATTTTTTCATAATAAAATTTACTTGTTAAGTCAAAATACGCCTCTCACCAATGGCGAGAGGCGTCCGATTTTTATTTTTCCAACGCCTTATCGAAAAAGGCCAAAACGTCGGCGTAAACAACGTCTCTGTCGGTTTCGTTCAACACCTCGTGACGGTCGTTTTCGTAAAGTTTCAAATCAACGGTTTTGATGCCGAGGCCGGTGTATCTTTCGGCCAGTTTCGGAGGGAACTTACCCATCATGCCGACGGTGTCGTCCTTGCCGCAGTAAATTGCGATAGGCAAATCTTTGTCAATCTTTTTAAGGCTCTTTCTGCGACCTGCCCTTGCAAGCAGTTTCATCATGCCGTAATAGAAAGTGATTGCCGCTTTGCCGCCGGAGAGCGGATCGGCAGCGTAAGCTTTTCTGATTTCCTTGTCTTTGGTGAGCCAAGCATGCGGCACGTCGTTGTCCTCAAAGGCTTTGTTTTGTTCCGGCAAAGCGATTTTGACTTTTCCCAACACGAGCTTAGGAAGCCACAACAAAATCTGCCCCAAAAGATAAACTATGCGAGGCATCGCCATTGTTCCGGTGAGAACGCATGCCTTGATGCCGGTGTTGAATTCCACAAATCTTTGCCCCAGCAAACTGCCATAGCTGTGTCCCAAAAACACTACCGGAAGATTTGGATATTTTTGTTTGATTTGGCCGTTCAAAATCAAAAGATCGATGACTGTCGAGCCGACAAATTCGCCTTCCGACCAACCGCTTCCGTTGTCGGTTTTGCCGTAGCCTCTGTGGTCGTCGCCGATCACTATATACCCGTGACTGTTCATAAAGCGGGCAAAATCGTCATAACGTCCCAAATTTTCGCACATGCCGTGGCAAAGCTGCAAAACCGCTTTAGGGTTTTCGACTTCGTCCCAGACGTAAATGACAATCTCTTTTCCGTCGACGGATCTCAATGTTTCGTTTCTCATAATTTAACCTCCGTGCTTATTGATTTTCTTCAATGGTTTCGATATAAAAGCTGACGGGCCTAAAGCCGTCGTTGCAACTAAGCATCGCCGAATGCGGATTTTCATAAGGTCGGTATATCGCCTGTTTGACCGCCGTAATTTGAACCTTTTTCATGACACGCTTCCGTTACTAAAATATTATAACACACATTTCTCAAATATTCAACAGGTTTTACAAAAAAACGAAGCGGCCGATGCCGCTTCGCCAAATTGTTTCGTTAGTTGTGAATGGTTGCCTTTATACGCCTGACGCCCGCCGAACTGGATTGCTCCTTATTTATCTTAAACAACCCCAGGTCTCCGGTGTTTTTCGCATGCGGACCGCCGCAAATTTCCTTGCTGAATTGTCCCATGGTGTAAACTTTGACGGTTTCGCCGTATTTGTCGGCAAAGATGCCCAGCGCGCCCGACTTGCGAGCATCCTCCAAACTCATTTCTTCAAGCACGACGTCCGCCTTTGCCTCTATTGCCGCATTGACGAAATCTTCAACCGCCTTTATTTCCTCGGCAGTCATAGGTCTGTCGAAATTGAAGTCGAAGCGCAGTCTTTCTTCAGTGATGTTGCTGCCCCTCTGTTCTACCGAATCGCCCAAAACTTTTCTCAGTCCTGCCAACAGCAAGTGGGTTGCCGTATGCAGTTCGGCGGTTTGTTCGGTACGTTCGGTAAGGCCGCCCTTTGCCGCTGCGGCGTTGGCCTTGCTCTTTTCCTGATGCTCCTTAAACGCCGCATCGAAGCCGTCGGTGTCAACGGTATATCCGCGCTCGGCGGCAAGCTCGACCGTGAGCTCGACAGGGAATCCGAAGGTATCGTACAGACGGAAAGCCTGTTTGCCGGCGATCATCGTTTCAGGGACATAAGACGGATCTTTTTGCCTCATAAACTGGTTTTTGCGTTCAATACCCGTTATGCACTTGTCAAATTCCTTCATTCCGGAAACAAGCGTCGCTTCAAATTTTGCGGTTTCTTTTTTGATTTCGTCCAAGACGTATTCTCTCTTTTCGACAAGCAGCGGATATGCTTCGCCGTACACGTTGTCGATAAATATGCCGGCAACGGTCAGCAGTTCGGAGCTGTCGATGCCCAAGCTTCTCGAGTAGCGGATTGCCCGACGCATAAGCCTTCTGAGAATATATCCCGCGCCGATGTTGGACGGTACGATGCCGTTTACGTCACCGATAAGCATAACCGCGGTGCGAGTATGGTCGGCCACAATTCGCATTGCTCGGCGAGCTTCCTCGTCGGCGTCGTAGTTTTTGCCCGAAACGGTTTCGAGATGCTTGATTACTTCGGCAAACAAATCGGTTTTGTAGCCGTCGGTAAGTCCGTTCAAAAACGCAAGCATTCTGTCTAAGCCGAAACCGGTGTCCACGTTTTTGTTTTCCAAAGGTTCATAGCCGGACGCCGTTTTTTTGTATTGCATATAGACGTCGTTGCCTATTTCGACGTATCTGCCGCATCCGCAATCTACGCCGCACTTGTCCGAACAAGGTCTGTCGTGAAGCGGATAAAACCATTCGTTATCCGGGCCACAAGGGGTGCCGACGGTGCCTTCAAGTTCCCACCAGTTGTCCTTTTTGCCCAAAAAATAAATGTTTTCTTCCTTTATTCCGAGGCCGCGCAAGAGGTTTGCGGTTTCCTCATCGCGAGGTGCGCTTTCGTCGCCCTCGAAAACCGTCGAACAAATTTTGTCCTTGTCCAGCCCGAAAACCTTTGTCAGAAGTTCGTAAGTCCAAGCGGTTTTTTGTTGTTTAAAATAGTCGCCGAGGCTCCAGTTGCCCATCATTTCGAAAAACGTAAAGTGCGAAGCATCGCCTACACTGTCGATATCGACCGTGCGAACGCATCCCTGTACGTTGCAAAGACGGTTGCCCATCGGATGTTTTTGGCCGAGAAGATACGGCATAAGCGGTTGCATGCCCGCAACGTTAAACATAACGCCGGTGGTTCCGTCGCCGATAAGCGACACCGCCCCTATATTTTTGTGGCCTTTGCCCTCGTAAAAATCGAGCCAAGCCTTTCGAAGTTGTTTTGAAGTGATTTTCATTTGGTTCCTACTCCCTTTTGAGTAAATTTATATCAAAAATTATAGCAACACCGCACGATAAAGTCAACTTTTGCCGACACCTTGCGGCCATTTTTTGCCGTTTTGTAAAAATGCGAAGTAGCCTTCGACGTTGTCACGCTCGGAAACAGTAAAGCAGTCCTTGTCCAAATAATCCAAAATAACGATAAAAAACAACAGCCCGTTGTGGATTATCTCCGCCCGTTTTTGAGGCAAACCTTTTATTTTCAACCGCTCCTCGAGAGGCATGTCCTTAATTTTAAGGTAAAGCGCTTGTGCTTCGTCCCTCGTAACCGTGCGACCGTGCACCCTCGATGCGTCGTATTCCGCTAAGCCTTCGAGCATGGCGGCAATCGTGCAAGCGGTACCGCCTACGGCATAAAGGTTGTCGAAATGCGGAACGTCGCCGTACTCTTTTGCCCTTTTTACAAGATATTCCGCCATATCGGTTCCCTGTTTTTGCCTATCAAACAGCCTTACCACGCCGTCCGACAAACTTTTTGCGTACAAAATGCCGTTTTCGTCCCCGACGGCAAGTTCGGTGCTTCCGCCGCCCATGTCCACAATGCCGATTCTGCCCGAAGTATACACTCCGAAAAATGCCAACAATGCCTCGTCCTCTTTAGGGACCACATAAACGTTGCGGCCGGTTGCGTCAAACACAAGCTGCAAAAAGCGGTCTTTGTTTGCCGCCGAGCGAACGGCTTCCGTTGCAAAAATGTCGGGCTCGAGTCCGAAAGATACGACTTCGCGGCAAAAGGCGGCAACGGCATCCACCGTTCTGGCCATAGCCTCTTCGGTCAAATTTCCGTCCGAAAGCATGCCTTCGGCAAGTTTTGTCGTCAAAACCTTTTTGGGGTTCACTTCCTTGGTCGGATCCAGCAAGGCCAATCGCACCGAAGTGCTTCCTATGTCGATGATAGCGTGCATAAATACTCCTCAAAATGTCAATTTCCGCCATCCGACCGCATACAATAAAAACATCAAGCGGAGGCGGGTTTATGTTTGGTATTGAAATAAAAGACAATTCGTTGCGCATAGACGGCATCGTATCGGTCAGCGAAGCGAGCGACAAAATCATTTCCGTGAAAACCACCGAAAAACATCTGACGGTTTCGGGAAGCGGGCTGTCGGTGTCAAAGCTCGACGTGGATGCAGGCACTTTGGCAGCAACGGGGAAAGTTTCGTCCGTAAAAATTTCGGGCGCAAGCGGCGGTCTTTTAAAGAAGCTGGCGAAATGACCTCGAAAGGGATTGCCGTCGCTCTTTTTGCGGGGGCTGTATGCGCCTTAATGTTTTTTGCGTCCGACCGACTGTTCAAGAACCGCACAAACCGTGTCGTCCGATTTTTTGCCGAGGCGTTTTGTCTGCTTTTTGCCCTCGTTTTGCTGTGGTCGGGCGAACAGTTTGTGATAGGTTTTCCACCAAAATATTATCACTACATCACTTTTATCGCGACGGATTGTGTGTTAAACTCGCTTTTTGTAAAACTCAGGCCTCGCTTCAATCGGCTTATTCAAACGCAAAAACGTAAACGTCGCCAAGGCTGAGCCAGCTTGTTTTCGGCATTGGCAACGAAAATTGAATTGCCTGAATTTCGTTTTCGATTTTGTCAAAACCGTAACTTATGCGAAGTTCTACGCCCGGCAAATCTTTTTTGATTGCATATTCCAACGCCGCCTTAAGGTCGTTGCGATTGCCGCACGACAACGAAACGGTTTTGGCGGAATCGAGATAAAAGTTTTTGTAAAAATCATAGCTCGAATCGGCCGTCGGCGTGTCGGACGTCTCGGTGTGAGTCGAAGCGATGCTCGCATCCGAAACGAGGAAATATTTGTGCGACAAATATTCTTTTCTGGCGCTGCCCGAAACCACACTGACGTCGCCCCAAGTCGTATCGCAAACGTACCAATGCAAATCGCCGTCGTTTTCAATTAAAATTTTGTTCCAAGCATGACCTCCCGCAGGACTACTACCCGAACTTTGTGCCGTTCCCGTTGCTCGGACGCTTTTTATGCCGGCTATACTTGCCATCAACACAAAAGCTTTCGATTTGCCGTCGCAAACGGCCTTTTTGCTGAGGAAAACTCCCTCCAAGTAATATCCGTCGTAATCCATGCTTTCTTT
>CAZBVO010000013.1:28754-32618 GCA_964495385.1 uncultured Faecalibacterium sp.
TCCGAGGCCGTCTCTGCGATGCCCGTGCCGTAGCGAGGCGCAACCGCATCGCTCTGCGAAACGTTTGCCTTGGTTTCGGTCAGGCTCGGCGATGCCGCCGAGGCGTTTTTGTAATCGAAAGTAAAGGTCATCTCGCCCACCGAACCGCTTGTTCTTACGCTTACCGAAGGCGATATCCCCGACTCGGGATAAGCGGCCATCGCAACGTCCACCTTGCCGGTTTTTGCCGAGGTCATAATTTCGACGGTCGGCTCGTAATCGATATAAGCTTTCAGCGGCTCCGAGGAACACAATGCCTCGTCACGGCAATACGAAAACAAATTGTCAAGTTCTTCCTGCGTGGTAACGTAAAGGTTTTGCAAGTAGCCGCCGTAAGCGGTAAAGAACTCGAAATATTCCGAGCCGATTGCGCAGGTTTCGCCCCTTTGAACAACGGTAAAAGTTCGACTTTCGACCTTGCCGCTTTTTACCGAAACGTGGTACTCGGCCGAGGTGTCGGCTTGGATTGTCTTGTTTAAAGTAAAGGTGCACAAATCCGCCCCTTCGGCCACGGTTTTGCCGTCGACGCACCAGCTGTACACCGCACTCGGATCATAAAATCCTGTATCGTTTTCAACCGAGAACTCGACGGAAACGGTGTTTTTGTCCAACGGAATGTTGTCTTCAGCTCCGTTTACGGTCAAAACCAAACTGTGAACCGTAGGATAACTCGCCACCACTTCGACGCTTTTTTCGGCCGAGGAAAATCCGTTTATCTCTACCTTGAAAGTATAATTTCCGGCCGTTTTTGCGACAAAAACGAAGTGCGTCGTTTCGTAGGCGGAACATTCGTCTCGGACTACTCCGTTTATATAATATTTCAGCGTATACGTTCCGTCGGGGTTGACGTAATCGCCGTTCCAGTCGAAATAAACGTTTGCCGATTCGCCCACCGCCATTTTGGTTTTATCCACCGAAACGGTCACGTTTGCAACCTCGGCATACACCACGGTAAACGACGCCTCTTCCGAAACGATTCTCTCGCCGTCGGAAGCAACGTATTCGGCATAGAACAGATGTTCGCCCACCACGGTCGGCTCATACGAAAAACTGCCGACGGTGTTTGCCCTTATTTTTTCGAAATCGCCTTTCGGCGCCTTTACATACCAATTGAATTCAACGTTTCCCGAGCCACTGCCGTCAGGTCGGGCGATGGCCTCGAACTCAACGGATTTGCCATATTCTACCGTATCCGCCGATGCGGCGACAAGCACCTCTTCGACGTCGAAATACCAACCGAACTTAACCGGTTCGGACGTTGCCGCGGCTTTGCTCGGGAACACGATCTTCAGCACCACGGTGTAAGTTTCGCCCCTTGTTTCGGGGGTAAACTCGACGGTTGTTTCCGATGACGTTTTTTTGATTTTGTTTGCCGAGTCGGTTATCGTCCAAACATATTCGCAATCGGGATCGAGCACACGGTCGGAAACGTCGGCATAAAAGCCAAAGGCCTGTTGTTCGGTGCGATGAAGCTTTCCGTCGCAACCGATTGCCACCGATTGAGGCTCGAAATATTTGACGTCAAAAACCACCGTTGCTTTGGTTATGCCCATAACTTGCAGGTTGACTTTGCCCCTGCCCTTGCCGACTGCCGTAACTACTCCGTCGGAATCGACGGTTATGACGTCGGTGTTGATGCTTGCGAACGTAACCGTTTGCGATTCGTCCGAAAGCGTATAGCGTATGGTGTAGGTGTCGCCAACCGTCAAGGCAACAGACGTTTCCTTAGGCACTACTTTCAGCGTCTCGCCGCCCGTAATAAGACTGCACGCCGAAAACGCCGACGCCAAAAACAGCACGGTAAGCGTCAATGATACGATTTTTGCGGTTTTGCTTTTCATCCCCAACCTCCGACATCGTCATGACATAATTATATAACAGCGCACAAAAAGTTGTCAAGGTTTGCCCCGACAATGTAGTTTACTAATTCAAAACAATGTGCTATAATAAGTTTAAACGACAAAGGAGGCACGCATGTTCGACAAACTGCCCTCAATAACAACACCCGTCGACGAGCGAACGGCATATTTGATGAGCCCGATTACTCTTGCTTTTGTAGGAGATGCGGTGCAACAGCTTTACGTTCGCGGAGCTTTGGCACTTTCGACGGACAAAAAAAACGGCGAACTGCACAAACTGGCTTCGCAAAAAATCAAGGCTTCGTCGCAGGCCGACGCCGCCGAACGGCTCTTGTCAGTTTTTACCGAACAGGAAGCAGACGTGTTTAGGCGAGCGCGCAATCATCATTCGGCAAGCCACGCAAAAAACGCCAGCATCGTCGACTACAAAAAAGCCACCGGCTTCGAGGCGGTTGTGGGCTATTTGTACCTGTCGGGCAACACCGAAAGGCTGAGTTTGATTTTACAAAAAGGATACGAGGAAGACAAATAATATGATTATCGAAGGAAAAAATCCCGTCGCAGAAGCCCTTTCTGCCGGAAAAACAATTGAAAAACTTTACGTGGTGAAGGGGAATTTCGAAGCAACCGTCAACCGCATCGTGCAAATGGCCAAAGCACAAAAAGTGCCAACCATTTTTACCTCTAAGGAAAATTTGGACAACATCAGCCCTTCCGGAAAGCATCAGGGCGTTGTTGCGTACGCCACCGAATTCGAGTACTCCTCTCTCGATGACGTTTACGCCCTCGCCGAGCAAAAAGGCGAGCCGCTGTTTGTTGTGATTTTGGACGGAATAACCGATCCGCACAACCTCGGAAGCATAATCCGCACGGCCGAATGCGCCGGTGTACACGGGGTTATCATCCCTAAACACCGAGCTGTCGGCGTAAGCGAAACCGTCGTCAAGGTGTCGGCAGGCGCAACCGAACACGTTTTGGTTGCAAAAGTTACCAACGTCAACGACGTCATCCGCGAGCTTAAAGACAGGGGCGTGTACGTTTTTGCAACAGCGATGGACGGCGAACCGGTTTACAAAACCAACCTCACCGGCGACGTTGCTCTTGTCATAGGAAGCGAGGGCGACGGCGTAAAACGCCTCACGAGGGAACTTTGCGACGGCATCGTGGCAATTCCACAATACGGCAAACTCAACAGCCTCAACGCAAGCATTGCCGCAGGCGTGGTTATGTTTGAAAAAATCAGACAGCAAAATTTCGGCAAATAACATGGACAACTACAACCGCTTAACAGACGAAGAACTGGTAAAACTGGCCAACGAAGGCGACTCGCTTGCGTCGGGCGCTTTGCTGTACCGCTACAAAAACACGGTAAAGGCCACTTGCAGACAGTTCTTTTTGATTGGCGGCGACGAAGAAGACCTGACACAGGAAGGTATGATTGCCCTTTTCGGTTGCATTTCGTCTTACAAACCCGAGTGCGGCTCGTTTAAGGCCTACGCAAACACCTGCGTGCGCCACAAAGTGATCGATGCGGTGCGCAAATCCGGCCGAGACAAAAACAAACCGCTTGCCGACTTTGTGGACGTTCAAAGCATCTCGGACGGCGAATTTTTATGCTCGACGGACACAAACCCCGAAACACTGTATCTGTCGGCCGAGGGCGAAAAACTGATTTTAAAAAGCATCTATGAAACGCTGACCGAGCATGAACAAAGCTTGTTTTTGCTTTACCTGGACGGCCTCAGCTATGCCGAAATAGCCGCCAAGGAACAGCTTTCCGTAAAGCAGGTTGACAACCGCCTGCAGCGCATAAAAAAGAAATTGAAGTCGGTTTCGGACGTGAAATAACAACAAAAACAACCACCGGAGTCGGCCGTTAAGGGCGACGTTTTTACAAAAACAAAGACGGACGCAATTTAATGCGTCCGCCTATTTTTTTGACCAAATAAGCATTTAACTTGACATT
>CAZBVO010000013.1:32718-34616 GCA_964495385.1 uncultured Faecalibacterium sp.
AAACAAAATGCAACGGTTTTGAATGTTTTTCTGTTTTGCAAAAACCGACGGATTTTTTAAAAACAAAAAAGCTGCCGATTTGGCAGCTTTTTTAGCGTTAGTTTTTGTTTGCCTTGAGGTCTTTGACCATTTCGGCCATGCGCTCGGCGCCCTTTTCGATTTGATCCATGGCGTAAGCGTAGCTGATGCGGATGTGGTCATAGCCCGATTGACCGAAAGCAATGCCGGCAGGGATGCAAACTTTCTTTTCCATAAGAAGTTTTTCGGAGAATTCGTCGCCCGATATGCCCGTCGATTTTACGCTCGGGAACATATAGAACGCACCTCTCGGCTCGAAGCATTCCAGCCCCATATCCAAAAGTGCTTTGTAGAGGAATTTGCGTTTTCTGTCATATTCCTCAACCATTTTTCTTACTTCGGCAAAGTCGGTTGCAAAAGCATCTTCGAGCAGTGCGTTTGCCGCATACTGAGCCGCCGTCGGAGCGCACATGATGGCAAATTGGTGCACTTTCATGGTTTGTTTCATCATTTCTTTAGGGGCGCAAACGTAGCCGATACGCCATCCCGTCATGGCAAAGCCTTTGCTGAAACCGTTGAACACAAACGTTCTTTCCCTCATGCCCGGAAGGCTTGCGATGCTGACGTGAGTAAGTCCGCCGTAGGTGAGCTCGCTGTAAACTTCGTCGGAAAGGCAAAGGATGTCGTGATTGATGATAATAGGTGCGATGGCCTCTAGTTCCTCCTTGGTCATAACGGCGCCGGTAGGGTTGTTAGGATAGCACATAAACAACGCTTTAGTTTTTGGAGTGATGTTCTTTTCCAATTCGTCCGGAGTTATGATAAAGTTGTCCTCTGCGCGGCAGTTGAGCACTTTAGGAACGCCGCCCGCCATAATAACGCTTGGAGCGTAGGACACAAAGCACGGCTCGGCAATCAAGATTTCGTCGCCCGGGTTGATAATGGTTTGCATAACGTCCATTATCGCCTCGCTGACGCCGACGGTGACTATAACCTCGTTTTCAGGGTCATAGGTAAGGCCGTAGCGCATGTTGAGATATTTGCAAATATTTTTTCTGAGCGGCATCCAGCCGTTGTTGGAGGTGTAGCGGGTGATTCCGTCTTCCATCGACTTTATTGCCGCGTCAATGCCCACTCTCGGAGTGACAAAATTCGGTTCGCCGACGCCAAGCGAAATGCAATCGGGCATACTTGCCGCAAGGTCAAAATATTTTCTGATGCCTGACGGCTTCATTGCGCACACTGCTTTGCTTAAAAATTTGTCGTAGTTCATAACTTTCCCCTTTATGAATTTGATATTTTAATTTTACGACACACTACCCTTTGTTGTCAACAGGTTTTGAAATTCCCGAAAAATTTTTTTGATTGCCCGCCAGGAGCGCAACCTAAACAATCCTCTTGACATCGTCGGCCGACGTTTGGTATAATTTAATCATCAATTTCAAGGAGTTGCTTATGCCTGTAGAAACAATCAAACAAGCAATCGAACAAAACGTAGCGGCAACCGTAGCAAGCATCTGCCTTATGGTTTACTTCTTCGGCACCGCAATCGTGTTTATAGCAAAACCGCTCAAATACGGCCGCAACTATTCAATCCAACCGGTCGACAACGCCGGCAAGACGGAAATTCGCGTCTACTACGGCGCGATATCCGCCGCCCTCGGTCTGTTTTTGGGATTTTTGGCGTTTGTTTGCGCCAAACCGTTTTACGCACTGTGCGGAGGTCTGTTCTTCTCTAACGCGGTGTTCTGGACAAGGCTTATATTCACCTTCGTCGACAAAGGCTGGAAATGCCCGTACACCAAACTCGCAATCCCGGCAGAGGGCGCGTTTATCCTTTCGCTGTGGATATGCTTCATCATCTCCATGGTTGCCGAAAA
>CAZBVO010000013.1:34716-38414 GCA_964495385.1 uncultured Faecalibacterium sp.
ATTTTGTCGCTAAGGCGCAACGTCGCCAAAGCTTCGCTAAGTTTTCCGCTTATGGAAATGCCCGTCAAGGCAACTTTTTTGTGGCCGTCGAAGTAGTAAGCAAGGCGCACTTCTCCGCCGATGTAATCGTTGTAAACGTCACATTGCAATCCGCTCATGGACACGCACTCCAAATACGGTTGTTTTGCGATGTCGTCTTCGGTGACGCTGCCCGCTTCGACCTGCACGCAAGGCAAATTGCCCGTTGCCTTTTTGTCGAGGTATTGGGCAAAACGGTTGCCGCCGTAGTAATCCGCCACTATGCCGTCCTTAACAACCACGGTGTCCGTAAGAGTTGTTCCGTCGCCGTCGAAAACGCCGTTTAAGTGGCTGCCTTCTATTTGTCCGCGCATGGTAACGGTCAGTTTGTCGCAATCGCCGTTTTGCAAATTATCCCCTACCGAAAACGCGTTTGAGTGTGCGTACACGGATGCAAAGTTCAATTCGTATGTAACGTCGTTTATCATGGATGCGATCTCGGGCGCATTCAAAACCACTTTGCAGTTAGGGGTGGTTTGAGGTTTGGTTGCGTAGTAGCGGTCTTGCACTTCTTGCATTTTGCCTGCTATTTCCGCCTTTACTCCGTCGTAATCGAAATCGGAAAAATTGTAGCACTCGTACAGTTCCACCGATTCGCCGTCCGTCCAAGTAGGGATAGCTTCAACCATTGCCGTATATTTTTGTTGACTCTTGTCCAAACCGTTGCCGTTGACGATGTGAATGCGAATTTTGTTGATAAAAATCTCCAAGGCGTTCAACGAACCGTTTTTTCTGTCGTTGGCCTCGAAGCAAGCCTTCGAAATTTGGAAAGCAAGTTCTTTTGGCTCGTACTCGACAAAGTTTGAGCTAATTTCCTTGGCCAATTCTTCTTTTGCAGGCAGCTCGTAAGGCTGGTTGTTGACAAGCTGTGCCTTTTCGACGGCCTGCGCTATTTTTTGACGCAGTTCCTCATCGGTCGTGGAGGCATACACCTGAAATACGCTGTCGCCGACTTTCCCGTCGTGATTGACGTACACGGTGACGGATTTGTCCGTAGTGGAAGTTGCACGCACCGTTTCAAGTTTTTCGTGCACGAAAAACGTTTCGTAGGACGTTTTTTGCGTTTCGCAAATTTTGTAGTTGTCTACTTGCGAAAATTCTTTCAAAATATCAATAATCTTTTTCATTATGCCAATTTTACCCTCACTTTAAGTGCAGGTCCTCCGTCCGAAACTCTAACCCATTCTTTGTAACCCTTGCCGCAGCTTCCCGCTCCGATAATTTTGAAGTCGTCGGAAATCATGGTAATGGATTTCAACAGGTCGGGCACGTATCCGCTCATCACAACCGGCGCAACGTAGTTGTCCGTCAATTTGCCGTCAACGATTTCGATGCCGTATTGTGCCGTGCATTGAATTTGCCAGTTTTTCGGATCTTCCATGCCGTTGTCCGTTTCAAAAAGCATATAACCGTGCTTGATAGAAGCAATCATATCTTCCAGCTTGTCCGTTCCCGGTTCAAAAAACGTGTTGGTCATGCGAGAATATGCTTTGCGTTTGTAGCTTTCTCTGCGGCCGTTGCCGGTCGGTTCCGTGCCCAGTTCGCTTGCACTGATAAGGTCGCTTATACCGTTTACCAAAACGCCGTTTTTGATGATTTGCGTGTCGTGTGCCAACACTCCGTCGTCGTCGAAAAAGTAAGACGCCGTCGAAAACGCGGCGGAAGCACCGTCGTGCATGTTGCAAATCGGCGAAGCAACGTACTTGCCGACGTACTGTTTGGCAAGTGCGCGGTCTTTGACAAATTGATCCATTTCAACGCCGTGTCCGAACGCTTCGTGGGCAATAAGCCCCGTTATCGACGGATCGGTGATGCAGTCGTACACGCCCGGGACAATCGGTTTTGCCGTCGAAAGCTTTTGAGCTTTGTGAACCAGCTTGTCCAACAAGCTCGGCAAACCGCCCAACGCTTCACTCATCAGGTTGGAATAAGTGCCTTCGCGCGCCATAACCATTTTTTCGCCGTTGCGATAAACCACCATTGCGGTAGCGTTTACCCAGCTGTAAAACTGATCCAGCTCCTTGTTTGCGGTGATAAACAGCTTGGACACCGTAAAAAAGTTAAGTCCGCAAACGGCGTTGACGATGTTTTGGTCTTTTTCGAGAAGTTTGTCCTTAACGTCGGTGCAAAAAGCCAGCAGTTGTTCGGGCGAGTATCGGTCGAAATCGCACGGGCGCTCGAAAGATTGCACCAGTTTTTCGTCGGCTATTTCGTTTGCCACTATCTGGCTGTCCGAAAGACCTTCGGAAACCGACAAGCTTTCCGCTATTTTTTGTGCAAGTTGCCGCTTGTCGCCGGAAACGTCATCAGTGGAATATTCGTAAAAACCGCGTCCGTTGTTGAGCTTTACGACAAATCCGCATTCGCCGGCACTGCCTTCGCTCATGGCAGAACTGCGACGGTTTACGCTTACCTGCGACGCACGAACGTCCGTTGCCAAAACGCTGACGTATTTAAACCGCTTGCCGAGTTCTGCGACAAGTTCTTTAATCTCGCCTCTTTTCGAATCAAGATATTTTGAAAAAGGCATACGTTAATCCTCCTTTGTTCAAACAGCGGCGCCCTAAATCGAAACGCCGATTGATGATTTATTGAGCGTTTCGGTTGCTTGCACCGTTGTAAAAATGTTTTAGTAATGTTTTACCCCTGCTTCGGAGTTGCACCGAAGCGGTACTCTTCAGGGGGTGTCGGGCCGCGCAGAAGCACGGTTCCGTTCCGCTACACTTCTTTTGCAATGCTCAAAGTGCTGGTTTAGCAGACTTCTACCGAAGTCCGTTCTTTGTTAAAGCGGCCGTAAACGGCGAGCCGCACAACTATTATAAAATGCCTTTCCCTCCAAAGTCAACAAAAAGCCGTTCCCTAACCTCAAATTTCTCACTTTGGCCCACGCCCCTTGCGGCATAAAAAACCCGAAGCAGAAGCCTTGGCATTTGCTGACGGATATTCCGAGAACGATATACCGTGCGGCTTTGTCACGGACCGAACCGAAACGCATTTTACCGTGCGCGATTTTTTGCTAAACACCACAGGAACCGTTGACACAAACAAGGAACTTGTCGTAAAATATAATTGCGAAGTACGGTACGAGGCTACCGTATTGCAAAACACACAAAACTATGTTGCAATCGGCACATTCTCGGGTTTAAAGGAGGTTGTTTGATATATGAAGTGGTTGGGAGTACTTTTGGCCATTGCGTTTATTGCGCTTTCTTCTGTTTTAAACAAAAAACTAAAGCAGAAAAATCAGCACGTCAAAGACGGCACAATTAAACAGCCGTACGACTATTTGTTTGTGGGCATATTGGGCGTCGTTGCTTTTGTAGCGGTTGCATTAATTTTCTTTATAGCTCAACACGATGTTGTCGCCGGTGTCGTTATGATGGCCATAAGTATTCCGTATATGTTGTTCATAATCTATACTGCCCATTGGGAAATTAGATTCGACAACAACGGTTTTTTGTTTACAAATATTATAAGAAGGCGAACGTATTATTTATATTCGAGCGTTACAATTGAAAACACCGGACGGGGATTGAGGATTTATGCGGGCAAGAAACAAATAGCGGCACTTCCGTTTTCGTTTGCAAACGTTGACGACTTTTATCAACGTTACACCGATT
>CAZBVO010000014.1:0-38251 GCA_964495385.1 uncultured Faecalibacterium sp.
TTCGGCGAGGGTTTTTGTTTTGGCGTGCGTGCGTTTTTGCATACTTAAATATAATATCTGCTTATTTAAGTACATTATAAAGTCAACAAAAAAACGTGTCGTTTTTCAAAAAATCGTATTTAATTGTATTGCATTTTCGGATATATTTTGATACACTAAATGTTAGTTATTATACGGAGATTTGAAATGCTTGCAAAAGTTAACAGTTTTGCTTTAGACGGGCTTACGGGCTACAAGGTCGAAGTGGAAGTCGATTTGAATCAGGGTCTTCCGGGTGTTGAAATGGTAGGGCTTGCCTCAACCAGCATTAAGGAAGCCAAGGAACGCATAAGAAGCGCCATAAAAAACGTGGGGTTTATGTATCCCGTCAAAAGGATAACGGTAAATCTCGCACCAGCCGACACCAAAAAGGACGGCTCGACTTTGGATTTGCCTATCGCAATCGGTATTTTGGCCGCAAGCGAACAAATCGAAAAGACCGCTTACAAAGATTTTATCATTTTGGGCGAGCTTTCCCTAAACGGTGAAATAAGGAAAGTCGACGGCGTAATGCCGCTTATTATAAGTGCCTACCAACAGGGCTTTAAGAAGTTTATTTTGCCTGCGGCAAACGCTGCCGAAGCAGGCTTTATCGACGGCATCGAAGCTTATGCGGCCGACAATCTTAAATCGGTTGCCGACTTCTTGAGCGGCTTAGATACGCTTGTTCCCGTGGAACATAAACGTTACGACGATATGATAAGCGAAATGCGCTACAACGTCGATTTTTCAGACGTAAAAGGGCAGACAACCGCAAAACGCGCGCTTGAAATTGCCGTTGCCGGCGGACACAACGTGCTTTTGATTGGCCCTCCGGGCGCAGGTAAAACCATGCTGTCGAGGTGCGTCCCTACAATCATGCCGGACATGAGCTTCGACGAAGCAATCGAAGTTACGAAAATTCATTCCGTTGCCGGGGTTTTGGACAGTCAGGTCGGCATCATAACGGTCAGGCCTTTCCGTTCGCCGCATCACACGGCCACCATGCCGTCTCTTATAGGCGGCGGCACCAAGGCAAAACCGGGCGAGGTAAGCCTTGCTCACAACGGAGTTTTGTTTTTGGACGAAATGCCCGAATACGACCGCAAAAAACTTGAAAGTTTGCGCGGTCCGCTGGAGGATCGCACGGTGACGGTGGCCCGTTCGGCCAGAACCGTGGAATATCCTGCAAACTTTATGCTGATTGCAAGTATGAATCCTTGTCCTTGCGGCAATTATGGCTCTAAGACGTCTATTTGCAAATGCACGGCAACGCAAATTCACAACTATCTTGCCAAAATCAGCGGTCCGCTTTTGGACAGAATCGATTTGCAAATCGAGGTTGACAACGTCAGCTACGTCGAACTCAGGGACAAAACGGTTGCCGAACCGAGTGCGGACATCAAACGTCGAACCAATGCCGTGCGCGAACTTTGCCGCAAGCGTTTTAAGGGCACCGAAACGCTGACCAACGGGCAAATGACAAACAGGCAAATCAAGGAATTTTGCGCTCTCGACGACAGGGGCGAACAACTGTTGGAACGTGCTTTCCAAAAACTCAACTTGTCGGCAAGGGCAACGTCAAGGGTTTTGAAGGTGGCTCGAACCATCGCCGACCTCGACGGAAGCGAAAACATAAAGCCGGAGCACGTGGCCGAGGCAGTGCAGTACAGGTCGCTTGACCGCAAATATCGCAATTGACATGGCAGAATACACGTTAAATCACAAAGCGCTTGTCGCCTTAAACGGGCTGGAAATAAGCCTTTCGCGCAAGCACCGCGCGGTTGAGCTTTTCGATGAGCCGGGAGATATGTTTGCCGAGGCAAAATCTAAAATTTTGCAACTCAGGCAAGCCGTCGGCGACGAAAATGCCGACCTTTTGCTGAAAAATCTTTCGGGCAGGTATGTCGACGACACTCTTTTAGAGCTTGACCAAAAGGGCATATCGCTGGTTTCGTACACCGATGAGGATTATCCCGAAATTTTCGAAGGCGTCTATCCCAAACCGCTGTTGCTTTACTATAAAGGCAACGTAAAACTTTTGAAAGCCCAAAACGTAGCGGTTGCCGGGCCGAGAAAGCCTACACGGTACGCCGAAGCGGTAACTTACGATTTTTGCACCGAGTTTGCCCGTGCCGGACTTACCGTGGTATCGGGGCTTGCTTCGGGCATAGACGGGACCGCACACAGGGCGGCACTCGACGTAGGCGGCAAAACCGTGGCCGTCGTGGCCAACGGATTGGATATCGTTTATCCTGCCGAGCACAGAGGCCTTGCCGAAAACATTCTTTTTAACGACGGTTTAATAATTTCGGAGTATAAATTGAAGACAAAACCGAACGCCTATCAATTTCCCGAACGCAACCGCCTTATATGCGGCTTAGCAACGGCATTGTTCGTGCCCGAAGCTGCAGAAAAAAGCGGAACTATGATAACCTTGAACCTTGCCGCCGAGCAGGGCAAAGAGGTGTTTATAACCCCGTCCGGCATAAACAGTCCGGAGGCAAAAGGAAGCAACAAATGTTTGCAACAGGGGGCAAGAATGGCGCTGTCGGCCGAGGACGTTTTAAACTTTTTCGACCTTGACGGCAAAACTCAAACAAAAGCGGTGCAAATAAGCATGACCGAGCAATTGGTTATGGATGTTTTAAAAGCGGGCGAAATGCATTTCGAGGAAATCCTTGAAAAAACCGAACTTTCCGTAAGGGAACTTCAAAGCGTTTTGTCGGAAATGGAGATCGACGACTTGATCATCAGGTCCGACGGAAACTACTATTCGCTCAGATAATTCGGAGACATAATGAAAAAACTTTTTATCGTCGAGTCGCCTAACAAGGCGAAAACAATTCAAAAATACCTTGGCAGCGATTATGTCGTTATGGCGTCCAGCGGTCACGTAAGGGACCTTACGCCAAAGACTCTCGGTGTCGACGTGGAAAACAATTTTAAACCGGTTTACGAAATAAATGCCGACAAAAAGGAAATAATCCGCAAACTTAAAGCGGCCGTCAAACAATATCCCGACGTTTACCTCGCAACCGACCCCGACCGTGAAGGGGAAGCCATAAGCTGGCATTTGCAAACGGTTTTGGAATTGCCCGAAGGGCAAAAAAACCGCATAACTTACAACGAAATCACCAAAAAGGCCATTTTGGAAGCCATCGACAATCCTCGCGAAATCGATATGAAATTGGTTGACGCACAACAGGCCAGACGAGTTTTGGACAGGCTTGTGGGCTTCAAAATTTCGCCTATTTTGTCAAACAAAATCAAAACCGGAAACACTCAGCAGAAAGCGCAATCGGCCGGCAGAGTGCAATCGGTGGCGTTGGAAATGATAGTCACGCGTGAGCGCGAAATAAGGGATTTTAAACCCGAAGAGTATTGGGTGCTGTCGGCAATGATGCTTAAAAACGGTTTGCCGAACCTCAAAAAGAACCTTGTCAAAACCACTTTCAACGACATTGACGGCAAAAAGGTTAAGCCGGAAAACAAGGAACAGGCCGACAAAATCGTTGCAGCGGTTTCAAACGCAAAGCGTTTTTGGGTTGACAGCGCAATAAAAAGCGAAGCGAAGGGAAGGCCTCAGCCTCCGTTCACCACGTCGACTTTGCAACAGGACGCTTCGCAAAAACTGAACATGCAGGCAACCGTTACCATGCGATTGGCTCAGCAGCTTTACGAAGGCGTCGACATCGACGGCGACACCGTTGCTTTGGTTACCTACATCCGTACCGACAGCGTTCGTATCAATCCGGAAATGCAGTTTGCCACGCTCAAATACATCCGTGAAAAATTCGGCGAGGCATACGCTCCTAAACGCCCTAACGTTTACAAAACCAAGGCGGATGCTCAGGATGCGCACGAAGCCATTCGTCCTATTCACCTCAACAGAACTCCTGAAAGTCTCAACGGCAAAATCGACAAAAATCTTTTGAGGCTTTATAAGCTCATTTACGACCGCTATCTTGCCAGCCAAATGTCCGACGCTTTGTACGACACTTTGAAAGTGCACATCAACGGCGACGGCGCAGACGGCAGGGAATACGGCTTCAAACTTACCGGGCGAACGGTAAAATTTGACGGCTTCACAGTGCTTTACAGCACCGCTTCGTCCGACGACGACGGCGACGATACGGCAAAAACTCTTCCGAAAATCGACGAAGGCGACGAGCTTTCCTTAAAAGAAATTTTGCCGGAGCAAAAATTCACCAAACCGCCGTCACGCTACAACGACGCAACCATAATCAAGGCCATGGAAGAAAACGGCATCGGCCGTCCGTCCACTTATGCGCAAATCGTTTCCAAATTGGAAAAGCAGGCCTACATCAAGCGTGAAAGCAAGGCTCTCGTTCCTACGGAACTGGGCGAGGTTATATGCGATTATCTCGTTCAGCATTTTCCGCAGATTATGGACCTTAAATTTACCGCAAAAATGGAGGGCGCGCTGGACAGAGTCGCCGAGGACGGTTTGGAATGGCAAAGGGTTATCGCAAGTTTTTATCCGAAATTCCATCAACAGCTTATGGCCGCCGGAAGAAACGGCAACAAAGTTCACATGGAAGACAAACAGTCGGACGTCAAATGCGAAAAATGCGGTGCGACAATGGTGATAAAAGAGGGTAAGTACGGCAAGTTTTTGGCCTGTCCGAACTATCCTAAGTGCAAAAACATCAAATCGCTTCAGGAAACCGTTGGCACTTGCCCTAAGTGCGGCAAGGACGTTTTGAAGCGCACGTCGCACAGCGGAAAAACCTTTTACGGTTGCAGCGGCTATCCTACTTGCGATTTCGTCTCGTGGGAAATTCCGGCCCCGTATTTCTGCCCTAAGTGCGGCGGAGTGATGAAAGTTACAACGTTGAAAAACGGAGTGAAGTACACTTGTGTAAACAGGTCGTGCTCACATGCTGAAACGATAGCAAAAAAAGAGGAAGAAAATTGAAAGTAACCGTTGTCGGCGCAGGTCTTGCCGGATGCGAAGCCGCCTATCAGCTTCTGAAAAGAGGGGTAGAGGTGGAGCTGGTCGAGATGCGCCCCGAAAAATTTACGCCCGCACACAAAACTTCGGGCTTTGCCGAGCTTGTGTGCAGCAACAGCTTAAAAAGTACCGATCCCGATACGTCGTCGGGTGCGCTTAAAACGGAGCTTGCCGCTTTGGACAGCTTGATTTTGAGGTGCGCCTACGAAGCAAAAGTCGATGCCGGCGGTGCGTTGGCGGTGGACAGAGTGCTGTTTTCAGCGGCCGTCGAGAGGGAACTTAAAAAATTCGACAAGCTGACCGTGGTTAGAAAAGAAGTGACCGAACTTAGCGATGCCGAGCCTGTCATTTATGCGACGGGACCGTTGACAAGCGACCTTTTGTGTGACAGTTTTAAACAAAAAAACGGCAAAGATTTGCACTTTTTCGACGCAATCGCCCCTATTGTGGACAAAAGCAGTATCGATATGACAAAAGCCTTTTTCGGCGGAAGATACAACAAGGGCGGCGACGATTACCTCAATTTGCCGATGAACAAAGAGGAATATCTTGCATTTTACGAGCAACTCGTGTCGGCCAAAACGGTTGTGCTTAAGGATTTTGAAGGCACCGAGGTGTTCGAGGGTTGCATGCCTATCGAGGTTATGGCAAAACGGGGGGCGGACACAATGCGCTTCGGGCCTATGAAACCGGTCGGAATCTACGGGCCTAACGGCGAAAAATACTATGCGGTCGTGCAACTCAGGAAGGAAACCAACGAAGGCACGGCGTTTAACATGGTAGGTTTTCAAACCAACCTTACGTTCGGCGAACAAAAGAGGGTTTTCGGCATGATACCGGCCCTTAAAGATGCGGAATTTTTGCGGTACGGAGTCATGCACCGCAACACTTATCTCGATTCGCCTCGTCTTTTGGATGAGACCTTCAAACTTAAAGACAGCAACAACGTCTACTTTGCCGGGCAGATAACCGGGGTAGAGGGATATATGGAAAGCACGGTAAGCGGACTTTTGGCGGCCATTCATCTTTTCAGGGAAAAGAGCGGACTGGAAAAGGTCATTCCTTCCGAAAACACTATTTCGGGTGCGCTTTCCAGGTACATAGCATCGTCGGCAGGCGGCAATTTCCAGCCGATGAACAGCAATTTCGGCATTCTTCCGGATATCTCGACGCGAGACAAAAAATTGCGCAAGCATCTTTACGCCGAGCGCAGTCGCAAAGATATCGAGGAATTTGCGGCAAAAGTCAACGCTTAGCGTTGAAAGGAGAGTTTTATGGATTTTAAAGGAACCACCATTTGCGCCGTTAAGCGCGGCGACAGCACCGTAATAGCCGGTGACGGTCAGGTGACTATGGGCGAAAGCGTCATATTTAAAGGAACCGCAAAAAAGGTAAAACGCATTTACAACGGCAAAGTCATATTGGGTTTTGCAGGCAGTGTTTCGGATGCGTTTGCTCTTAGCGAAAAATTTGAATCGATGCTCAACAAATACGGCGGCAATCTTACGAGAAGCGCGGTTGAACTTGTCGAGTTGTGGCGCAACGATAAAGCGAGAAAGCTCGAAGCAATGATGATCGTTGCCGATCACGACCATCTTCTCATAATCAACGGTGGCGGCGACGTTATCGAACCAGACGGCGGCGTTTGTGCCATCGGCAGCGGCGGCAACTATGCTTACTCGGCCGCAAAAGCGCTTATCGAAAACACCGACCTTACCGCAGAAGAAATAGCAGTAAAGGCTATGCACATTGCTGCCGATATCTGCGTTTTCACCAATCACAACCTCACGGTTGAAGCAATTTAGGAGGCTCAAATGGATTTTACCCCTAAACAAACGGTTGCCGAACTCGACCGCTACATAATAGGTCAGTCGGCGGCAAAAAAGGCGGTTGCCATCGCACTCAGAAACCGCTACAGAAGAAGCAGACTTCCCGAGGAACTCAGGGAGGAAATAACCCCTAAAAACATAATCATGAAAGGCCCTACCGGCGTAGGAAAAACGGAAATCGCCAGAAGGTTGGCAAAAATCGTAAAGGCACCTTTCGTGAAAGTGGAAGCCACCAAGTTTACCGAGGTAGGCTACGTCGGGCGCGACGTCGAATCTATGATTCGCGAACTCGTCGAAGCATCCATCCGCATGGTCAGGGAGGAAAAAATCAAAGAGGTTCAGCCTCGAGTCACCGACCTTGCCGAAAGACGCATCGTGGATGCGGTTCTTCCTATCCGCAAGCAAAACGCTTCCGAAACCCCGGACGCTTTGTTGAAAGAGGAAATTTTGCAGGAACTCAGGCAGGGCAAACTGGACAACCTCGAAATTATGCTTGACGTTGCGGAAGCACCTAAAACCATTCAGCTTAATGCTGCCGAAACGCAGGAAATAGACATCGGAAGCATTTTTGGCGGATTTATGAACAACAAGCGCAAGAAAAAGCGCAAAGTTACCGTGCGTCAGGCAATGGAAATCATATCCGCCGAAGAAGCGTCCAAACTTATCGACGAAGACGCCATCAATTCCGAGGCGGTCAGACGGGCCGAACAGGACGGCATAGTTTTTATCGACGAAATCGACAAAATAGCAGGTGCCGGCAAACAGGGCGGCGGTCCGGACGTAAGCAGAGAAGGCGTTCAGCGGGATATTTTGCCTATCGTCGAAGGTTGCACGGTCAAAACCAAGTACGGCAACATTCGCACCGATTATATGCTGTTTATCGCGGCAGGCGCATTCCACGTCAGTCAGATAACCGATTTGATTCCCGAGCTTTTGGGGCGTTTCCCGGTGAAGGTCGAACTGGACAATTTGACCAAAGACGATTTTGTCAAAATTTTGACCAGCGTCGACAATGCTCTCGTCAGACAGTACACCGAACTTCTTAAAGTGGATCACGTCGTTTTGGAATTTACCGACGACGCAATCGACGAAATAGCCAAAATCACCGAGGCCGAAAACGAAACCATGGAAAATTTGGGCGCAAGAAGGTTGCACACGGTTATGGAGAGGCTTATCGAAGACGTCAGCTTCAACGCAGGCGGAGATATGCCGGACGTTACCGTGAAAATCGACGGCGACTTTGTCAAAAAAACGCTTGCTTCCTCGGTGGATCAAACCAATTTCAAAAAATACATCTTATAGGAGACGGCAAATGATTAGCATTCCTAAAGGTACCAAGGACGTACTGCCATCCGAAAGTTACAAATGGCACTACGTCGAGGACGATATACGAAAAGTTGCGGGGCTGTTCGGTCTTTCCGAAATCCGCACGCCGACGTTCGAACACACCGAACTGTTTTTGAGGGGAGTGGGCGAAACGACGGACATAGTCAACAAGGAAATGTACACTTTCACCGACAAAGGCGACAGAAGCATGACCTTGAAGCCGGAAGGCACTGCAGGCGTTGCGAGAAGCTATGTCGAAAACGGGTTGGCAAATTTACCGATGCCGGTCAAAATGTTTTATATGACTCCCGTTTTCCGCTACGAAAGGCCGCAGGCAGGCAGACTTAGGGAACACCACCAATTCGGCGTTGAAATTTACGGTTCCGATTTGCCGTCGGCCGACGTCGAGGCCATTTCGGTGGCAAAAACGCTGTTCGACACCGTCGGGCTTAAAAAACTCGAGCTTAACCTCAACAGCATAGGTTGCCCGAAATGCCGCAAAGAATACAATGCCGCACTCAAAGGCTATTTGAAAGACAACGTTCAAAACATGTGCGCATCTTGCAAGGAGCGTTTTGAAAAAAATCCTTTGCGTATTCTCGATTGCAAGGAACCTAAATGCAAGGAAATAACCAAAAACGCACCTACCACCATCGAATTTTTGTGCGACGATTGCAAAAATCACTTTGACGGAGTCAAAAAAGGGTTGGAACTTTTGGAAATCCCGTACGTCGTCAATCCGCAAATAGTCAGGGGATTGGATTATTACACTCGCACCGTGTTTGAATTTGTCAGCACCGATATAGGCGCGCAGGGCACCGTATGCGGCGGCGGACGTTACAACAACCTTGTCGAGCAGGTGGGCGGAAAACCTACTCCGGCAGTCGGTTTCGGAATGGGCATCGAAAGGCTTCTGAACGTTTTGGAGGCGTTGAATTTGCTTCCGTCCAATCACGAAAACGTCAAAGTTTACGTGGCTCCGATAGGCGAAGCGGCAACGGATACGGCCAGAGTTTTGGTGGCAAAACTTCGAAAAGCAGGCGTTTCGGCAGACACCGACCTTGCCGGCAGAAGCGTAAAGGCACAAATGAAATACGCCGACAAAATAGGCGCAAGATACACGCTTTGCTTGGGCGACGACGAAATTCAGCGCGGCGTCGCATCACTTAAGAACATGCTTTCGGGCGAGAGCGTCGAAGTTAATCTCGAAAGCCTTTCAAATTACAAATTTTAAGTAAGAGGAATACATCTATGGCAGAATTTATCAACGGTTTGAAAAGGACCGATATGTGCGGCGAACTTACTGCCGCAGACGAGGGCAAAAAAGTTGTCGTCATGGGCTTTGCGGCCAAGGTCAGAAACCTCGGTAACCTCATTTTTATCGATTTAAGAGATCGCACAGGGCTTGTGCAGATTGCTTTTGACGGCTCCAAAAACGCCGATTTGTTTGACAAAGCGGTTGAAGTGGGCAACGAATACGTGCTTGCCGTGGCAGGTACGGTGCAGCTCAGAACGGGCAAGAACGTCAACCCTAACATGAAAACGGGCGAGGTTGAAATCCTTGCTTCGGAAGTCAGAATTTTGAACGAAGCCGAAAACCCTCCGTTCTTTATTCAGGACGACGTCAACACTCGCGAAAGTTTGCGTTTGCAGTACCGTTATCTCGATTTGAGACGTCCGTATTTGCAAAATTTGCTGATGCTCAGAAGCAAAATCGCTCATTCCACTCGCAACTATTTGGCGGAAAACGGTTTTTTGGAAATCGAAACTCCGTGCCTTGGCAAATCTTCGCCTGAGGGCGCAAGAGACTATCTCGTGCCTAGCCGCGTACATCCGGGTGCGTTTTACGCGCTTCCACAAAGTCCGCAGCTTTACAAACAGCTTTTGATGGTTGCCGGATACGACCGCTACTATCAAATCGCACGTTGCTTCAGAGACGAGGACCTCAGGGCCAACCGTCAGCCTGAATTTACTCAAATTGACATCGAAATGAGTTACGTCGAGCGCGACGAGGACGTTATGCAGGTTGCAGAAGGCCTCATCAAACGCATTTTTAAGGACGTCAAGGGCATCGATTACGGCGACGAACCGTTCAGAAGAATGACTTGGCAAGAAGGTATGGACCGTTTCGGCAGCGACAAACCGGACACCCGTTTCGGCTTGGAACTTCAAAACGTTTCGGACGTGGTCAAAAATTGCGGTTTCTCGGTGTTTACCTCTGCGCTCGAAAATCCGAAGAGGGGCAGTGTAAGGGCAATAGTCGTGCCTGGCGGTGCGGATAAGTTTACCAGAAAGGAAATCGACAAACTTTCCGATTTCGTCAAGGATTACGGCGCAAAAGGCCTTGCTTGGGCGGCACTTAAAGAGGGCGGAACCACCTCGAGTTTCTACAAATTCCTCACGGCGGACGAAATAAGCGCATTGGAAGCTAAGCTCGGCGCAAAAACCGGCGACCTGGTTTTCGTTGTCGCATCCAACAAAAACAAAGTGGTTTACGACAGCTTGGGCGCACTCAGGTTGGAACTTGCAAAGAGGCTTGACCTCATCCCTGACCGCTACGACATTTTGTGGATCAAGGATTTCCCTCTTATGGAATACAGCGACGAAGACGGCCGTTACTATGCAACGCACCATCCGTTCACCATGCCTAACATCGACGATTTGCCGCTTTTGGACAACTTCGACACCATCGGCGACGCAAGAGCAGTGGCTTACGACCTCGTCATCAACGGTCAGGAAGCGGGCGGCGGTTCCATCCGTATTCACCATCAGGATTTGCAACATCGTATGTTCACGTTGCTCGGCCTTACCGAGGAAACCATCAAGGAACGCTTCGGCTACTTTATCGAAGCCTTCAAATACGGCGCACCGCCTCACGGAGGTTTGGCATTCGGTCTGGACAGACTCGTTATGCTTTTGGGCGGCACCGACAACATTAAGGACGTTATTGCCTTCCCGAAAGTGCAAAACGCAAGCTGCTTGATGAGCGGAGCTCCGGATTTTGTCGAGGATCAGCAACTTACCGACCTTTCCATTGCGGTAACCAAAAAAGAAAACAGAGAGGAATAATATGAAAATAACTTCTACCGAACAATTCAACAGCCTTATTGCGGCAGACAAACCCGTGGTAATCGACTTCTGGGCAACCTGGTGCGGACCTTGCAGAATGTTTGCGCCGGTGTTCGAGGCGGCTTCCGAAAAGCACGACGACATAGTTTTTGCCAAAGTCGACGTCGACGAGCTCGAAGGGCTTGCCGAAAGCCTCGGCATCAGCTATATCCCAACCATAATGCTTTACAAAAACGGAGTTCGACTTGACGAGTTCGTCGGCCCGAAAAGCGAAGCAGATTTTGAAGAGTTCTTAAAACAAGCACTCTAATATGAAACAAAAAACCCGCATTTCTGCGGGTTTTTTGGTTATTTTGTTTTTTCCATAAGTTTTTTTAGGGCCGCGTTTATTTCGTTGGGCGCAGGGCAAACGTCGGAAACGTTGTCGGAATCGGCAGTTTCGGCAGTTTTTATCAAGTCTTTTTTTGATTCGGACAAAGCGGCAAACATCGACATGACGGCTTTTGTGTTGTCGTCTAAGGGAAGCAAGTTTAAAAGGTCGGCAGGGTTGCCGCTTTTTATTTTTTCGATTGCTTCGGTCAGTTTTTTAACGTCGATTTGCCTGCCCGGTTGCGACGGCGAGGTTGCGCCTCGGCTTTTAAGCGCCAACATAAGCGGAAGAATTTGCCCAAGATTCATAAAATCACCTTTCACACGGTCAGTATATGACGAATATAAATGATGAGTGCGGAGGTTAATATGGATTTTAAAGACTTTTCGATGCGACAAAAACAGCAAACGCCGTCGGGCGGCAACAAAAATGCCTGCGGCAACGTAAAATACGGCACGCCGCTTACCGAACGTCAGGTGCGGCAAACGGTGGACGGCCTTCAGGGGAAAAGCGAATCGGAGTTGATGTCGGAAATTTTCAAGAGGGCGGATGCGGCAAAGGCGGAAGGGAATTTCGACCTCGAGGCCATTCGGCGTGCCGCCGACGGAATAAGGCCGATGCTGACCGCAGAGCAGCAACTAAAGCTCGACGGCATTTTGGAGGCACTGAAATAGGTGTCTAAAGAGGTCATAATTTACCTTAAAAGTTTAAGCTACGCAAAGCGTTTGCCCTCGGATTTTAAGATAAAAAGGGTGTATCCGTTTATACGGGCGGTGGGTGCGACTTGCGACGACGGTTTTGAGACCGAAAAATTGCCCTACGTCGAGCATATCGCTTGCGGCGGCAGAGTGTTTGCGCTTCGTCAAAATGCTCGTTTAGGGGCAAATTCAAGGCCCGTTTTGCCAAAAATCGGCAGAGGCGGCAGGGGCGTAGGCATTTGCATTATGGACACCGGCGTGCAACCGCATCCCGATTTCGTAATGCCCAGAAACAGAATAATCGCTTTCAAAGATATAGACGGCAATTTGTCCGACGTTTACGACGACAACGGTCACGGAACCTTTGTTGCCGGGGTTGCCGCAGGAGGTGGCGTGGCTTCGGGAGGGGAGTTTTCGGGCGTTGCGCATTCGGCAAGTATAATTGCCTTAAAAGTTATAGGCGCAAGCGGTCAATGCGGCCTGTTCGGCGTTTTGGACGGGATGCAATGGATTGCGGACAACCACCGAAAATACGGCATAAAAGTCGTTTGCATGTCCTTCGGGGCAACCAGGGTGGATTATGCCGATCCGCTCGAAAGAGGTGCCGAAGTGCTTGTAAAAAACGGAATAACGGTGGTTGCTTCGGCAGGAAACAGCGGCGAGGACGGAGTGAAATCGCCGGGAAGCTCCAAAAAAGTTTTAACGGTTGGGAGTGTGGATGATGATAATCGTGTTGCTACTTTTTCGTCTTACGGTGAAATTGGCGGCAGTTTTAAGCCGGAAATATATGCGCCCGGCGTCGGCGTAAGCGGAGTCGGGAGGGGAAAGGAACTGTATGTAAAAATGTCCGGGACGTCGGTTTCGGCGCCGTTTGTTGCAGGTGCGGCCGCGCTTGTTTACGAGAGATATCCCTCGGCCGAGCCTTGGCAAGTCAAGTTTCTTTTGACTAAATTGGCCGACGATTTCGGGGGCGTAAAAGTGCTAAACCTTGAAAAACTTAGGTAAAGTGTTCTAAAAAAAGTCGATTTTTAGAATACAAAGCCCTTTTCTTGGCAAATTTTGTCGGAAATCGCTGTCAATGCCTTGATGAGCTTTTTGGCTTGCTTTAAGGTGTTGTCCGCCCCCACGCTTATTCTGACCGCTCCGGATTCGAGCGTGCCGAGCATATTGTGCGTAAGCGGTGCGCAGTGAAGCCCGGTGCGCACGGCAATTTTGTATTTTCGGTTTAACACGTCGCCCACCGTCGTGCTGTCTGCGCCTTTTAGGTTAAACGAAATTATGCCCGACAGGTTTGACGGATTTGTGTAAAGAACGGAGGTCGGAAGCTTTTGCAATTCTTTTAGGATGTAATCCGAAACCTCGGCAATTTTTTTGCGGTTGCGGTCGACGTCGGCAAAGCTTTGTTTCGCACCCTCAAAAAGGGCGGCGATACCCGTTGCGTTTAGCGTGCCTGCCTCCAAACTTTCCGGAGGGGTGTGCGGCATGTACACGCTGTCGCTGTTTGTCCCCGTGCCGCCGTAAAGCAGGGGCTTGATTTTTAAATTGCGCTTAAATATCAAAAAGCCCGTTCCTTGCGGACCGTGCAGGCCTTTGTGGCCGGGTGCGGCAAGCATGGTAAGATTGAATTTTTCAAAATCGACGTCGACGTTGGGTATTGCCTGAGCGCCGTCGGCAAGCAACATCACGCCGTTGGCGGCACAAATTTCCCCGATCGTTTTAAGGTCAGTGATTTCGCCCGTGACGTTGCTTTGTGCGGTAATTGCGGCAAGGTAGGTGTCGTCGGTCAGCATACGTTCGAAGTGTTTCGGGTTGATTTTTCCCGAGCGGTCGGGGTTTAAAACCGACAAAGTAATGAGGCCTTCGTCTTTAAGTTTAAACAGGGGACGCAGAACGCTGTTGTGTTCGAGGGCGGTGGTTACGACGTGTTTGCCTTCAACAACCGTTCCGAATATCGCAAGGTTCAGAGCCTCGGTGCAGTTTTTTGTAAAAACCAATTCGCCGCAATCGGTTGCGCCGAGCTTGTCGAGCAAAAATGCACGGGTGTTTTCGCAAACGAGACTGGATTTAATGGACTCATCGTGCGCGCCTCTGCCGGGATTTGCGCTGTTTTTGAATGCTTTTACCAATTCTTTGGCCGCCGCTTTGGGTTTAAAACGGGACGTTGCGGCATTGTCGAAATAAATCATGATTCCTCCGTAACTAATGAAATTTGTTTTCAATATAATATATTGTAAGCATCCAAGACAAATTCCAAGGCGGCCGCATTCGCCCCGACCTGATTGAGCTACATAAAACGTCGAGGTGAATCATGACATATCTTCTTATTGCATTTCGTTCGAGGGCGCACACGTTGAGATTTTACGATCTTTTGAGGTCGTATAAGGTCAAAGCAACGGTTGTAAATACGCCCAAAGAGGCAAGGATAGGATGCGGCATTTCGGTAAGATGCGACGAGAGCGGCTTAGGATATGTAAATCTGTCGCTTTTAAAGACGGGATTTTCGTCGTTTATCGGCGTGTTTAAGGTTACCGAAAACGGTTTTTTGCGCAGTTTCAAGCGGTTGTCCTAAATGCGAAATCTGTCGGTAAAATTGAATAAAAAGTATTTTTTTGAATTTATTTGAATTTTTTACGAAAATCTATTATTTTCTCAAATTTGCCGCAGAAATCGCTTAAAATCGTTTAAAATCAAATATTTTCATACAAAATCGTTGATTTTTTAAATTGACAGTAAAATTATTGTTTGTTATCGTTTTATGTGCAAAAAAGAGGGGAGAAATTCAACAGGGAAAGATGGCGCAAAAATCAACGATATCGCAACTTGCACATACTGCAAAAAATCGCATTCGACAAGGATACGGATTTAGGGGAACGGCCGCCTTGGCACCCGATCCCAAAAGGATTTACGTCATAGAAAAATCGGTGGTTCCGGCGTTGGACGAGGTGGACTGTTATCGCATTTACGATGCCATTCTCGCTTCCGAGCAGGGCGTGGAAAGTCCTCTGAAAATGCTTATCGATTACGACTATTTAAACGGTTTGACGGCTGCCGAACGTCAGCGATACATATTCAAACTGTCCGAAGCATACGTCAGCGTTAAACGGCAACTGGAAAGCAAACGCGGCGTTAAGTGAAAAATTTAGGGGCTTGTCGCTTAAAATATCGGCGACGGCCTCTTTTTTTTTGTCAGTCGTTTGGAGATTTTTATAAAATGTGCTAAAATTGTTTTAAACGTCAAATAATAAAGAATTTCAAGCACCGATTTGCAACTTTGCAAACCGAGCTTTAGGGAATACGTTATGTACGACTTGCCGATCACTTTAAACGAACAACAGATTAAGGCCGTTGAGGACACCGACGGTCAAATTTTGGTTATAGCCGGTGCCGGAAGCGGAAAAACCCGCGTTTTGATCGCACGCATAGCTTATCTTATAAAAAACCAAGGCGTCGAACCGTGGGAGATTTTGGCCATAACCTTTACCAACAAGGCCGCCAAGGAAATGCTTGAAAGGTTGGATTCCGCCGTCGGGCAGGGCGCAAACGTTTGGGCGATGACTTTCCACAGTTTTTGCGCACGCATTTTGAGGCGTGATGCCGACAGAATCGGTTTCACTTCGGGCTACAGCATTTACGACGAAAGCGACCGTGAAAAACTTATAAAGCGCATTTGCACCGACAAAAAAATCGAAGACACCAAGCTCAAAGAGCGCATTGTCTGCTATATTTCCGACGCAAAGTCCTTCGGGATGCTGCCGGCGAAGTTCAGGATAGAGTATGCACATCTTAAAGATGCCGACGTTGCAGCCGACGTTTACGAGGAGTATCAGGAGCGCTTGCACGAAATGAACGCGATGGATTTCGACGACCTGTTGTTGAACGCCGTGCAGCTTTTTGTGAATTGTCCGGACGTTTTGGAGAGATATCAAAACCGTTTCCGTTACATCAACGTGGACGAATTTCAGGACACCAACGCCACGCAATATCTGCTCATAAAGCTTTTGGCCGGCAAACACGGCAACATTTTTGCCGTAGGCGACGAGGATCAGAGCATATACAGTTGGCGAGGCGCCGAAATAAAGAATATTTTGAATTTCAAAAAGGAATTTCCGAACGTCAAAACGTACATGCTCGAACGAAATTACCGTTCGACTTCGCAAATTCTCAATGCCGCAAACCGTCTTATCGCAAACAATAAGGAGCGTCTTGCCGCAAAAAATCTTTGGACGGACAAAACCGACGGCGAACAGATTGCGGTGTGCAGCGCGGGCAGCGACCGAGACGAGGCCGATTACGTTGTAAAGCAAATTGATATGCTTTTAAGAAGCGGCTACCGTTATCGGGACATAGCCGTTTTGTCGCGCATAAACGCATTGAGCCGCACTTTTGAAGAAAAATTCAATGCCTACGGCATACCGTACAAGGTTTACGGCGGTTTCAAGTTTTACGAGCGCAAAGAGGTCAAGGACGTTTTGGCTTACTTTAAAGTGGTCAGCAACCCTAAGGATGCCGAAAGCATTTTGCGCATAGTCAACTTCCCGAAAAGAGGGATAGGCGACGGGGCGATAGGCGAGCTGGTTTCCTATTGCAAAGACGCCGGCATCGACCTTATCGACGGGATATTGGGCATCGATACTGCCGCCGTTTCGCAGGGGACGAGACGAAAAATTTCGTCGTTTAGGGACATAATTTGCCGCCTCATGACCAACGAGAGGGAAATGTCCATGCTCGATTACGCAAAAAGCGTTATGGAGATTTCCGGGCTCGACGCATTCTACAAAAACAACGACGACGAGGCCGATCGTCTGGAAAACGTCAACGAACTTATGTCGTCCATAGCTTATTTCGCCGCCGACAACGAAGGCGCGTCCATGAGTGATTTTTTGCAATCGGTGGCTTTGGTTTCGGACACCGACGACATAACCGACGACAATTTCGTAACCCTTGCCACGGTGCATGCCGTCAAAGGACTTGAATTCGACGCCGTGTTCGTTGTGGGCTTGGAAGAAAACATTTTTCCTTTGGAAAGATGTGTGGACAAGGGCGAACTCGAGGAGGAACGCCGCTTGATGTACGTTGCGGTTACCCGTGCCAAAAAGAAGCTGTTTTGCACTTATGCCGGGCGCCGTTTCAGGTTCAACTCGGTGCTTTACAACCGAAAGAGCAGATTTATCGACGAAATGAAGGGCGGAGCGCAGAGCGTGTCGGCAGTCAAGCCGTCCGCCACGCCGAAATCCGCATTGCCGCCTACAACAAAAAAAGCGGTTACGCCGCTGTTGGACTTTTCCGTGAAACCAAAGGTCATACCTACCGATTTCGATCGCTACCGTCCGGGCGTTAAGGTGCTGCACAAAAAATTCGGCGAGGGCGAAATCATTGCGGTGTTTGGCGACGGAGTGGACAAGAGCGCACAAATCAAATTCAACACGGTGGGCGTCAAAAAGCTGTTGCTTTTGATTGCCAATCTTGAAATTACGGAGTAAATTATGGACAGAATGAAGGAACTGGTGGAACTTCTGAACCGCTATGCCGAACTTTATTATACCTACGACGCACCGGTTGTTGCGGATGCCGAGTACGACAAGCTTTACGACGAACTGAGGGCCCTCGAGGAATTTACGGGGGTGGTTTTGCCGAATTCTCCGACCAAGCGAGTGGGCGGCGAAATACTGTCGGAATTTGTCGAATATCGTCACAGTCACAGGCTTTACAGCCTCGACAAATGCCAATCGAAGGAGGAATTTGCGCTTTGGTTGGGGCGAACGGAAAAAGCGTTGGGGTATCTTCCGGAACTGACCGTCGAGTTTAAGTTTGACGGCCTTACCGTCAATTTGGTTTACGAAAACGGTAAGCTTGCGGCCGCCGCAACGAGAGGCAACGGATTTGTGGGCGAGGATATAACCGCTCAGGCAAAAACTATAGGCAACGTTCCGAAGCGCATAGCTTACAAGGGACACGTCGAAGTGCAGGGCGAGGGCATAATGCGCTTGTCCGTGCTTGAAAAATACAATGCCGAAAATCCCGACGACCAACTCAAAAACGCCAGAAACGCCGCCGCAGGTGCCATACGAAATCTCGACACGAGGGTTACCGCAAAACGCAATCTTGACGTTATGTGTTACAACGCCGAGGGCGATCCCGACTTTTTAACGCAATGCGAAATGCGTGATTTTATCCGCAAAAACGGCTTTGGCAACGTCGAATATTTCCGCACGGTAAAAACTTGCGAGCAGGCCTATGCGGCAATCGACGAAATCGAAGCCTTGCGCCCGACCTTGGATTTTTTGATTGACGGAATCGTTTTTAAAGTAAACGACGTTTCGGCGCGCGAAATTTTGGGTGAAACGGAAAAATTCCCTAAGTGGGCCGTTGCCTACAAATTTAAGGCCGAAGAGGCCACCACCGTCGTAAAAGACGTCATCTGGCAGGTCAGCAGGGCCGGCAAACTTACGCCGCTTGCCGTTTTGGAACCCGTCGAACTTTGCGGAACCACCGTCAGACGGGCTACGCTTAACAATTATGGCGACATTTTGAAAAAGAAAGTTAAAATAGGCAGTCGAGTGTTTATACGCCGTTCAAACGACGTTATCCCCGAAATTTTGGGCGTCGCCGAAGATTACGAAAACAGTCGCGAGGTCGAAAAACCGAAGTTTTGCCCTGAATGCGGCAGTCCTGTTAGGGAAGAAAACGTGTTTTTGTATTGCACAAACAGTGTCGACTGTGCGCCTCAAATAGTGTCCAAACTCACTCACTTTGCCGAAAAGGGAGCAATGAACGTCGAAGGGCTGAGCGACAAAACCTGCGAACAGCTTTACAACGATTTGGGCGTAAAACGCTTTTCGGATTTGTATGCTTTGACTTTTGACGGACTTATGTCGCTTGACGGGTTTAAGGACAAAAAAGCGCAAAATTTGTTGGATTCCGTCGAAAAGAGCAAGGCAACCACGTTGGCCAAATTCTTGTACGCATTGGGCATTCCAAACATCGGCGAAAAGGCGGCAAAGCAGCTTGCGGCCCGGTTCAAAACGCTTGACGCGGTGAAAAACGCAACCGAAAGCGAAATCACTCAAATTGACGATTTTGGCGAAATTATGGCAAAATCCGTGACGGATTACTTTAAAAAAGCCGATAATTTAGAACAGTTAGCCCTTTTGGAGGGGTACGGAGTCCATTTTGAGGACGGCACCGTCAAGGCCCTCGAGAACCAAAACTTTGAGGGGCTTAGGGTGGTTTTGACCGGAAGCCTTTCGGAATTTAAGCGCAGCGAGGCGGCAAAACTTATCGAAGAACGCGGCGGCGAGGTGTTGTCGTCGGTGTCGTCGAAGTGCAATTTGGTGGTTGCCGGCGAAGAGGCGGGAAGCAAGCTTCAAAAGGCACTTTCTTTGGGCATAAAAATAATTTCGGAAGAAGAATTTAAGAAAATGCTTTGACGTGTTTTTTCAAACGGGTGCGTTGCGCCCGTTTTTTTTGTAAAAAATTTTTGACCAATTTGCCAAAATGCGTCCTAAACTGTTGAAAAAAACTTTTGTATATGCTAAAATTGTTGTAATTATTTTTTTGCGGTGCGTGCGTATGCGTGTAGGTAAACTTACAAATGCCGAACTGAATCAAATTGTTTTCGGCAAATTGAAAATAAAAAACGACGAAGTTTTGTTCGGAGCGGGCCTTGCGGAGGACTGTGCCGCTTTCCGTTTGTCCGACGTAGTGCTTGCAACAACCGATCCCATTACGGCCGCAACAAACGACGTTGGGCGTCTGTCTATAGACGTTTCGGCAAACGATATCGCAAGTTCGGGCGGCGTGCCGTTCGCTTGCTTGCTGACGATAATCGTTCCGCCGTTCGCCGAGGTTGACGATATTGCCGAAATCATGAACGGCGCCGTCGAAAGGGCAAACGAGCTGGGCATCGACATTATAGGCGGTCATACCGAATTTTCGGATGCGGTCGTAAGGCCTATAACAAGCGTCACGATGTTCGGCAAGACCTCTAGGCCTATATCCGCGTCGACGGCAAAAGAAGGCGATTTTGTTCTTTTGACCAAAACGGCAGGGTTGGAGGGCACCGTGATATTGGCGTCCGAGCGTGGCAAGGCAATAGGCCTTTCCGACTCAGAACTTGCCCAAGCGGAGTGCTTGAAAAACAGCCTCGGGGTTACGAAGGAAGGTTACGTTCTTTCCGAAATCGAGTCCGTTCACTCTATGCACGACGTTACCGAAGGCGGTGTTTTCGGCGCCGCTGCCGAGATTGCGGAAGCCGCCGGATGCGGAATCGAGATTTACGCAAACGACGTTCCGTTTTTGCCTCTGACCGAAAAAATTTGCGACGCACTCGGCGTGGACAAATTCAGGCTTATATCGTCGGGGAGCATGCTTTTTACCTGCTCGGAACCCGAATTAGCAATAAAAAAACTTAAATCGGCGGGCATTGACTGCGCCATAATCGGAAAAATAACAAATGAAGGGGCGTATGCCGTTTTCGGTGATAAAAAACAACAGATATCCGTCACGGCCGACGAACTTTTGAAGGTAGGTAAACAATGAACAGTATGACAGGATACGGCAAGGGCTTTGCCGAGGCCGACGGACGCAAAATAACCGTCGAAATGAAATCGGTCAACAGCAAAAATCTTGACCTCAACATCAGAAGCCCGAAAGCTTTGTATTTTGCCGAGGACGCCGTCAGAAAAACGGTAAAAAGCTTTTTTGTGCACGGCAGGATAGACGTTTTCGTAACTTATGAAAACACTCGCGACGAGGACACCGGCGTTATGGTCAACGATGCGCTTGCCGCCGAATACGTGCGCATAGCAAGCTATCTTTCGTCCGAATACGGTTTGGAAAACGATTTTTCCGTTTCGTCGTTGCTTAAAAGCCCGGACGTAGTTTCGTTTGTCGAAACGGACGACGACGAGGAGGCATTGCTTTCGTTGGTGGTTGCCGCAACCAAGGCCGCCGCAAAAGGTATGGCCGAAAAACGCGATCGCGAGGGCCGAGGCCTTTACGACGACTTCAAGGTCAAACTGCAAAATTTGCGCGAGTATCTTGCCGACGTGAGGGCAAGGGCTCCGGAAGTTATGGAAGGCTACCGTCAAAAATTGGTTTCGAGGGTTGAAAGATACTTCGAAGGCGTTGACGAAGAGGCGGAAAACAGGCTTATTTCGGAAATAGCTTCCTATGCCGACAAGGTTTGCATCGACGAAGAAATGCAACGTCTCGGCGCACATATCGACAATTTCGAGTACAATATGGAACAGTCCGGCCCGATCGGAGCGCAACTCAACTACTACACTCAGGAAATGAATCGCGAAGCCAACACTATGGGCAGCAAGGCCAACGACCTTCTTATCACCAACCTTGTCATTGCCATGAAGAGCGAAATCGAAAAACTCAGAGAGCAGGTGCAGAACATTGAGTAGCACGGACAAAAACAAATTTGTCAGCATAGGCTACGGCAACGTGGTGAATGCCGACAGAGTTTTGGCGGTTTTGTCGGCAAACGGGCAGTCTGCCGCACGCAAAATCAAAATTGCCGAAACGCACGGTAAACTTATCGACGCAACCTGCGGCCGAAAAACGAGAACGCTTATAATTCTCGACTTGGACGGCTACGTCATAACTACAGGCCTCAACGTGGGCACTCTTACGGACAGATTAAACGGAGAAATTACGGACGATGAATAAAGGTATACTTATGGTTATATCCGGCCCGTCGGGCTGCGGAAAAGGCACTGTTATAAAAGAGCTTATGAAGGAGGGCAACTTCTTCTACAGCGTATCTGCCACCACCAGAGCGCCGAGGGCGGGCGAAGTGCATGGCAAGCACTACTTTTTCGTCAGCGATGCCGAGTTTGAAAAAATGGTCGAAAACGGCGAATTTTTGGAATACACCAACACTTACGGCAACTCTTACGGCACCCCGACGGCACCTGTTATGTCAGAACTTGAAAAAGGCAAGGACATCATTTTGGAACTTGACGTCATGGGGGCGGTAAACGTGAAGCGCAACTATCCCGAAGCGTTGCTGGTGTTTTTGCTTCCGCCGTCAAGGGAAGAACTTATTTCGAGGCTTGTCGGGCGTCACACCGAAAACGCCGAACAGCTTGAAAAGCGAATCGCTTATTTCGACAAGGAAATGGAACTGTCCGACGAATACGACTTTAAGGTTTTAAACGACGTTCCACAGCGTGCGGCAAAAGAAGTTATGGACATACTTTCGGCGCACAAACTTAAAATAAAAAAATAATTTTCTGCGGATATCCGCAACAAAGGAGATGTTAATATGTTAGTTGACCCACCTATCGACAAACTTATCGCCAAAGCAGAGTGCCGTTACGCACTTACCGTTGCAGTCAGCAAACGTGCCCGTACCATTCAGGCACAGGACAAAGATAAACTCGAGCACGGTGAAAAACCGATTTCCATTGCTTGCAAAGAAGTTTACGAAGGCAAACAGAAAATTCAGAGAGACTAATTATGCTTAAAGGCAAAACCGTGGTTTTGGGAGTGTGCGGCGGCATCGCTGCCTACAAAAGTTGCGAAGTTGCGTCGAGGCTTAAAAAACTCGGTGCAAACGTCATAGTTCTTATGACAAAGCACGCAACCGAATTCGTCACTCCTTTGACCTTCGAAACCCTTACGGGTAACAGAGCGGTGTTCGACATGTTCGACCGTGACTTCGTGTTCAGCACGGAGCATATTTCCGTTGCAAAGGCGGCGGACGTTTTTGTAGTTGCTCCGGCGACGGCAAACGTTATCGCAAAACTTGCTCACGGCATTGCGGACGATATGCTCACAACCACGGCTTTGGCGACAAAAGCTCCGATGGTCGTTTGCCCGGCAATGAACACGGGTATGCTTGAAAACGCCGAAACGGTAGACAATATCGACAGCCTCGGTAAAAGAGGTTTTCATATAATTTACGGCGAAAGCGGATTGCTTGCCTGCGGCGACGTCGGCAAGGGGAGGATGGCCGAACCGAACGTGATTGTCGATTACGTCGAAAATCTTTTGCAACCCGTTTCCGACTACAAGGGCAAGAAAGTGCTTGTTACCGTGGGCGGAACGGAGGAGCCTATCGACGGCGTCAGGTGCATAACCAATCACTCTTCGGGCAAAATGGGCATGGCAATAGCAAGGGCGGCGGCCGTAAGAGGCGCAGAAGTCGTGATTGTCAAAGGCCGTGTGTCGGTGCCGGTACCCGACGAGGTTTCCGAAACCGTGGAAGTTTCGACAACGCTCGAGATGCTCGATGCCGTAAAGGCGGCGGAGGGAGTCGATTTGTATATAATGGCGGCGGCTCCTGCCGACTACCGAGTCAAAAATCGCATATCGGGCAAGCTTAAACAGCGTGAAGTTACGTTGGAGCTTGAAAAAAATCCCGACATAGCAATGACGGTCGGTGAAAGAAAATCGGGCAACCAAAAGCTTGTGATTTTTTCCGCCGAAACTGAAAATTTGATCGAGAACGCACTTTCGAAACTCCAAAAAAAACACGCCGATATGGTTGTGGCAAACGACGTAACCGTAAAAGGTGCGGGGTTCGGGACGGACACCAACGTCGTCACCGTTATGGACTGTGCGGGGCATAGGCTGGACACGGGCATTATGACCAAGGACAAAATTGCCGACGTCATTTTGGATATGGCAAAAGAGGTCTGACATGATTGCAGAAGTTATCGTTGACATCTCGTCGTCCGAAATCGACAGAGTGTTCGACTATAAAGCACCCGATGACGTTAAGGTCGGTGCAAGAGTTATCGTTCCGTTCGGAGGGAAAACCACCGAGGGGTTTGTCATCGGTTTAAAGGAACATTCCGAGTGGGACGAGGACAAACTGAAAGAAATTTTGTCGTTCCCCGATCCGTTCGTTGCCATAAGTCCGTCGCGGCTGGAACTTATGCGTTTTATGTGCCGCAAATATCACCTCAGAAAGATTGATGCTCTGTGGCTTTTTATTCCGTCAAAAATGCGCGGCGGAGCGGTTAAAGACATTATGCTTCCGTTTTGCACGCTTTCAAAAAACGCCGACGAAGTTGTTTCGTTGTTGCCTTCGAGGGCAAAAAAGCAAATAGAATGCGTCGAATATTTAAGGGAAAAGGGCGAATTTGCCGCCGAACTTAATAAACTGTTCGGGCAAGGTGCGGTTTCGGCCTTAAAAGAAAAGGGCTTTTTGAACGTCGAGGAAGTGCATTGCCTAAGAAGGCCGGTTTCCTCCGAGCAAGGTGCCAAAAAAGTGGTTTTGACGCCTGCACAGCAATCTGCGGCACAACGTATAGTCGCATCGCACGGCGTCGAGGTTTTGCACGGCGTAACCGGTTCGGGAAAAACCGAGGTTTACATGTCGGTCATCGAACAGGTTTTGGCCGGCGGTAAGACTGCGGTGGTGCTGGTGCCGGAAATAAGTTTGACTCCGCAAATTTTCGGGCTGTTTAAGTCGAGATTCAACGACAACGTGGCGATACTGCACAGCGGTTTGTCGGACGGCGAACGCTTTGACGAGTGGAAAAGGATACTTTCGGGCGAAGCTAAAATCGTGATCGGGGCAAGGTCGGCGATATTTGCACCGGTGGAAAATATCGGCGTTATCATCGTTGACGAAGAACACGACGGCAGTTATATTTCCGAATCCAATCCTCGCTACGACGCAAAAGTCATTGCCGAATTTAGGGCAAAACAATGGAATGCGCCGCTGGTTTTGGGCAGCGCAACTCCGTCGGTCGAAACTTATCACGCCGCAAAAATCGGGCATTACGGCCTCATCGAACTAAAAAACCGCATAAATCAAAAAGCCATGCCCGAAATAGAGATTGTGGACATGAGTCGGGAAATCAGGTTGGGCAATCGCGATATATTGTCAAAACCTTTAAAAACCGCCATTGAGCAGGCTCTCGAACGGGGCGAGCAGGCCATACTGTTTTTGAACAGGCGCGGTTATTTCAGCTATTTTATGTGTCGTGACTGCGGATACGTTGCCAAGTGCGAAAGTTGCGACGTGTCGCTTACCTATCACAAAACGGAAAATCGCCTAAAATGCCATCTTTGCGGAAAAACCTATCGGATGATGTCCGCCTGTCCGAGCTGCAAAAGCGAGCGCATCAGGCAGGGACATATCGGCACCGAGCAGGTTGAGGAAGAGGTAAAAAGGCTGTTTCCGAAAGCAAAAGTGTTGCGCATGGACAACGACACGACACGAAAGAAGGATTCGCACCGAAGCATTTTGGATGCGTTTAAATCGGGCGAAGCAAACGTTTTGGTGGGCACTCAGATGATTGCCAAGGGGCATGATTTCGCAAACGTCACCGTCGTGGGCATTTTGGAAGCCGATTACAGTTTGTATCTTTCCGACTACCGAAGCAACGAACGCACCTTCCAGCTTGTTACGCAGGTTGCGGGCAGAGCGGGCAGAGGCGACAAATGCGGCAAGGTTTATTTGCAAACCTACACCCCTCGGCATTACGTTTTCAGGTTTGCGTCGGCATACGACTACGAGGGCTTTTTCGGAAAGGAACTGAACAGCCGAGAAACGGCAAAGTTTCCGCCGTTTGCGGCAATAGTGCGCGTTTTGGTTGCCGCGGCCGAAGACGTTCAGGCAAAACAGACGGCAAGGGGCATTTATGACCGCCTTACCGCACTCAAAAAACAAAATCCGGACGCTTTCATCTATTTTCAGGGGATGAAATCGCCGATCGAAAGGGCGCAGGATTTGTTCAGATATCAAATTCTCATGCGCATTAAGGCCGACAAATTCGATTCCGTGATCGACGGCATTTACGATGCGGCCGACGAGTTTAAGAACAAAAAGAACACGGTTTTTGTGGAAATAAATCCGCAAAACCTGAATTAGGAGAGTTATGGCAAAAAGATTTATCGTTAAGGAACCCGATCCCGTTTTACATAAAAAATGCAAACTTGTCGACAAATTCGACGCTAAACTGGGCGAACTTTTGGACGACATGCGCGAAACCATGCTTGCCGCCGACGGCGTAGGACTTGCCGGGCCGCAGGTGGGACTGTTGCGCCGAGTTGCCGTTGTGGAAGTGGGGGATTTTTACGTCGAATTGGTCAATCCCGTCATAACCAAAACAAAAGGCGAACAAATAGGCGTGGAAGGATGTCTGTCCATTGAGAATTACAATTGTCGAGTAAGTCGTCCGTATCAGGTTACGGTGGAATATCAGGACCGCTTCGGCAAGCATCAAAAGCTGAAAACGGAGGGCTTCATCGCGCGCGCTTGCTGCCACGAAATAGATCACTTGGACGGCGTGCTTTTTGTTGACCGCTATTACGACGACAACGTTGACGAAGAAGAGGAAATAAGATGAAAATCGTGTTTATGGGGACACCTGATTTTTCGGCGGTGTGCCTTGAAAAACTGGTTAGCGAAGGATTTGACGTCAGGGCAGTGGTTACTCAGCCGGACAAAGTCAGGGGCAGACGCGAAGGCGTCAGCTTTTCGCCTGCAAAAACCGTCGCCGTAAAGCACGGCATACCCGTTTTGCAATACGAAAAAGTGAGCAGAGAGGGCATGGAAGACCTTCAAAAAATTGCCCCGGACGTCATCGTTACCGCCGCATTCGGACAAATTTTGTCGCAAAAACTTTTGGACCTTGCTCCGCACGGCGTGCTTAACGTTCATGCGTCGATTTTGCCTAAATACAGAGGGAGCGCACCTATTCAGTGGGCAGTCATCAACGGCGAAAAGCAAACGGGCATAACCATAATGCGAACCGCTTACAAGGTCGACAGCGGAGACATATTGTTGCAACGCTTTGTCGATATCGAAAAAACGGACACCGCAGGCACCATGTTCGACAAACTCGCATCGCTCGGCGCCGAGGCTCTTGTGGATGCGCTGAGGCTGCTTGAGGGCGGAAAAGCCGTTTTTACGCCGCAAAACGAGGAGGAGGCCACTCATTATCCGCAGTTTAAGAAAGAGGACGGCGAGATTAAATTTGACGGCGATTTCGACAAATTGGATTGCTTTGTCAGAGGCGTAACTCCTTGGCCGGGTGCATTTTGCCGATTGAACGGAAAAACCTTTAAGGTGTTTGCCGTCGAAAAGGCTGAAGGCAGGGGCGAACAGGGCGAAATTTTGTTTGCCGACGCCAAAAACGGACTTGTCGTGGCAACGGCGGACGGAGCGGTAAGACTGTCGGAAATTCAGCCCGAAAACGGCAAAAGGATGTCGGACAAAAGCTATCTTTTGGGACACTCGCTTAACGTAGGCGACAAATTCGGGGGCTGAAATGGGATACACCGAAACCGCATACAAAATTTTGAACCGCATTTATTCCGAGGGTGCATACAGCACTTTGGAACTTCATAAAGAATTGGAAAATTCCGAAGAGGCGGCAATTGTCACCAGAATTGTTTTGGGCGTTTTGGACAAGGATACCGAGCTTGAATATATCGTTCGTTCCGTGTGCAAAAAACCTCCGAAACAGCAGGTGAAAACCATATTGAAACAGGGGATATATTGCCTGAAATATATGGACAGTTTGCCCGATTATGCCGTTGTGAACAATCACGTCGAACTTGCAAAAAAGTGTGGTTTGTCGGCATACGGCGGCTTTTTGAACGCAACTTTGAAAAACGTGGGGCGAGGGGAGTTTTCGCTTCCGGACAAAAAAGACAAAAGCCTTTATCTGAGCGTAAAATACTCAAAACCCGTGTGGCTTGTCGAAAAACTTTTTGCCGATTATGGCGAAAAAGATGCCATGAAAGTTGTTGCGGCAAAACCGCACAAATACACTCACGTTAGGCTCAACGGGCGAAAAACCGACAAAAATGCCTTTGATTGCTATGCAAAAAAGCATAATTTAGAATACACCGAAAGCCCTGCCGGCGGTTTTTACGTCAAAGATTGCAGGGAGATAAAAAGGCTTTTTTCCGACGGACGGCTGACGTACCAGTCGGAAACCAGCATGCTTGCCGCACTTGCGCTTGCGCCCGAAAACGATTCGATGATTTTGGACCTTTGCAGCGCACCGGGCGGAAAATCGGTGTTTTTGTCCGAGCTTGCGCCTAAGGGTGCCGTGCTTGCTTGCGACTTGCACGCACACCGTGTGGAGCTTGTTAAAGCTTACGCTTCGAGGATGGGTGCAGGCAACGTTCAGACGGTAAAGTTGGATGCCGAACGTTTTCACAAAAATTTCGAGGCACGCTTTGACAGGGTGCTTTGCGACGTTCCGTGCAGCGGTCTGGGCGTGGTTGCAAAACAGCCCGACATTTTGTTGAACAAAAAACCCGAAGATATTGCCGCATTGGCCCAAATTCAAAAACGCATTTTGGACAACGCCGCAAAATATTTGAAAAAGGGCGGCGTGCTTGTTTACAGCACTTGCACCGTCACCAAAGAGGAAAACGACGACGTGGTTTGCGAATTCCTTTCAAATCACAAAAATTTCCGCTTAGACAAGATGCCTCTGCCGTACGAAAATGACGGGATGCTTCAGTTTTTCCCGACGGACAGGGCTGACGGATTTTTCATAGCGAGAATGGTTAAGGAAAATGATTAGCCTTTTGGATTACAACCAAACCGAGCTGGCCGAAATTTTGGCAAAATACAATCAGCCGAAATTCCGTGCAAAGCAGCTTTTTACCTGGCTTCACCGAGGAGTCGGGTTTTCGGGTATGACAAACATGCCGAAAAGCCTTATTCAAGCTTTGCAGGCCGACGGGTTTAAAGCAGAAGGCGTAAAAATCCTTGAAAAAATCGTCGCAAAAGACAAAACCGCCAAGTACCTTTATCTTTTGGAGGACGGCAACATAATCGAGGGCGTTTTGATGCGCTATAAGTACGGGAACACCCTGTGCGTGTCCACTCAAGTCGGTTGCAGAATGAATTGCGCTTTTTGCGCAAGCGGCCTTGACGGGCTGGTCAGGAACCTTACCCCCGGCGAAATACTGGGGCAGATTATTGCCGTAAACCGCGACGAAGGCGGAACGGAAAAGGACAGAGCCGTTACAAACGTGGTTTTGATGGGAAGCGGCGAGCCTTTGGACAATTATGACAACGTTACCAAGTTTTTGCGCCTTGTGAACGACTCGGACGGTATAGGAATAAGCGAACGCAACATAAGCTTGTCTTCATCGGGGCTGGCGCCTAAAATCCGACAGCTTGCCGACGACGGTTTCAGCGTTACGATGACCTTGAGTTTGCATGCTCCTACGGACGAAATTCGCCTCAAAATGATGCCCGTTACCAAAGCTTACGGGATAAAAGAAGATATGGCGGCCTTGCACTATTATTTCGAAAAGACGGGCAGGCGCGTTATTTTGGAATACGCTATGGTCAGAGGCGTCAACGACACCGACGAATGTGCGGTTAAGTTGGCCTCGCTGGTCAGGGGTTTTCCGTGCCACGTCAACCTTATAAGGTTGAACAAAGTTAAGGAAAAAAATCTGTCGTGCAGCGACAATTGCGACCGCTTTTTGAAGAAGCTTACCGAACTTGGCGTCTCTGCGACGCTCAGACGCAGTATGGGGAGCGATATCGACGGCGCATGCGGTCAGCTCAGACGAAGGTATTTGGATGAAAGGAAGGGTAATTAAGGGCGTAGCTTCCGTGTTCGACGTTGAAACGGCGGACGGCACGGTTTCGGCTTTTGCCAGAGGAAAACTGAAAAGGGGCGGCGAAATTTACGTCGGCGACTTGGTTGAACTTGAAAAATCGGGTTCGAGGTTTGTCATATCCGAAGTTTTGCCTCGAAAAAATTGTTTGGTCCGTCCTTACGTTGCCAACGTCGACGTGGTGTTTATCGTCATAGCGCCGCTTCCTAAGCCCGATTTGCAACTTGTCGACAAACTTATCGTGGATGCCTTTTCGTCGGGCATCGAGCCGGTGGTGGTGGTAAACAAGTTCGATTTGGACGAAACGCAGGTCGCTTCCGCTTCCGCCGATTATCGCAACGTGGCCGAGGTTGTTGCCGCAAGTGCGAAAACAGGCTACGGCATTGACAAAATAATCGAAATCGCAAAGGGCAAAACCGCTTGCTTTGCCGGCCAGTCGGCAGTAGGAAAAAGCAGTTTGCTCAACGCCGTTTTGAAAACCGATTTGTTCGAAACGGGCGGTCTGTCGAAAATTTCGAGGGGCCGACACACCACGAGGGTGTCCGAAATAGTCAAAATAGGGGACAGCAGATTTGTGGACACCTGCGGATTCAGTATGTTGGACTTACCGGACGGTTTCGATCCCGCGCGGCTGAGCTTTTTCTACGACGACTTTGCCGACTTTGCCACAGGATGCCGATTCAGAGGGTGTTCGCACACCGAGGAGCCCGACTGTATGGTGAAACAGGCGGTTTCGGAAGGCAAAATTTCAAAGGCGAGATACGACCGCTACGTCGGTTTGTATAAAGAACTAAACGAAAAATGGAGGAAACGTTATGACTGAGGTAAAAATCGCTCCGTCGATTTTGAGCGCTGATTTCGCTAAAATGGCCGAGGCTGTCGAAAATTTGAAAAAATGGCAGGCCGATTATGTTCACGTTGACGTGATGGACGGTATTTTCGTGCCGAACATAACCTTCGGAATGCCGATGGTTGCCGCACTCAGAAAGTACACAGATATGGTGCTTGACGTGCATCTTATGATTACAAAACCGGAAAGATACGTTCCGGAATTTATCAAGGCGGGCAGCGACGTCATAAGTTTTCACCCCGACGCGTCCGACGATCCGGGCGCAACGCTTGACGTTATTAAGGCCGCCGGTTTGAAATGCGGTCTCGTTTTGAATCCCGACAAAGGCCTCGAGCTTGTCGAACCGTATCTCGACAAAGTGGACGTGATAACCCTTATGGGCGTGTATGCCGGCTTCGGCGGTCAAAAATACATCCCCGAAACAACCGACAAAATTCGCGCGCTGAAAAAGCTTATAGGCACAAGGCCCGTTCAAATTGAAATGGACGGGGGAGCAACTCTGTCCAACGCTTCCGAAATTTTGAATGCCGGTACGGACATTCTGGTTGCAGGCAGTGCAGTGTTTAAAGCGGAGAATCCTAAGGATGCCATATTGGCGCTCAAAAGTGCAAAAAACGCTTAAAATGTAACACAAAACAAGGCCTCGTGCATATTATGCCGCAAGGAGGCCGCTATGAAAATCGTTTGTATCAATCCGCCCAAATTTTTGAAACGGATTTTAAAACTGTTTGTCAAAAGAAAAACCGCAGAGAACTGACTCTGCGGTTTTTGATTTTAAAGTTTTGACATAAAACAAAAATGCCTTTTGCAAAGCAAAAAGCATACAAAAAAGCGAGCAACCGAAAGTTGCTCTCTTTAAGCGCCGCTTTGTGCGGCAACATAATTTTGCGCAATATAATTAGGCGCGGTTAACTTTGCCGCTGCGCAGGCATCTGGTGCAAACGTATTCGCTGGAAATTTTGCCGTCGGCTTTAACGACGCTGACCTTTTGAACGTTTACGCCCCAACTGCGACGCGTTTTGCGATGGCTGTGGCTGATTTGGTTACCGCTGATTTGGCCTCTTTGGCAAACGCTGCATACTCTGGACATAATATAAAATCCTCCTTTTTGGTTACAACGCTGATATTTTACCATTATATTTCAAAAATTGCAAGCAAAATGACGTACATTTTTAAGATATTTGACTGTTATCGGTTGCAAAAATTTACGTTTTATTGTAAAATGACAACGTACTGAAAAGTATTTGGTTAAATAAAGGAAAATAAAATGTCATTAAACACGTCCAACATTTACGGTAAAATAACAATCTCCGACGAAGCAGTCGCAACGGTGGCATCGCATGCCGCAAGCGAGTGCTATGGTGTCGTTGAGCTTGTAAGCCGCAAATTGACGGACAATATATCGCGGCTTTTCAACAAACAAAACAGCGGTCAGGGTATAAGGGTTCTGACCGAAGACAACATGATTTTTATCGACATATTCGTCGTTTTGAAACTCGGGGTGTCGGTTGAAGCCGTTTCGGAGTCGCTTAAAAGCACGGTTAAATACTCGGTTGAATCCTTTACGGGTATGCGTGTCAAGAACGTTAACGTCAACGTTGTCGGCTTGCGAGTTTAAAATTCTGGGGTTAAAAAGGGTAATATGTGTAAATTGGACGGAGCAAAATTTGCGTCAATGGTTCGCGGCGGCGCAAGATGTTTGGAAATAAATAAAAAAACCGTTAACATGCTTAACGTGTTCCCCGTGCCGGACGGCGATACGGGAACCAATATGTTTTACACGGTTTCAACTGCGGTAAACGAAATAGACACCGTAACTTCGGGGGATATTTCGGAAATTGCGGCGGCTTATTCGAAGGGTGCGCTTAAAGGCGCAAGAGGCAACAGCGGCGTAATCTTGTCGCAAATTTTGAAAGGCATTGCCGGTTCCGCAAAAGACAAAACCGAAATTTCGGCAAAAGACTTTGCGCAAGGTATGAAAGTCGGCACCGAAATCGCATACAGCGCGGTTACCAAACCTAAAGAGGGCACCATTTTGACGGTGTTTAGGTTGATGACCGAAAAAGCTTTGGAAATAACCTCCAAACGCAGGAAGGAAATAACTTTTGAGGACTTTTTTACGCAGGTCATAGCTGCCGGTGAAGATATTTTAAACAAAACGCCGGACATGCTTCCCGTTTTGAAAAAGGCAGGAGTTGTCGACGCGGGCGGAAAGGGCTTGCTTTGCATCTTCCAAGGGTATTACAACGCCATAGCGGGCATCGAAATGCCGGACGTTGAGGACGACGGCGACGATAAACCGAGCTTGGATGCCTTTGAAAGGATGGTCGAGGACGATCCGGAGGAAATTCACTTCGGCTATTGCACCGAATATTTCGTAACAAACCTCAAAAAGAAGGTTACGTTGTCGGATATCGACAAACTTCGCGACTACCTTTGCACCATCGGCGACTGCGTTTTGGTCATCGGCGATTTGCAATTGGTTAAAGTTCACGTTCACACCAACAACCCGGACAGGGCTTTGAACGCAGCCCTCAAATTGGGCGAGTTGGATCGCATCAAAATAGAGAATATGATGGAACAAAACCGTCAGCTTCTCAAAAAACGCGAAGAGGAAAAGAAAAACGTCAAGCCTTTGGGCATGGTCAGCGTTTGCGCAGGCGAAGGCATGGCGGCTATATTTAAGGATTTGGGCGTCGACTATATCGTCGAGGGCGGCCAGACCATGAACCCGAGCGTTTACGACATTCTTACCGCCATAAACAAGGTGAATGCCGAAAGCGTCATAGTTTTCCCGAACAACAAAAACATCATTCTTGCGGTGGAGCAGGCTCGCGACCTTGCCGAAAAGAAGGTTTATATGGTGCCTACCGTAAACTGCCCGCAAGGTATTTCGTCGATTGTGGCTTTCAATCCTGAGGCCTCGGCGGAAGAAAACGTGGAAATGATGACGGAAGCTATGCAAAACGTGCGTTGCGGTCAGATTACGCATGCCGTTCGCAACACCAAAATCAACGGATTCAGCCTTAAAGAGGGCGACATCATCGGTTTGGACGACAAAAAGGTGGTTGCAAAAGGCGTCAGCGTCGAGGAAACCGTTCAAAAAACCATCGAAAAACTTGTGGACGACGAGATTTCCAGCATAAACCTTTACTATGGCGAAGACGTGACGGAAGAGGATGCCGAAGCGCTTGTAGAAAAACTGTCGGAAGTTTTTGAGGATCAGGACGTTGCCGCATATCCGGGCGGCCAACCGCACTACTACTATCTCATTTCGTTGGAATAAATATGCTTTTAGAAGATGTGAAAGGGGTGGGCAAAGCCTCCCTGCAAAAACTGAATAAACTCGGCATCTTCACCACTGACGACCTTATCGGCTATTTGCCGAAAAGCTACATCGATCTTACTAAGCCCGTCTCGGTATCGGATGCCGAGGACGGGCATTTTTGTTTGCTTAACCTCAAAATTTTGAAGGTTACGGGCGTTGCGAAAGTTAGGGGCATGAGCTTTTTTAAAGCGTATGCCGAATGCTTGACGCCTACGTCGGGCAAGGCCGGCGTTTGGGACAAGCGCACCGTCGACAAAATCGTCATAACTTGGTTCAACCAGCCTTACCAGAGGGGAAACGTGAAGGTAGGCGACGAGTACTTCTTTTTCGGAAAAATCCGTTTTGACGGCAAAAAGGCGGAGCTTGCAAATCCGCAGTTCGAACGTGCCGACAGCCGCAAAAATTTGGTTGGAATTATGCCCGTTTACAAAACACGAGGCAGCATTCCGCAGTCGACTTTCAGGAACATGATAGGAAACGCCCTAAAAAGTTCCGAGCCGTTCAGCATAATTTCGGACAGCGTTTTAAAACAGTTCGGCTTGTCCGACGTAAAGAGCGCATATATGGGGGCGCATTTCCCGACAAGTGTTGCCGAGGGGGTTTCGTCGCAACGTCGCTTGCAAATTGAAGATACCGTAAATTTGATAATTTCATACCGAATTTTGCAAAAAAACGGCGCAAACAAGCGATTTTTTACATACAATTTGTCATCTTCGGTGGCAAATGAATTTGTCTCAAAACTTCCGTTCGAGCTGACGTTCAGTCAGAAAAAAGCACTTGGAGACATCTTTTCCGACCTCGGTTCGAAGGATTATATGAACAGAATTTTGATGGGCGACGTCGGGAGCGGAAAAACCGTTGTCGCATTTGCCGCGGCGTTTTATGCAATAAAGTGCGGCTATCAGGTTGCGTTTATGGCGCCTACCGAAATTTTGGCTTTGCAACACTTAGAGACGGCAAAAAGGATGCTTGCCCCTGTCGGCGTGCGAATCGGTTACCTGTCGGGAAGCACTTCCGCATCCGACAAAAAACAGGTTTTGGCCCGGCTTAAAAACGGGACTTGCGACTTTGTCGTAGGCACTCACGCTTTGATACAAAAATCAGTCGTTTTCGACAATTTGGGCTTTGTCGTCATCGACGAACAGCACAAGTTCGGCGTCAGGCAGAAGGCCGAGCTTGCCGAGCGTGCCAAAACCGCCGACGTGCTTACTTTGTCGGCGACGCCTATCCCTCGCGCGATGGCTTTGATTTTGTACGAAGATTTGAAGCAGAGCACCATTTATAAGCGCAGATCGCAATCGAACGTAAAAACTTCGTTGGTTCCAGACGACAAACTTAAAGACATGTACCGTTATCTCAAAACCGAAGCCGAAAAGGGCAACAGGTCGTTTGTTGTTTGCCCGAGGATAGTGGACGGCGAAGGTATGGATTTGTATTCGGCCGAGAACTTGTTCGACGAACTTAAAAACGGCCAACTTAAAGGTGTAAGGCTTGGGCTTTTGCACGGAAAAATGTCGGCAAAAGCAAAAGATGAGGCGATGCAAAGTTTTGCACGGGGTGACACCGACGTGCTTGTGTCGACCACGGTTGTGGAAGTTGGCATCGACGTTCCGGAAGCCACAAACATGGTTGTGTTGGACAGCGACCGCTTCGGACTGGCGACTTTGCATCAGTTGCGTGGCCGTGTAGGCAGAGGGGAGAAGCAAGGTTACTGCTTTTTGCATTCCAAATCGCCCGACGAAAACGAGCGTTTGCAGGTTTTGAGGGACAACGACGACGGATTCAGAATTGCCGAAATCGATTTCGACATGCGTGGCGGAGGAGATTTTTTGGGCACTCGCCAATGCGGAGACACCTTTGATTCCCGTTACGCCGTGCGCATAGACGTCGACGTCATAAAAACAAGCAAAAAAGTGGCCGAAGCGGTATACGACGACGATTTTACCATGCAAAATATCGACAAAATGGACCTTTCGGCATATTATGAAATTATAAAGGACGTGGGCCGCTTTTAAATTTTTAAGTTTTTTACGGAAAAACAGGTCAAAATCCCTTGCATAATCAAAAATTATTTGCTATCATAATAGAGCAAATTCGATGAACAATCGGTTTGCGGAAGAAATCGGTTTAATGTGTGCGGGAGTGATTCAGTGGTAGAATGCCACCTTGCCAAGGTGGAAGTCGCGGGTCCGAATCCCGTCTCCCGCTCCAATATTAAAACGGTTTCTTTTTTTACGGCACCATAGCCAAGTGGTAAGGCGCGGGCCTGCAAAGCCTTGACCCCCAGTTCAAGTCTGGGTGGTGCCTCCAAAAAGACGCGAGATTTTCGATCTCGCGTCTTTTTTTTCGCCTTTAGGGCGGCAATTGTTTTATGTAGTTTGTTTGGCAACGGTTTAACTAAAAAAAACGCAGACAGGTCTGCGTTTTTTTATAATCGGTTGTTAAAGATATTTGTCGAGTTCTGTTTCGACGTAGTCGAACTTTTTGTTTTTAGGGTGTTTTATGAGGCGACCTCTGGCAACCACCATTTTAGGCGTGCGCAGAGCGGCAAGGTCGTCAAGAGGGTTTTGGTCGACAACGAGAAGGTCGGCGTCTTTTCCGATTTCGACAGAGCCGGTAACGCCCGAAATGCCTGCGATTTCGGCGTTGGTGGCTGTTGCGGTTTTTAGGGCAAAGGCGTTGTCCACGCCGAGGTATTTTTTGAAGTAGCACAGTTCGCGCCAGAAGTCGTAGTGCGTCACAAACGGGCAAGCGGTGTCGGTGCCGATGCCGACGGTAATGCCGTTTTCGAGGCATTTTTTGGCGCAGTTAAGCATGCCGTCAAAAACGATTTTTCCGTTGAGTTTGTGAAGTTCGGTTCCGCCCGACTTGGTCAGGTCGAACATGCACAGCGGAATGACCGGAGATATGGTCAAAACGTGAGCGGAATTGTTGTTTTTAAACAGTTCGATGTCCTCGTCGTCGATTGCGGCACCGTGTTCGATGGTGTCGACTCCGCCTTTAAGGGCAACTTTAACGCCCATAGGGCTTTCGACGTGAGCGGCAACTTTGAAGCCGAGTTTGTGAGCTTCGTCGGCGCAAGCCTCAACTATTTCGGGAGCCATGCGCAAAACGCCCGGTTCGCCCTCTTTTTCGGCATCCAAAACGCCGCCGGTTATCATCAATTTGATAAGATTAGGCTTGGTCTCGGCAATTTTGCGGACGTAAGCACGCCCGTCTTCGGGATCTTTTGCCTCGTAGGCCAAAAGACCTGCCATGTGACCGCCTTTGACGGATACGGCCATGTTGCTTGCTACGACTCGAGGGAGAAGTTTGCCTTTTTCGGCATTGTCGCGGATGCGACTGTCGATGTCGTCAAGTCCGCCCACCGTGCGGATCGTGGTTACGCCGGCCATAAGGTCGACCTTTGCGTACGATGCGCACATTTTGTAGACGATATATTTGGTCAAAGGATTGCCCATAAGTTTGAGCACGGTTTCTTTATTTTGTTTTTTGGTGTCGTTAGGCATACCCGAGCCCGGCAGGTGAACGTGCAGATTTATAAGCCCCGGCAAAAGATATTTGCCTTTCAAATCGACAATTTTCAAGCCGTCTGCGGCAGAGCGGTTGGTGGTTATATCGGTTATTTTGCCGCCTCTTACCACAACGCATGCGTTTTTAAGCACGTCGTTTGCGGCATTGCAGGTGATTACGTTTGCGCCGACAAATGCAAAATCTTTCATATTGACCTCTTAAATTTTATTTTTATTTTTTCTATTATAACGCCGCTTGCCGCCATTTGCAACCGTCTAAGAGTTAAAAATCAATATTAGTCGGTTTAATCAAAAAAGTGTTGCGTTTTGCCAAATTGTGTTATATACTTAAAGTGCCAAACGAACTTAATAGCGGTCGGAGATAAAGAGCGTTTCTTTTTAAGGGATAGTTTTATCTTTTTTTGCATTCAAACTTTTGAATTTGGTAAAAATGCAAATTCCTCGGTTTGAATGTGGAAACGCTTTTAGGTCCGATTAGGTTTGTTTGGCGACAATCGGAGTTTGCGTTTTTCGTGCGCTTGCTTCGGTGGGCGCATTTTTTATTTAAAAAATTTTTTGAATAGATTTATTGGTGCTTGCAATATTGCGAAAACGTCGAGCTTGTTTGGCCGACCGAAACAAGAGAAAAGCTCAAAAAGTTTGTTGATATACTCATCCAAAAATACAAATAACGCACCATCCCGT
>CAZBVO010000015.1:0-35138 GCA_964495385.1 uncultured Faecalibacterium sp.
GTGGTAAATAGATGGAAGAAAAATGCCGTTGGTGCTATCATGGCTGCAGTCAATGTGCTTATTGCTATAAAAATGAACTGGGTGTTAGACGTTGTGGTAAATATCCAGATTCAGAGCATTTCAAATCCTTGGCAGAATATGACCAGGGCTGTCGGCACTGGATTTGTTATAGAACAGAACACCAATAGAGGAAAGAAAGGAAGAAGAGTAATGGTTATTAATGATAAGAGAGAATTGGCTTATATTGTTAAGATTGATAATATTGCCCCAATTGAGGGCGCAGACAATATTGCACTGGCGCACGTCGGTGGTTGGCCTGTAATTGTAAAGAAAGCTGAATTTGCCATTGGTGATAAGGCTGTTTACTTTGAAATCGATAGTAAAGTTCCCGCAGCCGATGAACGTTTTGCTTTTTTGGAAAATAAGGGATATAAGGTAAAGACGATGAAGCTAAATAAGTTCAAGGTTTATTCCCAGGGTCTGCTTATGCCTTTGAGCGAGTTTCCTGAATTGGGCGATGTGGAAATCGGCACTCCTTTGACTGAAAAACTTGGAGTAAAGTATGCTGTCGATGAAGACAATGAGCGCAAGGCTAATAAGGTTGATAAGAATAAGAAGTATCAACCTATGGCCGCTCGTAATGCTAAACTGTTTAAGAAGAAGCCTTTCTGCTGGCTAATGCGACGTGAATGGGGCCGCAAGATGTTGTTCTTGTTCTTCGGTAGAAAGAAGGATATTCCCAAGGGATGGCCTAATCACATTTGTAAGCGCACTGATGTTGAAAGAGTGCAGAATATGATGTGGGTATTGAACGATAAAAATCCTTACGTTGCCACAGAAAAAGTGGATGGTTCGAGTTTTACTTGTGCGGTTGAACGCAAGGGACGTAAGTATAAGTATTACGTGTGTTCTCGCAATGTAGTTTTCCCTGACCGAACTGATAAATGTTTTTATGATAAGAATATTTATTGGGAAGCTTACGATAAGTATAATTTTAAAAAGATTATTGTTGATATTTTGAATGAATACAACCTTCCTAATTTGGCTATTCAGGCAGAAGTTTTTGGTGATGGTGTTCAAAAGCGCAATTATTCTATGACTAATGGACATCGAGAAATCAGAGTATTCCATATGGTAAGTGATGGTAAAAAGTTCTCTATGGACAAAACTGTTGAAATCTGTGAAAAATACGGTCTGCCGCACGTTGCTATTGTAGACGATAATTATATTCTGCCCGATACTATTGAAGAGCTTCAAACTTTTGTGGAGAGTGAAGGCTCTGAAATTGATGGCAAGATGCGAGAGGGTATTGTATTTTATGATAAGGCTACCGGACAGCAGTATTTCAAGTTTGTATCCCCTGATTTTTTGATGAAGTATCATAGTTAAAAATTGGTCAAATTTTTATACTTTGTTCCTAATAAAAATTATATTTTATAGAGGGCCAGGAACAAAGTATAAAAAGGAGATTATATATATGAGTAATAAAAAAATAAGAGACTTATCTTTGGAGAAGTTTGGAAGAATACAACCCTTGTATCCTACTGATAAGCGTAAAAATGGTTCCGTGGTATGGATATGCGCTTGTGATTGTGACTAGGAAAAGAGGTTAGAAATTCCATCTTATTATTTAACTAGTGGCAAAAAACGTTCTTGTGGGTGCTTAAAGAAAGAGAGCGATAAAAGACCAAAAGGCAACGTAATTAATGAAATTGGGCATAAATATGGTCATTTGACTGTTAAAACTCGAATGGGGTCTGATAAAAATGGTTAGGCTATCTGGGGGTGCGAATGTGATTGCGGTAATCCTAATTTAATACCTGTATCAGGTGGAAACCTACGAAAAGGTCATACTATGTCTTGCGGCTGCGAAAGACGTTCTCATGGTGAATATGCTATTATGACATTATTAGATGAAGCAAATATTCCTTATGAAATGGAAAAAGGAATGTTCAGGTATTCTAATAATCACATTGCTAAATTTGATTTTTATGTAGATAATAAATATTTAATTGAATACGATGGTGAGACTCACTATAATTGTAGCTTACATGGCTGGCATACTGAAGAACAATTGTCGGCACAGTTAGAACGAGATGCCATAAAAAATCAATGGTGTAAAGAAAATAATATTTCACTTATTCGTATTCCTTACTTCCATTTAAAAGAATTAAGTATAGAAGATTTAAAATTGGATACTACAACTTTTTTGGTTGAGGTAGAATAATGTTAGAAGTTATCCTATCGGTATGTGCGGCCGCAATTGCCACAGGTATCACTGCTCTTCTGGTTAATATGGTCATCCTCGCCATTTGGTTCTATAAAGGAGAATAATATGGATACTTTTCTTACTATTTGTGCTGGTGTAGTAGTCGCCGCAGTTGCTCTTGGTTTTGTGTTTGCGATTGTTAGTCTTATCACAGAGATTTAAAGGGGAGACTTCTCCCCTTTTTTGTTTTTATAAAAAAATTATGATATAATATATATAGAAAAGTTAAGGAGTTGGTAATTTATGAGAATTATTTTTCCTAACATTAAAATTGAGCGTTGGAAATACAATAAGACCTATGAAGTTTATGTAAGTAATATGGGTCATTTTCGCAATAAGAGTGGCGCTAATATTGCTCCTTATACGACTACTGGTGGCTACCTTTCTGTGCTTTGTCTCGGTTCTGTTCCTCATTTCGTGCTCGCGCATCGTCTTGTAATGTTGACTTGGCGGCCCACTCCAGAAGCAGAAGAACTCACTGTAGACCATCTTGACCATAATAAACATAACAATTCTCTTGATAACCTCGAGTGGGTATCTAAAGAAGAAAACCAGAAGAGAGCTAAAGATGATTTTCTTAACGGGAAAAAAGTTTATGATTTGATGCTTGCGGACGCACGTAAGAAAGTTGATAACACTGTTGGCAAGAGAGTAGTAATGTTTAGCGCAAAGGAAGATGGGCGTCGTCCTTGCTATATTGAGCCTGACCTTATTGGACTGCGTGAGGCTATTGATACTTTTTCCGACCCCAGTAATAAGGCTGCTGTAGATGCTATTACTACTGAAGTAAAGAAACTGTTTAATGGTGTTAATACGTCTTGCCGCAAGAAGGTTTATGGTGTTCAGTTGTTTTTGGTGTAGGAGGAAATCTATGACTGCGATTGCTAACAATGAAGTATATCTTCAGAAGATGTCTATTGGCCTTTATGATAAATCTTGGTGGTGTGATAAAATTGCGCCCGATGTAGATACTATCGTAGATTTTGGTTGTGCTACTGGCGATTTATTCCGTTTTGTAGAAAGAATGTTTCCTGGACGCTTTAAGTTTATTGGTATTGAAACCAATGAAGAGTTTCTTGCGGGGGCCTATCCTAATGCTATTTATTATAAGGATATTTATGAAGTAGAGTGCGACTGGTCGCATACAGTTCTTGTAATGAACAGCGTCATTCACGAAATCTATTCCTACTGCGGTAACAATGCCTTTAAAGAAATCCTTGCTTATGTTTTTGATAAAGATGTGCGGCACATAGCTATTAGAGATATGAACTTGTCCTATCTTGAAGAAAGTTATGATTTTATTAATTGGGCAGATGACGTATGGCGAATTGCTAATGAGAAATACGAAAAGCAGTGGAAAGAACATCTTGCTTCTTACAACGTAGATGAACCTAAAAATGTTATTGAATGGGCTATTGAGTTTGTATTGAAATATCGATATACTGAGAATTGGGAGCGTGAAGTGAATGAACGATATCTTCACCAAGAGATGATTGGAGATATTGGATATGCTATGAGTAAATATAACTTTCGTCGAGAAAATGATGACGGTAGTTTTTATTACTTTGATTATGAACTGCCTTTTTATATTCCACAGCAGGTTGACCGCATCGCCGCAGATTTTGGTTCTTTTCCCGATGGATTAAATACACACGTAAAACTTTTGATTTCGAGGAATAATTTAAATGAAAAATAAGATAACTAACCTTTCCTGGGGGCTATATAACGTTAGTTTCCGAAATCCTTTTGTTTGGTTAAAATATGCCATTAAAGATACGCTTATTCTTTTTAAGCGCGTTGGGTTCTTACTCCAACACGGATATGGAGAAGCTGCGAGATGGGAGACAGACTATTACCTCATAGATATGTTTGAAGATATTTTTAAATGGAAACGTTATGAGAGAATGGGCAACATTCCCTTCGAAGGTGGAGATGAAGAAATTTGGGGTCAGATGAATGATGACTTCTATGATGGCCTTCTTTTTCTCTTGGAAGATATGCGCTCGGAGGATTGTGATGTGGCTAATGCCGCTAAAGATGAGTTCTTTGGTATTATCAAAGAATATTACTTTCACCTGTGGGATTAAGGAAGTGTTTGATAAGTGATTGCTTTTTTAATTGCGGCTGTCGCTATCATTATTTCAATCGTTATTGTTGTGTGGACAGAAGATAAGCGCCGCACCAAACAATATAACAGAGAACTTAAACGAGAAAACGCAATTGTTATTACGTTTGATAGATTTCTTGAATTGTATAATAAGCATCCTGAGCGTTGGGCATTGTATACTCGCACTGTAGGCTATAAGCATCAGGGATATTATCAGTCTACTATTCATTTTTCTACTCGAAAAGAAGAGAAGAAATATGTAAAGTGGAATGAGTTGAAAGAAGAAAGAGAACTTGCGGCTTCTCGTGAAGAAACACAGGCCCATTTTGAAGCTAAATGGAAGGAGGATGATAAAAAGTGAAAGAGCGTAAAGGATATATCACGAAAGAGCAACTTTTAAGTGCTTTAATGCATTTTCAAGAAACTACAGATAAAAAGATTGAATATAACGCTTGGCGCAAGTTTCAGAAGTTTGTTATAGGGCTTGAAGATAATGATTTTGCTTATTATTATGAAGCAATAGGTGATGTGCTTTTTACGGTTTATAATCAAAAGAACGAGAGCGAAAGTATCGCGGGTGATAAGTATTTGATTGACACTCTTACATCTTATGGAAAAAGTTTGGAAGATATTACTGCCTATGCCGCAGATGGAACAAAGTTGGCTTGTTTTACGAAGCCTACTTATACCATTAAAAGTGTAGACTTCAGCGAAGGGTTTACAGCGGTAGACTATGACACCACTGCGACACAATCTTCTACTACTGCTACTGGTTCATTGTCAACCTATTACTCTACTGCAGCAAGAATTGGCAACGCCATTGATAGTAAGGTTTATAGTCTAACCAAGAGAGTCGACGATTTAGAAATGAAAGTAAAAGATACTTATGTAAATGACAAAAAGGAGAATAAAACTGTGGAACTGTTTAAGAATATGGAGATTGGCAAGGTAAATAATCCTGCTGTGCGCCTGTCCCCCTATGGCATTGCTGTGAAGAATGCTTCTGGAACCTGGGTTTCTTATGACGCAAATAGTGGTGATATTATTGATGTTGATGTATTTAATTTTGATACTGGTAGTTTTCTGTATCAAATGCCTACTGCCGTAAAGAATATTGCGGTTGGTGATACTATTATCCATAATAGAAAGCCTTGTTTTGTTGTAGGATTTTCTGATATTACTGGCGACCCCATTGTTGTGGATGTAATGGCAGGAGAGCGCAAGGAAGTTATGCCTACAAAGAATATGTTTGGCTTTGATTTCGTTATTCGTATTGTCAATATGGCTGGCGATATGTTTAAGATTAAACCCAGTGAAGATAATCCCTTTGGAAATATTCTACCTTTCCTTCTGATGAGCGAAAATGGCAAGATGGACGATATGCTGCCTATGCTGTTGATGATGTGCGGTGATGGCCTTGACACCACCAATCCTATGCTTATGTATATGTTGACGAAGAAAGATGGCACAGCCAATGATATTCTTCCCTTTCTGATGATGATGAACGGAGCGAATAAGTGATGAAGTTCTTCGATATTTTGGCTTATGCCATTCTAACTGCGCTTTCTGCCTTTATCACTTGGGGTGGTATTACTTCTGGGAGTATGCTTGCGGCTGTTCTGGGCGCAGCCGCAACTACTCTCTGGTTGGTAAATCTTGTTATGCGCCTAACCTTACCAAAGCGAAAGTGAGAAAAGGCATTAGCCTTTTCTCTTTTTGCGTTTATAAAAAAATTATGATATAATATATAAGGGCAAAAGAGTAAATATAACTCTGCCCGGTTTTTATAGTAAGTATAAAGAAAGGGTGGAGTATATTTTATGGAAAAGAAAAAGCATTATGTTGTATTTAAGCAGACAATGGTTAACGCTCTATTGGACAGAGGTTTTAAACTTTGTGAAGTAAGTGTTGACCGCAAAGATAAAACAAAAGTTTTATATCTATTTGATAATACTGAAGAATTACAAAAAGCCCTTGTAGAGATTTCGCAAGATTTTAAAAAATATAAGAAATAAAAATTACTCATTTTGTTTCGCAATATTATAAGAAAAAATATATCTCGTGAAACAAAATGAGAAAAATTAACCTTATTTTGGGACTAATGTCTGGAATTAAAATGAGGATTTTTTAAAGAACAATTGTTCTTTATTACTTTCAAAAGATTTCGATGAATAAAGGAGAATTGAATATGAAACAACTTGAATTGCGTTATTATAAACGTGAAGAAATTAGTTAGATTTTTGTCATTGAACCTAATGACCATAACTTTAAACGAAAGATAGAAACTAAATTAATTGCCTGGGGATATAGTTATACCTATTCTAAAAAGTCTTTTACGATTACTGCGGTTCCTGAAAGTGCGGCCGCACGTCTTCAAGAGATAATGTGTAGAGAATATAACATAGATTTATCCCGGCAAGATAATATTAAGCCGTTTGCTAATTTTATATATTTATTAGCAAATGATATTGACGGCTTTGCCTCTATGCCTTGGCGAGCACGAAGCCAATATTTAAAACAATGGAATAATATCGAGATAAGTGATAGAACTTTACAGTCTTGGTGTAAATTATTCGTTGATAAAAATGAAATTGGTAAGATTAAAACTGAAAAAACTTATTGGATGACTACTTGTATATCTGGTGAAAAAATCCAAGAGGAATTAATATAGGGGAAAGACAGCCCAGAATGGAAAGCGTATTGGAAAACTTTCTTTGAGTTAAAAAAGACTACAGAAACTAAACAATTAGGACTTGCGGTTTATCAAAAAATGGGATACTGTGTGTATAGTTGTCCTGCTTTTTTATTCTGTGCTTGGAGTTGTAAAGAAATAATAGAACTATCTACTGAAATAGTAGAAAATGGTTTTGAAGAAATAGAAGAACGAATTACTATTGAACGAGTGGCCATATAAGGGAATAACAAAAAGTTATTCCCTTTTTTTGTTTTTTGATGAAATGTTCAAGTTGAAAAATATAAAAAATTATGATATAATATAGTTAGAAAAATAAAGGATTGATAAAATGCCATTAGGTATTCTTATAATTACTAAGGAGATATTGCTATGAAAGTTTATATCGTTGTTGCTACATACGGCGAGTTTGAGGATGCTATGGATGAAGTTGTAAAAGCTTTTACAAATAAAGAAAAAGCTGAAACCTGCTTGAAGGAAAATGAAGAAAAGCGCCTGAAAGATATGGAACGAGACGACCTTTATTATTGGCAAATCCCTGAATATTTGCGTATTGAAGAAATTGAGGTAGAGGAATGAGTTGGTCTTGGTATCGCTTTGAAGAAGGCAACCCTAAAGGCATTCCTCGTATTCAAGAATATATAGTTGGCTTCTACGAAGCCGGTAAGTGCTATGATGAAGCAAGATATAAACCAGAAGAAGTGGCATTAGTAATGCCCTACTTAATGGCTGATGATTGTAAAGTATTCGCTGTTTTTGGTAAAGATGAAATCTATGAATTGATATTGAGGTGTCCGCAATGATTATTACGATTATTTGTGCCGTGCTTATTTATCTAATTATTCTTTTAGCCAATATTTTTGCGTTGGCTTTTATGTTTTATAAAGGAGGCCGCAATTAATGGAATTGGCTATTTGTATTTTCTTAATTCTTCTATTGGCTGGTATTGCGGGAAGGCTTACTTCTTACGATATTCCGCCGCATTCTACAACTTATTACATAAGTGGTGGTAGTTATTATGAACCTAAAAAGGAGTGGAACCAGAAGTGGCAGAAACGTTAAATGAAGCCTATTATTAAAAAGGAGCATTATGTATGAGAGCAGTGGTAATAATGAACGCGCAAAATGATTTCGTAATCCACTATCCAGAAGGAAAAGCGATAGCGGAACACATTGCGGATAAGGTAAGAGAACTTGCGGACGGGCGTTCTGTCCTGTTCACTGTTCAAGATACTCACCACGATTTTGCGCGAGTAAAGCAATGGCCTTGGCCTCTAATCGGCCATTATGGACACGAAATTGCGCCGGAGGTTCTTGCGGCCATCTATGATACTCGTTTGAAATATAAAGATATTAATAATCTATTTAAAGTTGAGCCTTGCGCTTATGAGTTGATTAGCCTAATTAAGAAGCAAGGATACGATGAAATTATACTAATGGGTTTCCGTAAGGAAGATATGCTGGAAACCGCAAAAATTATTAAAGAGGATTTTCCTAACGTAAAAATTGCGCTTGATGCTGTTTCTTATGATGTGCGGCGTGCGATAATTGGAACGTCCTATGAAGGAGAGAGCGTATGAAAAAAAATGATATTTTGCGTGAACATAGTAATGAAGCTTTGCGGCTTGGATATAAAGATGTGCGGCTGACGCTTAATGATATGATTGATTTTATTCAAAAGCAGGCTATTCCGAAGGATAGTAAGAGTAAGCCGCAGGAGCTTACGGATGACTTCGTAAACGAATGTTTGATGAAATATCAGAAGACAATGACAGAGGCTTATGAAAGCATCCCCAATGATGTAAAGTATGCTATCCGCAAGAATGAAGCGCTCGCAAAACTGACCTTGGTGCGGCAGTATGCTCCGCAGCCTATTACTGATAAAGATGAAATCATTAATCTCCTTCTGAATTGGCGCAATCAGGGTATTGATATTTATAGTAAAAAGATTATTATGCCAATGCTCAAAGCCGCACGCGTTGATATGAGAGTGGCTAATGAAGTTTTGACTGCTTTTGAAGATTGTGTAGTAAAGTCACAGAACGGGGAGGGATACTAATGAGTAATCTCCCCGAAAAGCTTGTAAAGATTATTATTCCCGGTGATACAGAAATTGATATTGATAAAACGTATGTTATCATTGAAGAAAGTGAATACGTGGAATTAAAAGAAAAAAAGGGAGATACTTAATTGTATCTCCCTTTAAAATATTTTCCCTACGCCGGGAAGCAACTGCTCAACCCGTTCACAGGAACAAAAAGAGCCCAGGTAATTTTTAAAGCAAAGTGCGTAATTGGGCTAAAAGTTGCTCAAGATTAGTGTCATCTTCAAGAGTAATGGCTCCCGCTTTAGTGCGAGGATAAATCAACTAATTAGCGTCGGCATCTTCATATAGATAAGCGTATTTGCTCTCATCGATAACTACTTCTGAGCTACTACTGGAAGCCGCGCTTGTGGCATTCACTGTAAGGTCAGTGCTAATATTAGTAAGTGCGAGCGAATAATCATTTCCACTACTGGTTGCGTTATAATCATAAGTAGATTTGCTGCCGGAAGTATTATTATAAATAATATCGCTATTTACTGTCCAATATTCGAAATCATACCCAGAAGCAAGTGCAGCAGTTGCGGTTGCCGCTGTGCCGCTAATTGTATTAATTGATAATGAACCACCCGCAGGATTATTGCCCGCGGAAATTGTGTAACTGTCAGAGGATGTTCCGCTATCGCCTGTGTAAGATATGTCAGCACCGATAGTATATGTTAGGTCAGAGATACTATTCATTATTAAGTAATATGTAGTAGTATTAGATGCATTTTTAGTTGCACTAAAAGAAACATCAAAGCCTTCGTCTCTAAAGGGTGTTTCATTGGTATCTCCAGTATAAATATATTTTATTGTATTTCCAACTTTTACACTCCAGCAATTAAACTTGTAATTATTATCTACTACAGCTGTAATGCGAAAAGATGCGCCTACCTATGCAGTTCCTCCTCCCGAAAGAGTCACGCCTGTTACGCTGGTGGTTATAATAGTTGCCATAAATAAAAACCTTCTTTCTTTTTAATAAATGAAGTTGTTTTTTTTTTTTTTTTTGAGTTATGGCCAAAAAGATAAAATATAATCTTTACTATTTTCATTCTAAATAAGAATGGAGGAGATAGAATGGCTAACAATACTTATACTTCTTATTATACCGGTTCTACTATTGATGGCTATATAGGTAGTATTCCTACCCTTGAAGCAAAAGTTTCAACTCTAATGACAGCAAAAGATTAGGCTTCATCTGATATAAATATTTTAACTTCGCGCATAAACTCTGCGCAGGGTAGTATAAGTAGTTTATAGACTACAACTAATTCACAGGCAAGTCTTTTGTCTACTCATAGTGAACAGATAAAAACCAATAGTAATGATATCACAGAAATACAAAAGACCTTCGATGGTATTCAAACGCAACTTGCGGCCAAGGTATCTACCGTAGATTTTAATAGCTACGCAAAAACTGTAAATGATAGAATAGAGAAACTTGAAAGTGACAGTGGAAGTTCTGGCGGTTCCAGTGGTTCTATGGATGAAAGTGTAAGCAATCGTTTTTCCGCTTTAGAGGCTAAATATCAAACACTTTCTAATGATGTGAGTGATTTAAGTGCTACCGTTTCAAGCAATAGTAAAGCCATTGTAGAACTATAGTAGAAGAATACTATTCTTGAGTAGAGTATTAAAACTAACGCCGCTAATATTGAAAGTCTTAATGAGCAATTATCAGATTTCCAAACAAAAGCAGACGCAACAACAGCGCATAATGAATTAAAACAAACAATGGCTGAAAGCGAAAATAGTCTTCGTGAAGAACTCGCGGCTTTATCTGAAGCAGTTAACAACTTGTTAACCTTACAAAAAGAAATTAATACTTTAAAAGAGCAAATATCAACGCTGGAAGCCGCAAATAATGAACTGTAGACGCAAATTGATGCGTTAAAACAATCAAAAGAAGAATAAAAAAAAATAGGGTAGAGTATAAAACTCTACCCTTTTATTTTTTTTAACTTTCTCTACGATAAACTAACTAATCTTGTCCTCGGTATACTTTATTGCCATCTTGTGTATAAACTACATTTTTAGCCACTACGACAGGCGTTGACCCATCATTAGCGCCATAAATATAGGCCGCATATTTAACGCCATCGGCGTAAGTATATGCCGCAGTTAAGCCTTCAGTATTTTCACTAACGAGTAAAAACTCATTATTACTATCTAAAATAGGAACGCCATTAACATCTACAATAGCGTTCGTTGAAACTGCTAAATTATTAATGACAACAGGACAATAAGTTTTCCAAGTCGTGCCATTATATATTTTTACCTTATATTTTTTATATTTAAACTCGGCGCCTAATGTAGAAGCACCAAGAACAGAGGTGCCTAAAATGAAAGAAGCCATAGGCATTACCTCACTTTAATCCAAATGCGGCCGGCCACAGGAACATTGCCTTCTCCCCAAGTAGCATAATTAGGAATAGCGCTAACCGTGCCGACAATACGTTCAGGATATTCCCGCACTTCTTCTCTTGTCATCCGCGATACCGTTCCATTGGGTGCGGCGCATACAGCTTCCCCGGGAATAAAAGTATTACGGTCTTCATAAGGAAACGCTAATACTCGGCCACTGACCGCAATAGGACATTTAGCCTCTTCGGTTTCACCAATAGCAAAACCAAAAGTATCAGATACTATACTTGCTCCTGGTTGTAAACGCTCAGAGGCAATGCTTAAAGTATCATCGCCATTTTCACAAACAACACGTCCAGCGCAAAAACCTTCATTACAAATACGATATTCAGCATAGTCGTTCCAAACTGCGCCGTATACCGTATTACCAGTAATTGTTCCCGGAACAGTTAAGTTCGGTCGTATAGTAATAGTGCCTTCAGAATATTCGGCTATGCGAGAAGTGTAGTCTGCGGTTGAATTATTATAGTGGAAATCAATGAAAGGTATCTTAGAACCAAAAATCTCAATTGAGGAAGGGTACTTTTCTAAATAACTCGGCAAAGTTTTCCAAGAAGCATCACCATCTGTTGAGCTATTTTTAACTAAATACTATCCAGCGGTGCCGCCAGTAGGTAAAGAGGGCCCTTCATCATCCTCTTCTTCTAAATAAAATAACTAACCTGTAAAACCAGAAGTGGGTAAAGTAGAGCCATAGTTTACATCAGAGGTTAAGCCAAGAGGGCCAATTAATGGTTTAGAAGAGCCTGCGCTTAAAGGTAAATAGTTATTAAGATTATTACTTACAGTTTTAATAGAATTAGTAAGTTCAGTCTTTGCGCTATTCAGATTAGTCTAAACAGCATCAATTGCGGTTTTTTGCGCAGTACTAACAGGTTTATTGGCATCGCTTGTATTATCTACACTATCCAATCCAATTTGCGCCTTTGTCACGCTATGCGGGTTTGATTTATTATTAGTGTGAGTAGTAAGATTGGATTGAACAGTTCCAATGCTATCAGTTAAATCTTCTTTAGCGGTATCGGTATAGGTTTTGGCCTGCGAGAGAATATCGCCGCATTTAATAATAACGTGAGACCAGAATTGAGTAAAAGCCTCTTTAATAGATTTATTAATTGCCATTAGAACTCCACCTCACTTGCCATAACGATACTTTGGCCGCAGATTTCATCAATATCATCCGTAGTAATTAAAACTGCGTTTTCTTCGAGGATATCTGCTTGATAAGCATTTAAAGCAAAACGCCCGTCAGTTTCTCCCGTGCTATCAATATACATTTTGTGTTCATCAGTGGTTACGTAGCAATAACCTTCTGTGCTTTTTGTGGGTAAATTATTTTTTTTACCTTTTAAAATCTTAAATAGTGCCAATCTTCAGCACTCCTTTCTTTTAATGTCCTATATGAAATAAAAAATAATTGTTCTTTCTTTTAATATTTTGACCTTTTGGTCATTACGCAAAAAAAAACAACTTCCATTTATAGAAAAGAAAGGAATGTTTTTATGGCTTATACTGTAAATAATTTCGTAGATGGAACCGTATTGTATGCGGAAAGCTTAAATAAAATGGATACAAAAATATCCAGTTTAGATACAAACGTTACGAACTTAATAAATGCGATTTCAAGTTTTGATGATATAATAGCGGTAAATAAAACTACTTTAGAAAGTCTTATAAGGCAAGCCGCACTCACTAATTTACTTAATAATAGCGATTTTACTCATACTATTAACCAGCGCGGCGTAACCTCTACTACAGCGTCGGCGTATTGCTTAGGCCGTTGGATTGCTTATATTTCTAGTATATCTTTAACTACAAGCGATAGTGATTTGACAATGAGTAGCAGCGAAACAGGCAATGTATTTATTTATCAAAAAATTGCGATTACCAATTAGTTGCTTGGTAAAACTGTTACGGGTGCGGCTGAGTTTTCAGCAGACTTATAAAAAGGAAGGTTTATTACCTTCCTTTTTTTGCTTTATTAAAAAAATAATGGTATAATATTAATGAAAAAAAATTATAAGGAGATTGTTATGGATAGTAAGTGGAAAGAACGAAAACCAGAAGAAACAGTATAGTTAATTAAAGATTTTTTTGAAACTTGTGGCTATCAGGTTAAACTTTGGGGCAATGAAGAAACTGAAGCTGGAACGTGGCATTGCGCAGTTGATTTATACAAAGGAAAACAGTTTATTTTACAGACCAATGGCAAAGGTATGACTGAAGCGTATAGCCAAGCAAGTGCTTATGCTGAATTGTATGAGCGTTTTTGTAATAAAACAAACTTTATTCGTATTCCCGCCTTCGTAAAAGCCTTTACTACTTTATAGGAAAAAGTTAATGGATATAAGTTTCATCCAGGAGAAAAGAAACTGGCCTATGAAGATGTGCGCGCGGTGCCCAATATGGCTGAACAGTTAGACATATTACTTGGCAGTAAAGAAAACGTTATTCGCTATTTAAATTATTTAACCGATGGTGAACCTACTGGTGAACCTTACACCAATTTAGCAACAGGTGAAACCGCATATTATGACCCCCGTTTAATTCATTTTATATGCGCGAGCAACGGTCAAGCCGCAGGTAATACCGTAGAAGAAGCACTTAATCAGGCGTTAAGTGAACTTACAGAGCGAATGGCGCAACGTTTATTCCTTGAAACGCCGCAGGAGATTTATTATAGAATAAATCTTAATAGTATCACCAATCCTGAATTACAGGAAAGAATACAGCACATTGAAGAAGCCGGAAATAGGTTGTATGTTTATGACCTTTCATACAATTTTGGTTATCCTACAGTAATGAGTGTGGTAATTAATGATGTAGTTAAAACTACTAATGTAAACTTTGGTTCTTTTCCTGTGTTTGATATAGCATTTGAGCGCACATTAACTGAAGTTTATCAAGGGCAATCAAGAATAAGTAATTGGAATGGTTTACAAGAGCCTTTCAAGAGAAGTAATCTTTTTAGTGAGTTTAAGAATAGTCTTGGAGGATGTGCTTGTATCCCTGAAGATTGTTTTCTTCATTATCAAGAGGTAGACAGCCCGTCAGAAGTCTTTTTAACCGAACGTCGCACTAATAAAGAACTTAATCAATATTTCGTTGATTTATTTTCTTCTTTTGGCTTTTCTGTCTATTATATTGACCATAGTTTAATAAGCGACCTTGCGGCTGTTCAGGTTTTCATACCTAACTATACCTATTTAAGCAAAGACTATTATCAATATCATCGCATGAGCAATATTGTTATTAACGAGGCTCTTGAGACCATTGAAGGTTTAAAAGGCGTAGTTAATAATATTATTAAAGGCGAGATAGACAATGTTCAAAATGATTTACAGAAGATTGCCTTTGCTATGCGCAAGCCCACTTGGAATGGAAATTACGTTGGTAAATTAATATTCAGTGATGGATTAGATATTATACCTGAAGTTCTTAATTCTACGCCCGTTGTTTGTCGTTTATTTGGAAATCAAGCAATTGATACTATGAAGAGTTTATATTGGCCGGGTTTACAAAAGATTTATCTGTTAGACACTTACGTAAAGGCTGGATATAGTAATCAAGAAATTATTGGCATTTTTGACAGGATGCTACATATTCCTATTACGCAATCCGATATAGATAATTATGCCCAGCCAGAATATATGCTGGATGCCGTACTTATTAATCCTCTTACAAATTATTATTATAATAAAGATTATCGTGATATCCTCATTAGTTTCTTGCGTAAGGACAAAATTGAATAATTTTTTACTATGTTTTTGTAAAGATTAAAAAGAAAGGAAAATGTAAATGGCTGGTGAAACTTTAAGTTATACCGAATTAAAAAATTGGTATACAACTTTTAACAATGTAATTAGCAATTATGGCGGCAACTTATCTACCAAATCTGTTCCTTCTTCTGGAAGTAAAGCGGTTGCCAGTAATATAAATAATTTATTTACAGCCATTAATGAAATGGCCAATGAAGAATACCTCGGAACGCAATCTTCATTATATAGCACTGATTATACTGTTGTGGCGAGTGGGGGTAAAATAACCCGGTCTTCGACTACTCCTATTAGTAATACGGCAAGCAAGATTACATAGATAAAATGTAGAAATAAGATTAGTTATAGCTGTGGAACCAATAACAATGGTACTAATAGCGATAGCTATAACTATAATGGTACTTGTAGTAGTGGTAGTTGTTCAAATGGTAGTTGTTCATATTCTACTCGGATGTGTGGTTCTAAGTCAAGTGGCAATTGGTCAAATGGTAATAACAGCAATGGCTCTTGCTCCAGTGGCACCAATAATAACGCAGCCAATTCTGATACCTCTAATTCTAGTGGTAATCAATCTAATGGAACAAAAATAGATATTTTAAATGCGAATACTTCTTATTAAACAATAGGAGAATAAATGAGAAATAATTTAAATACAGTCATTTTATATACCTGCGGAGTTTGTAATCTTCAATGCCGCTACTGTGGCATTGATAAGAACCCCGTATTGAAAAAAATTGACCAGGCATTAGGTGAAAGTTTTGAGGGAGATTATTATTTTAATCAAATTAAAAAGTATCTTCCCAATAGAGGTCAATTAAGACGCATTGAAACTTGGGGTGGAGAACCTTTTCTCAAGATGGATAGGATATATTCCACTGTTCATCAAGTAATTAATGAATATCCCTATTTCGATACAATGTTCTCCTCTACGAACTTTTCTTATGATACTTGGATTGACCAATTCTTCGGCTTAATGGACCAATTTGGTCAATATTCTTATAGAGATTTTAAATATGAATTACAACTTTCTGTTGATGGTCCTACAGTAATTAATGATGCCAATAGAGGTCAAGGAACAACAGAAAGATGTTTACGCAATTATAATAGACTTATTGAAGAACTTGCGGCGGGACGTTTGCCACAAAACGTATCCCTTTCTATTGCTCTAAAAGCCACTTTGGATAATAATAATATTCATATGCTCAACGATAAAGACGCGCTTATTTGTTATTATCAATGGTTTGAAGAAAACTTTGATGAACCTTTTCATAAGGCAAATCTCCCCGGACGCATAACCTTTTCCAGCGCGCATCCTAATACAGCAGTTCCTTCTCCCGTTACGAAAGAAGATGGGTTAGTGTTTGCGAATGTGTGTAAGTTATGTCGTGAAATCGAGGAAGAGAACCGCAAATATCATTATTTTGCTTATAGGGATATTATAACCTTCTTTGATAATAATATTACGCAAAATGCTTTGTCCTATCGATATGGTTATCACACCTGCGGCACTGGTGATACGATGATAGGGTTGCTGCCCGATGGTATGATTTCTACTTGCCACGAAGGTTTTACGCAATTTGCCGAGGAATATAAGCGCATTGCCGCAGCTTCCGAGCGTCTTAATACCGGTGTTATTAACTTTGATGAGTTCATTACTGAAGAAAAACTACCGCTTTGCGTTGATGAGGAAGGCTTTAAAGAGCATTGCCGCCGTATGGCTATGTATAATAAAGACGATGCGGCCGCAAGGCTTGGAATGATTTCAACACAGATTATTTCACTTGCTATGGCTGGACAGGTTGATAAGCGTTTTCTTCATCCTGAAAATGCGTTAAAGGGCGCTATCTTTATTCAATGCCATACTGCATATTGTATTAAGGATAATTATAGTCAAACTGGCTCTTATTTAACTATTCCTTCTGGAATATTGAAGCTTTTACTTAACGGTGCTATAGATTATATTCAGCACGAAGGTGAACTAACGATTGACAAAGGAGATATGTGCTATGGCTGTGGAATATGTAGATAAAAATAAGTTTCAAGAGGAACAAACAGAAGTAGTAAAAACTCTTCTTACTAATCGTTTTTTCAATCCTTGGAAAGAGTATAATAAATGGAATAAAGATGAAAGTTATGATAAGCGCTTGACGCAAGAAACTCGTTTGGAGATTTTTGCGACTGCGGCATGCAATCAGAAATGTGAGTATTGTTTAACCGGTGATACTGAGATACTTTTAAGCGACTATAGTAGAAAACCAATTTCTCAAATTGTCGTAAATGATGAAGTTTTAGGTTTTGATGAATATCCAGAACCTAAGAAAAAAACAAAAGTATTTCCAGCAAAGGTAGAAGCAATATCAACACATCTTGATAAAGTTATTGATATTGAGCTGTCTGATGGACAACATTTAAAAATAACAAAGAACCATAAAGTATTAGTGCGAAGAAATGCTTATGATAACAAATATAATTTTAAAGAAGCCGGAAAATTAAAGGTTAATGATTACCTGTATATTCATCCTTTAGCAACGGTTTCCTTGGAAAGTTTTGTTGAAGATGATGATTATAAAATTGGCTATTTGGTTGGTATGTTAAAAGGAGACGGGTCAAATAAGGCTTACCCTAAGACTGAACGACATACTATTTATAAGTTTAGATTAGCCGTAAAAGATAAAGAAATTATTCAACGCACTAAACAATATTTAGATTATTTTGGTTTTAATACCTATCTAAAACCATTTGAAATCTCTAAGGGTCTTAAAGAAGACGCAATTTTTTCAAATACACAAGCCACTTATACAAAGGTCAATAAACTATATGAAGATAATTTAGGAAAAAATCAAACTATTTCATATTTAAAAGGATTTCTGGCTGGTATATATGATGCCGAGGGGCATATTGATAAAGATAGCAGAATTATTAGAATTAGTAATACTGACGAAGTATTAATTCAAGAAATCGAACGAGGTCTAAACGCGCTAAACTTTTCTTCTGTTAGAGAGGAATGTGCAGAACGTGTAGGAAAACGTTTATGGAATGTGAGAATTACAGACAATAAAAATAGTTTAGCTTCTTTTAAATTTTTAGCTCTTATTAATAGTGCTTTACCTAGAAAATCTTATCAAGTATTTTATAATTATAGCCCCTTTATTAGAAAAAAGATAGTATCTATTACAGAAGACCCCATTTTACAGCCTGTTTATAATATTCAAACCACAAGTAAAACTTATGTTGCTAACAGTATAGCCGTTCATAATTGCTACTTGGTGCGGCACGAGGAATTATATCCAAGAGAGTTTGATAAAAAGGAATTAGTTATCAACAATCTTAAGGTTCTTTTGGATTGGGTTGTAAAGGAAGAGTTTTATATTCCTGAAATGGAGTTTTTTACCGGTGAAGTTTGGCATAATGACTATGGTTTGGAACTATTGGACATTGTGTTGGATTACATTGAGCATAAAGGTTTACAAACTGATATGCTAATGATACCTTCTAATTGTTCTTTTATTCTTAACCCTGTTCAAACTCAAAAGATACAGCATTATATCAATGCTTATGAATGCGCAGGAGTGCGGCTTTGCTTCTCTATAAGTGTTGATGGTAAAATTGTTGATAATTATCGTCCTTTAAATAATAAGGACGTGCGTGATGATAGATACTACGAAGACCTTTTCTTATTCGCAGCGCGCAATAACTATTATTTCCATCCTATGGTAGCGGCTTGTAATGTATCTCAATGGATTGAAAACTATAAATGGTGGGAAGAAATGTGTGAAAAATATAATCGTCGCGTTGAGAATATTATGATGCTCGAAGTGCGTAATGAAGGTTGGACGAAAGAAAATATTGATGATTATATTGCTTTTCTTAAATATCTCCAAGAGAAAGAAGTAAGTAAATTAGGCAGTAATGAAGCCTTTTTTAATAAAATGATTTTTAATGAAGACGGTAAGGATTTAGGATATGTGCCTTATGCGCTTACTTTTGCGGATACTTTTAAAGGTTGCACTATTAGTGATAGTCTAACTGTGCGGCTTGGTGATATGGCTATTTGTCCCTGCCATCGCACGGCTTATAATAAATTGCTTTATGGTCATTTTATTGTAGAAGATGGGCAGATTGTAGATATTAAGGGTAATAATCCCGAATTCGCTACGAGAGTATTACTTTCTAATGATACTCTGTGTAGTCCGCAATGTGATACTTGTTTTTATTCGCCTATTTGCTTAAAGGGTTGCTTTGGTTCTCAATACGAAACCAATAAAGACCCTAATTTCCCGATTGAAAATATTTGTGAATTGTTAAAGGCAAAATATAATTTTATTCTTCAGTCACATATTGACAGGGGCGCAATAGAATATTTGAAAAAGATTTCCCCTTATAATATGCACTATTCACAGGCACAACAATTCTTGAAGATATTGGAGGACTATCAAAATGTGGGAAAAAATCGATGAAATGTTTCCAAAAGGTGGAACGGTATTAGATGATAGGTTCTATACTAACGAAGAAATTGCGGCCAGCGATTTAGACACTATTGTAAGTTATATTCATAAACCTGTGCGCTCGATGATTGAGAATGACGTTGAGTTTACTTATTACGCTAACGGTGATATGACGGCGCGCACAGTATATAATGTATTTCCACCTAAACTTATTGATGGTTTTGCGCCTTTGAATGTATACGGACAACATATTTTAAATGATTACTTGAGGAACGAAAATGATTGATATTGTAATTCCTATTTATAATGATGCGAATGGGCTGTTTGCTACCCTATGTTCTATAGGGTATCAGCCCCATCTTCCAATAGGTTCAATAATTATAATTGATGATTGTTCTACGCAGAATAATAATTATGAAGAAATTATTAACTTGTTTAGAAATTACTATAATATTATTTATCACAAGCAACCTATTAATAGAGGGCCTGCGGCCGCACGTAATGCTGGTATGACCTTTGCAATGGATGAATATATCACTTTTATTGACTGCGGTGATACTGTTTGGGATAATGCTATTTTTACAAGAGTAGTTAATACAATCGCAATGAACCCGCACGTTAATATGTTCTCTTTTGCGCACAATGACCAAAAGGGAAAGAGCGGATGCTGCGATGAAATTGTATACCCTTTTCATAATCGTCTTATGGGTAAGGTGTATAAAAGAAGTTTTCTTACAGAAAATAGTATCTGGTTCAATGAGCAAGATGGATATGCTAATGAAGATATTGGCTTTAATATGCTTTGTAGACTGGTCTGCGGCGATGGAGAAATCTTTGAATGTGATGAAGTATTTATTCGCTGGACTTATAATGAACATTCATTAACTCGTATTGACGATTTCGCTTTTTGGTATCGTGCAATTCCCGGTGCGGCGCGCAACTGTATGTATGCTATTGAACGCGCAAGAGAACTGGGTGTAGATGAAGAGCGCTTGCGGGAAAAGGCTTATGATATGATGGCTTTCTTTTATTTTGTATATTGCGGCGCGCTTAATCAACGCCCTGAATTAGAGCCTAATGTACTTGAAGGTTGTTTATATCTTTATGAACATTATATTCGTAAAGATGAGGACTTTAATCCAAGCTTATTTTTAAACGTTTATAATAAACAGCTATTGAGTTTGGAAGAAAATGACCCTTACTTTATCAAATTTCCTTCATTTACTGTTCTTGATTTTCTAAATATATTGGAAAATAAATTAGAGGAGGAGAAATCCAATGAATAAAGTTATTATAACTTTTGCTAACGAAACTACTCATACTATTGAGTGCGTTGAGGGCATTGAAGTTAGCGCTTTTGCCAACTGGTATGATACCGAGCGCAAGTTTAATGATAGCATCAATCTGAATTGCGTTCATCGTGAAGAGGACGTTGAGTTGGTTCTGCGCGAAGTCATTGACGTGATTGGCGATAATGAGATTATTTCTGTCTCTTGGATGGATGATGATAAGGAAATCTTAATTCTTGAAGGAACTATTAGACCTTCTTGGAACCTTCAGGCTAATCCTGTTTTGAGTGAAATGCTGAACTTTACTATGGAATAAAATAAAGGGGAGTAATTCCCCTTTATTTTTTACTATAAAGGAGAAATTATGAGATTAAATAATAATAATTTATTTCAATACGTATGCGATACTTATGGGCCGGTAATGAAAGTGACTACTAAAGTGATTGATGGTTATACACCTTTGCGATAGAACGATTATGGTAAGGATAATGATTGTTCTTTGGTCTGTATAACTTCTATTCTTTCTGAAGGTTAGCCGCAAGAGACTTATGATAAGGTTGAGAGTATCGCTCTCAAACATGGCTATAATGGGGATGGAAGTGGCACCAATCCCTTTATGATAAAAACTATTTTTGATGAAGCTTCTGGAAAGAAAACCAAAAGAGCTTATGGTAAAGGTATTGGTTTCACTTGGAAAAAGATTAAAGAATTAGTTGATAAAGATGTGCCAATTATTTTATCATTGAACAGTGATGGCCGAGGATGTTATAAAAATCATTCTGTTGTTATTGCGGGAGTTAAAGAGTTTAACGATGAGCATAGATTTTTAATTGTTTATGATAATTGGTATTTAACGCGCGCTTATATAGATTATGAGAAATTAAGTATGATTGCTTCAATAAATTATCTTCTTTGAAAAATTAAAAAAATTATAGTATAATATGTGTAGAAAAAATTAATGGAATTGGTTTTTTACGCAAAAAAGAAAAGGGATTGATAATTATGGAACGTCAGAAACACGGTTTTATTTTTGAAGATTATATTAAAGAAAAGTATAATATCAAGCCTTTTGAAGGGGGTAATTATACTTGTAAATGGGACGGCGCTCTTAACGGACGTCCTGTTTCTATTAAAGTTGAACAAAAAGGTTCTGACGTAGAAATGGCAAGTTTCTTTAGAAATGCTACTAATACAGATAGTTTTTATCTTTTTGTTGGTTTTTGGGAAAAAAATAAGGTCAATATTGTAGAAGAAGTAATCCTATTTATTGACGGTAATGAATGGCATCAATTGTTTGATATGAATATCGTTAAAGATTGTGAAGAACTAATCAATACAATTTCTAATGATAAAGCTGATGATATTCGATGGAAAACAAAACGCATTGCTTTAGCCAAGAGATGGAAAGAAAATACTCCTAATCTTGTGCGGCCTCGCTTTAAACGTGACCATAAAACACAAAAACGGATGCAATGCGCCATTAATAATAAAGATTTCTATAATTATTTTATTCCTAAATACTCTATAAAGGAGGATTTTTAATGGCTGGTGAAACCAAAAGTAATGGTTAGAAAGATATTTTTGACCGTTTTTATACTAAAGATGAAGTGGTTAAACAATGCTTAAATATTTTAGACTTAAATAAGTTTGATTGTATTATTGAGCCAAGCGCAGGAACGGGTAATTTTATTAAGGATATACCTGCGGCCGCAAGTGTTTTTGCCTATGACATCAATCCAGAAAATGATAACATAGAAAAAGCAGACTGGTTTAATGTTAACAAAACACAATTTAATATATTTAGCTCTATTCTTGTATTAGGTAATCCTCCTTTTGGATAGCAAAATAGTTTAGCAGTTAGATTTTTTAATGAAAGCGCAAAGTTTTGCGATACTATTGCTTTTATTTTGCCTTTATCTTTTAAGAAAACTTCTGTTCAAAATAGATTAGATTTAAACTTTCATCTAACCCAAGAGATAGAATTAGTAAATTGTAATTTTATGCTTTTAAACAAAGAAGAAATTGCGGTTCCCTGTGTTTTTCAAGTATGGGAAAGGCAAGCGAAGCCCCGTAAGAAAGTAAAAGAAAAAACTACAAGTGATTTATTTGCTTTCACAACTAAAGAGAATGCGGATTTCCGTATTCAACGCGTGGGTGGAAACGCTGGAAAACCCTCATTTGACTTGAACAGGTCCGCAAGTAGTAATTATTTTATTAAGAATAATAGCGATTTATCAAACGAAGATTTTGTAAATCAAGTAAATGATTTAATATTTCCTTCTATTGAGTTTACTGTTGGCCCGAAATCTTTATCTAAAGGCGAATTGGTATCAGTAATTGAAGAAAACTTGTTTTTTTAAAAAAATTATGTTATAATATATATACAAAATAAAGGAAAAACTTCCTTTATAAGAAAAAGGAGAAAAAGGATATGGATAATACTCTTTATGATATGCTGGTTGATGCTATGACTAATGGCGCAACTGATGAAACCATTAATACTGTAATTGCAGCCGCACGTAAGAGTGTGAATGAGCGTAAGCAGAAGACTGAAGCTATCGAGGAAGCGTTGCGCAATGCTACTGTGGCCATCGATGAATATTGCTGTGCTATCGGTGAGGATAGTCCGAGCATTGATGATGTGCGTCAGATGATTTATGATTTTCACCATTCTGAGTGTGATTGTTGCTCTTGCGAGCATCAGGACGAATGTGAAGAGGCGCATACCCCTGACCCCAAGGCCACTGCCGCAAAGAAGCCGGAGGTAAAGGTATCTACTCGCAAGATGACTGAAAAGGAAGTCGAGGATACTATCGCAAGTTTCATTAAGGCTTTTAGAAGTCCTCTTTCTGATATTTTTTGAAAAAAGAAAAAAATTATGGTATAATATATACAGAAAATAAATGAAGTTTATTTTCTGTATAAAGTAAGGAAAAACTTAAACCCATCGGCTAAAGCTGTAAAGGGCGAGGTATTTCGTTATATACCCAGAGGTTCTCGTTAAGTATCTTCTCTGTTATAATATAAGACTTAACAATGAGTGGTCTCAATTAAGACTTCCAACTTCGAGACTGAAATAAAAAGTGCGGAAGAGCAACATTTTGGGGCATTTGCCCCAAATAAGGGCGGTTGGGGGAATAGGTAGACCCAGCACACTTAGAATGTGCCGCGAAAGCGTAACAGTTCAAATCTGTTATCGCCCACCAACGAGAAGAGGAACTCGGCACAAATCCTCAATATGGGCTTTTGTCCGCTGCGAGAGAGGATGGATTTTCACATTAAACTACTACTGGCTCTTTGAGATATGTAGCTTGTCATTTGCATTCGCAGTCCAAATAAAGAAAACGAAAGTAAATGTGATAATAGGAGTGGCGACCTATGACTTATAAATATCGCCCAATATGCTTTCTTACGTCTTAATAGGTTAGAGCGGCTGAGAGTTGTCCTCAGTGGTTATTGGTTCGAGTCCAATAGAAGGTAAAGACATTTATGGGTTTTTATAAGAGAGTTTTGTCCCATCATTTATAAAAAGAAACAAAACTAGAGGGGCAAATGCTTTGATGGGTATGTGCTAAAGCAGCGAGAATCAAACAACCATCAGTTATCATGATAGTACTTTAATCTTTAAAAAGTCCTATTCGGGTTTAAGATTTTACCGAGAGTAAAACGGGTAGAAAGGAAATCCCTTCCTAAACAGGATTCCCAGTGATGCTGCTGCGGCGGAGCGCTACGCCGAAATGCGCCTTTGTTCACTGCGCTCACAAAGCGCAGTATATGGAAGGTAAATCCAGAAGGTTCTGGAGTAGGACTGCTAATCCTTGCGTGGGTTGATATCCATCCATTTCGACTATGGTGCCTTCCTTATTTTGAAAAATATAAAAAATTATGATATAATGTAGTTAGAAAAACCTGAAAGGTTTTTCTACTACAAAGCGAGGGAAAGATATGAATTATTTAGATGATTTCCTTTGTAGCATTGAAAGTGATGAACTTGCTTCCTTGTATTATATCGATTTTGATGAAGAATATGAAGATGTCTTTTAAATATGCCCCTATCGTCTATGTTGGCAAGGATATCACCCTCTCACGGTGAAGAGAATCGTTCGACACGGTTTAGGGTCATAAGGGATAAGATAGTATCTTATTCGGTTGTTCGTAAGGACAACACGGGCTGCCTATGCCAGTAAATAGGAAACCCGGCTGGAGGGGGTGCGCTTAAAAAATATCCAGCACTTATATAGAGAACGTGGTGTAAGGGTAGCACGGGAAGTTTGGGACTTTCAGGAGCAGTTCAAATCTGACGTTTTCTATGGGTTATTATTAGTTTGTTTTTACCATTTTATTTTTCTTTGCGCACTAAAACTGTGGAGTAGCGCCCACCAGTCGAGGAGTAGTTTTCAGCTCGACACTTATATAGTCCAGTAGCCAAGTGGTTAAGGCCCATGACTTTGACTCATGTATCTCGTAGGTTCAAATCCTGCCTGGACTGTTTAGTGTTCATAGTTCCTTTCTGTTTTACTTTATTTTCTTTTGGCGTAAGCGTTTGCGGTTAGCGCATAAAACCGCGTCTCCCTTATAAAATAATATATAAAAGGATATTGATTAATATGATTGAAATTAAAGCTTATGATGATATGGCTCATATGAAGGCTGATGATGTTCTATCTTTTATGAAGGAACAGTCACCCGCAGAAATTGAGGAGTTTAAGACTTATTGTAATACTCCCATTACCGTAGAATATAAGGATGGCTCTACCAAGACACGCAATCCTGTATTCTTTGAAATCCGTCGCTGGGTAGTTGATAAGTATTTCCCTGAAGCACTTGTAACCAATAGTAATGGCGGCAAGAAAATCCCTTCTCTTCTGGACAGAATTAATCAACTTTAATGTTTTACTACGTAAAACATTAATAAAGGCACAAACAGCAATTTAATGATTTTTGGAACATAATGTTAAAGGTTCAAATCCTTTCCTCCTGATAGTCAGGAGGTAGCTCAATTGGTAGAAGCGTATGTATAATTAAAAAGCGCCTTGAAATGGCTACGCCGTTCCTAAAACTGCGACTTATCGTCGCTGGGTCATACAGTTTTTTCACAGTCCGTAAGGATGCGTTTTTAAGTATGGCTTTTATATACTGCGGAGTAGAGAAGCGGTTATCTCGCCACCCTCATAAGGTGGAGAACGATGGTTCAAATCCATCCTCTCGCAATAAGTTTTCATAATGAAAACTCCTTTGTATTTATTGTGCTGACCAAAACATATATGTCATAAAACTATGTTGTCTCATCGTAACTGCGAAATTGGCGGTTATCCATCAAGAGCGATAATCCTGGGTAGAGTTACGGAAATCCCAGATATAAAGTCTATCAAGTAATTGATGGCAGGGGGTAGCATAAGGCAACCCGCAAGGTTAGCGTTTATGGAGTAAATGAACGATAGCCTTTATATGCAGGCGTCCCATAGTTGGTCGATTGGAACGGTCTTGTAAGCCGTCGGCGTAAGCCCACGTGAGTTCAAATCTCACCGCCTGCTTTGTAAAAGAAAAAGATTGAAAGGAAGATTTCAATGGATAATACTGAAAGAGCATTCGGAGCAATTTTTAGCCCTCCTGATGTTCGTGATTATAAACTAACTTGCGCTAAAAGCACGGTTTAGATTTTCCCTGAAGAGTTTGAGCTGAAGATGCGGCGAGTGAAGAATTAGTTATCGACAGGAAGTTGTGTCGCGCACTCTCTATCTTCAATTCTTGAGTATTATAATTATACTCAAAATAATGATGATACCGAATTGAGCATTGGTTACATTTATGGCAATCGCCGCAAGACTTCTTATAAGGGCGAAGGATTGGTTATGCGTGATGCTCTGGCTACAATTAAGCAATATGGCGATTGTAGTAAGGCTTTATTTCCTTACAATGAAGAAGTGCCGAAAGCTATTAAGCTTTTTGAGGCCCAAGGAGACGCCCTTTATCCCGTGGCCCAGCCGCATCACATCAGCGAATATGTGCGCTTGACTGACGCTAATTCTATTAAGTTGGCTCTTATGGCTGGTTTCCCCGTTACGATTGCTTTGAATTGGTATAATGATATGGAAGTTGACGAGAATGGCATTCTTGCTTCTGACTTTAAGGAAAAAGATTATGCCGGGGGACACTGCACCACACTTGTTGGGTGGGATAAGAGCGGCTGGAAGGTTCTAAACTCTTGGGGAACTGACTGGGGTAACGAAGGTTATTTCATCTGGCCTTATGAGTATTCAATCGAAGAGGCGTGGGGCGTTGTTGACAACGAAGTCGAAGGCATTATTGTTAAAAAGCCTTACAAGTCCAAGCCCGGTAAATGGTTCGCTAAAATTGTAAATAAGATTAGAAGTTTATTTAATTGAGAAAGAGGTAAACCTCTTTCTCTAACCAAAAGAAAGAGGTTTGTTTATGAGTAAGTATAATTTTTATTATGATGATAAGAATGCTATAATTTGCACTTCTCATTATGCTGGTAAGGTTGTGCGCGCTGTGGCCAAGTGTCATCCTAATGATAAGTTTGATTGGGAGCAGGGTTGCGCGCTTGCACAGGCTCGTTGTGATGTTAAAATTGCGACTAAGCGCAAGAATAGAGCAAGAATGAAGTTCGCTGAAGCTTGTAAGCGATTTGAAGAGGCTAAGGAATATATGGATAATATGCGGCAGTATTTTGCAGATGCTATCAATGGAGTTGATGCGGCAACTGTGAAACTGATGAACCTTGAAGAAGAACTTTGAGAGGCCATGCCTCTCTTTATGGCGCATCATCTCACCCGGCGGTGAGCACCGTCTTGAAAGCGGTTGGTAGGGTTCGTAGCCCTATGGGGGTCGGCACCTCGGTGCGCCGTTTCGTTTTTATGTTGGTCGAAAAAGACCAACTTTACCTTCCCTTTTTGGAATAATAAAAAAGGAGGAATAATAATGTATAAAAAATTAAACCAGATTATTCCTGGTGTATATAATTTTATTGCTGATGATATTGAAAGTGCGCAGCATATTCCAGTAGATAGCAAAGCAGGGATGATGGGCAGCGAATGCTATGTCATTTCTGAACAACAGAATTATGTGCTTGGCAGTGGCTCTACTTGGTATAGTAAGGCCGGTGAAGGTAGTTTTGAGTGCACTTGCGGCGATATAATGCCCGAAAGCACAATCTGGACCCCTATCGACCCCGCAGTTGCGGCCGCACGAAAAAAGAATTTGAAAAAATAAAAAATTTATGGTATAATATATATACAATAAATGAGTTATAGAAAATAATTCATTATATTAAGGCTCACACAGCAATTTAATAAAACATTTATATTGGGCGTAAATAAGTTTTAATTGAGCCTTGAGCGGCTTTGCCGCTCAAATATTGCCCCGTATTCTAATGGTCAAGAATGCAGTCTCTAAAACTGTCGGAAGCGCACCTCTGAAGTGTGATATGTAGGTTCGAGTCCTACCGGGGCAGTCATAGTAAAGCAGAGGATAGAACAGAGTAATTAACTGTTTGACAAGAGTAGTCCTTTCTCTTCCTCTTTGCTTTATTTTTAAAAGGACAGAAAGGATAAAAATATGTCTTGTGGAATTTATAAAATTACAAATTAGCTAAATGGGCATTCTTATATTGGATAGTCAATTTATATTGAAGGTAGATGGAATCAAGAAAAAAGACGAGCTTTTAATGAAAATAGCTCTGAATATGAAAAAACTTTGAGTCAAGCTTTTAGAAAATATGGTATAGAAAATTTTACTTTTGAAATATTGGAAGAATGTGAACCATCTGAACTTGATGAAAAAGAAATTTATTATATTTCTTTTTATGATACTTATTTTAATGGATATAATGAAACTACCGGTGGGCAAGGAGGTCTCAATAGTTGTATAAAAATATCTAAAGAACAAATATTAGAAATCTATAATTTGTTATTAAATAGTGATATTTCTCAAAATGATATTGCTAAAAAGTATAATGTAGGTTATGATGTAATTTCTAACATTAATTAGGGGAAAAGTCGTAGATTAGATGGTTATATTTTTCCTTTAAGAAAATATAAAAAAGAATATTTTTGTATAGACTGTGGAGTTGAAGTCAGTTAGCCTGGTGTTTTACGATGTAATAAATGTCGTGGTATGATTTAGCGTAAGGTAAAACGTCCTGATAAAGAAACTTTATTTAAGCTTTTATCTGAAAATGAAGGTAATTTTACTAAAATTGGACGGTAGTTTGAAGTTACTGATAATACAATAAGAAAATGGTGTAAAGCTTATCACTTACCTTATCATTCAAAAGATTATATTATTGAAGGTCAAACAATAACAAAGTATAATGGTAAAACTACCAAAGATTTAAAAGCAGCTAAACAGTTAGATAAAACAACTTTAAAAGAATTAAATCAATTTATAAGTATTGCCGAAGCAGGAAGATATATAAAAGAACAGAATCAATTGACCGCTTTACCACAAAGTATAGCTGGTAAAATTGGAGAAGCTTGTAGAGGTATTCAAAAAACTGCTTATGGTTATATTTGGAAATTTGTTGAAGATGCTTAATTTGAAAAAAGAAAAAATTTATGCGAGCAAAGCTCGCTGGCGAAGCCATAATATTTATATAAAGTAAGACACATACAGCAATCTTTAAATTAACAATTGGTTATTGGATAAAATTGAAATGTGTCTTGTGCGCTTTCAGCGCACTGATATGGCCGCATAACCCAACAGGCAGAGGTAGTAGACTTAAAATCTATTCAGTGTGGATTCGAATTCCACTGCGGCTACCAACAAGTAAAAGGGATAGGATAAGGTCGCTCCTTATCTAACAAGAGTATCGTTCCTCTTCCCTTACGCTTATTTTATGAACGATAGAAAGAACGATAAATATATGACTATTCAAGATATTTATGATGAAAATGAATATCGATTACAAAAATGTATAAATATTCGTAATCTTCTTCAAAATCTTCCAAAAGATGAAGAAGTTTGGAAATGCGGTAATGGGTATCTTTTTTATAACGCTATTGCTAATTTAACCGCACAGTCTAAAGCGCCTCTTGGTGAAAAGTTTCTTTGTTATCAATTAGGCTATGAACGTGTTTCCGCAAATAAAAATTGTGGTGATGCTATTGATAATGTAGGAAACATTTATGAGTTTAAAAACTCCTTTACAAATAAAGGAAATAATTTAAATATTCGGCAGATTAGACTTTGGCAACCTATTAATTATTATTATTGTATTTATATTAATGAAGAAGAACTTGAGAATAGTTTGTTCTTTATTTTAACTAAAGAACAGATGATTGAAGAAGTTGCTCTTTGTGGTGGATACACTCACGGCACTGTAGAAGCTAATAAAAATAATCAGAATAAAGAATATTCAATTACTATTTCTGTTAAAGGCAGTAATGAGAAATTAAATAGGTGGAAAGAAAAGTATCTTTCTAATGAATTAAAAGAGAAAGTTTTAGGAGGTAATTAAAAATGGGTTTGGATAAGTTTTATACTCAACGCTAGATTGCCGCTGAATGTATTCAATTAATTCCTGAAATTGATACTTATGATTTAATCATTGAACCAAGCGCGGGAACGGGTAGTTTTAGTTCATAGGTCAATTGCGTTGCTTATGATTTAGAGCCTGCGGTCGCAGGTATTATTCAACAAGATTGGCTAACAGTAAAGCCTTTTGAAGCGAAGCATATTCTTGTATTAGGTAATCCTCCTTTTGGACCTCGTTCTTCTGTTGCGAAGCAATTTATTAAGCATAGTAGAACAATTGGAGCGGAAACTATCGCTTTTATTTTGCCTGATACTTTTAGTAAATTAACTAATCAATCTAAAGCATTATTTCCTGAAAATTGGAGTTTAATAGTTGAACATAAATTATCTGATTGTAATTTTAAATTAGAAGATGGTAAAAATTATTATGTTCCTTGCTCTTTTTATGTTTGGACTAAACGAAAAAGTGAAATTAATTTACGTCAAGTAAAAGTCTCTCCAACTAATGACTTTATATTTTTACCAAGAGGGAGTAAAGAAGCAGACTTTAGTATTAATGGTAATTCTGGAAAAGTAAAAGAAATTAAAGATATTACTAATCCTAAATCTGAGCATTATATAAAGGCAGAAGATAAAAGCGTGGAAGAATTAAAAGATATTTTTTCTAAAATTGATTATACTGCTTTATCTTCTGTTAATGGCGGAAATTATTGGTTGGGACAACAAGATATATTAAAAGCATATAATAATTATTTAAAATAAGCGGCATTAGCCGCATATCCAGTAATAGCTCAATTGGTAGAGTTCCAGTTTTCCAAACTGGCTGTTGCGAGTTCAAGTCTCGTTTACTGGTTTTTGAGAGACATACAGCAATTTACTTTTAATGAAAATAACAATATTTTGGATTTTGTTAGAGGAAAGGTAAGATGTCTCTCGTAATTTTATCTTACCTTTTCCATTATGCGCCACTAACTCAGCAGTAGAGTATTTGCCTTTTAAGCAAAGAGTGCGGGGGGCAGCACCCCGGTGGCGCACCAATGCGGCTGTGCCGCATATCCTAAAGTCTAAAAAGGATGTAAAATAAAAATTGGATGCTTGTATTATTGCAATGGGACGGCTCCGAGCCAAATGGTAATAATAAAGCGTAGGTGATGCCCTACCTACTATAAAATCAATAGTTAGCGCTGACAGATAACTTGCGGAGGCGTCCAATGGTTTGAGAATATGACTGTCCATATTCAAGGTAGATTTCCAGTAGGTTAAGGAACACCTATCACGCACAAGTTTCCTTTTACACAGCAGTTTACCTGCAAGCCGTCTCACGCACCTCTGCCCATTCCTGTAAGTGCCCACAGTGAGCCTTCTGTTAGAAACCTAAAATCTTTGGTTTCTCGGTTAAAGCAATAGCCAAGTTGACTATCTTGCGCATTGACTTTAGAGTTCTTGGAAGTTAAAGGAAAGGCAGATAATAATAGGTTCTGGTCAAACTTTGATTATTGTCTGCCGATTTATTTGCCAGTATAATTTAATAGGTTAAAATAGGCAACTTATAATTGCTCAATGTAGGTTCGAGCCCTACGCTGGCACCAAACGTTTCTTATAATTCCTTTCATATGTTTTATAACTCCTTTCCTTTTGGTAAAGCCAAGAACTTAATAGGTTCTTGGCTTTTTTATTTTTATAAAAAATTATGTTATAATTTATATATAAAATTAGGGAGAAAAATTATGGAAATAATTAAATTGGTTTATACTGTTCAAGAAATAAAGTTCTTAAATGAATACTTTAAACAAAACTCTTCTTTTTTAAGTAAAGAAGATTTTTTAAAAGGTGTGTCTTCTCTTTTAAAGCGCAGTCCTGCTATGTTTCGTAGTTTTTCTTCTTGCTATGATAGTGGTAAAAACTTACAACCTGGTTATTTGACTGAAATTAATATTTGTGCCACATTGGCAAAATTATACCAGTTGGATTATGTAGAAAATATTACTGAACTTAATTTGCGACATCTTTATTCTAACGAGTTTTACACTCTTAAAGAATACGGTAATTGCGATGCCTCTGATATTTATTTAACCAATAGTCAAGGAAAAACTATTACTATTGAAGTAAAAGAACCTCTTTCTCTTGGCGGGGATTTTGATTTGTGTATTACTGAAGAAGGCAAGCTCTATCCTAAACTTGCGGCTGGTCGTATTTTCCCTGAAGCCGCACAAAAAATCCTTGATAGTTTTAATGAAAATGATAATATTTTTAATCATTTGGGACATAACATTCCCCTTACTAATTCTGACTATTTAGAAAATATTATGAATAGTTATTTGAATAATAAACAAATTGATTATATTGCTACTTATTCAAAAGATAATGGTTTAATTTATTTTCCTGCCAATGAGTTAATTAAACACGTTGATTTTAAAGGGTCAGAAATCCGCAGCGCAGGTAAAAATAAAGTTAAAGTTTATACGCCTAAAGCCTTTCGAGAAGCTATGAATAGCGTTGATTGTATACTCATCAAAGATACTGTAGCCATTCCAAAAGATAAAGTTGAATATCGATATGCGAGAGGCTCGAATGGCCGCATTAGTGGTATTAAAATTAATTCTATTTTTTATTTTGAAATGAAAGATATTTTTAAAGAAGATGAACTGTATTATTATACAAAAATTAGTAGCGGTAAGCAGCTAAAACAAAGTATTAGTGTTCATCTTAATATTAAATAAAGGAGATAAAGTATGAAAACACTGTAGGAATATCATAATTTAATTGATGAAATAGGTTTATCTCAAGCTTGGGATAAGATTTTATCTTCTATTTTTCCTAATGAGTTTTTTGCGCCAGACCGCCTTGGCGGACTTTATGAAGATGGTTTGGCTTATGAAAATAAAATTGAAAAGAAAGCTATGGGTAAATATTATACTCCAATAGACGTTGCTAATGTAATGGCCAATTATTTATTGGAGTTGCCTGGAGATAATATTTGCGATTTATGCTGCGGTACTGGCAATCTAATTCTCTCAGTGCTAGAAACAATGGGATATGATTTAGCAATAGAAACTCTACGGCGAGGGCGTATTTACTTGTATGATATTGACGAAACCGCAATGAAAATTTGTAAAGCCATCCTTATTAATAAATATGGCGAATGTGCTGAAAATGTTCATATGATTAGTGGAGATTGTTTACAGGGAGAAGTTCATTTCCCTGATAATTGTAAAATTATTTCCAATCCTCCTTACGGTAAACAAAATAATTTAACGAATTATCATTATCCTTGCGCGGCTTCCACTAAAGAATTATATGTAGCATTTATGGAGAAGGTCATTTTTGAAAAAGTTCCCTGCGTTATTATTACGCCGCACAGTTTCCTTGGGGGCAATACTTTTAAAGTTTTGCGCAAAGAGCTAAATACTTGCGGTGGCCGCATTTTTGCGTTTGATAACGTTCCTGCGAATATTTTTAAAGGTAAAAAGTTTGGTATTTTTAATTCTAACGAAGCTAATTCAACACGCGCCGCAATTACTATTATTGAACCAGAAAAAAAGGGATATCAAGTGGCTCCTTTTATTAGATTTCGCTCTGAAGACAGAGAAACGGTGCTAAATAATGACTTTTTAAACAATCTACTTCCAACTACAATTCAAAATAATAAAGAAGAAGTTTTGTATCGTATTGAAAAGGGAACTGAAGATATTGTTGAAAAATGGCTGACGCAAAAGAAAACTTTAAACAGCCTTTTAAGCACTAAACCTACCGAATATAAAATGGACGTGCCCAATACCTGTAGGTATTTTACCACTGGAACCAAGCGCACTTTATCTCGCTCAGGAAAAATGTCTCTTTATTTTAAAGATAAAGAAAGTTATTATCTTGGCTACGCTTTTATCAATTCTTCACTTTGCTACTATTGGCATAGGATGTGTAATGGCGGTATTACTTATCCTATTACGCTATTAAAAGCTATGCCTATTTTCGGAGAAGTTATAGAAGATTTAAAAATCTGGTGTGATATAATGATGAAAGAAGAAGAACAATATCTTGTTTTAAAGAAAAACGCAGGTGTTTATCAAGAAAATGTTAAGTTCCCTATGGATTATCATAAAGCTTTAAATAATTTACTTCTTCAGCAATTAGAGGTATCTGCGGATGCTTTACTTAAAGTTCACGCGAATAGTTGCGTTAATTTTGAAATAATTGAAGATGACGAAGAATAAAGGAGGCTTTGGCCTCCTTTACTTTTATAAAAATTAGACATTAAATCGCCCGGGTTGAAAAAATAAAAAAAAATTATGCTATAATTTATACATAAAGCAAAAAGGAGATTATAATTTATGAATATGTTTAATGCTTTGAAAACTGAAATCAATTATACTTATACTGAAAACTGTGCTCGTACTCATTGTAGCACTCTGAACCCTGTATACGATTTATTTGCTTTTAGCGGTTCTTATAGAAACCGCAGCGATGAAGATTGTATCGTTCTGTTCAAGAAGGCTTTTGCGGCCGACCCCACTTTGGCTATGAAGTGTCTGTTTATGTGCCGAGATAGAGAAGA
>CAZBVO010000016.1:0-32910 GCA_964495385.1 uncultured Faecalibacterium sp.
GTAAGTGGAGGGGTTTTTAGTAGCTTAACTATATGAGTTCGACGATGCACATTTCGGCGTTGTCGCCACGGCGTTTGCCGAGCTTCAAAACGCGAGTGTATCCACCGCCCTGACCGTTGGTGCGATTACGCTCAGCATATTTAGGAGCATATTCGTTGAACATTTTTTCGATCAGCGGGTGTTTGATGTCTGCAGTACGAGCCTTGAATGCGGCTTTGGACTCTTTGTCTGCCTTAACTTCCTGAAGGTCGCGAAGTTTGGACATCATTTTACGTCTTGCTGCAAGTTTGGTAGGGCCGTCATTGGTGAAGTCAACGCTAACCTTTTCGCCTTTAAGGTTGGTTTTTTCCTTTTGGACGGTAACGGTGTCTTCATAAGTGTTGATGGCCAAGGTCAACATTTTTTCAGCAATTCTTCTTACGGATTTTGCTCTGTCGACCGTTGTTTCGATTTTGCCGTACCAAAGCAATTCGGATGCCTGATTGTACAGAACAGCCATACGTTGGTCGGTAGGTCTTCCTAATTTTTTCGGTTCCATATATTTAATTCTCCTTACTCGTCTTTATTGCGTAAACTTAAACCCAGTTCAGCAAGTTTTTCTTTGATTTCGTCAAGGGATTTTCTGCCCAGATTTTTAATCTTAAGCATATCGTCCTCGGAAAGTTTGATGAGATCTCCGACGTTTTGAATGCCGGCACGTTTGAGGCAGTTGTAGCTGCGGATGGAAAATTCCATTTCTTCGATGGTTTTTCCGAGCAGTTTCTGTTGTTTGTCGTCATCGCCGACGCCGAACGTAGTGTCGGTATCAGGATCGCCGGACAACAGAACCAGCTGACGCAGATGATCGTTCATGATCTTTGCCGCTCTGGAGGTGATTTCAACCGCAGAGACGGTGCCGTTTGTAAGAACTTCCAGCGTAAGTTTGTCAAAGTCGATGCTTTGCTCGACGCGGGTGTTCTCGACAAAGTAGTTTGCCTTCAAAACAGGCGTGTAGATGGAGTCAACCGGAATGTATCCGATTGGGCATTTGCTGTCTTTGTTCTGCGAAGCAGGAACGTATCCTCTGCCTTTGTCGACAAAGATTTTCATATCGAGCACTGCGCCTTCCTCCAAACTGCAAATGTAGAGGTCTTGGTTTAAGATTTCAACATCAGAAGGAACGTTAATATCACTTGCATGAACAGGACCGGCGGTGTTTTTGTAAAGAGTGAGTTCTTTGCGGTCGATTTTATCCTTGGAATCGGTGATTCTGACGGCAAGGCCCTTAATGTTCAGAATGATCTCGGTTACGTCTTCACGAACACCTTTGATGGTGCTGAATTCGTGATCTACGCCGGCAATCTGAATACCAACAGGAGCTGCACCCGGCAAAGCCGACAGCAAGAATCTGCGAAGACTGTTGCCGAGAGTCGTGCCGTAGCCGCGCTCCAAAGGCTCGATGACGAACTTCGCATAATTGCCCTTTTCCGTGTTCTCTTCATAAGTAATTTTCGGTTTGATCATTTCCATTTAGACAGATTCCTCCTTTTTTTAACTTGCTGCTCTAAGCAAATTATTTAGAGTACAACTCAACGATGAGGTGCTCTTGAATGTTCAAGCTGATGTCTTCTCTGGTAGGAAGCTGTTCAACTTTACCGGTAAGAGTCTCGTTGTTGAAGCTGAGCCATTTCGGCAAATTGACTTTAACGTTGCCGGCTTTGATATCGGCGAACACAGCCTTGTCGGTCTTGTTTTCTTTGACGGCGATGACGTCGCCTGCTTTAACCTGATAAGACGGAATGTTTACGTTTTTGCCGTTGACGGTGATGTGACCGTGGTTTACGATTTGACGAGCCATTGCTCTGGAGGAGCCGAGGCCGAGGCAGTAAACGACGTTGTCAAGTCTTCTTTCGATGAGAATCAACATGTTTTCACCGGTTACGCCACGCATTTTTTCTGCGCGTTCGTAGTACATTTTGAATTGTTTTTCCAAAATGCCGTATGTTCTCTTTGCTTTTTGTTTTTCACGAAGCTGAATAGCGTAGCCGCTGTTCTTCTTTCTTGCTGCGCCGTGTTGACCAGGAGCTGCAGCTCTCTTATCCAAAGTGCATTTAGCCGAATAGCATTTTTCGCCTTTGAGGAAGAGTTTGCAACCTTCTCTGCGGCAAAGACGGCAATCAGGACCAGTATATTTAGCCATTTATAAGTACCTCCTTATAACCTGCGACGTTTTGGCGGACGGCATCCGTTGTGAGGAATCGGAGAAACGTCCTTGATCAAAGTAACTTCAAGACCGACGTTGGCCATAGCTCTGATAGCAGATTCACGGCCTTGTCCCGGACCTTTGACGAAAACTTCGACGGTGCGCAGACCTTGATCGTATGCAACCTTTGCTGCATCTTCGGCAACCATCTGAGCTGCAAACGGCGTAGCCTTTCTGCTGCCCTTCAGACCGAGTTTGCCCGAGCTGGACCAGCTGATGGTGTTGCCGAGAGTGTCGGTGATGGTAACGATAGTGTTGTTGAACGAAGCGTGAATGTGGCAAGCGCCCTTTTCGATGCGCTTAATATCTTTACGCCTTCTGATAACTTTCTTTCCAGCCATATTACGCCTCCTTATTTCTTCTTACGGCTAACAGTGCGTTTCGGGCCCTTACGGGTACGAGCGTTCTGTTTGGTGCTTTGACCGCGAACAGGCAAACCTTTACGGTGTCTGACGCCTCTGTAGCAACCGATTTCCATCAAGCGTTTGATGTTCATCATAACTTCACGTTTAAGGTCGCCTTCTACGTGCAGTTCTTTTTCAATGTAGTCACGAAGCAAGCTGATTTGATCTTCGGTGAGGTCCTTTACGCGGACGTCGCCGGAAATGCCTGTTTCGTTCAAAATTTTGTTTGCGGTTGGACGGCCGATGCCATAAATGTAAGTCAAGCCGATCTCAAGACGCTTCTCGCGTGGCAGATCCACGCCAGCAATACGTGCCATTAAGCTACCTCCAATAAATTCTGAATATAATAATATTTTTGGTTCGTTCGTTCAGGAAATCGTTGCCTTTTAAATCGGAATGTTGGCAACAATCAGCCGCCCCCTCCCGTCGGAACCCGTATGACGTTTTAAAAATTAACCTTGTCTTTGCTTATGGTTTTTGTACTTGGAGCAAATAACCATAACTTTGCCGTTTCTTTTGATAACCTTGCACTTGTCGCACATAGGTTTAACCGATGGTCTAACTTTCATATCTTACCTCCGTATGTTGTTAGTTTTTATCTCTCCAGGTTATTCTACCTTTGGTGAGGTCGTAAGGGCTCAGTTCAATTTTAACCTTGTCACCCTCAAGAACTCTGATATAGTTCATTCTCAATTTGCCCGACAGATAAGCCAATATAACGTGGCCATTCGCCAGCTGAACTTTGAACTGCGCGCTCGGCAAAACTTCTATAACCTTGCCTTCCGTTTCGATAACATCGTCCTTAGCCATTAAATTCCTCCGTTTATTTGTCGTTATAAATTCTCAGTGCGCTGCGGATTTCCGCGTCAAACACCTGCTTGCCTTCGCTGAACTTGTCGGCCAGCTTTTGCACGGCGTCGCCGTTTGATTTTAAGTGCTTAATTTTCTTAAGTTTTGCTTTTTCTTGCGGTCTGTACTCGCCGTCGGCGATACGGACATAGTTGCCGTCAACTATTTCGACGACGATGAAAAATCTGCCTTTGTCCCTTCCTGCGGTGCTCAGCACCACCGAACCTAAACCTATTTCCATCATAGCTCCTTATAGCGTCAGAATTTCTATTCCGTTTTCCGTCAAAGCGACGGTGTTTTCATAATGTGCGGAAGGCATGTCGTCGGCAGTAACGATGGTCCAGCCGTCTTCGAGTTGCTCGACGTCGTAGGTACCGAGGTTTATCATCGGTTCTATCGCAAGCACCAAACCCTTTTCCAGCCGCATGCCGTGTCCTGCTCGTCCGTAATTCGGAACCGACGGATCTTCATGCATCTTTCTGCCTATTCCGTGGCCGACCAAAGCCCTGACTACTCCGTAGCCGAAGGATTCGGCATAAGCCTGAACAGCGTGCGAAATATCGCCCAATCTGTTGCCTTCCTTAAACATTTCGACACCCTTAAAAAAGCTTTCGCGGGTTACGTCGATAAGTTTTTGCTTCTCTGCACTGATTTTTCCGACTGCGAAGGTTCTTGCGGCATCGCCGTGATAACCTCCGATGACTGCGCCGCAGTCAACGCTGATTATCTCCCCTTCTCTCAGTTTTCTTCCGGACGGAATGCCGTGAACCACCTGTTCGTCAACGGACGTGCAAATGGAAGCCGGAAAACCGTTGTAATGTAAGAATGAAGGTTTTGCCCCTCGACTTATGATAAAGTCGTAGGCAAGTTTGTCCAATTCCTTTGTAGAAATTCCCGGACGGACACTTTGTTCCATCAGCAGCAGCGTGTCGCGAACAATCGCGCCTGCCACTCGCATTTTCTCGATTTCTTCGGAATTTTTAAGTGTAATCATAATCTACTCCAGCACCTTTCTGACCTCTTCGAAGGTTGTTTCCACCGTGTCCTTGCCTTCTACGTCAACCAAAATTCCCTTGCGGGCGTAATAGTCGATAAGCGGCGCGGTCTGGTCCAAATAAACCTGCAATCTGGCCTTCACCGTTTCGATCTTGTCGTCGTCGCGAACAAACAGCGGTTTTCCGCATTTTTCGCAAGTCGTTTTTCCGCCGAGAGTTGAAACGTGATAGGTTTCGCCGCATATGCAGACTCGCCTTCCCGTCAACCTTTGTTCGATGACCTCAAACGGAACAACGATGTTAATCGCAACGTCGATTTTGGCCACCTTGTCCAAAGCTTCGGCCTGAGCTATAGTCCTCGGGAAACCGTCCAATATATAGCCGTTTTCGCAATCGGACTTTTCAAGCCTGTCCTTAACGATGTCGATGACCAGACCGTCCGGAACCAAATCGCCTGCCTTGATGTAAGCCTCGGCAAGTTTCCCCAGTTCCGTCTGATCCTTGATGTTTCTCCTCAAAATATCGCCTGTGGATATGTGAGGAATTCCGTATTTTGCGGATATTTTGGCCGCCTGGGAGCCTTTTCCGGCCCCCGGCGCACCCAATAAAACTATGCTTTTCATCTTATTTCAAGAAGCCTTTGTAGTGGCGCATCATAATCTGGGATTCAAGCTGTTTGTTAAGTTCCAGAGCGACGCTGACTACGATCAACAGTCCCGTTGCGCTGAATGCGCTTGCAAAGCCGAGTTCTTCGCCCAAAGCATTGAACAGGAATGTCGGGATAACCGTAAGGATTGCAAGGAAGATTGCTCCGAACAACGTGATACGGTTGGAAATGCGTCTCAAATAATCTGCGGTTGCTTTGCCCGGACGAATACCCGGAACGAAGCCGCCGTACTGCTGAATGTTTCTGGACACGTCGTCCGGATTGAATTGCATCTGAGCATAGAAATATGCAAAGAACACAATCAGCAGAATCATGATGACGTAGTAAACCACGCTGCCTATCGCATTGTTGCCGTACGGAGTCATATACGTCGTATAGAACGTTACGAATCCGCCCTGCCAACCGAACATCTGGATGAGCATCGTCGGGAAGCTCATGAAGGAGCTTGCGAAGATGATTGGCATAACGCCGCTTCCGTTGATGCGGATAGGAATGTGGGTGGTTTGTCCGCCGTACATCTTGTTGCCTTTAACTTGCTTTGCGTATTGCACGGTGATGCGGCGTTCGCCTCCGTCGACAAATACGATGAAGAAGAATATACCCACAACCAACAGCAAGAAACCGATGAAGTTCCAGATGAGTTCCGGAGAGGATTTCATGGTCGTAAAGCTGCTGAGCATTACGTTTCCGGCCGTGGACAGGATGCCCACAAAGATGATAAGGGACGAACCGTTGCTGATGCCGTATTCGGTGATTCTTTCGGACAGCCACATGCAGAACACGCTGCCGGCAATCAAAAAGACGATATCGAAAACGATTGTAAGCCAGTTGCTGTCCATTTTGAACAGCGGTTTGACTGCTTCGTTGTTGTTCCAGTTGAGCATTATGCCTACTGCCTGAACGGCTGCAAGACCAAGCGCAACGTATCTGGTGATTTGAGTAACCTTTTGCCTGCCTTCTTCGCCTTCCTTGGAAAGTTTTTCCAGTTTAGGAATAATCAACGTAAGAAGTTGCATGATAATGAACGCGTTGATAAACGGGATGATGCCCAAAGCAAACAACGTGCCTTGGCTCATACTTCCGCCAGTAACAGCGCCCAACATACCGAACAAACCTTCGCTTGACAAGTTCGCTATAACATCCCCGTCAAGTCCAGGCAGCGGTACGAAGCAACCCAAACGATAAACAACGAGCAACGCCAAAGTGGCGTAAATCTTAACTCTTATTTCTTTTGAAGAAAAAGCATTTTTCAAGGTTTCAAACATTACAGCACCTCTACTTTACCGCCTACCTTTTCGATTTTTTCGATAGCCGATGGGGTGAATTTGTTGGCTCTGACAGTCAGAGGCTTGGTGAGTTCGCCGTCGCCGAGCACCTTCAAACCGTAAGGCAATCTCTTGCCTACGATGCGGCATTCGTACAACATATCGAGTTCAACAACGGTGTTTGCCTCGAAGCAATCGAGGTCGCCAACGTTAACGATTGAATATTCCTTGGAAAAATGATTGAAGAAACCGCGTTTAGGCAGTCTTCTGGTCAAAGGCATTTGTCCGCCTTCAAAGCCCGGACGAACGCCGCCGCCGCTTCTGGCCCATTGACCTTTGTGACCTTTGGCTGCGGTTTTGCCCATGCCCGAACCGATACCGCGACCGATACGTTTAGGGGCTTTGTTTGCGCCTGCAGACGGCTGTAAATTTTCAAGTTTCATATTCTACCTCCTAACCTTCAACTTCTTCAACCTTCACGAGGTGGGACACGACCTTGATCATGCCTCTGGTGACGGGAGTGTCAGCGTGGACTTTGGAGGAACCGATTTTTTTCAATCCCAAAGCCGCAACCGTTGCTTTTTGGTTTTTAAGGCAACTGTTAGTGCTTTTAATCAATGTAATCTTTAACATTTTGTTTCCTCCGATTATCTGATTTCTTCAACGGTCTTTCCGCGAATTGCAGCGATCTGCTCGGCAGTGCGCAGTTGTTTGAGACCTTCGATTGTTGCTTTAACGCAGTTGACAGGAGTCATAGAACCCAAAGACTTGGTACGAATATCCTTGATGCCTGCTGCTTCCAAAACGGTACGAACAGGGCCGCCTGCGATAACACCGGTACCTGTTTCGGCCGGCATCAAAAGTACTTGGCCTCTGCCGAACACACCGACGATTCTGTGAGGAATGGTGGTGCCTTCTACGGCAACTTCAACCATGCTGCGTTTTGCAGCGAGGCTTGCCTTTTCGATTGCTTCAGGAACTTCGCGAGCTTTGCCGGTGCCTACGCCAACTTTGCCTTTGCCGTCGCCGACAACCACAAGAGCCGTGAAGCGCATGATTTTGCCGCCCTTAACAACCTTGGTAACTCTGTTTACCGCAACAAGCTTTTTGATAAGTTCCGGTTCGTTGTTTTCTTCTTTTCTGACGAATTTTCTATTTTCAGCCATTATAATGTCCTCCTTAGAATTTCAGGCCGGCTTCTCTTGCGCCGTCAGCAACTGCTGCGACTCTGCCGGTGTAGATGTATCCGCCACGGTCGAAAACGACTTCCGTGATACCTGCGGCCAATGCCTTTTTGGCAGCGGCTGCGCCTACTACTTTTGCTGCTTCGGATTTCTTCATACCTTTGACTTCTGCGGCGATTTCGCTCTCCATAGTGCTTGCTGCAACGAGAGTTTTGCCTGCTACGTCGTCGATAATCTGAACATAAATGTGCTGATTGCTTCTGTAAACATCGAAACGAGGACGTTCATGAGTGCCGGACACCTTTTTGCGAACACGCGCGTGACGTGCTACTCTGTCAGCATTTTTATCCATTTTACTAATCATAACTTATACGCTCCTTTATTTACCTGCAGTCTTGCCTTCTTTGCGGACAACGTGTTCATCCTTGTAGTGGATGCCGTAGCCGTGATACGGTTCGACCTTTCTGATCGCTTTGATGTTGGCAGCAGTCTGTCCGACAACTTCCTTGCTTGCACCCTTAACCACAACTTCCGTCGGGGAGGTAACTTCGAAGGTGATGCCGGCCGGCTCTTCAACGTCAACGGTGTGGCTGAATCCGAGGCTCAGAACAAGTTTGTTGCCCTGTTTTACAGCTTTGTAACCAACGCCGGCGATAACCAACGTTTTGCTGTAACCTTTAGAAACACCTTCAACCATGTTGTGGCACAAAGCACGATATAAGCCATGCAATGCTTTTGTTTGTTTCGCTTCGTTTTCACGGGTGAAAACTACTTCGTCTGCGGTAATTGCAACCTTGATGAGTGGGTTGACTTGTTGAGTTAATGTACCCAGGGCACCCTTAACTGTCAAAACGCCGTCAGCAAAACTGACTGTAACACCTGCAGGGATTTTAACTGGTAGCCTACCAATTCTTGACATAAGTACCTAACCTCCTAATTACCAGATATAAGCGAGGACTTCGCCGCCGACGTGCAACGCCTTAGCCTCTTTGTCGGTGATAACGCCCTTGGACGTGGACAAAATTGCAATGCCCATACCGTTCAAAACGGAAGGAATGTTATCGCTGTTTGCATATACGCGGAGACCCGGTTTGCTGATCTTTTTGAGACCGGTGATAACCTTTTGGTTCTTGCCTGCGTATTTCAAAGTGATGTTGATTGTGCCCTGAAGGTCAGGACGGCCTTCGGTTCTGCCGACTACTTCGTAACCGGTGATATAGCCTTCCTTAACCAGAATGTCTGCGATTGCAACTTTGATTTTGGATTCAGGAACTTCTACAACTTCGTGTTTTGCCGTCAAACCGTTTCTGATACGAGTGAGCATATCAGCGATTGGATCTGTCATCATAGCCATATTCTTATTCCTCCTTACCAACTTGCTTTCTTAACGCCAGGGATTTGGCCTTTGTATGCCAATTCTCTGAAGCAGATTCTGCAGACTCCGTATTTGCGCAGAACGGAATGCGGTCTGCCGCAAATGGTGCAACGGGTATAAGCCCTTGTGGAGAACTTAGCAGGTTTTTGTTGCTTATTTTTCATTGATGTTTTAGCCATTTTAAATCCTCCTTGACTTATTTAGCGAAAGGCATACCCATGAGCCTCAAAAGTTCCCTTGCTTCTTCGTCGGTTTTTGCGGTGGTAACGATTACGATATCGAAACCGCGAACCTTTTCAACCTGATCGTAAGAAATTTCAGGGAATATAAGTTGTTCCTTAACGCCCATCGAATAGTTGCCGCGGCCGTCAAAAGACTTAGCGGAGATACCCTTGAAGTCGCGTACACGCGGAAGAGCGATGCTTATGAGCTTGTCCATAAAGTCATACATTCTTTCGTTTCTGAGGGTAACTTTTGCGCCTACGTCCATACCTTGACGAACTTTGAAGTTTGCAACGCTCTTTCTTGCTTTGGTAACCACCGGCTTTTGACCTGCGATAGCCTGCAATTCTTCAACGGCGAGTTTGAAACTCTTGCTGTTGTCTTTAACGTCGCCAAGTCCCATGTTCAAAACGATTTTTTCGATTTTAGGAATCTGGTTAACGTTGCCGTATGCAAATTTCTTTTGCAACTGAGGAGCGACTTCCTGTTGATATTTGGTTCTTAATCTGAATCTTTCACCGGACATATTCGTACTCCTCCTTATTCAGCGTCGGCTGCTTTTGCCGCTTTTTTCTTTGCAACCTTTTTGGCAGTTCTCTTAGCGGAAGCCTTTTTGACTTCGAGGCTGGCGTTGCACTTGTTGCAAACTCTAACCTTTTTGCCGTCTACGACTGCATGGTTGACTCTTACTACTTCGTGGCAGGTCGGGCAGATAACCATAACGTTGGAAACGTCGATGGTGCCTTCGCGTTTGATGATGCCGCCTGCTTGTTGTGCGCTGCGAGGTTTAACGTGTTTGGAAACCATGTTTACACCGCTTACTACGATGCGTCCGGAAATCGGATTCACGTTCAAAACTTCGCCGGCTTTTCCCTTATCTTTACCGGTGATAACCATTACGTTATCGCCTTTTTTAATACTCAATTTAGCCATTGTGGTATCTCCTTATAAAACTTCTGGGGCAAGGGAAATGATCTTCATATAATCTTTGTCTCTCAATTCTCTTGCGATAGGCCCAAAGATACGGGTGCCGCGCGGTTGCTTCTGAGCGTCGATGATGACTGCTGCGTTATCGTCGAATTTGATGTGGCTGCCGTCAGCGCGACGGATGCCGCTGTGAGTTCTGACGATTACGGCCTTGACAACGTCGCCTTTTTTTACGACGCCGCCCGGAGCAGCGGATTTTACGGATGCAACGATGACGTCACCGATGTTTCCGAATTTTCTGAAAGAACCGCCCAGAACTCTGATACACATAATTTCTTTTGCGCCGGTGTTGTCGGCAACCTTTAACATGGATTGTTGTTGAATCATATGTTCTGACCTCCTTATTTAGCCTTTTCGATGATGCTCACCAAGCGCCAGCATTTATCTTTGCTGAGAGGGCGGGTTTCTGCGATTTCAACTTTATCGCCGATTCTTGCCTCGTTCAGTTCATCGTGTGCCTTGAACTTTTTGGTGTGCTTGACTATTTTCTTGTACAGAGGATGTTTAACTCTTTGTTCGATAGCCACGACGATCGTTTTGTCCATTTTGTCGGAAACAACGATGCCTACACGGCTTTTTCTGAGATTTCTTGTATTTTCCATTTACTTATCCTCCAACTATTTGGCCTTTTTTGCTTTCGCTGCCGCTTTGACCGGTTCGGAAGAGATGTTGAGTTCTCTTTCGCGAAGAATGGTGTTTACGCGAGCGATGTCACGCTTGCAGTTCACGAGAACCATCGGGTTGGTGAGCTGGTTGGTTGCGTGTTTAAAGCGAAGATTGAACAATTCGGCCTTCAGGTCCTTAAGTTTGACCTGCAATTCTTCGGTTGTTAATTCAAAAAGTTGTTTAGCTTTCATTATTCTGCGCCTCCGTCTGCTTGCTTCTTCATAAATTTGCACTTGATAGGCAATTTATGAGCGGCGAGCCTCAATGCCTCGCGGGCAAGTGCTTCGTCGATACCGGCCATTTCGAAAAGAACGCGGCCCGGTTTAACTACTGCTACCCAATATTCCGGAGAACCTTTACCGCTACCCATGCGGGTTTCGGCCGGTTTCTTGGTTACCGGTTTGTGAGGGAAGATATCAACCCAAACTTTGCCGCCACGTTTGATGTAACGAGTCATAGCAACACGGGCTGCTTCGATTTGGTTGGAAGTGATCCATGCCGGCTCCAAAGCCACGAGGCCGTATTCACCGTAAGCGATCACGTTTCCTTTGTTTGCCTTGCCTTTCATTCTTCCGCGGAAGACACGGCGACGTTTAACTCTTTTAGGCATTAACATTATGCTTTACCTCCTTCTCTTGCAGCCTTGCCGCCCAGGATTTCACCTTTGTAAATCCAGCACTTTACGCCGATAACGCCGAAAGTGGTGTGAGCCTCTGCAAAGCCGTAATCTACGTCGGCACGGAGAGTTTGCAGAGGAATGGAACCTTCGTGATAATGTTCGCTTCTTGCAATTTCTGCGCCGTCCAAACGACCGCTAACCATGGTTTTGATACCCTTTGCGCCTGCTTTCATGCTGCGAGACATAGCTTGCTTCATGCTTCTACGGAAAGATGCTCTCTTTTCGAGCTGAGCCGCAATGCTTTCTGCGACGAGCTGAGCGTCGACGTCCGGGCGTTTAACTTCCATAATATTGATGTTGACGTTGCGGTTCGGGCAGAACTTTTGAACTTCGCCCTTGATGATTTCAACGCCTGCGCCGCCCTTACCGATGATGGTGCCAGGTCTGCCGGTGAAGATGTTGACGATAACCTTGTTGGCCGCTCTGTCAATCGTTATTTTGGAAATAGCGTTTTGGTAGTATTTTTTCTTAAGGAAGGTACGGATTTTGTAGTCCTCCAAAAGGTTTTTGGAGAAATCCTTTTTGTTTGCGTACCATTGGGTGTCCCAACCTTTAATTACGCCTACTCTGAGGCCGTGCGGATTAACTTTTTGTCCCATTTTCTACCTCCTACGCCTTTACCGTGTCCAAAATAACGGTGATGTGGCTTGTGCGTTTGTCGATGCGGAATGCTCTGCCTTGTGCTCTCGGCATAACCCTCTTGAGGATAGGGCCTTGATCTGCGTAGCACTCTGCGACGTACAAATCGTTTTTGCTCATGTTAAGATTGTTCTCTGCGTTTGCAGCGGCGGATTTCAAAAGCTTAGCAACAACTTCGCTTGCGGCTTTCGGGGTGTTTTCCACAATAGCCAATGCTTCGTTGTAATTTTTGCCGCGGATGATGTCCAAAAGAACTCTTACCTTGTACGGGGAAATTCTGATATATTTTGCCACTGCGCGAGGACGCTTGTCGGCGTTAGCCTTGCGAACGATAGCTTTTTGTTTACTTCTGGTAGCCATTTACTTATCCTCCTATCTGGTGGTCTTTTCGCCGGCGTGACCTTTGAAGGTGCGAGTCGGAGCGAATTCACCGAGCTTGCAGCCAACCATATCTTCAGTGATATACACTGGAACGTGTTTGCGTCCGTCGTGTACAGCGATAGTGTGGCCAACCATCTCAGGGAAAATAGTGGAAGCACGAGACCATGTTTTCACGGGCTTTTTTTCGCCGCTTTCATTCATAGCAATAATTCTCTTCATAAGCCTTTCTTCTACGAAAGGTCCTTTTTTAACACTTCTGCTCATTTATGTGCCTCCAATTAGTTAATACGCTTAATGATAAGCTTGTTGGATTTGTTCTTATGCTTTCTGGTCTTGTAACCGAGAGCAGGTTTACCCCAAGGAGTAACAGGGCTTGGCATACCGACAGGGGATTTGCCTTCGCCACCGCCGTGAGGGTGATCGCACGGGTTCATAACAACACCGCGGACGGTCGGACGAACGTTCATGTGACGTTTACGACCTGCTTTACCCAACGAAACGTTGCTGTTGTCGAGGTTGCCGATCTGACCGATGGTAGCCTTGCAACGGATAGGAACGTAACGCATTTCGCCGCTTGGCATTCTCAAAGTGGCATATTTGCCTTCTTTAGCCATAAGCTGTGCTGCGCCGCCTGCTGCTCTTGCGATTTGGCCGCCCTTGCCCGGTTGCAGTTCGATGTTGTGAATCATCGTACCTACAGGAATGTTTTCCAAAGGCAAGCAGTTGCCGACCTTGATATCTGCGTCCTTGCCGCTTACTACGGTGTCGCCTGCGGTGAGACCGAGAGGAGCGAGGATGTATCTCTTTTCGCCGTCTGCATACACCAACAAAGCGATGTTTGCGGTACGGTTAGGATCGTATTGAATGCTGTCGACTCTTGCAGGGATACCGTCCTTGTTGCGTTTGAAGTCGATGATGCGGTATTTAACTCTGTTGCCGCCGCCGATGTGACGAACGGTGATGCGTCCGGTTGCGTTACGGCCGCCGCTCTTGTTCTTGGAAACCAACAGGCTCTTTTCCGGTTTCGTGCTGGTGATTTCACTGAAAGTGGAAACCGACATGAAACGACGTGCAGGAGAAGTAGGTTTATATCTTCTGATGTTATCAGCCATTTTTATTACCTCCTATCTATTAAGCCAGGCTGTCGAAGAACTCGATGCTCTTGCTGTCAGCCGTCAACGTTACGATAGCTTTTTTGTAAGCAGGAGTTCTACCGGAGGTGCGACCCATGCGTTTGATTTTGCCATCATAGTTGGATGTGTTTACTTTTGCAACTTTAACCTTAAAGATTTCTTCCACAGCTGCCTTGATTTGGGTTTTGGTAGCGTTCTTGTCAACTTCGAAGGTGTACTTCTTATCGGCAATACCGTCGTAGCTTTTTTCGGAAAGAATAGGTTTTTTAATGATATCGTAAGCAGTCATTATAAGTTAGCCTCCTCGATTTTTTCGGCGGCAGCCTTGGTGACAACACACTTGTTGCTTCTGACAACGTCGTAAACGTTGAGAAGGTCGGCGTTGATAACCTGCAAATCTGCGATGTTGTGGCTTGCGCGCAGCAAATCCTTGTTATCTTCTGCAACAACCAGCAAGGTCTTTTTGTTGAGGTCGAGAGCCTTGAGGATGGTTGCGACTTCCTTGGTCTTTGCTTCTTTTACTGCAAATTCGTCAACAACGATGAATTCGTCTTGTCTGATCTTTTGGGAAAGAGCGGACAAAAGAGCCTGACGTTTGGAGAACTTGTTCAGTTTTTGTCTGAAATCGCGTGGTTTCGGAGCAAATACGACGCCTCCCTTAACGAATTGCGGAGAACGGATGCTGCCCTGACGAGCTCTGCCGGTACCTTTTTGACGGTAAGGCTTGATGCCGCCGCCACGGACTTCGGTGCGAGTCAAAGCGGATTTGGTGCCTTGACGTTTGTTTGCGAGTTGTGCGACTACAACCTGGTGGATAAGAGCCTCGTTGTATTCTACGGCGAACACTGCGTCGTTAAGCTCAACTGTACCAACTTGTTTGCCGGATGTATTCAAAACTTTCAATTCCATAAGTAATAATCTCCTTTACAGTTTAGCCTTTGATGGACTCTTTTACGATAACCAGGCTACCCTTAGGACCAGGGATGCCGCCCTTGATGAGAAGCAGGTTTCTTGCTTCGTCAACTCTTGCGATAACCAGGTTCTGGATGGTAACGGTTTCATGACCGTATTGGCCTGCCATGTGCTTGTTTTTGAAAACTCTGGAAGGGTCGCTGTTAGCGGCCATGCTGCCTACGCTTCTGTGGATAGGGCCGGTACCGTGAGACATCGGACCTACGCGCTGAGCATTCCAACGTTGTATAACACCCGTAAAGCCGCGGCCGCGAGTGGTGCCCTGAACGTCAACGTGATCGCCTTCGCTGAAGATACCGCATTTGATTTCCTGTCCGACAGTGTAATCTGCGATGTTCAGTTTAAGTTCTCTCATGTAGCGTTTAGCTGCAACGCCTGCTTTTTTGAACTGGCCGGCTATAGGTTTGGAAACGTTTCTTTCTTTAACTACACCGTATGCAACTTTGATTGCTTCGTAACCGTCATTTTCGACAGTTTTAATTTGCACTACCGAGCAAGGACCTGCTTCCACTACGGTTACAGGGATAACTTTGCCGTCCGGTGCAAAAATTTGGCTCATACCAAGTTTTTTACCAATGATTGCTTTATTCATAGATAAAGTTCACCTCCGTTAATATTTAAAGTTTGATGCTGATGTCAACGCCCGCCGGAAGATCCAGTTTCATGAGACTGTCAACTGTTTTTGCGTTCGGGTTGAAGATATCGATCAAACGTTTGTGCGTGCGTAATTCAAATTGCTCACGGCTGTCTTTATATTTGTGCGTAGCGCGAAGAACCGTTACGATTTCCTTTTCGGTAGGAAGAGGAATAGGACCGGAAACTTTGGTGCCCGATTTTTTTACGGTTTCAACGATTTTATCCGCAGACGCGTCGATAAGAGTGTGATCGTAAGCTTTCAATTTGATTCTGATTTTTTGTCCTGCCATTTTTGTTTTCTCCTTAAAAATTTTCCTAACTTGTTACACTTTTTCGTGTGTGTCATACCGTTTTCTAAATAAAAAGCGGTCTCCCGCCAATTAAAAGTTAGTCGCACGAATTACATCGCACATTTGTCCGTCGAAATTTTCTCTCTCAAGTAACCTCCGACTTCATCCCAAATATAAACGGCTTCCCTATGATACCACCAAAAAATATTTCTGTCAAACGTTTTTTTAAGGTTTTAAAAATTTTTTTCACATATTAAAAACTTTTTTAAAATAATTGTGTTTGTGCCGATTTCCGACCACAAAATATGGGATTTTTGCCATATTTATTTGTTTAACTTAAATATGCAGTTATTATATATTATTTAAAGACGCAAGTCAAGCAAACCGCACAACCGACCGCACCCACCCCTATCGCCTTTGCAATTTATGCGTTATGGGCCCGAAATCGACGCCCTGCGCTTCAAAATCACCGCCCAAGCACTCGGCAACGTCTGCCGCCCCGAATCCGACACAAGCCGGCGTTCGCCCCGCCCTGCACCTTCTCCAACCAATCGTCAAGCAAATACAAACCCTAAAATCAAAAGCAACCGCCGAAACAAGTTTTTCAATCCTAACGAACTCGCCTTCCGTAAATTCGACAAACAATATAAAGCCGACAACCCGCACCGTCACCCTTCCGTTTTCTAAATATCATTATTGACACTTTGACTGCGTTTGTTGTCCTTTTGCCTCATTATTTAACGTTTTAAGCCCAAAATCGGCCTTACGTCCGTCATTTTGACATTTTTAACATTTTCCCTTATCCCGGACAAAAACTTTCTTTGAACAAAAAATACGCCCCGCAAAAAGCGGAGCGTATATATTGTTGTTTTTAGAATTTAGGGCCTTTGTATTGATGTTTCTTTTCAGGGATAACCCATTCGGCCTTAAGGTTGCCGTTCTCGTCGTAACGGTCAGGGAAGATTGCACGCATGGTATCTACGATACCGTCGCAAATGCTTGCTTCGACAGCCGTAAAGCCGAGTTCGTCGTATTTAAGAGCTTCAAACACCTTCTTAACGTCTTCGTCGCGATAGAAGAAGTCACGGTATTGGATGTCCGGCATAAGTTTGACGTGGTCGAGACCGCCTTCTCTGCCTTCTTTGTGGAACTTGTGGTCAACAAACCAGCCACCGAGTTTGCCCATCCAGCACGGAACGGAAATAACCTTTTTGGTTTCGCCGCTGCAGTCGTTCATAACTTTCAGCCAGTCTTGGAACTTAACGTTGACCTTACCGATAGGATAATGGCCGGTGTGTGCGTTGATGGTTGCTGCAACAACGGATTCGGCAATACCTTGAACGTGAATCATAACGGTGCCGCCGTTAGGGAAATACATTGCAGGCAATTTTTTGAATCTGTCGATGAAAACTTCTTTCCAAAGCGGCATACGTTCAGGCATGCTGCCGAAGATGTACGGCAATTCAAGAATAACTGCATCCATTTCGTCTCCGCAAACCTCTTTAAGCATAGCGGACTGTTCGTTTCTGACCTTTATGTAGCAGTGATGTTCTGCAAGGTGGATGTCAGGCATAATTCTGTCGAAGTAGCAAAAATAGGAGCTGAGAAGCACGATTTTCTTTACGCCGGCAAGTTTTGCGCCTTCAAAAACGTTGCGAGGTTTAACAACCAGTCTTTCATGGAAGAAATCGTATGCAGGAGCCTTCGGAACAACACGGTCGTCCGGACCTACGGCATAAACGATTGCATCGTAGCCGTCGGAAAGGATATCTCTGATTTCTTCAACGGAGCTCTCGAAAAGGTTGCCGTATTTAACGCCGACTTCCTTCGGGAACCATTCGCCGAGTGGGATATCAGGCAAGCTGAGGGTGTCAACGTGCCAGCCCAGGCTGAGGAATTTGAGTGTGGAATAGTAACCCAAAAATCCCGTGCCGCCAAATATAAACACTTTTTTTTGTTCGCTCATAATAATGAACCTCCGTAAAATATAATCTGTTGTATTTTATTTCTCGGCTTCGTCGAGAATGTCTTTGTAGCAGTCTGCCGGGAAGAAGTTGTTTTCTTCAGGGCTGTGCGTATCGTACCAAATTTGAGCATAGAACGGAATGTGGCGAGAAAGTTCGTCGAAATTCCACGGCGCCGGTTGGCAGCACTCAGGACACCAGAAACCTGCCTTCAAAATAGTGTAAGGGCTGGATTCGAAAACGTGACCGTCGTGGCATTGCCAGGTAAGTTTGGTGTAAAGGTCGCCTTTAACCATAGTTTCGGACAAGCATTTGCCGCCACGGAACTCGGCCGCTTTGCGCATATCTTCGATGTCGAGTTCGCTGTCAGGCTTGGTTTCGTCATAACCGTGATCGAGCAAGAACTGATCGGCGTTTTTGATGTCTCTTCTGTATTCGTAATCGACTACGTTGCCGTTTTCGTCCTTAATTTGGTTGCGGCAGAACAGCGGATATTTGGACCAATCTTCGCCGATTTCGTCAATTCTTTCACGGGAGCCGTAAAACGCTTTGATGCGGCCTTCGATGTTGTTGTGAATCCAATATTTAGGGCTGTTGCTGTTTTTGAACAGACGCTGAATGGCAAACTTGCTGATAAGAGAATTCGGAGCGAGAACGCCAAGTTTGAAGTACCAATTCTGTTTTGCCATGCGCTTCCAGAATATCTGCCAAGTTTCCGTACGGAAATCGAGGAAGTCGTTCAAAAGGTCGCTGTCATAGTACCAGAAGCAGTGGAAGTTGCGGTCAACGTTCCAGTTAGGCTTGAAGAAATCTTCAGCATGAGCGCCCATCAGAGCAAAACCGTCGTTGATTGTGTCGTAACCGGTTACGCGACAGCTTTCGCCGTTGCCGATATTGTAGCAATGTTTCCAGAATTTTTGACCGAGTTGAGCTTCTTTTTCGGCCAATTTGCCGGTGCAGTCGTATTCGACAAGGTGTCTGAGCAACAAACCGCTGTCACGGCTGGTGGACCATTCGATAGGAACGTTCCAGCAAGTGTGGAACATAAGGCCGTCGGCCATATTGTTTTTGAAAAGATTATCGTGCAAGATGCCGGATTGACGCAAACTTACCCAATTTGGCAGTTCAGCTTCCAAAACGTAACGTTCAGCACGCAATTTGGTGACTGCATAAAAATCGTAGCAGCTCGGAACAAGCGGATCGCCCACGCGTCCCCAAGGATGTTTCCAGGTGCGGTTGCCGTATTCGGCAACGGTGCCGGTGTGAACGTATTTGATTTCGGCAGCTCTCGGCGAAGCCTTGATTGCATTGACCAGGTTTACGGTGCCGTAGTAGTTTGCCTTTTCGGCAGCCTTTGGCTTGTGGTCGGACGTCGGCGGAATGATTGCCGCGCAGTGCAAAACGTAATCGACGTCGTCAACGCATTTTACGCAATCGTCATAGTTTCCGATATCTCCGAAAACGACTTCGATTTTGTTGCCGTATTTTTTGCCGAGCTTTTCGGCGAGTTTCCTGTTTGCAGGTTTATCGCGCAAAAGGATGCGAACGTCAAATCCGAGTTCGGATTTCATAACTTCGTTGAGCGCGCAACCGCCCATGCTGCCGGAAGCTCCGGTGATGAAAACTTTTTTGCCCATAAATATAACCCTCTCTTTTTGTTGTGCGCATGCGTGCGCATATTGTTTACATAGTTAAGTATAACATATCAAACCGATTATTTCAACAACATTTAAGCTTTTTTTGTCCAAAAACATCACAAAAACCGCTATTTAGTCACAAATCTTACCAAAATGCGATGTTTGTAACATAAAAAACAAAAAAGGTCGAGCAATTCTGCTCGACCTTTGTTTTTGCAAAAAACGACTAACGTTTGCTGAATTGAGGAGCGCGACGAGCCTTTTTGAGACCGTACTTTTTACGCTCTTTAGCACGAGGATCACGGGTGAGGAAGCCTGCTTTCTTCAAAGCGCCTCTAAGTTCCGGCTCTGCAACGATGAGAGCGCGGCTGATACCGTGACGGATTGCGCCTGCCTGACCGGTGTAACCACCGCCGACAACGTTTACGAAAACGTCGTATTTGGCTTCGGTTTCGGTAAGAACCAACGGTTGACGAACGATGAACTTCAAGGTGTCAAGACCGAAGTATTCGTCGAGGCTACGTTTGTTGATGACGATTTCACCGCTGCCGTTAGGAACGATTCTTACGCGAGCGATGGCTTTCTTTCTGCGGCCGGTGCCCCAGAACTGAACTTTCTTTTTAGTAGATTTTTTAGCTGCCATAACAATTTACCTCTCATTAAAACTTCAATTCAACAGGCATTTGGGCTTGTTGATTGTGTTCAGGACCGGCGTAAACGCGCAGTTTTTTGATCATCTTGCGACCGAGGGTGTTTTTCGGGAGCATGCCTTTTACTGCGTTGTAAACGGCGAACTCAGGTTTTTCGGCCATAAGCTTTTTATATTGGGTTTCTTTCAGACCGCCAACGTAACCGGTGTGATAACGGTACATTTTTTGTTCCAACTTTTTGCCGGTGAGTCTGACTTTTGCGCAGTTGACGATGATGACATGATCGCCTGTGTCGACGTTAGGGGTGAAAGTAGGTTTGTTTTTGCCGCGCAAAACTGCAGCAACCTGGCTTGCCAAACGACCGAGAACGAGGTCGGTAGCATCCACGACATACCATTTTCTTTCGACGTCTTCAGGCTTTGCCATATAAGTTTTCATGGTAAAGACCTCCAAAAATTTTTAATAATTGCAATCGTGAAATTATTAGAAAATTGAGGGGCTAATTCAGTTTTCAACGAAACTTTCCCGATTTTTTGCTAAATAATAATATAATAACAGAAATTTTTTGTCAACGAAAAACAAGCGGATTTTCAAATAAAATTTTTTGTTTTTCGATTTTTGCCGACTTTTTCTTTATTTTTGCCGATATTCTACGCTTTTGAGATACAACCCTTCGGGAGGCATGGTTTTTCCCGCCAAAGTCCTGTCTCCCGATTTCAAGATGTCCGAAACTTCGTCAGGGCTTGTTTTTTTGTAGCCGACGTCTAAAAGCGTGCCGACCATTATGCGAACCATATTGTACAAAAATCCGTTGCCCGTAACTTCGATTTCGATTTCGTTGCCCCTCTTCGACACTGTCAGCGAATAGATCGTGCGGACAAAATCCTTTACCGTGCTGCCCGTTGCGGCAAAAGCGGAAAAATCATGCTCGCCGACGATGTGTTCGGCCGCCTTCTGCATAAGCGAAATATCCGGCATTTTGGTCAACCACACGGCCGAATTTGCCCTCAGAGGGCTTAAATGAGGCGAAACGTAAAGCTTGTAAAGGTAGGTTTTTTTCTTTGCGTCGAACCTTGCGTTAAACTCGCTCGGCACCTCCTTGCAGTCCAAAACTCTTACCCCGGTAGGCAAACAAACGTTTACGGCATACGGGATTTTTTCGGTAGGGATTGCCGTTTCGAGGTCAAAACTGACCACTTGCCCCATAGCATGCACACCGGCATCCGTTCTGCCGCTTGCGGTCATGGTAACCGACTTCCCCGTCGCCTTTTCAAAGGCCTCCTCGAGCGTCTGTTGCACCGACGGCAGGTCGGCCTGGCGTTGCCAGCCGTAAAAATCTTTTCCGTCATATTCGACGGTTATGGCATATCGCATCAGAACACCCCCATCCAAAGGTAAGTATCCAGCAAAACGACGGCCACATACCCCAAAACCACGGCAGTTCCCACAAAATCACGGTAGGTAACGTGCGGTTTTTTCATTTTCGTACGGTTATCCGTTGCGTTGTAGCACCTTGCATCGAGGGCGAAAGCCAGTTCGTCGGCCCTTCTGAAAGCGGACACGAAAAGCGGTACCAACACAGGAATCATGGCCTTTGCTCTCTTGAACAAATTGCCCGTATCGAAATCGGCACCTCTGGCCTTTTGCGCGTTTATTATACGTTGGGTTTCGTCCATAAGCGTAGGAATAAACCTTAGCGCAATGCTCATTATTATGGCTACGTCATGCACCGGAAATTTTATTGCTTTCAGCGGTTTCATCAAGCTTTCAAGCCCGTCGGTGAGGTCGGTCGGCGTGGTGGTCAAGGTAAGCACGCTTGTGCCCATAACCAACAAAACAAGCCTTAAAGCCATCATAATGGTGAAATCAACTGCCTGATCGGTTATGTCAAACACCCAAAACTTGACGATAACTTCACCGTCGTCAACCAAAAACAGATTCAGAAGCGACGTAAAAATCACAAGCATCAAAATGCCCTTTACGCTGCGCAAAACGGTCCCCATCGGAATGCGCGACGCAAGCACGGTCACCAAAATGAACGCAGCCGTAACCGCATATCCGAAATAGCTTTTTATGAAAAATATGAACACGATGTAAACCAGCGACAAAAACAGTTTGAACCTTGCGTCCATTTTGTGAACGAAGGAATCGCCGGGATAATACTGTCCGAAGGTGAAATTTTTCATTTTTTCACCTCCTCGACGACAGCCGAGACAAAGTCTGCGGGTTTTACGACGTCGCCCTTAAGGCATATTCCTCTTTCGGCAAGCCTGTCCTTAATTCGAACCGTGGTCGGAGCATCCAGGCCGACCTTTTCCATTTTTTCGACGGAGGAAAACAATTTGTCCGGAGTCTCGTCGTATTTAAGTTCGCCGTCGGCAAGCACCAAAATTCGGTCCGCATGGCGAGAGATTTCGTCCATATTGTGCGAAATCATTATTATTGTCGGGGTATCGACACGGATTCGGTCGATAAGTTCATAAATTTCTTTCCTTCCCACAGGGTCCAACCCGGCGGTCGGTTCGTCCATAACCAACACTTTCGGATTCATGGCCAGAACGCCGGCTATTGCCACTCGACGTTTTTGCCCGCCGGACAAATCGAACGGGCTTCTGTCTTTTACCGCCTCGAAATCCAGCCCGACTTTTTTTATGGCCGAACGCACCCTTTCGTCGATTTCCCCTTCCGACAAACCGAGGTTTTTAGGCCCGAACGAAACGTCGGCATACACCGTCTGATCAAAAAGTTGATACTCGGGATACTGAAACACCATCCCCACCGTTCCCCTCAGTTTTTTGAGGTCGCATTTTTGCGTAAGGTCGAAGTCAAAAATTTTGACTTTTCCGCTCGTAAGGCGGATTAAACCGTTGAAATGCTGTATTAAAGTGCTTTTTCCGCTGCCTGTTGCGCCGATTATCCCGACAAACTCGCCCTCTTTAATTTCAAACGAAACGTCCTTTAACGCCTGCTTTTGGTAAGGTGTTTTCGGAGCATAAACATAGCTTAAATTTTTTACTTCAATCGCCATATTTCCTCCAAAAGTTCATCCTCTGTCAAAACGGACGTGTCCACGTCGAGGCCCGAGTTTTTCAACATTATCGCCAATTCGGTGACGGCCGGCAAGCTCAATTTGTGTTCGGTCAAAGCCCCGACGTCCGAAAAAATTTCACGCGGGGTACCGTCCATAACCAACAATCCGTCATCCATAACCAACACTCGGTCGGCATCCGCCGCCTCTTCCATGTGGTGAGTTATGTGAATGACGGTCATGTTTTCTTCTCTGTTCAGTTTTTTCAAAACGGACATAACCTCTCGCCTTCCCTTAGGGTCCAGCATAGAAGTTGCCTCGTCCAAAATGATTATTTTCGGCTTCATTGCCAGCACGCCTGCGATTGCAATGCGTTGTTTTTGACCGCCGCTCATTTTGAACGGAGTGGATTTTGCATATTCCTTCATGCCCACAACCGACAAGGCCCAATCGACGCGGCGGATAATTTCCTCTCGTTCGACACCGAGGTTTTCCGGGCCGAAAGCGACGTCGTCCTCGACGATGCTTGCCACGGTTTGGTTGTCGGGATTTTGAAACACCATGCCGACACTGCGCCTTACGTCGAAAATTCTGTTTTCGTCGCGAGTGTTTATGCCGCAAACCGTAACGTCTCCCGACGTCGGTTGCAAAAGACCGTTGAGCATTTTTGCCAAAGTCGACTTGCCGCTTCCGTTTGCGCCGCCGACAACCACGAATTCGCCTTCTTCAACGTCAAAAGACACGCCTTTTACTGCGTGCAAATCCTCACGTTCGAAGCCGCGATAATCATAGCATACGTTTTCAACTTTGATGATGCTCATTTCCAATCTCCTTGTTTTGCCTCGCATATTATACCACATCAATTTCGTTTTGAAAACGCTTTTTTCGTCATTTAAAGCAAAAGTTGCTTATTTTTTACGTCACAACCAAGCCGTTTACCCCAAAAGCCGCCGCCACCGGTCAAAATTAAAACAAATATGGCCGCAAACGGCTGAAAATGGTTTGACTTAAATTTTATAATTATCTATAATTATTTATAGCGTGCAGTCGTGCGCGCGACAAACAACGATAATTTTATTGTAACTTTACAGGAGGTACAAAATGAGCATCATAAAAACCGTTGACGGCAACTACGCTGCGGCACACGTTGCGTATGCTTTCAGCGAAGTGGCAGCCATCTATCCTATCACTCCGTCCTCTCCTATGGCAGAAGACGCCGATGAATTTGCTGCGGCAGGCGCGAAAAACCTGTTTGGCCAAAAACTGCGTCTTGCAGAACTTCAATCCGAAGCCGGTGCTGCCGGCGCTGTCCACGGATCCCTTACCGCAGGCGCATTGACGACAACCTTCACCGCAAGCCAAGGTTTGCTGTTGATGATTCCGAACATGTACAAAATCGCGGGCGAACTTTTGCCGTGCGTTTTCCACGTATCTGCCAGAGCTTTGGCAGCTCACGCCCTTTCCATTTTCGGCGATCACAGCGACGTAATGGCATGCCGTCAGACCGGCTTTGCAATGCTGGCAAGCGCATCCGTACAGGAAGTTGCAGACCTTGCGTTGGTTGCACACCTGTCCACACTCAAAGCAAAAGTTCCGTTCCTTCACTTCTTTGACGGTTTCCGTACCAGTCACGAAGTTTCCAAGGTTATTCTTCCTGAATACGAAGAAATCCGTCCGCTCGTCAACATGGACGAAGTTGCGGACTTCAAAGCAAGAGCCTTGAACCCTGAACATCCTGTTCAGCGCGGCACCGCTCAAAACCCTGACATCTACTTCCAAAACAGAGAAGCGGCCAACAGATACTACAACGCCGTTCCTGCAATCGTTGAAGAAATGATGGCAAAACAAGAAACGATCACCGGCAGACGTTACAGCCTGTTTGATTACGTCGGCGCTCCGGATGCCGAAAGAGTCATCGTAACCATGGGTTCCAGCTGCGACACCGTCGAGGAAACCATCAACTACCTCAACGCAAAAGGCAGCAAGCTCGGCCTCATCAAGGTCAGACTTTACCGCCCGTTCGCAACCGACAGATTCGTAAAGGCAATCCCTGCAACCTGCAAATACCTCACCGTTTTGGACAGAACCAAAGAACCGGGCTCCATCGGCGAACCTCTTTATTTGGACGTTTTGGCAGCATTGCAAGACGAAGGCAAAACCGACCTTAAGGTTACCTGCGGTCGTTACGGCCTCGGCAGCAAGGAGTTCACTCCGAGCATGGTCAACGCCATTTACAACAACATGAACGACAACGCCATCAACCACTTCACCGTAGGTATCGTTGACGACGTAACCGGCAAATCTTTGCCTGTAACCGAAAAAATCAACTCTGCTCCGGAAGGCAGCAAATGCTGTGTATTCTACGGTCTCGGCTCGGACGGCACCGTCGGCGCAAACAAAAACAGCATCAAAATCATCGGCGACCATACCAACAAGTATGCTCAGGGCTACTTCAGCTACGACAGCAAAAAATCGGGCGGCATCACCATTTCGCACTTGCGTTTCGGCGATAAACCTATCCAAAGCCCGTACCTCATCGACAACGCCGACTTCCTCGCTTGCCACAACCAGAGCTACGTTACCCGTTACAACATGCTCGAAGGCATCAAAGAAGGCGGAACCTTCCTTCTCAACAGCATTTGGACACCGGAAGAAATGGATGCTCAACTTCCTGCTTCCATGAAAAACATCATCGCTCAGCGTCACGTTAAGTTCTACACTCTCAACGGACAACAGGTGGTCAACGAAATCGGCGCTAAGAAGGGCGTAAACACCGTAATGCAAGCGGCATTCTTCAAACTTGCCGACATCATTCCTTACGAAGAAGCCGAAGGCTACATGAAAGCCGCAATCAAAAAGACTTACGGCAAGAAAGGCGATGCAATCGTCAACATGAACTACGCTTGCGTAGACAATGCTATTTCGCACTTGCAGGAAGTTCACTATCCTGAAAGCTGGGCTACCACCACCGAAGGTGCCGCTCCTGTAGCATTGGCCGACAACGATTACTTCCGTGACTTTATCGCACCTATTCTTGCTCAAAACGGCGACAGTCTCCCTGTTTCCGCATTCGCGGCAGACGGCACCGTTCCGACCGCTACAACTCAGTACGAAAAACGCGGCGTTGCTCCGTTCGTTCCTGAATGGATCCCTGAAAACTGCATACAGTGCAACAGCTGTGCATTCGTATGCCCGCACGCGGCAATCCGTCCTGTATTGCAAAAACCTGAAGTTTTGGCCGACAAACCGGAAGGCTTCGTAACCAAACCGGGCGCAGGCGCGGCAAAAGGTTATGAATACCGCATGCAGGTCAGCCCTCTCGACTGCTTGGGCTGCAAAGTCTGCGTAAACGCTTGCCCGAAAGGCGCACTCGTCATGAAGCCGTTTGCAGAAATGGCCGCGAAAGACACCGACAACTGGGCATACGCATCCAAACTTCCTGAAACCGACGCTCCTGTAAAACGTAACACCGTTATGGGAAGCCAGCTCAACAGACCGCTCTTCGAGTTCTCGGGCGCATGCGCAGGCTGCGGTGAAACCCCTTACATCAAAGTTATCACTCAGATGTTCGGCGACAGAATGGTTGTTGCAAACGCAACCGGATGCAGCTCCATCTACGGCGGAAGCGCACCTACCTGCCCGTACGCTAAAAACGACAAAGGCCACGGTCCTGCATGGGCAAACAGCCTGTTTGAGGACAACGCCGAATTCGGCTACGGCATGAACCTTGCCTACGCTCAACGCAGAGACAAACTTAAAGACCTCGTTTCCGCACTTGCCGAAAGCTGCGACGCCAACGCCGAACTTAAGGCCGCTTGCGAAGCATGGCTCGAAAATATGAACGACACCGAAGGCAGCAAAAAAGCATCTGCCGACTTGGTTGCCCTTTTGGAAGCTTGCAACGCAGAAGGTTGTGCAAACGCTTGCCTCAAGAAGGAAATTTTGGACGCTAAAGACTGCCTCGTCAAAAAATCCATTTGGATCTTCGGCGGCGACGGCTGGGCATACGATATCGGCTACGGCGGATTGGATCACGTTCTCGCCATGAACGAAAACGTCAACGTCCTCGTCGTCGACACCGAGCTTTACTCCAACACCGGCGGACAAAGCAGCAAGTCCACTCCTGTTGCTTCCATCGCTAAATTTGCCGCAACCGGCAAACGCATCCGCAAAAAGGATTTGGGCATGATGGCAATGAGCTACGGCTACGTTTACGTTGCACAGGTTGCAATGGGCGCAAGCCAAAAACAGTTCCTCGATGCAATTCTCGAAGCAGAAGCTTACGACGGTCCGTCCCTCATCATCGCTTACGCTCCGTGCATCAACCAGGGCCTCAAAGATATGGGCAACAGCCAGCTTGAAGAAAAACGTGCCGTCGATTGCGGTTATTGGCAACTCTACCGTTACAACCCTGCACTCGAAGAAGCCGGACAAAATCCGTTCAAACTGGACAGCAAGGATCCGCAAGGCAACTACCGCGAATTCCTGCTCGGCGAAACCCGCTACGCCGCTCTGCAAAAGGTCAACCCTAATGCCGAAGCACTCTATGAGCGCAACGAAGAAGACAGCAAACGCCGTCTTGACAAATACAAAAATCTCGCAAACAAATAAGCGAAGCAAAAAAGGCCGAGAATCTTCTCGGCCTTTTTTGTTTTAATCACAATCTATTTTTGTTGAACCATGCCCTAAAAAAGTTTGTAAAGAAAAATAATCGTTTTCTTGAGATATGTATACTTTATTATAAAATAACTCCTTATTATTATACTTCATCGAAACAAAATCCACAGTTAAATATCCATAATCGTTATAATCGCTATATATCCATGAAACTGAATATGTATAACTTTCCTCATCCTGAAGAGTAATTATTTGGCTATTAACTAATTTTTTTGCATCCATATCAAATATTACTGTGAATTTACTTGTGTCGAAAGAAATAGTTCGGCCACTTCTATTTGTTATAATACATGTCATATTGCACGTCAGTGGTTGGCCAGAAAAACCACCACAAGTTGCTTCATAACGATAATCTATTTCATAGCCTTTATTGGCTTTTGCCCAACCATATATACCTATCCCTATACAGACCAAAATTAATGTAATCCCCAAAAATCGTTTTATGTCAAGTTCTTGTTCTTTATCGGTTTTGACAGCAGACGTTTCCCCCATAAAATTTCCTCCTGTATTTTTAATAATCCTTACAATTATTTATATCCCCTAATGGAATTTTCACTGTTCCTGAAAAAACTTGTTCATATCCTTTTCCTAAGGAATAATGATCATCCTTAAAAACGTTATTTCCAAACAAATCTAAAGAAATATGCTCAACTAAGAAATATATTCTTTCTTGAGTTCCAGAAATATTTTCTCTGCTGACTTGAACGGCAAAATTTATTAAGCATTTCTCTCCCTCTTTCAACGCATAAGGATTGCTGTCTAATTGTATTTCTGCGTTCCCGATTTTAAACTTAATATCAGAAGAATCGAACTCAAATTCATTTAGGCTGTTATTTTTAAAACTAATTTTTATTTGTGTCAAAGCGGTTCCATTTTTATCACATTGAGTTAAAACTACCGAGTAATCAATTTGTATTTCATCTGCCAAACATATTTCTTCACTTTTAATAGCAATCGGTCTAACAACTACGGAACTCTCTTCTGCCGCAACAACTTTGTCAGACGAACCTTTTTTCAAATTTTCGTTTCCAATGAATTTATCGTAAAAATTAACTCCAATAATCAATGCTCCAAATATAATTGGATAATAAGCATTTGTTTTAATCTGAATTCCAAATGCAGTAGCATCTCTTATATCTTTTGTTATTAGTAAATAGCAAATTAAAAACACTACTGACTCTACAAAAAAATGGACCACATCAGAGTTGTAAACTTTTAGTGATTTGTCCATATTTTTATTAAAAGCAAATATTTCTTTATAAGCATGAATACAGATACTAACAGTACACACAACAATTCCAATGCTTGTCACCGAAGCAATACTATATAATAATATTTGTGTTTTTTCTGTAAAATCAAAATTATTTTGTTTAAAACTAAACAATAAAATATCGGTTCCTGAAATCAGTTCCATTTGTCCGAGTTTTAAAAAAGAACCAAAAACAACAATTAAAGTGGCGACAACTGACAAAAGTGCCGAAATGAGATACACTATTTTATCCTTTAATTTGTCCATATTCTCCCCCTCAACCGGTAATAATTAAATTATATATCACCAAACGGTGATATGTCAACAAAATAGCACCACTTGGTGATATTATGAAAATATGTATAAAGAAAAATTTGCAAAAATATTAAAAGAAAATATAGGCGAAAAAAGTGTTAATCAGGTTGCAAAGGAAATAGGAATCCCTGCACAAACTTTGCACCGATATGTTAATTGCCAACGAGAAATCGGCATAGAAAATCTATGTAAAATCGCAGACTATTTTGACGAACCTTTAGATGATTTGGTAGGAAGAAAATAAAAAGGCCGAGAATCTTCTCGGCCTTTTTATTTGCCCGACTATCGCACGGCAATTACACAACAAAAGGACAACCCGCATTCGGATTGTCCTTGTTTTTTAAGCGGTCAAATTTTTTCAGTCGGCGAGCGTATTACAAAATCTTTATTTCTTTTACGTCGTCGGGAAGCACGGCGGTTTTGTCGAAATAGCCCACCACCGCACTGCCACTGCCCGTCATAACGGCCTTGTGCGCACCTGCCAAATACAGGCGGTTTATCGCATCTTTTATGTTCGGATTCAAAATAGCTGCGGGCTGCTCGAGGTCATTGCCCAAAGCTCGCACGTCAAAACTCGATTTTTTCAAAAACGACGGTGTATAAGAGTGTTTTTTGACGTTTAAAGTGTCAAATAGTGCATAACAATCCTTTGTGGACACTCCGCCGTCGGCAACGATAAGCCCCAATTTGTACGGAATTTCCGTCTTTATCGGCGTTACGATTCCGCCCGTACCCTCCACGCGGCACACCGTGCCGAGCCACATTGCGGCGGCATCGCTGCCCAACCGTTTAAGCATCGACGGCGTAACCTTAACCCTAAACATGTCGGCATACAGCCTGAAAACGGCCACTCCGTCGGCCGTACTGCCGCCCATTCCTGCCGAAAACGGTATACCTTTTTCGATGTTTATCTCGGCCCCCGGAAGATTGTACTCGTCCATCATAATGCGTGCCGCCCTGACCGCGCTGTTTTCTTCGCCGGCAGGCAACCCGTCCATAAAACATCTCACCTTATCGTCGTCGCAGAACTCCGTCTCGACAACGTCAAACACATCCACCGGAGCGATAACCGTATCCAGAAGATGCATGCCGTCAAACGTCCCCAAAACGTCCAACGTAAGATTGATTTTTGCGTAAGCTTTCGTTTCCATACCGCCATTATACTACTTATTTTTTCGTTTGTAAACCTTTTGACGTAAAACTGCGCACGCCTCGAAACCGACGTGCGCAGACCATGTCGGATATATGTCAGATATCCGACTCGAGCTTTCGATATATCACCGCTCGGTCGCCCGATTTAAGCGGAAAAACAAGCTCGGGATTTTGCGTGGTTATTTCGTCCGGGCGTGCCGACATTGCTTTTGCAACCTCCCACACGCCGTCGCCGTCGGCGGCAACGTAAACGGAAAAAGCACTTTCGTTTTGAGGTTTTTCCTCGCCCTCGGCCACCTTGCAAATAAGATTCAACGTGTCGCTTTCAATGCTCTGCACCGCAAAAATAAGGTCCGCCGAAACTTCTATTTTTCTGTCCCCCTTCACACGTGCAAAAGCATTTTCGGCAATACCTGTGCATAAAACAGGCGATACGTTGCCGCCGAAACGGCCGTCAAAAGTGTCGCTGTACGGAATTTCGGCGGCCACCGAATTCAATCCGTTTTCGTCTATATAAACAACGTTGGCCAACATAATTCCCTCTATTCTGTACTTTACACTGCCGTTTTTGTCCGAAGAAGGCTTGATTACGTCAACAGATGCCACGTTGTTGCGCACACCGAGCACTTCAACCGTTTGTCTGATCGGTGCATAATCGTCCGACAGCGTTACGCTTCCCGAAATTTTTTGGTCAAACCTCTCGACGGCAAGCACGCGTCCCGCCGACAACGGACAGTATTCGGGAGTCAATTCGATTTTTGCGCTGTACAAATCCTTGACGTATTTGACTTCGTCGGACAAATAAGTCCAAAAAGTAAAGTCAACGGAAACTTCGGTTTTTATCGAAGTGTTTTTGTCGTCGCCGCCCAAAACTATGCGCGCCGACTTCAACTCGGCCGTTCCGAAAACCGATTGCTCGGCAGTTACGGACGAACCGAAACATTCTTCGTCAAAAGGCAAATCAAACTGAATTTTTTTGATGTCGCCGGCCGAAAGATAACACACCGTCGACACGATTTTGCCCGTTGCCTTGAAACTTCCGTCGCCGGCCTTGACGTCGGTGAGCACTACGGCGTTTTCGTAAGTCATGATGCCGTCCACGGGTGATCGAGTCTCCTGCTCGTCCTCAAACGTTGCGCTGTGCTTGGATTCTGCCGAAAATCGGGCCGTACGGCCGCATTCGTACTCGCTGTAAACGTTGTCGGGCGCCGTAATTAACGCCTCAACCGAGGCTGATTCAGAGGCATACACGTCGATTGCGATTCTTGCCCCCACCCGAACCGTCAAATCGGTTTTTGCCGTCGTTTCGACACAAGCCACAACCGACGTCAATCTGTCCGTAGCGACGGATTCCGTCGGCACAAAGTGCGTAAAATCGTTGAAATAGTCAAGGTTTTTAAGCGCACCGTCGGCGTCGACGTAAAACAGTTTAAAGTTGACTCTGCCCGAAATTCTGACACCGCCGTCGGCAATTTCGGTGTTGGAAATTCTCGGTTCGGCCGATACCGACAATATTTTTTTAACTCCGCCGCTTTCGGCATCCGAAACTGTGCTTTGAACGGTAAAGTCGGTGGAAAACAGTTTTTTAGGTTGTTCGGTTGTTACCGATTGAAAGTTAAATTCCATTAAAAAAGCCCCCTGGTAGATATATCACTATATCTTACTCGGGGGACTGTTTTAATATTCCAAAAAACTTTTTACAGATCCGCTTCGTCGGACAAATCCTCGTCGTCATCGTCGTCGAAATCGATGGCGGAATCGGCGAAGCTTATGCTTTCGTCAAAATCGTCCGGCTCATCATCGTCGAAGCCGTTTTCCGATTCTTCCAATTCGGCAAGGCTGATTTCGTCGCTTTCGTCCAATTTAACGTCTTCGCTGTCGTCGTCGACGTCAACGTAATCTTTCCAGCTTTCGTCGTTGTCCGGATCCGTTTCGGCAGCTCTGTCGTCGGCCGCATTTTCGCGTTCGGCTTTGCACTGCGGACAGCAGTCCTCGCCTTCTTCAAGCAAATTGATGTGGCAAATAGGGCAAATCCTTTCTTCTTCGGTGTTTTCGTCATCTTCGAGCAGATGAATCCCGCCCTTCATCCTCAGCTCGGCCTTGCAAACCGGGCAATATTCTTCCTCCTGCTTAATCCAATTGAGATCGCAACGAGGGCATTTTTTGTAAGCACCCATAAAACAACACTCCTTTCGTGAATTTCTATGTCGGGTATATTATATTTATTTATATTGTTTTTGTAAACTGTTTTTTAATACAAATTTCAATTAAAAAACATTTTTTTGCACTTATTTTCACTCTGCTCGGCATAACGGGGCGATTTTGAGGCAATACTGCGGTTATGCGCAAAATCGTTCACGGCTATTTGAAAGCAAAAACGGCAATATCGGAGCTGCAAGGCAAGCCCCTTGTGTTCCGCATAAACCGAGGCAGAAACCGCTTCGAGTTTTACAGCGGCACGGTGGAAAACCTATATCCCAACATATTTACCATTCGCACCGACAATGCCGACATCCCCATCCTGTCGTTCAGCTACAACGACCTTTTGACCAAAAACGTGCAAATTCAGCGGCCCGCTTCGTCCGTTACCGACAGCGCTGCAGAATAAGCCGTCATAGGTCGAAAAGCATTTTTGATTTTGCCACCGTTTAC
>CAZBVO010000017.1:0-6841 GCA_964495385.1 uncultured Faecalibacterium sp.
TTGGCGGAGAAGGAGGGATTCGAACCCTCGAGACGCTTTTGACGCCTACACGATTTCCAGTCGTGCGCCCTCGACCAAGCTAGGCGACTTCTCCACATTCGATTCAATTACTCAACCATTATATAAACAAACGCAAAAAAAGTCAAGCGGCGAAGCGGCAAAAAGGGAAAAATGTTTTGACAAGTTTGATAATAATATTTGCGGCGGGAGGTGTCGAGCCGAAGCGCGACTTTTGGCGGCGAAAAATTTCAAAATCGGTTCTAAATCAATCGAAAACTTGCGCCGAAAGGTAGCGATCGCCGCTGTCGGGCAAGAGAGCGACCACGGTTTTTTGCGCATTGAGGTCGGATTTTGCGATATCCACCGCGGCGGCGAGCGCCGCACCCGAGGAAATGCCCGTCAAAATGCCTTCCGTGCGAGCGAAAAGCCGTGCAAATTCCATTGCTTTTTGGTCTGAAACGCAAGCGATTTGGTCGATAACCGACCTATCCAAAACGTCGGGAACGAACCCTGCCCCGATGCCCTGAATGCCATGCGGACCTGCGGCCGAGCCGGAAAGCACGGCAGACGATTGAGGTTCGACCGCCACGACGGTTACGTTTTTGTTTTGCTGTTTGAGGTAGCGTCCCACGCCGCTGATTGTTCCGCCGGTGCCGACGCCTGCGACGAAGAAGTCAACTTTTCCGTCGGTATCCTCGAAGATTTCGGGCCCCGTGGTGCAAAAATGAGCGTACGCATTTACGGGATTTGAGAACTGACCGAGCAGCACGCCTCCCCTTTCCTCGGCGATTTTTTTGGCCAAGGCGATGGAGCCTGCCATGCCCGATTTGCCGTCGGAGAGCACGATTTTTGCACCGTAAGCGGCAATCATCTGCCTGCGTTCGACGGACATGGTGTCGGGCATAACGATGACCACCTCAAAGCCCTTTGCGGCGCCCACGGCGGCGATTCCGATTCCGGTGTTGCCCGAAGTCGGTTCGACGATAAGGCCGCCTTTGGCCAGTTTGCCCGAGCGCACGGCCTCGTCAATCATTGCGAGAGCCGCCCTGTCCTTCACCGAGCCTGCGGGGTTGAAGAGTTCGAGTTTAACCAGCAACCGCGCCTTAAGGTCCAGTTTTTTTTCGAGGGCGACGGCGCGCATAAGCGGCGTACGTCCCACGAGATCGGTTTGCGAATTAAAGATTTTTGCCATGTTTACTCACGGGATTTAAGGATGTTGATAACCTTGATTTTTTTGACTGCGGCAATCGGGAACAGCGCGGCCAACACGGTGAGAACGGCCACGATGCCGACGTCGATGCCTACGATTTTAGCGTCGAAATACAGCAATCTGAGGCTTTCGAGTCCGTCCGCCTGGATGTTTTCGGCGATGCTTGAAACGAGGATGTCGTTGAACAAATTCATTCCGAAGTAGCTTGCCACAAACGTCAAAAGCGAAACGGCGAGGCCGGTCACAAACAGCTGTTCGGCGAACACTGCGCCGATTTTGCTGCTTTTACAACCCATAGCCCTCATGACGCCGATTTCGTAAGCGCTGCCCCTGACGTTGCCCACGGCCGAGAACACCAGCATGCCCACAATCAGCACGCACAGAGCGACGGCGATGTAGAAGAATATGTCATCAAATATATTTACTATATTTATAATATTCTTTAAAACCTTATATTCCTCGTTGCGGACGCCGATGTAGCATTCGGGTTCGAGGGTGTAGAGGTCCAGCACGTTGTCGGAGTTTTCGACGTAGATAGCGGTCGGGCGTTCGTTTTCCTTTTTGAAAAGCTGCTTGTAGTTGTTGGAAACAATCATAACGTAATCGACGGTTTTCACAACGTCCTTGACGACGAATTCCTGGTCGAAAAACGGATCCAAATCGTCGCGGAGGCGGCTTGTCATTGTAAATTTTTGTCCGATGAGCTGCTGTTTTATCTCGGCAAACGCCTCGTCCGAAATCGTTTTGTTGTAAGCGGTGCCGAAAAGCGCGTTATACATCGAGATGGTAAGGATTACTTCGTTGTCGGCAAGCGAGTTGTCTCCTTCGGTCGGGCGGAAGTAGAAATACGAACCGTAAGTGAGGGCGGCGGTTTTCTGCCCTTCGCCCTCCCCGAGCGTCACGTCCGCATAACACGGGCGAGCGAAACCGCTTGCATTTTCGGCAAAATATTCCGAAACGTAAGCATTGAGGAAGTCGGGATTTAACGAATACGTCGAGCAAAGGTGATACCACCCGTACAGCATGGTGTTGTAGACCTCGACTTTGTCAACCTCCTCGCCTGAAAAATACTGTTCGACAAGCGGCATCAGCACGTCCTTGTAATCGGTTTCGATTACGGCGCAAATGCGGATACGGCTGTTTTGGATGCCGGGCACGCAAATTGCCTCGTAGCGGTCGTTGCCCTCCGAGTCAAAGCGGGTTGCCGAGCCGAACTTGTAAAACAGATAGCAGTCGGCGATGTAGTCGGTGATGATGACGGCCGAAGTGGTTTTTGCGTCCTCGAGGTTCCCTGCCAAAACGTTAAGCTTGCCGTTTTTGCCGAATTTTCGGGTAAGATAGCCCGCGTCGCACTGCACGACGCCGTTGGTTTCGGTTGCATAAAGCTTTTTAAACAGGGTTGCAACGTCCACGTTTGCAAGCACTTCGGTGTTGTACGTTCGCTCGGCAAGCGACCACATAACGGGATATTGAAGCATAATATTGCCGCCGTTTATATCGCTGACCCTTGCAATTTCCTCATCGGTGAGGGCAAAGAGTTTTGGGTAGTCGACGTTAACCTTATACTCGGTTGAAGTAAGCTCGTTCACCTGCCCTTTTTTGAGGATGAGGCCGTTGTCGCCGTTGTCGGCTATGTAGTTTTGCACCTGTTTTTTGCCGTCCACCATGGTAAGCACCTGCGAGAGGCCGAACAGAGTCATAAGCCCCGAGATGACCACCACCATCAAAGCGGCAACCAGCTTTTTCTTTTTCAAAAACACGCCTGCGTACTTGTTTACGCTTCTAACCGACATGTTTTTGCGTTTGGTTTTGACGTAAACGGAGGTGTCTTCGGGCTGAACGCTTGGCACGAAGCCGCTTGTGTTTTGCGAAATTTGCACCTTGCCCTTTTGTTTTTTGACGGTTTCGTTGAGGGTTTGAATTTCCGCCTCGTCCAAAGTTTTCCTAAACGGCAAAACGATGTCGGGGAGGTTTATTTTCAAGCTGTCGTCGTAGTCGGAAACACGGGTTTGGTCGCTTATGATTTCGCCGTCGGCAAGCTCGATTATGCGGTCGCCGTACTTGAAAGCGTCGTCCGAGTTGTGCGACACCAAAACGATGAGTTTTTCACGGCTGAGCTGTTTTAGGATGTCCAAAACCACCTTAGATGTGCGGCTGTCGATGTTGCCGGTTGGCTCGTCGGCCAAAATGGTAGGGGGATCTTTTGCGAGGGCGCGAGCGATTGCAACACGCTGTTTTTGCCCTGCCGAAAGCTGTTTGGTCAACCTTGTTTCAAGCCCCTCGAGGCCAACGGACTTCAGCAGAGCGTCCACGTCGCAATCCTTTTTGCGCTGGAGGTCCAACACCAGCCTGACGTTTTCCCTGACGTCCAGCTGATCCATGAGGCAGAAATCCTGAAAGATGAAGCCTATTTTTTGGTTGCGCATGTGGTCGAAGTCGGCGGCGGAAAACTTGTCGAAGCTTTTGCCGTCAAAAATCACTTCGCCCGACGTTTTTTTGTCGAAGCCTGCCAAAATGTTCAGAAGCGTGGACTTTCCGCTTCCGCTTTTGCCGAGGATAAACACCATGCCTTTTTCGGGCAAAGTAAAGCTTACCCCCTTGAGGGCCTGACACTCCGAATGTTTTGTTTTGTAAGTTTTTGTAAGGTTTTTTTACTCTTATCATTGTTTTTGCACTCTGTGCTTTTTTCGGCGGCGGAAATCCGCCGCCCGTTTTTAAATTTGACGTTTAATCGCCGTCGTACAGACGTTTTATCCTCAAGGCTCTGTTGGCCATATAGGTGTAGTTTAAGGTGCCGTCCGCCAAAAATTCGTCGCTGTAGCGAGGGTAATCGTCGGTGTTAGGGTATGACCAGCACGCCAACGCGCCTATGCTTATGATGCTGTAAGTCATTTTTTGCAAACCGCCCGTAATAGCGTTTGTGCCGTCGTCGCAGGCCTCGTACTGCCCCGTCGCCTCGTTCCAGAACTTGACCGAACGTTTTGTCGGGCTGTTTTTGCCGCTGAACACAACTATGTTGGCGTAGTACTCGCCGTTCACCTTTTCAACGTAGTCAGGGAAGTTCTTTTCAAGCTCTTTAGGCACGTTTACAAGCTTTAGAAATGAGCTGAAATCCTCAAAAGCATCCTGATTTTGGAAGTTGTAAACGTCCAAAAAGCCTTTTATGCTGAACGTGTCGTACTGCGCTTCCATAGCCGTGAGGCCGCCATCGTAAACAAGGATGTCCTCAACGTAAGCCCCCTCTGTTTCGGCAGTCAAAACTATGCTTTCATAGTTCATATTTCGAAATATGCAACGCTTGATATAACCTACAGCGGTACTTCTTTCAATTCCGCGATACATGTTGTAAAGTTCAGTGTAGTAAACCCTCGAAGAGCTGGAAATTTCAAGGTTGTAATCCTTTTTGTTGGAACTGTTGTTTGCACCCTTAAAAGATGCATTGTACAACCTCTTGATGCTTACGCCTATCCAATCCCATTTCGTATAAGTTTCCTCGCTTGTTGCAAGGTTGCGGACGTTGTAGTTTAAAAGATAGCCGTTACCGTAGATGACGGTTTTGCTCACGTACGATTCCATACGAACCGCCGTGCCCGAATCGATCATGGCCTGTTCGTCATCGTCGCCCAAATTGACGTGCAATACCGCAGGATCGCTGTTTTTGAAGCCTTCGAAGTCAAACACGTTGGTGCCTTGCACGACGTGGAAGACGTAGCTGTAAAACACGTTGCCCTTGCCGTCGGTTGCGCTGACGGTTACAAGGCCGTTGCTTTCGAAATCGTCGTTTATGACGTTGTTTTCGTCCATGGCCGCAAACGAGCCGAAATCGACGTTGACACTGCCGTCCGAAACGCCCGTTACTTTTACCGCCGAGTTTGACGTTGTCCAAACAATTTTGTCGTACAAACTTGCCGGCGAAACGTTGACTTTCATTTTGTAGTAGCTGACTTTGCCGCCGTAGTAGGAGGTGTTTCCGAACAACCTCACCTGTTGCAAGCCGAAGTCGGCGTCGGTGTTGTTGTCCAAATCGCCAAAGTCAACCGACTGCACGCCGAAGCGGCTGAGACGGAAGGTAACCGTTTTGAGGTTTTTGTACTTGACCGTGACGGTGCCTTCGAAATGAGGCTGATCCGCAACAGACGGCGTGAACACCGTAACGTTTTTGCCGTCACGTTCGACTCGGCCGTCCGAAACGCTTATTTCAAACGTCGACCAATCGAAATCGGCCGCAGACGGCGAAATTTGTATGCTGAAACTGAAATAGTCACGGTTCCACTCGAGGTCGAACACGTCGTCTGAGTTTATGGTTTTGCCACTGCCCGAGAGCGTAAAATCGACAATGTCTGCAACGTACTGCACGTTCACCGTGGTTTGAGATGCGCCGTCGCCCGACTTAAACGTTATGCTGTAAGTGCCGTAGGTAGGCATGGTAAGCACGCTTCCGTCAAAGCTTGCGCCGCCCGTAACAGTCCAGGTGTAGCTTGTGTCGCTGACGTTGAGCGGCCAAACTTTTGCGCTCAACGAAACCGCGTTCGACAACGTTACAACCGAGGTCACCTCGCTGCCGCCGTAGTTGACTTTGATGCTTTCCGACTTGATTTTGACGTTAACCGAAACCTTTGTTTTGACGTCGCCCACGCCTATTTCGATGTCGCCCTTGCCCTTCTTGAGGCCTTTGACCATAACCTTGTTGCCCGAAACGCTGACGCTGATTGCTTCGTCGTTGGTGCAGGTTGCCGTCAGTTTGCCGCTTATGTCGAAGTCGGCAGGTTTGACGTTTTTCACCTCGAAGGTAAGCTGCCTTTCGCCGAGATAAAACTCGTACTCGGACTGCGCCAAGCTTCCGCTCTCCGTAAGCTCGAAGCCCGACAGGCGCCCGTAGGAACTTGTTACCATCAACGTCTTTTGACATTCCGTAACGTTTTTGGTAAGGCCGTTTTCGTCCGTGTAGTCGTAAACAACCGCCACAGTGACCGTCAAAATGCCCGCCTTTTTAAATTTTATCACGCCGTCGGCGCTTACGTCCGCTATGCTTGCGTCGTAAGTGTAGGCAATGCGCTTTTCGTAAACTGCGTCCGAAGGCAAAATGCTTGGCAAAATTGCAATTTCCGTCTTGCAAGTGTCCAAAGTCAACTGCTTCAAATCCTCGTTGCCGACAACCAGCTCGGTGGCCGATTTGTGAACAAACACTTCAACCTGCTTGCTCCATGCCGCACCTGCCGATTCGCTTGCGCTGACCTTGACCGTTGCGTAGCCGCCTTTTATGGCACGCAAAACGTCGCCGTCTATGGCAACTACGTCGCTGCCGGACAAAATTTCATACGTGAAGTTCATCTGTCTGCCCAAAGGCAACGGATAGAAGGTGGTTTTTTCGCCCGAATCGCCGTCCAAAACAACGTTCACGTTGTCCGCCACTTGGGTTATTCTGTTTTGAGTGTTTCTTATCGCAACCTGACAGCTTACTCCGTCGGTGCCGTCGCTGTTTACCGCAGTTACGGTTATCACCGCTTTGCCGTCGGCGGTTTTGAAGGTCACGACGCCGTATCCGTCAACCGTGGCCACGCTTTCGTCCGAACTTGAATATTTCAAAGTGTAGTCGGACGGCTTGGTGCCGGCGTATGCCGTCGCCACGCT
>CAZBVO010000017.1:6941-32532 GCA_964495385.1 uncultured Faecalibacterium sp.
TGCGCACCGTAAATTTGACCGAGGTCAAAGCTTTCCTTGGCCGACAAAACGTTGCCCGCATCCGTCGTAAACGCTATGCTCGACACCTCTTCGGTTACAACCGCTTTGAGGCTTCTGCCCGACGAGGTAAGCACGAACTCGCCACCCTTTAAGGCCTTAAACACCTTGGTTGCCGAATTGACTTCCTGCACGTAATCGGCCTTTGCCGCAAAGTCGAACCATACGTCCTCTGCGCCGAACCTCGAATCCTCGACGTAAAGCCTGCCTGCGTGCAAAACAACCTTTTCGGTTGCGTCGTCAATGCGCAAAATTTCAACTGCCTCGGCAACTCTTACCACTTGCAAAACCGCCGATGCGTTTCCGTCGGTGGCCTTGACGGTTATTTTTACCGCGCCTTCCGCCGCCGCAAACTTAACTACGTTTCCGACCACGGTTGCAACCGAGCTGTCGGACGAAGTTACGCTTACGCCCGTCAAAGTCGGCTCCGTTGCCGTCAACGATTTCAGCGCATAATCTAAGCTGTATTCCGACGTTTTGACAACCACTCTTCCTACTTCGTCGCCGCCGTCGGTGAAAGTGATTTTGTCAATTCGTTTGTCCACACGGAAGCTTGCTTCCTTCTTCAACAAGCCGCCCTTTCCGTCGGCCGTTTGCACGGTTACGGTGACTTTTCCCGCCCCGACAACCGTCAAAATGCCGTCTTTCGACACCTTTGCGATGCCTTCATCGGACGAAACATACTCGAATTCAGGCGAAATAACGCCGTATTTAGGTTGTTTTACCGTTGTATTTTTTGCAAAATCGAAATCGCCGGCATAGTCGTCCGCAACAACGTCCGTCGGGCCCGTTACCTCGATGCCCGTAGGTGCGCCGTTGGTCGACCACACGTTAAACGACTTGGTTATGCTGTACTCGCCGTAAAAATCGTTGCCCGTAGCCGTGACCGTTACGGTGACTCTGCCTCCCGAAACGAAGGTCAACGTTCCGTCTGCCGAAACCGTGGCAACCGATTTATCGTTTGTTTTGTACGATACAGTTGGCTTAGTGCCGTCGGCATTAAGGGCCGAACCTAAGTCCGCTCCGCCGATAAGCAAGGTTTTGGACGCCGTGTTGTGCTGATTGTCCAAATTAGTCACAACCGCTTCCGTTCCGTCCGCCAAAACGTCTTTGACAAACAGCCCTTCGATGCTCTCCGCCTGCAGCGTCGACACTATTTTTTTGGTGTATTCGATGCCGTTTAAGGTGTAAGTCAGCTCGCCTACGCCCGATTTTGCCGAAACGTAGTTGCCTCTGCCGTCCGAAGTCAGCTCGACGCCGTCGGCGGAAACAAAGTGCACTTCGCCCTCCTCCGAGTACCAGGCAAACTTGTCGCCCGTCGGCACTACAACCGTTTCGCCGTCAACCGTTGCCGTCGAAATAAGACTTGTGGTCACAAATTTGACCGTCCCGACAAGCTTTCCGCCAACTTTAAACTCAACCGCCACCTCTGCGTTCTCGGCCAGGAACACCAGCCTTGTGCCGTCAAGTTTTGCGTTTGCAAGCGAATCATCGGTGAGATTATAAGTTATTTCAAGGTCCCTGTTTGCGTCGGACGGATAAAAATCGGTGCGCAAAAATACGAATGCGTTTTCAAGCACTGCCGTTGACAAAATTTCCGAAACCCTCGTGCTTCCCAGCAACACGTCCGTTGCCGACCTTAACACGCTGACCGTCAATTTCTTTTGGTCGCCCGATTCGGTGGACAGCAAAACTTCAAACTCGCCGCCCTTGTTTACCGTCAGCAAAACGCCGTCTGCCGTGCCGTTTTCCGAGGACAGACTGGTTGCCGAAACACTGCTCTTTTCCGCCGTGTGCGGATAAACGTCAAACAATCTTGTCAAATCAAACACGTTTTTGGATGCGTCGGCGTTGTCGAATTCAAACTCCGCTTTGTCCGAAGTCAACGTCAGCCTGCGAGCCGCGCCAAAGGTGCTTTCAACCATGATTGACGCCTTTACGCCCGATTTCGGTTCCGTCGCCGTCAACGTCACCGCCCCTGCCTTTTTGAAGGTCAGAACGCCCGTTTCCGCATCGTATTCGGCCACCGCCCCGTTCGACGACGACCATTCGAGTGTTTTGTAGGTTGCGTCCGCAGGAAGCACCGTGCTGTTTATCTTGACCGATTTGTCCGCAGTCAAATAGCCTTCGTCCAACCGAGACGTGTCGGCAAACGACAAACCGATGCTTTGCGTTTTGATTATTGCCTTAAATTTGTACGTTTTGCCTGCAACTGCAATTTCGAAATCGCCTGCCGCAACAGGTGTTATCACTGCGCCCGAACTCACGGTAACGCCGCTGCTGTCGGCCATAAATCCGAATTCGAGAGCGTCCGCCACGGATGCCAAGTCCTCGTCGGACAGTTGCAGAACAAACGCCTTGCCTGCTTCCCTTTCCGTCACGCCGTCGGAAGCCGACACCGTTTCGTTGCTGCCGCCGTAAACAACCGCAACGTATCCCTTTATGCCGTTTTGAGTTGCAATTTCAACCTTGACAAGCCCTGCTGCGGTAAACGTCAGTTTGCCGTCGTCCACCGAAGCAAAATCGCACTCGCCGACAATGCTGTACGAAACGTCGTCAAGATAGTTTGCCGTGGTCGGCAAAACGCTGTAAAGCCCCGTCAAATCGAAATGCGCCGACCGAGCATAATAAACTTTTTGTGCAATCGAAATATCGGTCGGTTTTTCGTTTACCGTAACCGCTACGGTGTGCGACACCACATCGGTTGCCGTCTTTATGCTTATCGTCAGCGTTGCAACGCCGCCGAAAAGTGCGTTCAAACGTGTATTTTCGACAATTTCCGCGCAGTCGCCGTCAATGGCAAACGAAACGTACGAAAGGTCGGCGCCGTACGGATTTATTTTGCGAATAAGGCTGTTTAAATCCAACGAACCGCCCTTTTCGATGCTTATCGGCGAAAGGTCAAACTCGGTTTCGGCATCCGGATGCATAAACGTGCTTTCAACCAAAACGGAATATTCCTTCCCGTCCGCAGAAACGGTCAATAATGCCTTGCCTGCTTTTTCAAACGTCAAAACGTCGCCCGACAGTTTTGCCGAATCGCTATCGACTTTTATCGTCGGTTGCGACACCGTTGCCGTGGCAGGATAAACGGAAGCGGAAATCCTTACCTCTTTTGCCGAAACGTAAACCGAACCGCCCGACACTACTGTTACGTCTGCGGTTTCGTTGTCCCACACTGCCACAAGCGAAACGTTTTCGAGACGTTCGACACGTCTTACGACGTTCAAAGTCAAGTCGGTGTAAACTTCGCCGTTGACTTTTACGGTAAGCCTTGCAGTGCCTTTGTCGCTTATGGTGACTATTGCGCCGTCAAGGGTGGCGCAGGTGCCGTCAAAAACGTACTCGACGGACGAAATCCCCGCACCCGACACGTAAGGCGCAAACACTATTTTTTGTTCTTTTGCCGCTTCCGGCATTTCGAGGTCGACAATTTTGGTACCCTTTTCCACTTTCACCGGATTTGCCGACTGAGGGAAATAAGCCACCGTCATCGTGCGAACCAATCCCGATTCGGACGTTGCGGTGATGACTGCTTCTGCATAGCCGTCGCCCACAAACAGAACTCTGCCCTCGCCGTCAACCGTAGCAACGGAAGAGTCGGACGAAACGAACGAAACTATGCGTTCGGTGCTGTCGACAGGCAAAAGCTGAGTTTTTAGGGTAAAGCTTTTTGAAAGCGACGCAAAGTAAGCGGTTTTTTGACCGTCCGCGTTGTAAAACGCAATATCTTCTGCTTTGCGATTGACTTTGACGTTTGCAGTTGCGGTTGCGGTGGAGCCGTCTGCCTTTTGAACGGTAACCGACACCACGGTGATGCCGCCGCCCTTAACCACGAATTTGCCGTTTTCGTATGCCGCAACTCCGCTTTCGGAGAAGGAAACGGAAATATATTCCGAATTACCTTGGGCAGGCATGGTCGTAAACGCGAGGTCCAAAACTTTGTTTTGGGCATAATCGGTTTCGATGCTGTTTTTGTCAAACACTACACTTTGGAAATAGCCCATCGTGGAGGTGATTTTCTTAGAAACCGCAAAATTGTCGCCGTCATAACCCTCGGCACGCACGCTTATCACGGCACTTTCGGCCTTGTGGAAAGTGATCAAGCCGTTTTGGTCGACGGTTGCGACGCTGTCGTCGGAGGACGAATAAATCAATTTTACCTCGGCGGTGGAAGGATAAACCTCAACCGTCGGGAACGGATATGTTGTAGAATTTACCGTCACAGGCGAATCGTCGTCGATGGTTATACCCTCGGCCGGCACCCTGACCTTGACCGAGAACGAAGCCGTTGCCGAAGGATTGCCCTCGCTGGAAACGGTTACGGTTGCCTTGCCCGGCACCGACGGATTTGCCGTCAACACGCCGTCTGGCGAAACTTCCAAAATTTCAGGATTGTCCGACGTAAAAATAAGCCTGACGTTAACCGCCTCGGACGGGGAGAAAGTCGTTTCGAGCGCATGCGTCTGCCCTACGGTCATTTCCGTTACGGGGTTTGTCACCGAAATTCTGTGGATTTTGTCGTCAGTAACCACCACTTTGCAGGAAGCCTGTTTGGTTTGGTTTTCCTCGCTTATGACGTAAACCAGCGTTTCGCCGAAATCGTGGCCGGTAACTTTGCCGTTTTCGTCCACGGTAACAATGCTTTCGTCCATACTTTTGAAGGTAACCGACGGGTTGCTTGCCAGTTTAGGGAAAACGTTCCATTTAAGTTCTGCCGAAACGGGGTCGTCGGAGGTTTTTTGCAAAACCACTTTTTCGTTGACGAATTCCAAATTTTCGACGTAGATGTGAGTCGACAGACTGACCACTGCCGCACTGCCGATCATGATCAACAAAATCATAAGCGGCAACAGCGTTATGGCGCATATCATAATCTTTTTCATAAGCTTCCCTACCTGTATTCGATGTTGTAATACTTCTTGTTTGCGTTTTTCATAAATTTGATCACCTCAACCGAAGCGAAAACCGTCGCTACGGTCAAGTCCAAAACGTAAACGTACACGACGTCCGTCAAAAACGACAGAACAATCGAGCCGCCACCTTCCAAAATGCAAAGCAGTATGCCTACAAAAAGCATCCTTGTGACGTTGGTTTCCGAAATTTCGCCGCTTGTGGTGCTTTGCAAACACGGATATTTCAAATTGACGTTGAAACCCCGTGCAATCAGCCCCACGGAGCTTATCAGCGAAGTGGCAAAAACCACTCCGATTTGCTCGATCGGCAAAAACTCTAAGGTTATCATTATCGTTGCGCTTACAAGCAACGCGCCCACCGCAACCACAAAGTTTAAAATGCCCTTTGCAAAAAGCTGTTTCCTTGCGCTTATCGGGGCCGTTTTGGTGATGTAGAAAGTGAGATTCTCTCTGCTTATCGCCGTAGCCGAAAAGCTGTTTATCATGGCCATAAACGCAACCAGAACCAGCACACAAACTCCGTAGCTTACCCCGAGGCCGATTTCGGCCGATCCGACCTTGTTGACCAGACGGCTGCAAAAATAAACCATAACCGGGGTGGTTATCGCCACGCCCAAGTAAAAATAGGCATAGGTGTTTGTGCGCAGGATGTCCTTGCCTTCCTTTTTGATTATCGCCCAAAACGCGCTTTCCGAGGTGAACTTGGTTTGTTTTTTGAAGAACTTGCCTCTCCCCTCCAGCGTTTGCAGGCGGACTTTGTCGTAAACGGGCTTTGCAATGGCGAGGCCTATTGCGAGTATAACCGCCGAAGCACCCACCGTTACGCCGTAACTTAAAGCGAGGCTTTGCCCGAAAACGATGTTTTTAAGCAACGTTGCGGGATTGAATTTGCCGTTGAACGCCCCTACTATTCCCGAAAGAGTCGCCTTGGTGTCGTCGGCCACTTTTTGGTGAATAAAATATTCGGCCAAAAGGTCCAAAACGTAGTTGTAAAGCAAAAACGCGGCGGCAAGCATCAAAATAAACAGAATAAGTTTGATGACGTTGTGGTTTTCAAGCACCGACAACAGATACATCACCGGCACTGCCAGCACCGTGGCCACGGCAAACGGAAGCATAGGCGCAAACAAACTCATAAGTAGCGTGCGAAGCAAAAACTTTATGCTGAAAAGATGCGCGCTCCATCCGAAAATGGTCATTATCGCAAAATACCCGACCGTCGACAAAACTTGCAGATAAACGTAAACCATAACAAGTTCGGCCACAAACATCTGGAACGACGACATCGGAAAACGTGCCGTTATTTTTGCGTCGAACGGTTTAAGCAAGCATTTGATTTCAAACGAAACGCCCACAATGGTGAGCAAAATTTCCATAACGGTGAAAATTACCGCCGAAAAATCGGCAGATGCAACCACGTCGCCGAGTTGGTTGACCATCATGTCGAAAAAGTATTTCATAAGCCCCAGCATGATTGCTGCGGTTATCAAAGCGATTATCGCGGTCGTAGCACGACCTTTTTTGTCTCCTTTTTGATCGGGTTCGGTTTGCAATCGAAAATGCAAGGAGACGTAATGCCATATCCTTGTCATTTTTCGCTCCTGTTGTTGATGTTGAGGAAGTATTTTTCCAAATTGAAATTAGGGTTGCGTTTTGCGTCGGCCAGGCGGAAGAAACTTACAAGCTGTCCGTTTTTGATGATTGCGACGAGGTCGCAAACCTTATCGACGGTGTCGAGGTTGTGCGACGAGAAAACCACCGCGTTGCCTGCGTCGGCATAATCGCGGATGCAATTTCTGACTTCGTCCTGCGTTTGCGGATCGAGGCCGATCATCGGTTCGTCCAAAACCCAAAGTTGCGGCTCGTGCACGATGGAGCCGATGAGGCATATTTTTTGTTTCATGCCGTGGGAATAGCTGGAAATCTGATTGTCCATGGCGTGCGAAATCTTAAACAGGTCGGCATAGTATTCCGAACGGGCAAGTTTCAGCTTTTTGTCGATGCCGAAAAGACTGCCCATATAGTTGACGTACTCCCTACCCGTCAATTTTTCGTAAACGCTGTGGTCGTCGGGAACGTAACCGACGCACTGTTTTGCCTTTATAGGATCCTTTTGGATGTCAAACCCGTTGATGAGAATTTGCCCCTCTTCAAAAGGCAGAATGCCGGTAAGGCACTTTATGGTGGTGGATTTGCCTGCGCCGTTGCTGCCGACGAGGCCCAAAACTTCACCTGCATTTACTTTGAGGTTGATTTTGTAAGCGGAGTATTTGTCCGCGCCCTGATACTTTTTGGAAAAATCTTTGATTTCTAACATTGTTGCTTGCTGTTTGTTTTCTCCTTGTTCTTATAAAACGCCGTCCTTAGTATAAACCCTTTTTCAAGATAAATTATTTGCGGCCCGAAAATGCTTTTTTATTTTATATATTAAAAATATTTTTTACGCACCTGCGGTGTAGACGTAGTCATTATAAGTTTAGTACAAGACATCCTAATTGTCAACGTTTAACGACACAAAATACCAAACCGTAAACGTATAATTCGCATTTTTTGCTACATTTTGTTGAAATTGACGGTCATTTCTTTGTAAAATTTTTTGAACCGTGTTATAATGAACCTAACTAACACTCGGAGGCATTCTATGTTTACAACCGACAACAGGTTCACAAAAACCGTTTTCAGCATCGTTCTTACACTTGCGATAGCGCTCGGCTGCTTGGGCGGACTTACTCTTTCGTCGTTTGTCCCTGCCGACAACCACGCCGAGGCTGCAACCTCTACGGGCTACTACGACTCTATCGACGAAACCCTCACGGGGCAAGCGTTTTACGATCAACTCGCCACGCTTATTACAAGCACTCACCACACGCAAACCTCTTACAACGGTTTGAAACAAGTTTACAAAACCTCCGACGCCGATCCCGATAAGAGCGGCAACATAATTTGGTTTTACACCGGCACGTCCATATCCTACAACGGCACCTTGGGCTCCGGTTCCGAAGCTACAAACCGCGAACACGTTTGGCCTAAAAACGGCGGTAAAGCGTTCACGGCCGAAAGCGAATGCGGCAGCGACGCACATCACTTAAGGCCATGCAATGCCGGAATCAACGGCGACAGAAGCAATAATCAATTTAACGAAGTTCCGCAAACGGAAGCAAACATTGTTGCAGAAGGCAGTTCGACAAGCTATGCCAACCTTTGCTACCAAAGCGGCGGCACGTTCTACCCGGGCGAAGGCTATCGCGGCGCAACGGCCCGTATTTTGATGTACGTTCAAGTTCGTTGGGGCACCCAGTTTAACCTCAGTTTCTGCCTGGGCAAAGGTGGCAACAACGGCAAGGAAATGGGCTACATCGACACGCTCATGAAGTGGCACCTCCAAGAGCCGCCTACGGAAGAAGAAATTCGCCGCAACGAAGTTGTTTACGGCATTCAGGGCAACCGCAATCCGTTTATCGATCACCCGGAATACGCATCCAAAATTTACTGCTACGACGGCGAAAGCTACAACTCTGACCTTCGCACGGTGGTAAACACCTACGGCGACTACGGCGCAACCGACATCGAAAGCATCTCCTTTGCTTCTTCCGAACAAACCGTGGCGCAAGGCGCAACCCTCACCCTCGAACCTACCCTCACCCCTGCCGACGCTTCCAGAAACATCGTTTGGACGTCGTCCGACACAAGCGTCGCAACCGTTGACAGCAACGGCGTAGTCAGCGGCATCAAATCGGGCAGCACCGTCATCACCGCAACCAGCGCGGTCGACAGCTCGGTAAGCGCATCCGTAACCGTAAAAGTCAAGGGCATTTCGGCCGTTGCAATAAGCGGTACGGCAGTCATAACCGACTACAACGAAGGCCAAAAATTCGATCCTACCGGCCTTACGGTAACCGTAACTTATTCCGACGGTTCGTCCTCGAACGTTTCGGTTTCAACCCTAACCTGGCTGGACGCAAACACCCGAAAAAGCACTTTATCGTCGGGAACCACATCGGTTATCCTCTCTTACGGCGGTTTGGAACAGACGTACTCGGGCATAACGGTGGTTACGCCGGAAGGCAGCGTCGCAACGATCAACCGCAGCAGCTTTGCGGCAAAGAGCGGCCAATACAATTGGCAAACCTGGACCGCCGGCGAGATAGAAGGAAAAGCCTTCATGTATGCGGGCAACACAAGCGAAATACAGATGAACAACAGCAAAGCGCAGTACTATATATTCAACACTACGCCGCTGACCGGAGGCATCGTTACCTTCACCGTCAAAACGACATCCGGGGATAAAAAGTGGGAGCTTCGCACCTCCTCCACTCCTTTTGACAGCACCTCGAAACCTGTGCCAACGACCGGCACTTCTCACGGACAATTGACAGTCACCCCTGACGGTGCAACTTGGACAATATCGACAACCGACCAATATTTTGCCCTTTGCTATGCCGACAGCAAGGTTGTTTATCTCGATTCAATCGAAATCACCTATGGCGACGCTAAAACTCCGTGCGAACACACTTACGGCGAATGGGAAACCGTGACTGCGCCAACCGCAACAACCGAAGGTGCCAAAAAACGCACTTGCTCCGTTTGCGGCGACATAGAAACCGAAGTCATCCCTGCTCTCGGTTCGTCCGAAACCCCGTGCAACCACACCTATGGCGAATGGGAAACCGTTACCGCGCCAACCGCAACCACCGCAGGCTCCAAAAAACGTACCTGCTCCGTTTGCGGCAACGTCGAAACAGAAGTTATCCCTGCCCTCGGCTCGTCCGAAACTCCGTGCAACCACACTTACGGCGAATGGACAACCGTGAATGAGCCAACCGAAACTTCCACAGGCCTTAAAAAGCGTGTCTGCTCCTCTTGCGGCAACGTTGAAAACGAAGTTATCCCTGCTCTCGGTTCGTCCGAACATCCTTGCGAACACACCTACGGTGAATGGGAAGTGGTAACTCTGCCGACCGCAACCGCCGCAGGCCTCAAAAAACGTGTCTGCTCCTCTTGCGGCGACGTTGAAGTCGAAACGGTCCCTGCTCTCGGCGGTACGGCCTACGACGTAGCGGAAACTTTCGAAAGCATAGTCGAAGCACTCGGCAACGCAACGGATTTGAACACCAAAGAAGCACTTATAATTCAAGCGCAGTTGGAATACAACAAGCTTTCCGAAACCGAAAAGCAAACCGTCGCAACAAGCTACACCGCTCTGCAACAACACATCGAAACTTACCAAAAAGAACTTACCGATTCCGACAGTTCAAACACTTTGGTTATCGTTCTCGTAGTGGTGGGAGGCGTACTGCTTTGCTGCGGAATAGTTTATGCTCGCTCAAGAAGAAAATCCCGTGCGGGAAACAGATATTAAACTTAAAAATCGTTAAAAATTAGAGGTACGTATATGTCAGCCGCAAAAGTTATTTTTAAAGCCGTCGATTACATGTTCGCCGCATCGCAAAACCCTGCAAGGCGCACCAAGCGCTACATGCAAGGCGTCGAAAAAACCGTGGATATCGTCTACGACGATCGCTTCCCGAAAGCCTGTCTGTTGGACACCTACGTCGTGCCTAAAGACGAAGGCACTTATCCCGTAATTTTTGAAATTCACGGGGGCGGTTTTGTGGCCGGCGACAAAAAATACCGCAGGTGCCTTTCTGCCTGGTACGCGCAAGAACTGGGGGCGTTCGTGGTGAACGTCAACTACGGCCTCAGCCCCGAATTTAAATTTCAGGACATAATTCCGCAACTGGTTTCCGCCGTCAACTGGGTGGCCGACCACGCCGAGGATTTGAGGCTCGACCTTTCGCGTTTCGTCGTTACCGGCGACAGCGCAGGCGGCTACTACTCTGCTTACCTTGCCGTTTTGCAATCGAACTTGGAACTTCAGCAAAAACTGGGCGTTCAAATGAAAGCAAAATTCACGGGTGCAGTGCTCGATTGCGGCATCTACGACATCGTTACTGCGCTGTCGCAAAAGGTGCTTTTCAACCTCACCGACAGCATCTGCTTTGACTTTTCGGGCTTCCACACCGACGAACTGGACAAATATTCTTATTTGCCGCTCGTGTCGCCGTCCGATTTCATCACGGCCGATTTCCCGACCTGCTTTTTGACCTATGCTCAAAAGGACTTCTTCTGCGGAGGTCAGGGCGAATATATGTGCAAACAACTTAAGGAGCTCGGGGTGTATCACGAGTTCTATGCAAGCACAAAGTTCACCGACAACCACACCTTCCCTCTCACTTGGACGTCCAAGGCCGCAAAGGAAAACAATGCTCGGGCCATCGACTTCTTAAAACGCTTCGTCAAAGGCGAAATTTGACGTTTCGGCCGCCACTCGGCGGCCTTTTAGGTATGAAAAAATTTGCTCTCGTCGGAAACAACATATCTTACACCGTATCGCCGTTTATCCATCAACGGCTGTTTGACGTTTCGGGGAGCAACCACCTATATTCGGTGATTGACGTGGCCGAGCAAAATCTGCCCGAAGCACTTTCGGGGCTTGACGGTTTCAACGTAACAAAGCCTTACAAACAGGTCGTAACCCGTCTTATTCGCCGCCTCGACAGCGATGCCGACGTACTTGGCAGTGTCAACACCGTCAGCGGCGATTCGGTCGGCTACAACACCGACGTTCCCGCCCTCGAAAAAACCCTTTCGGGGATGGGAAAATCACTGTCCGAAAAGCTTCTGCTGTTGGGCTTCGGAGGCCTCGGCAAAGCGGTTGCCGTGCGTGCAATTATGTGCGGCGGCGATGTAACCGTTGCAGTTCGCAAGCAAAGCATCGAAAAAACCGTTTTGGCAGTAAACGAACTTAAAACTCGTTTTTTGAGTGCAAAAATTGCCGTTTGCGACATTCAAAACATTTCGGGACACTTTGACCTCTTAATCAACACCACCCCTGTCGGCACCCTCGGAAACCACCTTTCCTGCCCGATTTCGGACAACGTCATAAAACGTACGGATGCCGTTTTCGACTGCGTTTACAATCCCTTAAAAACCTCGCTGGTCAGGCGGGCCGAAAAGCTTGACGTTCCTGCCTCGGGTGGGCTTGAAATGCTTGTCAGGCAGGCCGCCGAAGCACAAAACGTTTGGCTGGGAAGCACTTTTTCGGAAACAGACGTTGCAAAAATCGTAAACGAAACGGCCGACAAGTTAAAAGAGTTTAAAAGCAACGTCGTATTGACCGGATTTATGGCCGCAGGCAAAACTTCCCTCGCCCGAAAGCTCGGCCAAATTACGGCGTTTGACGTTTTGGATATCGACGGCGAAATCGAAAAATGCGGCAAAAGCATCTCGGACCTCTTTTTAGAGGGCGGCGAAACCGCTTTCAGAAAGCTTGAAAAGCAGGTCGTTTGCCGTGCCGCCTCAAGTTACTCGACAATTATCGCCACCGGTGGCGGCACCGTCTTGGACGACGACAACGTCAATCTTCTGAAAAAAACGGGAACAATTGTTTTTATCGACCTTCCGTTCGACGCCGTTTACGAGAGGCTGTCGACTGCTCCTTCCGGTCGTCCGCTTGCCGACGGCAAGACACGCGACGAACTCAAAGCGCTTTTCGACACACGCCGAAAGGTATATCTTTCGACTGCGGACGTCGTTGTGGACGGAAATTTGCCTTTAAACGAGTTGGCAGATGCGGTCATTTCTCGTTTCTGAGCCGCGGCTCGCTTGACAAACCCCCTTTTATAGGCTAATATTTAAGTGATTAGCTTTAAAAGGGGTTTTTTAATGAAAAACTTTCTGGTCGTAAACGGCCCAAATCTCAACTTTTTAGGGACTCGAAAACCCGAACTTTACGGCACCGAAACTCTCGAACAAATCATGTCCGAGCTGTCGGAATACGCCAAGCAAAAGGGGGTAACCCTCAATTTTGCCGGCTCCAACCACGAAGGTGCCATCATCGACGAAATTCACAAGGCCTTCTACACAAAAGCCGACGGAATCATATTAAATGCCGGCGCATACAGCCATTACAGCATCGCCATTCGCGACGCCATCGAAGCCGTTTCCGTTCCGACGGTCGAAGTTCACCTGACCGACATTGCCAAAAGAGAGGAATTCAGGCAAAAATCCGTCCTCTCCGACGTCTGCGTGTTGACGATTTGCGGACACGGCAAGGCAGGCTATTTCGAGGCCGTCGACTACCTTTTGAGCCTTACGGAGGATAAAAATGATAATAACGCTTAAGCCGAACGCTACCGAACAGGACGTTTCGTGCCTTACCGAATACATTTCGAAACAGGGGCTGAAAGCCGAAATTTTGAACGGCGAACGTAAAACGGTGGTTGCCGTTGTCGGCGATGCTTCCCTTCTTAATGCCGACGCTGTCGGCTCTTTTAGGTGCGTCGGCGAAGTCAGGCGCATCACCGAGCCGTACCGTCTTTCGTCTCGAAACAACCACCCTAAAGATACAATCGTCAAAATTGCAAACACTGAAATAGGCGGCCAAAGCTTCACCTTTATCGCCGGCCCTTGCGCCGTTGAAAGTGAAGAACAAATTTTTTCGGCCGCCGTTGCCGCAAAAAAAGCAGGCGCAACAGTGCTTAGAGGGGGCGCATTCAAGCCTCGCACTTCGCCGTATTCCTTCCAAGGAACGGCAAAAGAAGGCCTTTCGCTTTTGGTGCAAGCCGCTCGACAGGTCGGCCTTCCGTGCGTTTCGGAAATCACCGACGCCGCCAACCTCGATCTTTACGACGACGTCGACGTTATTCAGGTCGGCGCACGCAACATGCAAAATTTCGAGCTTCTAAAAGCACTTTCACACTGCCAAAAACCCGTGCTTTTAAAACGTGGTTTCGGCAATACAGTGAGCGAATTTTTGCTTTCCGCCGAGTACCTTTTGAACGGCGGCAATCAAAACGTTGTTTTATGCACAAGGGGTATACGTTCCTTTGACGATACCATGCGTTTTACGCCCGACATCGGTGCCGTGGTGGCCCTCAAACAGCTGACTCACCTGCCGGTGATTTTCGATCCGTCTCACTCGTCGGGCAACTCGTCGTACGTTTTGCCGCTATCTTACGCCGCTGCGGCCGCAGGCGCAAACGGAATTGCAGTTGAGGTTTGCGACAATCCGCATCTTGCTTTAAGCGACGCATCGCAAGCAATCACTTCCGACCAATTCACCGTTTTACATGGCAATATCGAAAAGATAAAATCAGTTTTAGGTTAAGATTATGCAAACCGTTACCGTAAAAACCAACAAGCCGTACGCCGTCAAAATAGGCCGAGGCGCACTTAAGTTCCTTTCGTGTTACTTGGAGGAACAGGGTTTTTGCGGCAAAATTATGGTGGTTTCGGACAAAAAAGTAAGCGAACTGCATTATAAAAAACTGTCCGATTGCCTCTCGGGCGAAAACGTCCTTCTGCACACGGTTCCCGAAAAGGAAGCGGCAAAGACGGTTGAAGAGTATCTTTCGCTTGTAAAAAACCTCGAAAAACACAAATTTGGCCGTGGCGACATCGTAATTTCGTTTGGCGGAGGCAGTGTCGGCGACCTTGCGGCTTTTGCCGCCGCAACCTATTTTAGGGGCATCCGCCTCATTCACGTCCCGACAACGCTTCTTGCCATGTGCGACAGCAGTATCGGCGGAAAATGCGGCGTGGATTTTATGTCCAAAAACGACCTCGGATGTTTCTATCAGCCCGAGCTTGTTGTTGCGGATTTGGAATTTTTGGACACACTTCCCGAAAGTCAATTCAAATGCGGTATGGCCGAAATTTTAAAATGCGCCGTCATATCCCCTATAGAACCTTCGCTGTTCGACGATGAAAAAGCCAATCTCGAGCATCTTGTTTCGCTTGCCGTCGCTTTTAAGGCGCGCATTGTCGAATCGGACGAACACGACCGCTCTGCCCGTCACGTTTTGAATTTCGGGCACACCTTTGCGCACGCCGTCGAACTGGCCTCCGCTTTTAAAGTGCCGCACGGGCAAGCTGTGGCAATAGGCATGAGCCTTATCACTTCTCTGGCACGTCAAAACGGCCTGGTTGGCCCCGACATGCCGAACGTCGTTGACGGTCTTATTCAAAAAATCGGCTTGGAAACCGAATCGCCGTACCCTGTGGACGAACTTTTGCCGTACGTTGCGTGCGACAAAAAAGTTTCGGGCGAAAGTATAAAAATCGTAATTGCACCAAAGCTTCACGAATGCAAAATAATTTCTGTTACGCTCGAAAGCTTCTTAGGAGGCGGAAAATGGATTCTCGCCTGACCTATACGGGAGGTTCCGTAAAGGCTCCGCCCTCAAAATCCGAACTGCACCGCATGTTGTTTGTTGCCGCACAAATTGACGGCACAAGCAAAATCGAAGGGTTTTACCGCTCTAATGACGTTGAAGAGACAATTTCGGTTTTGAAAACTCTCGGCGCAAAAATCGACTGCGCCGACAACGTTGCAACCGTCACGGGGCCGATAACGAAAGATATCGAATTTGTCCGCCTTAAAGTTTTGGAGAGTGGCGCAACCTTGCGTTTTACCGTCCCTTTGCTCGGAATGTCGGGAATAAGCGGCGAAATTGACGTAGGCGAAAGACTTTATGTCAGATTTAACGACGATGATGTCAAATTTTACGACAACATCGGACAAATAATTGAAAAAAAAGACGGCAAAATTTACGTTTCGGGGAAAACAGAAAAAAGCGATTTTGAAATTGTCGCAAAAAACTCGTCGCAAAACCTCTCGGGGCTTTTGCTTGCGCTGACCTCGTCAAGCCGCGAGGCCGCGATTAAGGTAAACTCGGCCGTCAGCTTAGGCTACGTCAAACTTACCCAAAGCATTCTCGGGCGGTTCGGACTTGAAATAGGCGAAGCAAACGGCAATATACATATTTGCGGCACCGCCAAACCTACCTCGTTGACAGTGGGCGGCGACTGGTCGGCCGCCTCTACGCTGTTTGCGCTCGGCACGGCATCGGGCAATCTTGAAATTTCGGGGCTTGACGCCGACAGCTTGCAACCCGACAGACGAATCCTTAAAATATGCAACTCGGCAGGTGCAGAAATAAGCTATAAAAACGGCATCTACCGTGTATCGTCGGCCGACGAAATTAAACCTATAAACGTCAATCTCTCAGACTCGCCCGACCTTTTTTGTGCGGCGGCAATTATTGCGGCACTCGCAAAAGGCAAAAGCAGTCTTCACGGCACCGGCCGCCTTAAAAACAAAGAAAGCGACCGCCTTGCGGCCATATGCAAAAATTTGGACAATGCCGCTGTCAAATACGAAATAACCGACGATTGCCTCAACGTATACGGCGGAAACCCGAAGCCGTTTGAAGTTCAAAGCTTTTCCGATCATCGAATTTACATGGCGTTTACCGTGCTAAACCTTATCGTCGGAGGCAAAATAACAAGTGACGGCTCGGCCGCAAAAAGTTATCCGAACTTTTTTTCGGACATTACAAAACTATGTCAACATTAAACCTCGGAAAAATCAAATTCACCCTTGAAGGAACGTCGCACGGCGAGAAAATGTGCGGCAGGGTTTTGGGTGTTCCGAAAGGCCTGCCGATTGATTTCGATTACATACAAAAACAGCTCCAAAGGCGAAAAGGCGGCAAAATCGGTTCGACAACGCGTGTCGAAGAAGATAAACCCGTTTTTACCTCGGGCATCGAAAACGGAATTGCAACCGGCGACGAAATTGCCTTTTACATCGAAAACAAAAACACTGCGCCTTCCGACTACAAAGCTTTTGACGGATTGCTTAGGCCGTCGCACGCCGATTATCCTGCGTTGGTAAAATACGGAAGCATTGAAAGCGGCGGAGGAAGATTTTCGGGCAGACTTACCGCATGTTTGACGGTTGCCGGCGCACTTTTTAAAAAGCTTTTGGACAGTCACGGCATAACGGTCGGTGCGCACGTATCGTCAATAGGAGACGTCAGCGACCAAAGCTTTGACCGCATACTTGTCGACAAGGCAACCCTTGACCGCCTAAAAGACGACGATTTCCCTGTTTTGCACGGCCAAATCCGACAAAAATACCTTGAAACGATTGAAAAATGCCAACTCGAGGGCGACAGCGTCGGCGGCACCGTCGAGTGCGCAATAACGGGACTTCCGGCAGGATTGGGCGAGGACTGGTTTTCCTGCACGGAAAGCAAATTGGCAACGGTGCTGTTTGCCGTCCCTGCGGTAAAAGGAGTTGAATTCGGCAGAGGGTTTGACATTGCAAAAACGTACGGAAGCTTGGCCAACGATCCATATGAGGTAAAAAACGGCAAAATAACCGCCTCTAAAAACGACAACGGCGGAATTTTGGGTGGCCTTACAACGGGTATGCCGTTGGTTTTTAAAATTGCCGTTAAACCGACACCGAGCATTGCAAAAGAACAAAACACGGTAGATTACCGCTCGATTTCGAACGCTAAACTTTCGATTGGCGGAAGACACGACGTTTGTATTGCACGCCGTGCCGCACCGATAGCGGAGGCCGCGGCGGAACTTGTGGCGGCAGAACTTCTTTTGGAGGACAAATAATGGACGAGAACAAAACCTACACCGACGAACAAATCAAAGAAATGAACGACGACCTCAAAAAACTGCGCGCGGCCATCGATAAGGCCGACGATATACTGTGCCAAAGTTTCATATACAGGATGCAACTGGTTACGGGCATAGCAAAATACAAAAAACTGCACAACTTGCCAGTTACGGACGGTGAACGCGAATATCAGATATTGGACAGGCTTGTCGAAAAATTCGGCGAACACAACCGAGCCTACATCGAAGACCTTTACGAAACGGTTTTTGCCGCCAGCAGGCGCATGCAGGAAAATCTTGTAAAATAAGCTTTGCGCCTACCGCCCTCGGCATATCTTGTTGATTTTTGCAAACAATAAGGTCAACAACAAAAGGAGGACAGTTATGAGCAAAACAGTTTATAAAACAGGTCAAAAACCCGGCAGCGGTTGCTACACTTGCACCAACTGCCACACGCAAGTTTGCTTGGACGGCTCGGACAAAATGCCGCCGTGCCCGAAATGCACCAACACTGAATTTACCAAAAAGTAAACAACAAAAAACGGTTCCGAGGAACCGTTTTTTCGTTTAATTTTTTCGTTTAATTTTAGTTGTTGTACTGCGACTGATAGAGGTTGTAGTAAAAACCTTGCCTATCCAAAAGTTCGTCGTGCTTGCCTATTTCCACTATTCTACCGTTGTTTATGACCAGAATTACGTCGGCGTCGATGATGGTCGAAAGCCTGTGCGCAATGACAAAGCACGTTTTGCCTTTCATAAGGTTGTCCATTGCTTTTTGAATAAGAATTTCCGTGCGGGTGTCGACGTTTGAAGTTGCCTCATCCAAAATAAGCAAATCTCTGTCGGACAAAAACGCCCTTGCAATCGTCAAAAGCTGGCGCTGACCTCCCGATATGTTTGAGCAGTTTTCGTCAATTACCGTACGGTAGCCGTCGGGAAGCGTTCGGATAAAGTAGTCGCAATAGGCGTTCTCGCACGCTTTTTTAACTTCCTCTTCGGTCACCTCGTCGCGGCCGTAAGCCACGTTGTCGTAGATGGTTCCGCCAAACAACCAGGCATCCTGCAAAACCATGCTGAAAAGATTTCGGACACTTGCTCGGTCGGTTTTTTCGATATCGATGCCGTCGATGAGTATTTCGCCTTTTTGCACGTCGTAAAAGCGCATCAAAAGGTTGACTATAGTGGTTTTTCCCGCACCGGTAGGCCCGACGATTGCAACTTTTTGCCCCTTATGGACTTTAAACGAAAGGTTTTCGATCAAAGGTTTTTCGGGCGAATAGGAAAAATCGACGTTTTTAAACTCGACGTTGCCCTCGACTTTAGGAGGCATTTTTTCCGTTTGCAACGTCATTTCTTCCTCGTCCAACACGTCGTAAACTCTCTTTGCGGCCGCTTTTACCCTTCTCGTCGACGCAACGCTGTTGCAAATGCCGACAAGCGGATCGGACAACTGCTGTAAATACAATATAAACATCATCAGTCCGCCGACGCTGAGTTTGCCGTCAACCGCCAAATAGCCGCCCAAAAGGCATATCGCCACGTAAACAAGGCTGTTCATAAACGAAATGACGGGCATTACCACCGAGCCGTAGTAGTAAGACTTTTCGTAGCAGACCGCCTCTTCTTCCGTCAAACTGCAAAATTTTTCGCACTGCCTGTCCTCGAGGTTGGCCGCTTTTACCGCCGCATATCCGCCATAGGTTTCCTCGGCGTGCGAGCTGATTTTGCCCATGGTTTCAAAAACGTCGTCGTAGTATTTTTCGGCACGGGCCGACAGCACCGATCCCAAAAACACCGACAGCGGAATCACCGCCACGGCAACAAGCGCAAGCCGCCACTCCTTCATAAACAAAATCACCGCGATGACCGTGATTTGCATTATGCCCAGCAAAAACGTTTCGATGATGCCGTAGATCGGCGTACTCATGTTGGAAACGTCGCTGTTTATTCGAGACAACACTTCGCCCGGTCGGGTTTTGTCGGCAAACGACACGGGAACTCGGGCCAATTTGTTTGAAATGTCCGTCCTGAGACCGTAGGTGAAACGGCGGCTTGTTGTGTTGTTCATAACAATAACTTTCAAATACGACAACACGGCAAGCACCAAATAAACCGCCGTAAGCACCAGTATCTTTGGTTTTATAGTCGCAAGCAAATCGGTAACTTGCGATTCACCGACGAAATAATCGTTCAAAACGTCGGACAATTCGCCCAAAATGTAAGGCGACAGCAAGTTGCATACCATCACGCCGAAGCTCAGCAGAATCATAACGAACATGCCCAGCTTTATGCGTCCCAGTTCGGAAAACAGCCTTAAGGTTACGGATTTATCTTTGTTCTTTTTCATGCAAAGTTCCTCCCCGATTGCGAAATAAATATTTCGTTGTAAACCGAACAGGTTTTTAAAAGTTCGTCGTGCTTGCCGATGCCGACGATTTGCCCTCTGTCCATAACGATGATTTTGTCGCTGTTCATTGCACCGGTAACCCTTTGCGTGACGACAAAAGTGGTTTTACGGCCAAGCCGTTCACGAAGTGCGCTTCTGATTTTCGACTCGGTCATAAAATCGAGAGCCGAAAAACTGTCGTCGAAAAGATAAATTTCCGCCGGTTTCAGCATTGCCCGTGCAATTTGTATGCGCTGTTTTTGGCCGCCCGACACGTTGCTTCCGCCTTGCGAAAGTTTGAAATCGAAACCTTCGGGATGGGATTTTACGAAATCCTCCAACTGTGCGGCACGAACAGCATCTAAAAGTTCTTCGTCGGACACGTCTTGCCACAACGCTACGTTTTCCTTTAGCGTCCCGGCAAAAATCGTGCCTTTTTGAAGCACCGCCGAAACGTTTGAACGTATGCGCTTGCCGCTTATTGCCGCCGCATCTTTGCCGTCAAACAAAATCCTTCCGGACGTCGATTTTTCAAACCCGAGCAACAAGCTTACCAACGTCGATTTGCCGCTCCCCGTGCCGCCGATAACGGCGACCCGTTCGCCGGCTTTCACCTCGAACGACAAATCGGACAAAGCGTTTTCGGTACCGTCAAAATAGCGATACGACACTTTATCAAACGTAATGTTGCCGTCAAACCTCGGTTCGGTCAAATCGGTGGCTTCGGGAATGCTGTCGGAGTTTAAAATTTCGGACAGCCTTTTTACGTTGATTTTGACTCGAGGCAAATACATAAGCGACCAGGCCAGCGTCATTATGCCCGACATTATAAGCCCTACGTATTGCACAACAGCCATAATGTCCGCCGCCGACAAGCCAAGTTTTGCTTCAACCTGCCCTGCGCCGACGTACACTATCAAAACCGTCGTTACGTTCAGAACCAACATCGCAACAGGCGTCATTATGCCCGAGCGGTTGTTTGCTTTTATGTAGTTTAAAACCATCTTTCTGGTGGCTTCGTTGGTTTTTTTGCATTCGGTTTCGTCACGGTTGAACGCCCTTATGACGCGAATGCCTATCATGCGCTCGCGGATAAGCTGGTTTTGTCTGTCCGTTTGTTTTTCGCCGACGTCCCAAAGCGGAGGGATTTTTTTGCCCATAACAACCACTACGACGACAATTATCGGCGTGAACGCAAACAGTATAAGCGACAGATAGGCGTTTTTCAAAAACGCCAAAACCGAGCCGCATATCATATAAATGGGAATAGTGCTTACGCCTGACAACAGCACCTGCAACACTTCCCCGACCTGAAAAACGTCGTCTTGAGTGCGGGTAAGCAACCCCGAAGCGCCGATTTTATTGTGGTCGGCAAAAGTCATTTTGTTTGCTTTTTCAAAAACGTCGTTTTTGAGGGCTTGTTCGAAACGGGCAGTTACTTTCGCATTGGCTTTTATCGAAAAAATCTGTGCCGTTACCCCCAGTAGCGCCACCGCCACCATAACGGCGGAAGCTTTCAAAACATAGTCGAAATCGAGTTTGTTGATACCCTCGTCGACAATTTCGCTCATGATCGAAGGCAGCAACAAATTGCAAACCGTCACAACGACCAAAAGCAAGCATCCCAAAACCGCGGTTTTGGCGTGCGGTTTCAGATATTTGACAAAAAATTTCATAATTATTTCGTTTTAAGTTCCTCAACTATTTTAAGTATTTCGGAGGCAATCGAGCCGAGCGTGCCGTCGCCGAACGGATTTGCCAATCCTGCTTCGGAAACCAACGCGCTGAAGGGTTTAGTGCCTCCCTTTTTGGCGAACGCAACGTAGCGATCGAGCGCATCCGAGTAATCTTTGCGCATTTCGATCAAAAAGCCGAGCGCCACGGTTTGCGCCAAGGTGTAATCGATGTAATAGAACGGCGATTCGTAAATGTGCATTTGATATTGCCATCTACGGCCTTCGCCGATAAAAGGCAGACCTTCACTGTCCATATACGGACGGTATTTCGCTTCCAACGCCTTCCAGGCCTCGCAACGCTCGGTCGGAGTCATGTTAGGATTTTCGTAAACGACGTGTTGGAATTCGTCAACCGCAACGCCGTACGGAATAAAGCAAAGGCCGGACAAAAGATGTTTGAAACGGTATTTGTCGGCATTTTCGCCAAAGAACAAATCCATGTACTTCCAGCTGAAAAATTCCATACTCATGCTGTGGCATTCTGCCGTTTCCATGCTTCCGACGCCAAGCTCCGGATCGCCCGTGTAGAACTGTTGATTCATGGCGAAAGCATGGCCGAACTCGTGAGTCATAACGTCCACGTCGCCCGAGCTTCCGTTGAAGTTTGCAAAGATAAAAATCTGCTTGAACTTGTCGAATTCGGTGCAATAGCCGCCGCCGCATTTTCCGTCTCTTGCGTCAACGTCAAAGGCCTCGGCAGATTGCATTTCACGCATAAAATCGCCTATTTCCGGGCGCATATCGTCGTACATTTTTTGCGCTGCCGCAAAAATGCCGTCCTTGTCCAAAACAGGGCGAGGATCGTCGGCGGTGTAAACGGCATCGTCGTAAAAAGTCACTTTGTCGATACCCATATCCGCCGCCACGCTCTTTTTCACTTCGGCGACAACCGGCACCAACGACTCTGCAACGTTGTTCCTGAACTTTTCAACCATTTTGCGGTCATAGTCCAGCCGAGCCATGCGATAATATCCCAGTTCGACGAAGTTTTTGTAGCCCATTTTTCTGGCCTGCAAATCGCGGTTTTTGACCAGTTTGTCAAACAAATCGTCCAGTTCTTCTTTGTGTTTGTCAAGCCCTGTGCCCAAAGCCAAGCAAGCTTCCTTCCTGACTTCGCGGTCGGAACTTTCCAAAAAGCCCCTGACGTACGAAAGCGGCTTTTCTTCTCCGCGCCACCAGATGACGATTTGGCTCATAAGCTGACTGTACTCGGTGACCAAAGCGTTTTCCTGCTTCTTTTCTTCTTCGATGCAGCTGTCGTAGCACTTTTCGGCAAGCTCCAATCCCTTGAAAATAAGCGGATTCATTTTTGCTTCAACCTCTTTGCGGAAGCGATTGTTGAGCATGATGGCGGCATATTTGTTGCCGACTTCTTCAAAAAGCGGTCCGTTGTTGTCGTAATAATCCATTTCGCCGAGATAAAACTCGTCGCGCGTGTTCAAAGTGTAGCGACTGTTTGCAAGCGCCGCCTCGGTGCGATACTCGACGTTTGCTTTCATAAATTGGTTTCTGGCCGCAATGACGTCGTCGGCGCATTCTGCCGCCGCAACCGCCTTTTCAAATTCCGAAAAAGCCGCCCTCATCTCCTCGATAGTGTATCTTTTATATGGTAAATCCTTAATTTTTATAGTCATTTTTAAACCCTCCGATATGTTTTTTCTCGCATGCGCGAGCGTAATGTATACAGTATAAGCTATAATTTAAGTTAAGTCAATTGTTAGGCCTTGCCATGCGTTCAATTTTGTTTCCGAAAGGGTTTTTGCCCTCAAAAACGTGCAATTTAAAACAAAACCGATTAAATTTTCCGCTCCGCCGCCGAATTTGAAAAAGTTTTTCGACAAAAAAAATTAAAGTGCCCTCAAAAGGTTGACAACTTCAAATTGTTAAAATATAATAGACAAGTAATTTGCTGATATAGCTCAGCCGGTAGAGCGCATCCTTGGTAAGGATGAGGTCACCAGTTCAAATCTGGTTATCAGCTCCATTAAAAAGCAAAGGTTCGACACTTAACAGTCGAACCTTTTTCTTTGCAAAAATGTTCTTTCGCCGGTAGTGAACATATTGAAAAACGCGTGATTTTGTGATATAATAAACACAACGACAGATAAGATAAAGGAGACAAAAAACTTATGCACGTGTCAAATGATATTAAATATATTGGTGTGAATGATCACGATATTGATTTGTTTGAAGGTCAATACGTCGTTGCAAACGGCATATCTTATAATTCGTACATCATTTTGGACGATAAAATTGCCATTATGGATACAGTCGATGCTCGATTTACACATAAATGGCTGGACAATATTCAAAATATTTTGGAAGACAAATCTCCCGATTATTTGATTATACAACACATGGAGCCCGATCATTCGTCAAACATCGTAAGTTTAATGAAAGCTTATCCAAACACAAAGATTGTTGCATCTGCAAAAGCATTTGCGATGATGAAGAATTTTTTTGGAAATAATTTTCCCGACAATCAAATAGTTGTCGGCGAAGGCGACACCCTAAACCTCGGGAAAAGGACGTTAACTTTCCTTGCTGCTCCAATGGTTCATTGGCCGGAGGTTATCGTAACTTATGACAACTATGACAAAGTGTTGTTCTCTGCCGACGGATTTGGCAAATTCGGCGCGTTAGACATCGACGAAGATTGGGCTTGCGAAGCAAGACGTTATTATATCGGAATTGTTGGGAAATATGGCGCCCAAGTTCAAGCATTACTAAAAAAGGCCGCATCCCTCGATATTGATATTATTTGTCCGCTACATGGCCCCGTATTAAAGGAAAATTTAAGTTATTATATCGGACTGTATGATACGTGGTCAAGTTACGCTGTTGAAACAGAAGGGATTGTTATTGCCTACACGTCGGTTTACGGAAACACCCAAAAGGCCGTAATGATGCTGGCCGACAAGTTAAAAGCGAACGGTTGTCCAAAAGTAGTTGTCAACGACCTTGCAAGATGCGACATGTCAGAGGCCGTTGAAGATGCATTTAGATATGGTAAAATCGTGTTGGCGACAACCACTTACAATGCCGACGTCTTTCCTTTCATGAAAGAGTTTATCAACCATCTGACGGAACGAAATTTCTGCAACCGAACAGTTGCTTTTATTGAAAACGGAAGCTGGGCACCTCTCGCCACTAAAGTCATGAAAGGGATGCTTGAAAAATCTAAGAACTTAAAGTACGCGGAAAATACGGTCAAGATTTTATCCGGCCTAAATGACGAAAGCATAAATTCAATAACCGCCTTGGCAAACGAGTTGTGCCAAGAGTATCTGGCCCAACAAAATTCAGCAGCCGACAAAAACGATTTAACCGCTTTGTTTAATATTGGATACGGATTGTATGTTGTAACCTGTAACGACGGAAAAAAGGATAACGGATTAATCGTCAACTCAGTCTCTCAAGTTACCAGCTCGCCAAACAGAATTGCGGTTACAATCAATAAGCAAAACTATTCCCACCACGTAATTGATCAAACGGGGATAATGAACGTAAACTGCTTATCCGTTGACGCTCCTTTTTCCGTTTTTGAAAAGTTTGGTTTTTCTAGCGGCAGAACGAAAAATAAATTTGCAACCGAAGAGGTTTTGCGGTCGGATAACGGCTTGGTATTTTTGCCAAGATATATCAACTCCTTCATGTCACTAAAGGTTGAGCAATATGTCGATTTAGGCACTCACGGAATGTTCATTTGTTCAATTACCGAGGCTCGTGTAATTAGCAATTTCGAAACAATGACGTATTCATACTATCAAAACAACGTTAAACCAAAACCAAACACCGACGGAAAACGCGGCTATGTGTGTAAGGTTTGCGGATTTGTTTATGAAGGCGACAAATTGCCCGATGATTATATTTGCCCGTTGTGCAAACATGGAATTGCAGACTTTGAAAAAATAAAATAAAGAGAAAATACTAAATGCTATCTTGCAAAAATTTTGCGATAATCCGTTTTGTTTTCCATAATTTTTACCATCAAAAACGCCCCTCGAAACAGA
>CAZBVO010000018.1:0-29440 GCA_964495385.1 uncultured Faecalibacterium sp.
AATAAAAATCTGCGACTAACATCTTTTTTGCGTGTTCGCGAGCAAGCTCCAACACCGTCGTCGAACGACGTTTAAAGTCAATATCTAAATTATAAACCATCCCGTCGCCCCTGTCAACTCTCTCCAGCCAAAACCCGGTCGATTTATAATCTAATTTGAAACAAATAAAATTGCTTGCAAAAACAAAAAAAAATCGGTCCGTAAGAAAATTACGAACCGAATTGATTGGCTCCCCCAGTTGGACTCGAACCAACGACCCTGCGGTTAACAGCCGCATGCTCTACCGACTGAGCTATAGAGGAATATCGTTTTTGCATAGTCATTTTAGTATATTCGTCACGGAATGTCAACTGTTTTGGCGGTTTTTTCGGTGAGGAAATTTATTTTTTTATCTTTTTTTGTGCGAGGGTGCTTTTTTTCGGTTTTCGCTTGCTTTGGCAAATGAATTGCATTAAAATGTTAGTAGTGGAAGTTTGGGATCGAGGGGTATATGGAATATAAAGAATCGTTACAAAAAAACGAATATCGGGTAAACCGAATGATGGGCTACGTCGCATTGGGTGCGTTCGTAGGTTTTTTGGTGATGTTTCTTTTGAACTATTTTGACGTTTTTCAACTTGACAAAGAGGCCGTATCGATAGTTTTCGGGGTGCTTAGCGTGGGCGTGCTGACAATTTTTTTGTTGACCGTAGTGCTGAACGTGCAAAGCCCGTCGGTGAAATACGTCGTGCTTGGCGTCGTAAACCTCATCGTTATGGTGGGTTTTGCTTATTTAAGCATGCACATGGTTCTCATTTTGATGATGCCGCTGTTGGCTTCCTGCCTGTATTTTAACCCTCGCCTGAACCTGGTTACGGGGATAGAAACGGTTGTCGCCATGCTTGTCGGACATCTTTTAAGCGTGCCGCTGTCGATTGTCCACGACGACCCCATCACGGCAACCTACCGCACGGCGCTTCTGTTCGGATTTTTGCCGCGGTTTATCGAATATCTTATTTTGACGGGCATAGTCATGTTGCTGACCTATCTGTCGTCACACATGATGGAAGACGTCTTCCAGTACGTCACGCACAACCACAAATTGGTTGCCGAGCTTAAAAGCACTCAACTCGAGGTCGTGCAAAGCCTTGCACAAATCGCCGAAAACAAAAGCGAGGAAACAGGCGAACACCTCGAACGAGTCAGCTCCTATATGTTTGTGCTGGCAAAAGGTTTCGGCCTTCCCGAAAAAGAGGCCTATAATGTGTCCGTCGCCGCAATGCTTCACGACATCGGCAAACTGGGAATAGACGAGAAAATCCTTTCAAAGCCCGGAAAGCTTACCCCGGAGGAATTTGAAGAGGTTAAAAAACACGTCACCTACGGCAAGGAACTTCTGGAAAACTCCCCAAGCGAAATAATGAAGATTGCCGCAATCATCGCCGAACAACACCACGAACACTGGAACGGCAAAGGCTATTTGGGACTCAAAAAAGAACAAATTCATCTTTACAGCCGCATGATGGCGGTTGTCGACGTGTTTGACGCCCTCACCTCCAAACGAAGCTACAAGGACAGCTGGAGTGCCGACGACGCGCTTGCCGAAATCATTCGTTGCAGCGGCGAACAGTTTGATCCGCAAGTGGTTTTTGTGTTCAAAGAAAATTTTGACCAAATCTACGAACTGTTTTCGGCCTTTACGAAAAAGAACGGCAAGGAACACTTTGACAAACTGCTGAGCAATTTTTAAGCAAAACGGCGAAATCGCAACTTAAAACATAAAAAAGACGGCATTAAACGCCGTCTTTTGTTTTTATCGTCAAACAAAAAGCCCGAGCTTTTGCTCGGGCAAAATTCGTTAGTCAGCCTTGTAAGGCAACAAAGCCATAACGCGTGCGCGTTTGATGGCGGAAGCGAGGACGCGCTGATGTCTTGCGCAAACACCGGTCATACGACGCGGAAGCATCTTGCCTTTTTCGGTGATGTATTTGCGAAGTTTTGCAGTGTCCTTATAATCGATTTCTACTGCCTTTTCAACACAGAATTGGCACACCTTTTTCTTAGGCATACGCTTTTGTGCCGGGCGTTGTTTCAATTCTTCACTCATTGTCAATTCTCCTTTTAAATGTTAAAACGGTAAATCCGAATCAACCGGTTTAAGGTCGCCGAACACTTCGCCTTCGTCACCCTCCAAAGCGTTTTCGCTGCGGGTGGAAAGGAACTGAACTTCGTCAGCGATAATTTCGGTGATGAAGCGACGGGAACCGTCCTGATCATAACTGCGGGTTTGCACGCTGCCGACTACGGCTGCTTTGCTGCCCTTCCTGAGATATTTTTCGCAACGTTCTGCTTGGCTTCTCCAAACGATAATAGGGAGAAAATCGGTTTCGCGGACGCCATCGGAATTGCTGTAGCGACGGGAAACAGCCAAAGTGAACTTGCAAACGGAAATACCGGAACTAGTTTGGGTCAATTCAGGATTTTTTGTAAGATTGCCGATCAAAAAAACTTTGTTCATTGTTAACTCCTTATTATTTGCGAATAATCATAGAACGAATTATGCTGTCTGCGTTGCGCATTTGACGATCTAATTCGGCAGGAACGGTTTCGGCTGCTTCGAAGTTCATGAGAACGTAGTAGCCTTCTGTTTTGTAGTCGATAGGATATGCAAATTTTTTAGTACCCCATTTGTCTACATTTTCAACAGTACCGCCCAGAGCAACGACTGCGTTTTGGAATTTTTCGACAACCGCCGCCTTTGCTTCGTCGTCTAAAGAATTTTCGACGATGTAAAGAATTTCGTACTTGTTCATAACGTTTTTTACCTCCTTTTGGACTTTGATGACCCCTTGCGGGGTAAGGATTGCATTGTTTAATGCGTTCTTATTATATATAAAAACAAAAATATTGTAAAGTGTTTTAGGCCGATTTTAGCCTCGTTTGTCGGTTTTTTTGCGCTTTTTTAGGAAAAAGTTTACCAATCAGAGCCGCCAATCGATAGGTTCGATGCCGTCGGAAAGCAAATACTTATTGGTTTTCGAAAACGGTTTCGAACCGAAAAAGCCGTTGTATGCCGACAGCGGACTCGGATGCGCCGACTCTACGACGTGATGTCGCCTTTGGTTTATCAACGCTTTTTTCGAGCGTGCGTTTGCTCCCCAAAGGATAAACACGATAGGTTTTTCCCTTTCGTTTAAAAGACGAATGACGTCATCGGTAAAAGCCTGCCAGCCGCAATCCTTGTGACTGTTGGCCTGCCCCGAACGAACTGTAAGCACGCTGTTTAAAAGCAATACGCCCTGTTTTGCCCAGCCTTCTAAGCAACCGTCGGCAGGAGGCTCTATGCCGACGTCGGCCTTCAATTCCTTGAAAATGTTGACCAACGACGGCGGCATCTGAACGCCCTTCTTGACACTGAAAGCCAGCCCGTGCGCCTGCCCCTCTCCGTGGTAAGGATCCTGCCCCATAATCACCGCTTTCACCTCGCCGTAAGGCGTCAGACGAAAGGCGTTGAAAATGTCGTGCATGTCCGGATAGCACGTTCTCGAAAAATATTCCGACTTCAAAAATTCGCGGATGTTTTGGTAATTTTGGCCGTTTAAAAGCGGTTTCAACACCTCATCCCAATCGTTTCCGATATGCACCATTTTTATTCGTAAAGCTTGGTTTCGGCCACAATAAGGTTTTTGATTCCGTCGACGAGGGCGTCGTTGGAAATCTTTTCCGCCTGTCTTGTGCGACGAATGACAACCTCGGTTTCGCCACCCGACACGCTTCTCGGGCTTACCACAACCCTCAGCGGCATACCCATAAGGTCGGCATCGGCAAATTTTACGCCGTTCGAAATGCCCGTTCTGTCGTCCAAAAGCACGCTGATTCCCGTAGCTTTAAGGTCGGCATAAAGTTTATCCGCCGCCGCTTTGACGTTTTCGTCGTCGTAGCGAAGCGCGGTAATGTGAACTTTGTAAGGAGCGATGGTTATAGGCAAAATAAGTCCCTTTTCGTCGTTGGATTCCTGTGCGACGGAGGCGATTGCACGCCCGACGCCTATGCCGTAACATCCCATAACCGGGGTGACTGCCTCGCCCTTTTCGTTAAGCACGGTCATTCCCATGGTTTCGGTGTATTTTTTGCCAAGCTGGAAGATGTTTCCGATTTCGATACCGTTCTCGAGATGCAAAGGCTTGCCGCACACCGGGCATCTTTCGCCTGCTCTGACCTTGGCCACGTCGTAGAACTCGACGTCGCCGATATCTCTCTTTACGTCCACACCGGTGAGGTGATATTCGGCCTTGTTTGCACCCGTCACGAGGTTGTACGCCCCCTCAAGGCTCTTATCGAACACGACTATGCCGTTTTTGAGGTTCAAACCTACCGCACCTACGTTGCCGGCAACGATGCCGTCTTCGGAACTTGCTTCTTTATCCCATGGCACAACGTTCTTTTTGATGACCTTTTTCAGTTTTGCTTCGTTGACTTCCAAATCGCCGCGGATGAACACGGCAACCACGGTGTCTTCGCCCTTAACCGCAAACAAAACGGCTTTCATGGTTTGTGCGGCCGAAACGTGCAAACGCTTTGCCACGGCTTCGATTTCTTTGGCGTCGCCGGTAAACACTTCAGCCATTTCCTCTCTTTCGCCGTAATCGACGTCGTCACGAACGGACGATGCCACTTCCATGTTGGATTTGTAGCCGCATTCGTCACAAAGAACCAAAGTGTCCTCGCCGACGTCGGTGAGAAGCATAAATTCGTGCGAAATGTTGCCTCCCATCATGCCGCTGTCCGCTTTGACCGCAATAAACTTTTTAAGACCGATGCGACGGAAAATATTGTTGTATGCTTCGAGGCATCTGTCGTAGTATTTTTCCAAATCCTCTTGCGTCATGTGGAAGCTGTACGCGTCTTTCATGGTAAATTCCCTGACACGGATAAGGCCGCCCCTGCAACGAGGTTCGTCACGGAACTTGGTTTGAATCTGGTAAATCATAAACGGAAGTTGCGTATAACTGGAAACGGTGTTTTTGACAAGGTGAACCGCCGCCTCTTCGTGCGTCATTCCGAGCAACATATCCTTGCCTCCGCGGTCCTTAAAACGAACCATTTCGCTTCCTATGGAGTAGTAGCGGCCGCTGGCCTCCCACATTTCCTTAGGCATAACCACCGGGAATTTGACTTCCTGTCCGTCGACCTTGTTCATTTCGTCGCGGATGATGTTTTCGATGTTCACGCTCATAAGCTGAGCAGGACTGGTGAGCGAATATATTCCGTTTGCAACCGGCTTGATAAAGCCCGCCCTAACCAAAAGTGCGTGACTTAAAATTTTTACGTCGGCAGGCGTTTCCTTGACTCTGTCGCCCACAAGTTTGCTGAGTAACATATAACCTCCTCGCCTAAAAGGCGAAACCATTTTTATTTCGTGTTCATTATAGCCCATAGCCGAACGTTTGGCAAGCGATTTGGCCGCTCGGCAAAAAAAACTCAGGCTAAGAGTTGTAAAGCCTGAGTCTCAATTTCGTCAAAAGAATTTTTAGCGGCGCATACAGTACCGCCACGCTAACCGCCACCGAAACGACGTGCGTTGCCAGCGTCGGAAGCGATGCGTAAAAATAAGCGCGCCAAGCCTTTGCGGCAAACCCCATCATCAAAGGAGTCAGCAAATTGTCGAGCATCGTAAAACACGCCGTAAGCAAGGCCGCCAGCGGCACGACAACCCAAAGCCTGTCAAGATTTTTTCGGGCGGGAATCGACACAACAAACGCATAAAGCGGAAAATATATCGCATAAAGCACGATTACGGTCGGATAAAACCCGAAAAAGATGCACCGGACAACGGAAAACGACAACCCGAGAATCACTCCCTTTTTGCTGCCGAAAACCGCAGCGAAAACGGCAATCATCACGCTGACGACTTCAACGCCCGCGACAAAGCTTAGGGCGTATTGAGCGGCTATGAGCAACGCTGTGTACATAGCCGTTACGGTTACGTCTTTGGTTTTGTTCATTCTAAAATTGGCAGAAAACGAACAGAATCACCGTGCCTTCCGAAAGAGGATAATCGCCAATTCCGAGGGTGGCGCTGTAATAAGTTTTTCCTTCGAACTCATAGGTTCCCCAAGCGGCGTTGCCCAAATCTTCGTCGGAAGTATAAATCATCCAGCTTGTTTTGTCGGCGGCATAATCGGCCGTTTTTCCGTTTACGGTGGTTACCATGCCGTTGGACGCAGAATAGGAAAAGTCTCCTTTTTTGACCAATTCGTCCAAATAATCGACCAGATTTTTGCCGTCAAGCGACATAACTTTATCGCTTACGGTGACCGCAACCACGTCTTCGGTGGTTTTGACTGCGTTGTAATCGCAAGCAGCGAATGCGCAAAGCATAACTACCACGATAAGGGTTGCAACAGATAAGTTTTTAAATTTTTTCATATGTTTCTCCTTCGGCTTTTGCCAAAATGTATTTTTTTCGTTTACCGAGAAGAAACAGCATCAAAAACAAAGCCGCCCTATGGCGGCCGACAAAATCGCAAGCGTTTTGACGTGCGTCAAACAACCGCGCTTGCGGATTCACCCGGCTATCTCCTTCCCGAAATATCCTTTTTGACGTTCACAGGCCGGTATCCTGGCTTGAGGAGGTTTCCCTTGCGCGCCTTCCCGATAGGTGGCGTAGTCGCACTTGGCCTCACACAGTTGCGGGGGCAGCTGCGGATTTTGACCGCATTCCCTGTTATCTTTCCCGAAGAAAGCACCTTGCGAACCTATTAAATTGACTTTATTATAACACATCTCACAAATTTGTAAATCGATTTTTATTGATTTTTGAACAATCTGCGTGATATAATATTGTATATTGATAAACTGGAGGAAAAATTATGAAGCAAGATTACATCGAATCGGCCTCAAACGTTATGAACTTTATCAAAAAAGTCGAAACGGAAATCGGCCCACGCCTTCCGGCATCGCCCGAAGAACGCAAAGCATGCGACCTGATCAGGGCCGAATACGAAAAGAACATCGGTCTTAAAACCGTAAACGAACCGTTTAAGGTTGCGCCTATGGCCAGCATCGGCGCCCTGCCTTACATTGGCCTTGCAACTCTGATTGCGTTTGTTTTGTTTTATATCTATCCGCTTGCAGGTGCAATCCTTGCGGCATGCGCGCTGTTTTATGCAGGGGTTATGTGCATAGTTTACACCAGCATGTTCGACTTCCTGTGGCCTAAAAAAGAAAGCTCCAACTTCTACACCGTTCAGGAACCGAAATCCGGAAAAGCCGACTACACGGTTATTCTCAGCGCACACTACGACAGCAGTTGGGAATGGACCATGCAATACAAAAACCCTAAAACCTTTATCCCTAAAGTGGTTTGGGGCGTAGTCGGAACGGTAATCGTGATGGCCTGCGGCATCATCTTGACCGTAATCGGCAAAAATCAACCTGTTTGGAAAAGCATCTCCGAAGGCATTGGCGGCGTATGGCAATGGATTTCGTTGCTTCTGCCTATTGCAGGTCTGCCTGGTTTGTATTATTTGACACAATTTTTGTCTCACGACAAATCGGTTTCCAGCCCGGGCGCGATGGACAACCTCACCGGTATCGGCATCAACATGGAGGTTGCTCGCTACTACAACGAACATCCTGACGAGCTTCCTGACAACTGCCGCCTTATGTGCGCAGGTCTCGGATGCGAAGAAGCAGGCCTTAAAGGCAGTTTTGCTTTCGTCAAAAAGCACAAGAAGGAAGAATTTTTCAAAAATCTGTACGTTGTAAATCTGGACAGCATTTCCGACTACGACTACTTCGAAGTCGTCACCGGCGATCCTCTGCAATTTGCAAGCTACGACAAAGAAATGATCGACCTTGCTTACGAAAGTCTTAAAGAAGCAGGCGTCATCAGAAAGACCGGCAAAATCGTCAACCCTATCGGCGGCAACGACGCAACGCCTTTCCACAAAGCAGGCGTAAAAGCAATCACCCTTGCCGCACAAAACCCTATCCCTACAAACTACTACCACACCCGCAACGACCGCACCGACCGTTTGAGCGAGGAAGTGTTTGCCGAAGGTTTGGACGTAACGCACCGCATCGTCAGGAAAATTTTCGAAAAAGAAGCAAACAAATAGTTTAAATGCCAAAAAACACATTGTAAACTTTTGTTTTCAGTAAAAAATCAAAATAAAAAGCGAGGCTTTTTGCCTCGCTTTTTTGGTTTTTGGGGTTATTTTTTCATCTTCAATTTGCCGATACCCAGCGAATAGCCTTGCGGTTTGCCGAGTTCCTTTGCCGACTTTTCGTCTATAAGCGTGACGCATTCGGTGAAGGTTTCGATTTGCTGAACCATAAGTTCGAGATTGAACTTATCCATGTGGTGATTTCCGGTTTTGTCAACCGAGCACAGATAATCCGGTGCGGTAACAAGAGCGATTTCAGGAATCTTTTTGTTGAACAGCGGTTGCCCTTCGCCGAAGTGCAAAAGATTGTGTCCGCGGAGCGTGTAGGTGCGCAAGAGAGTTCTGTCTTTTACCGCCTCGTAGTAAATGTCGTCCATGACTTTGTTGCCGGTGTAAACGATTTCGGCATCTATGTCGTTGGTTTGAACGTATTTGCCGTCGACGTCTTTCCATTCGGTGCAACCGAGGTGTTCCACCGCGCATCCTGCCACGACTTTATAGCCGCCGTGCTTGCCGGACTTGTCTTTCCAAACGTTTTTGTGATCGGCAAGCCAACGAGACGTTGCCTGATCGAAGCCCGTGCGGAACTTAGGAAGACGGAAATGCCCCGTTACGAAGACGAATATCAAATTGCGCTTTGTCGGATGTTTGACAAAGTATTCAAGCATCGACAGCATGGCAACGCCGCCGTTTTCTTCGCTGAAGTTGCAACCGTCGGTGTGAGCGTTTATTATAATCGCTTCGTTTGTGTCGGCAGTGCCTTTTACAACGGTGTAGAAGGATTCGGTAAGCGCATTTTTCTCGATTTGGCCGTTAAGAACCAACGTTGCGCTCTTTTTTGCTTTTGCGGCGGCAAGAAGTTTTTTGCCTTCGGTTTCGTTTACCCAAAGCATCGGAACCTTCAGATAGCCCAAAATGAAGTTGAGCCATTGACCGTCGACCATATCTGCGGACATGTCTTCCCAAATGCAAACCATGCCTTTCATTCCGGCAAGTTTAGCACTCCAGAAAGTGAGCAAGGTTTTTACGAAAACCGTGCTGACCGGACCGCGATAGCTCTTTTCGATTTCCAAAGTGTCAGGAAGGGCTCTGCGCATGTCAAAAGCGATTTTGCTGCTGATTTTGCTGAGGTTTTTGATGTGGCATACGCCGATTTTTCCTCTTGCTTTTTGGAAACCGAGCGGATGATTGCCTACTTCCACCAATCTTCCCGTTACGCCTTCGGCCGGAGTGAGACCGCTGTACGGAAATTCGGAAGAAATTTCGATGCTTTCGCCGTCAACGGTAAGCGAACTGGAAGTTGCTTCCCAGCGGTCGAAACGATATTCCTTCGAATAAACTTCAAGGCCGAGTGCCTTAATTTGGTCCTTAAGCCAACCGCAATACTCTCTCTGCCCTTCCGAGCCCGTCAAACGCAAACCGCACGCGTTCATGCGATTCATGTTTGCCAAAACCCGTTCGGCCGAATGCAAATCTTGTCTTTCGATATTCATAATTCCACCTCGAATTTTAGTTACACTAAAATGATAGCCTATTTGTCGGCCGTTGTCAAGCCGACGGGAATTGACTCTCAGCAGAATATTCAATTTGTTTAAAGCATATCTTGTTTACGGTTGTTTTTTTTACGAAAATATGTTAAACTTAATACACAATTAAGGTTTTTACGTTACAATTGCAAAAAACGCAGGAGGAATTTTGCTTTGCTTAAAGGTCTGGTGCCAAAATTGAAAGAATCCGCCATCTCGGTGTTGCCCGTAGCACTAATTGTTTTGGTGCTTTGCATGACGCCGCTGGTTTCGCTGACGTCAACCGAGTTGACCGCTTTTTGCGTATCTTCGGTTATGCTGATTGCCGGCATAGGTCTTTTTAACCTCGGCGCCGACATCGCAATGACACCGATGGGCGAGCAAATGGGTTCGGGCCTCACCAAAAGCCGCAAAATGTCCCTGCTACTGCCGGCGGCATTCATTATGGGCTTTTTGATCACCGTTGCCGAACCGGATCTGTCGGTTTTGGCCGAACAGATAAGCGCAATAATGAGCGGCACGCTTTTGATTGTAACCGTAGGCGTGGGCGTTGGTCTGTTTTTATTGATATCCGTTTTGAAAATCGTACTCAAAAAAGATCTTGCGCCGCTTCTGATGTTCTTCTATATGCTGTTGTTTGCGCTGTGCGCTCTGCTTGTCGAAGCAGGCAAAGAAGGTATGTTGCCTCTGGCTTTCGACTCGGGCGGCGTAACCACCGGTCCGATTACCGTTCCGTTTATCATGGCACTCGGCGTCGGTATCGCCCAATCCATCGGCGGCAGAAACAGTTCCGAAAACAGCTTCGGCTTGATTGCATTATGCTCCATAGGCCCTATGGTTGCGGTTATGGCTTTGTCCTTGATAAGCAAAGGCGACCTTAATTACACGTTGCCGGACTACTCGGTTGAAAGCAACCTCGGCGCAAACTTTTGGCCGGCACTCGGCTCGGTTGTCGGCGAAGTCGCACTTGCTTTGGGAATGATCGTAGTGTTCTTTGTGGTGTTGCAACTCACCGTTTTGAAGCTGCCTAAAAAGAAGCTTACGCAAATCGCAATCGGTATTGTTTACACGTTTTTGGGACTTGTGGTGTTCCTTTTGGCAGTTAAAATAGGTTTTATGCCGATTGGCTACAAAATAGGCACACAACTTGCACAAACAAGCAAGTGGCTGTTGGTGGGCTTCGGACTTGTTGTGGGCATGGTTGTTGTTCTTGCCGAACCTGCCGTTCACGTTTTAAACAAACAGGTTGAAGAAGTCACCGACGGTATGATAACCAAACGCTCGATGATGATTGCATTAAGCGTAGGCGTGGGCGTTTCGATAGGTTTGTCGCTGCTTCGAATAGTTTTGGGATTTTCGGTTTTGTATTATCTCATCCCGGGCTATCTCATCAGTTTGGGGCTGTCCTTCTTCGTGCCGAAAATATACACGGCAATCGCTTTTGACTCGGGCGGAGTCGCAAGCGGACCGCTCACCTCAAGCTTTATTTTGCCGCTTGCAATCGGTGCGGCCGAAATCCTTATCGGCGAAAGCGGAATTATGGACTACGCCTTTGGCGTCGTTGCAATGGTTGCAATGACTCCGCTTATCACCATTCAGGCGTTGGGCTTTAGGGCGGTTATGGCCAAAAAAGTTCGCGAAAAAATCGTTATGCGTCGTATTCTCGATGCCGACGACGAACAAATCATCGATTTTATGTAGGAGGCGGATATGGCAGAACGAAAACCAAAAACAAAAACTCAAGCCAACCAAAAGGTATCGTCAGGTCGTCTGAAACTTCTTATAACCATCGTTCCAAGGGCCAAAGCCGAATTTTATGCCGATATCATTCAGTCGTTTGGCGTAAACATGCAAATGCTTAGCGCCGCAACCGGCACCGCCCGTGCTGAAATTATGGACCTTCTCGGCTTGTCCGACAACGCCAAAACGGTTATTTTCAGTGTAATTAAGGCCGAAAAAGTTGACGAAGCAATGGCAACATTGGAAGACAAATTCAACAGCATTCGAAACGGCAAAGGCATCGCCATGACCGTGCCTATGACCAGCGTGATAGGCGTTGCGGTGTTCGGATTTTTGTCCGACAACCGCTCGACAGTAAAGGAGTAAGATTATGAACAAATTTCAACACGAACTTATAATTTGCATAGTAAACTCGGGCTATACCGAACAAGTTATGGACACCGCAAGAAGCGTGGGAGCGGGCGGAGGCACCGTAATTCACGCCAAAGGAACCGCCAACAAAGAGGCCGAAGCGCTTTTCAAAATAACCGTGCAGCCGGAAAAAGAAATGGTTATAATTTTGGTTCCGTCAAAAATGAAGGACGAACTTTTGCACGCGCTGTATAAATCCGTAGGTTTAAACACTCCGGGACAAGGCATCGCCTTCTCGATGCCCGTTGACGAGGTTGTGGGGCTGTCCGACGCCGCACCTTCCATGCCTAAAAAGCAAAAAGCCGAAAAAGCACCGCAAGAACCGGTCGACCAACCTACCGACCAAACCTCGGAAAACAAATAAACTGTAAGCAATTTAAAAGGAGCGCGCCTGCGCTCCTTTTTTGTTTGTTTTTAAAAATAAAACCCGAGAGCGTTTTGCTCTCGGATTTGTGGCAGGGATAGTCGGAATCGAACCAACACCGAAGGAGTCAGAGGCCTTTGTGCTACCTTTACACCATACCCCAGCATTTACGACTAAAATTATACTCGTCTAAAATGCGTTTGTCAATCGTTTTACGCCTGTTTTGAAAGAAGTTGAAGCGCAAATTTCATTCTGCGCACCGTTTCCGCCTTGCCCAAAACGTCTGCAAGTTCGGTTGCTCCGCCCGGAGTTACGTCCCGTCCGCTTATTGCAACCCTGATTGCCCAGAACATAGTGTTCTTTTTAACTCCGAGGTTTTCGCACAAACCGCCAAAAACCTCGAAGAGTCTGTCATTATTCCATTCTTCAATGTCATTTGCCGCTTCTATAGCCCTCTCTAAGCACAGTTTTGCCGTGCTTTCGTCGGATTTAGACTTTTTGTTTACAAACAGCGCAGTGTCGAAGTCGCCGTATTCGGCCAAGAAGTCAACCGCCTCAGGGATGTCGCCAAGCGTTTCGATGCGCCCTTTTAATATACGACCGAGCTTTCCGTAATCGTAAAGCCCTTTCACTTTCGAAGCCTCGAAGAACGGCCTTGCCAGTTCGTCGAAGCGGTCGTCGGACAGCTCTTTAACGTACAGTCCGTTCAGCCAGCGCATTTTTGTTTCGTCAAAAATGCTTGCCGATTTGGTTATACCCTCGACGTTGAAACTTTCGATAAGTTCGTCAACGGTCATTTTTTCGGTGTTGTTTTTAGGACTCCATCCCAAAAGCGCAATATAGTTGACAATCGCTTCCGGCAAGAAACCTTTTTTCAAAAAGTCCTCGAAGTTTGCGTCGCCGTAACGCTTGGACAGCTTGCGGGTGGCATCCTTCATAATAGGCGGCAAATGCATATACATCGGCCTTTCCCATCCGAAAGCATCGTACATGAGGTTGTATTTAGGAGTGCTGGACAAATATTCCGTGCCGCGGATAACGTGAGTTATACCCATGAGGTGATCGTCCACAACATTGGCAAAATTGTAAGTCGGCATGCCGTCACTCTTTAACAATATCTGGTCTTCCAAATCGGAAAAGTCAACACTGATGCGGCCGTAAACCATATCGTCGTAGCTCGATTCGCCCTCGGCGGGTATGTTTTGACGGATGACGTACGGTTCGCCTGCGGCGATTTTAGCCTCCACTTCTTCCTTGGACAACGACAGGCAATGTTTGTCGTACTTTTTCACTCCGTTTGCGTCGGCCAAAGTGTCCAAACGTTCCTTGGAACAAAAACAATAATACGCGCCGCCGAGCTCGACCAATTTTTTTGCATATTCGGCGTAAAGCGGTTTGCGTTCGCTTTGAACGTAAGGTCCGAAACCTTTGTCCTTATCCGGGCCTTCGTCGTGTTCGATGCCGGCCTTTTTAAGCGTGCTGTAAATAAGGTCCACCGCACCTTCGACGTAACGCTCCTGATCAGTGTCCTCGATACGCAAAATAAAGTCGCCTCCGTTATGCTTTGCGTAAAGATACGCATACAGTGCGGTGCGCAAATTGCCAATATGCATAAAGCCCGTAGGGCTCGGTGCAAAACGTGTTCTGACTTTCATAATCTCTCCTAATACCTTATGATGTTGTCTTTAATAAATTCCGTAACCGAGTCGTCCATGTGTTCCATAAGGCCTTCCTTGCGGAAGCTGAAAAAGTCGGTTGCGGTGATAATGTAATGGTCGTAAAAATTGATGCCCAACGCTTTGAGCGTCAATGCCAACATGGCCGTAAAGTTGACGTCGGCATTGGACGGTTTGGGATTTCCCGACGGATGGTTGTGTGCAAAGATAACCGAAGTCGCCTTGTTTTTCAAAACCGTTTCGGCAACCTGTCGGACGTAAACGTTTATCTCGTTAGGTATACCCGATGCGACGAAACAGCAGTTTATGACATTAAAAGCGCTGTCTAAACATACTACATAGCACTTTTCGATTCTTTCGCCGGCAAACAGGCACCGCAAATAACGTATTGCGTCAACGGTGTTTATTATCTTGGATTTTTGTTTCAACAAATCTCTGTTGTAGGCAAAAAACAGTTTTGGAAAACTGGTCAAAAGCGTTGCGGCGGTTTTGGTAACGCCTTCAACGGCCATAAGTTCTTCGACGTCGGCGTTCATAACCTCGACAAGCCCGCCAAACGTTTCGATAAGTCGGTGCGCTATCGGATTGGTATCCTTGCGCGGTATGGCGTAAAACAACAAAAATTCCAGAATCTCGTGCGGCGGCATATTTTCGATTCCCGAATTGAGAACTCGCTCCCGCATTCTTTCTCTGTGTCCTTCGTGCATAATTTGCTCCAAACGCTTAACATTTTGATATGTTATAGTATATAATAATAACATCAAAAAAACAATTATTTTATGGTGAAATATGAAAAATTATTTAAACGAACTGACCGACAGCATACTTCAACTGGTGGCAATCGACAGCGTCGAAAGCACCCCGTCGGAGGGCGCTCCGTTTGGCAAAGGAAACCTCGAAGCACTGTTGCAAACCCTTGACTTGATGAAAAGTTGGGGATTTTCCGTCAAAAACCTTGACGGCTACTGCGGTTATGCCGAAATAGGCGACGGCGAACCGTTCGGCATCCTCGGACACCTCGACGTTATGCCCGTGGGCAAGGGCTGGACTCGCAACCCGTGGGGCGAAATAGCGGACGGCGTCATTTACGGCCGGGGCGTCATGGACGACAAAGGTCCGATGCTTTGCGCAATGTATGCGGTCAAAGCGCTTCTGGACGAGGGGAAAAAACCGAAAAAACGCATCCGTTTTATTTTCGGCTGCAACGAAGAAAGCGGCTGGAAGTGCATCGACCACTACAACGAAGTGGAAGAAATGCCGGAAACGGGCATCAGCCCCGATGCGGATTTCCCTGTCATCAACTGTGAAAAAGGTATTTTGCATTTAAAACTTGACCTTCCTTATGGCGGAAATCTGAAAATGCGCGCAGGCTCGAGACCGAACGTTGTGCCTAACGAGTGCGAAGTATGGTCCGACACGGCCGAATTTGCAAATTTCTGCCTTGAAAACAGCTTACAAACGGCCTTTGACAACACCGTCAAAGTGCTTGGAGCTTCGGCCCACGCCGCCACCCCTTGGGTGGGCGATAACGCCGCGGTAAAAGCATTGAAGCTGTTTGGCGAACTGGACGGCACGATTGCATCGGCGGCCGAAAGGCTCGACGGAATTTACGGCGAAGGCGCACACGTCGACTTTGCCGACGAAGTTAGCGGCAAACTGACGTTTAACGTCGGCGTGCTGGACGTGAATGACGGCAAAATCTCCACTACAATCGATATGCGATACCCCGTAACCTTCTCGTCCGACGACATAGTCAATCGCCTGCAAGCCACCTTCCCTGAGGGCAAGATAACCGTTTTAAACGTACAGCAACCGCTTTACGTCGACAAAAACGATCCGCTCGTCACGGATTTGCTGGCCGCATACAACAAAGTTATGAAAACCGATGCCGAAGCAATCACTATCGGCGGAGGCACCTACGCACGAGCATTAAAGCACGGCGTCGCGTTCGGGCCGGAATTTCCGGGAAGCGTGTCGACGATTCATCAACCCGACGAAAGAATCAGCGTGAACGAGCTGGAAAAAGCCCTTGAAATTTATTACGAGGCATTCAAAACCATTTTGTTTTAAAAAATTTAGCGGCGGTAATCCGCCGCTTTTTTATGCCGCATTTTGAGTCTCCGCCACAAAGCGCATTATGCCGCAAAACACCGTATAGGCAATTTTTCGTCTGAAATCGTAACTTAAAAGCAGGCTTTCGTCCTCAGGGCTCGACAAAAAGGCACATTCCACGATGACGGCAGGCAGCTCGGTGCAATTTAAAATGTAGTAGTCTCCCGCAAGTGCCGAGTAGTTTCGACCGTTGTATTTTTTGTTGACGTTGGCGTTTAAAAGGTTCTGAGTAAGCATAGCCAGTCGCTTGCCTTCGGGGTTGCTTCCCCTAAAAAACACCTGACTTCCTCGCCTTTTGGGGGAAGAAAAATAATTTTGATGCACACTGACAACCAACACGGCATCGCTGGCGTCGATTATTTTTTTGCGTGCAGCCATATCTTTTTGCTTCATGGTCATAGCATCCGCATCTTCATACACCGCGCCGTCGGATTTTCGGGTATAAACCACCTCGAATCCTGCCGCTTCAACGTATTCGCCGAGCAAAAAAGCAATCTCCAAATTCAAATCGCTTTCCTTTACCCCCGTAAGGCGCCCCGTAACCCCTCCGTCCGAGCCGCCGTGCCCGGCATCGATGACTATGCGCGGTTTTTTTGTTCTGTCTGCTGTTGCCGAAACGGCCACCGTCACGGCCGCCATAACCGTTACGGCTATCCATACCGCCGCCACCGCCATTTGAATACCGTTTTTTCTGACCGCTTTCGACAAATATTTCATGTTACAAAAATTCTCCCGTTTTTGGTTGTACAGGTCTGCTTTTTGATTTTTATTTAAAATAACCTATTCGACGTCTGCTATTATTAGAATGTTTTTTCAAAATTATGTCATAAAGATATTGACTTTTAAAAATCTTATGATAAAATGCCTACAAAAAAGATTGAAGGGGAACCTTTGTCCCCTTCGATCTTTTTATCTTTTTACGGAGGTGAACAAATGGAAAAATGGGAAAAAGATCTAGTTGCACACAACAGAAGCATTGCTCTTGAAACCAAAAGAATTAATGAGGAAATATTGCAAATTCCGGACTGTTTGGCACAAAAAGAAAAATTGGCATATAGCGAAATTATAAACAATCTTAAAAAAAGTATTAATTATAGATTATCGCATAGCGATGCCGAACTCATTTGGCAATATTGTCAATTAAAAATAATGAGAGATAAGGCCTGGAAAGAATACACTAAAAACCCAGACAGATATATACGAATTGTGACCGGAATTTGTAGCGATGGAAAAACTCCCAAAATTATGGTAAAGGAGAATCAACATTACAAAACTTTAATGGATTGCAATAAGCAACTTGAAAAAATATTAAAAGATTTAAGATTAACGCCAGAAATACGAAGAAAAAAATGAGGAAATATGAAAAAATTAAAAATAGAATATATAGAAGCCGAAAAACTAACACATTTCGAAAACAACTCAAAGATTCACACAAAAAAACAAATAGAGCATATTGCAAACTCAATTAAAGAATTCGGATTTAATGATCCACTAGGCATCGCCGGAGAAAACAATGTTGTTCTTGAGGGAAATGGCCGAGTTGAAGCAGCAAAATTATTAAACATTAAAAAACTTCCCTGTGTCAGACTTGATCATATGACAAAAGAAGAACAACACGCATATGTAATCGCACATAATTCTTTAAACTTAGAGACTGGGTTTGATGATAAAAAACTTCTAAACGAACTACAAAAACTTCAATCGTCTTTAGATTTTTCAAAATTAGGATTTGATAAACTCGAATTGCAAAATTTACAAAACATAAATGATGAATATTATAAACAAATTCTTGCGGCACAAATTAAAAAACTTGTAAGAAATCGATTTAAAACGATTGGGAACTTTGATATTCCGTTTATAAATAAACAAAATATCGATTTAAACAAAATAAAATTATATAGTTATAGTGACACTAAATATAACGACATCAAAAATCAAAATAAAACTATTCATTTTTTCTTGCATGATTATCGCTTTGAGCACGTATATTCAAATGCAGAAACTGCTGTTGAAAAAATTAGACAATATTATGCTGTTTGCACTCCCGATTTTAGTTTATACACAGATATGCCATTAGTTTTGCAAATGTATAGCACTTTTAAAAATCGTTGGTGCGGAGCGTTTTGGCAAAGTCAAGGGATAAATGTAATTCCAACAATATCTTGGAGCGACGAAAGGAGTTTTAATTTTTGTTTTGACGGGATTGAACCTGGTTCTATCGTCGCCGTTTCTACGCATGGAAACAGAAAATGCAAAGAGGAATTTATGTTAGGATATAACAAAATGTTGGAGAAAATAAAACCTTGTGCTATACTATGCTATGGAAAACCCTTTGAAGAAATGAAAGGAAACTTGACAACATTCCCCTACCGGTACCGAAAAAACAGTGAGGCGCACGTATGAAAATAAACATTCAGATTTTTGGAGGACGGGGTACTAGTAGCGGGGGACATTATAGTGGAACAACCAAGCCTTCCATGGGATATAAGCCCAATTCAACTTATACACAGAAAAAAGGTGGCAAAAACTATCAAAAACGATGGTATGATAGCAATGGCAAACCCAAGAAAGATAAAGACTTCACTAATCACGGCAACTCGAAAAAACATCCGGTTACTCCGCATTTTCACGATTGGGAAAACGGAAAGCGGAGCAATGGATATTACCGAGACAGCAATGGAAATAAACATTATTTCGATAAATAAAGGAGCAAGGAAATGAACCAAATTAAAAAATGCGATGTTTGCGGTTGCGATGTAGTTATGGTGCAATATGGAGATAAAAAATGCAAAAAGTGTGGCTGGATACAGTGCTCCGAATCGTTGCAAGACACAACCAAATTGCAATATCCCAACATCACTTCATTAAATAATGCAAAAGAATTAAACAAAAAAGGATTGAAAATCAAACCTACCTTTGAAGATTTTATAGAGAGTGTTCGATTAAACTTAGAGCCTAACTTTAAGTACGGCAAAAAACAATACGGCTCGACCAATTTCTCGGGATACGAGTTTTATGAGTGGGATAAAGAAGACGGCTACCAATCATACAAAACAATAGAAGATTTTGAACAAAAAGTTAACATCGACGGAAAATTATTGAAAGATATTTGGAACGATGTTTATCAATTCGAATTTGGGTGTTAAATATAAAATATCGTTAACAATCTACTCCCTCCCTGACTCCACAATACCAAAAAATTTCGAATAAGCACATTATACAATCAATTAAGATAAATATATTTAGAAAAGAAAAAAGCCATACGTCCGAAAACGGATGTATGGCTTTTTTGTCAAAGTTAAATATTTAACAAGCATTATTTGTCTCAACCACCTCATGCCCGGCATCGATGACTATGCGCGGTTTTTTGTTCTGTCCGCCGATGCTGAAACGGCCACTGTCACGGCCGCCATGACCGTTACGGCTATCCATACCGCCGCCACCGCCATTTGAATACCGTTTTTTCTGACCGCTTTCGACAAATATTTCATGTTACAAAAATTCTCCCGTTTTTCGTCAATTTTCGCATAAAAACGGCGATTGCAACCGTTTTACGTTATGCAGGCCAACTTTTGTATTTTTATTTAAAAAACGCATATTTTATGCCGGTTATCCACAATTTTGTCCACCAAACAGGCGGCTTTTGTGGAAAAGGCCCACATCGCCAACAAAAATTTTTTTGTTTTTTACCGCTTTATCTTGCTATTTTATGCGCTCCTTCGGGCGGTTATGACGGCTCGGATTTTTGTCGAAATTTTAAGCAAATTGAATTGTTTTGCAATATCGGGGGTTTATCGGCGCCAAACAGGCATATATCGACGGGTTTTCAAATATTATTTAGCAAATCCGTTTCGGACAAACCTTTGGAGGTGAACATGACCAACTTTTCAAACATAAAAAATCTGCCGCTGCTGTTTTTGGCCGAGGCGGAGGAATCGGGCAAAATCAAAGGCGTTTTGACCGACAGAAAAATGAATAAAATTTACTATATCGTATTTGTAGACAAATGCTTCGGCACGCTTTGCAAACGCTACTGTTCCCTTAAAAAAATTGCGGCATTCGGTCGCGACGCCGTTGCCGTCGAAAACAAGTCGGCACTGGCCGACCAATCGGACCTCGGCGAAAAAGAATACTCCTTAACAGCGCCGGGAGCAAAGATTTTTAACGACCGAGGAGAATTTTTGGGGCGCTTGACGGATTTTGTGTTTGACGAAACGGGAAAAATTTCGGAAATTGTTTTCGGAGAAGAGTCTGCTTCGCAGGACAAAATCGCCTCCTCTTCGGACGGAATAATAATCCTCGGCAAAAAAATAGCAAAATCGCCGAAACCTAAAAAAATACCGCTGCCGAAAAACGGCAACGGGCAAAAGGTGTTCACTCTCGACACGGAACCCGTAAGTTCGGCCGTTCCGCCGCGTTTTGTATCGGATTGCTCCTTTTTGTCTGGGCGCACGGTGCTTGGGAACATCTCGGACGGAAACGGAAACGTCATAATCCCCGAAGGAGCCGTGATCACCGACGAAACGGTGTCGGTTGCACGCAAACATTTCAGGCTCTCCGACCTTACAGGCCTGTCGAAACAAAACGGATAAAAATTAGCAAAGCGGTTCGGAAAATCCAAACCGCTTTGCTAATTATATGATAAGGGGGAAAATTATGAGCTCTTTAATGCGTCCCTATAATAGCACGCTGTTTTTGATTTGTCAACAAAAAAATTAAATTATTTTTTATTTTTTCAAAAAAATTTTTCCTTTCACAAAAAGTGCAAACTTTTTGCAATCACGCCTGCCGCCCTTGCGGCCTGCTCCGCCGTTTCCGCTTCGGCATAGATGCGAATAAGCGGCTCGGTTCCGCTGGGCCTGACGACTATTCTGCCGTTTTCGCCCACAATTTTTTCCGCTTCTTCGGTAGCCGCCTTAACTTCCGGGAGATCAACGGACGAACGTGGAGCGCAAACGTCTTTTGTTACAAACGGATTTTCGACATAGCTTTTTGTTCCCTTGACAAAACGCTTTAAAAACTCCGCCGAAGCCGTTATGCCGTCCCCGACTCCGTCCGAACCGATGATAATATGCCCCGACGGCTCGGCACCCAGCTCGATATTTTCGCTGCGCATCAGTTTTGACAAATTTTTGTCCCCGACGTCCGACCGCTTCAAAGTTATTCCCTTTTGTCGCAAGGCTTTTTCGAGCGACATATTTGCCATAACCGTCGAGGCAACCGCCGTTACACCCATAGACGAGGCCAACAAATTCAGCATTTTGCAACCGTCCCAAACTTCGCCGTCCGCCACTGCAATCACTCTGTCGCCGTCGCCGTCGTAGGCGAAGCCGATATCCGTCTGAACGTTGCCTACAAGATATTCGACGTGCGTGCTTCCCGAATAAACGCCCACAAGTTCGCCGTTGGGAGATCCGCACAGCTCCTCTATTTGTGCGCCAAGCGCCTCGAAAATTCGTTTTGCAACGCCCGAAGTTGCCCCGTGACAACAATCCAAAGTCACTTTTTTGCCCGAAAAATCGGCATTTATGCGCTTTATAACGTAGTTGACGTAGTCGTCAACGCTTGACTGCATTTCCGTTTCGCGCCCGATGCCACGGCAAAATCGGCCCGTTTTTATAATTTCTGCCACAACAAATTCGTCCACGTCCGACAGTTTCAAGCCGTTTGAATCGAATATTTTGATTCCGTTGTAGTCGGGTGGGTTGTGACTTGCCGTAATCATAACGCCGAAATCCGCCCCGTACTTTTTCACCAGCACGCTGACGGCGGGAGTCGGAACCCTCCCGAGGTGAAGCACGTTTGCCCCCGCAGAAAGCAAGCCTCCCGTCACCAATCGTTCTATCTCGGGCGAACTTACCCTTGTATCTGTCCCGACCGCCACGGTCGCACCCTGTTTAAGCGAGGCCAACGCGCGAGCAACCGCCACGGCGGCGCCCGAACCTATCAGCCATTTTGCGCGCCCCCTGACGCCGTCCGTACCAAACAACATAAGCCCTCCGTCCATTCATAGTATGAGGACTCGGCTTGGCCCGTTACATCAAAAGTTTGCCGCCGTCGGAATCGATGACAAACAAAATTTCCGCTTCCTCGCCCGTTTTTGCATCGATATAAACGTAATATCGGCCGTCATAGTCGCCCACGAACTCATAGCACAACCTTTCGGATGCTCCGTCCGGAATCAAACACAGCCGCCCTTCGCCCTCGGTTTGGATTCGTGCCGAAACGGATGCCTCCGCATCCGACTGCGAAATAATACCCGTTAAGTCAATGCCCCTCGAAACGTGGTTGAACAAGTAGTTGTTTGCCTCCACCCCAACGATCAAGCCGTTGTCAGAGCGCACTTTGACTTTGACGAGGTCGCTATACAAAACGACGCCGTTTTCCGTCGGTGCAAAATTGATGTAAACGATGCTGTTTGAATTTGAAATCCACACCTGCTGCATATTCAAAAAGCCCGCCTCCGAAAGATAACGCGCGGCAATGACGGCGCACTCTTCTTCGGACAAATTCGGCTCGTCGGTCTCGGCGGGCATCGTAAGGGCATAAAGCTTGCCGCCTTCTTCGGTCAGCTGAACGGTGATTTCGGTTCCGTCCGAAAGCGCCGCGCGATAAGCGTGGGTTGGCAAATCGCCCTGCCAAAGCGCAATATACTCGACCTCCGAGACGTTGTGAGACAAAAGATATTTTTCGGCCAAAGTTTTCCCTTCGTCGGCGTCGATTTTTTGGCCGAGGTTTCCTTTTGGCGACACGTTTTGGCGGCTGTCGCTGAACGGTCCGTCATAGATAAGTTTGGGATATTCCACAGAACCGCCGTTTAAGTTGCCCAAAGTCACAGATAAAACGTCGTTTTCGCCGCCAAAATCCTTCATAAACAAGTAGCCGCCGGCGATTTCGGTCTGAACTTTCCCAAGTTCGGTGCCAAGTTTGACCAGCACCGAATGAAGTTTTTGAAAGCTGTCGTACGCTTCGTCGTCCAAGCCTTCTCCGCCTTCTAAGCGGTGCGCCCACCAGTAAGAGTAATCGCCGAGTTGGTTTTCAAACTTGATTGCTTCGGCAACACTGCTGTCTCTGGCAGACAAAGTCGCAAGCGCACTGCCGCACACTTCACTGCCCTTCCAAACGTCGTACAAAAGCTTTGTTTGCGCCGCATCAGACGTCGAGACAAGCAGTTTTCGGAGTTTGATTTCCATATCGTTTGTTTGTTGCAAAAGCTCGAAATAGGCGTGCTGATATCTTGCCTCGAGTTCGTCGTTTTTTTGCGAAGAATCCCGATAAAGCACCCACGTCCACGCGCCGAGCGCCACCGAAGCCGCCGCAAAAACTATCATTAGCACCAAAAACACTTTTTTGCCTTTATCCATACGTTCTCCTATACGCAAAAATTATGCTGTCCGATGGACAACCTTACCTGCCTGGACCAAATCCATTTGCTTGTGGCCGTGGCAGGGTTGTAGTAATACAGACAACCGCTTGTCGGATCCCAGCCGTTCATAGCGTCTCTGGCGGCAGAGTAAGCGGTTGAATTGGGTTCGAGATTTATCTGCCCGTCCGACACCGCCGTAAACGCGCCCGATTGATAAATAACGCCGGCAATGGTGTTTGGAAAGCTGCTGCTTTTTACTCGGTTTAAAACCACCGCCGCCACGGCAACCTGCCCCGTGTAGGGTTCGCCTCGGGCCTCGCCGTAAACGAGCTTAGCCAGCAAATAGACGTCCGACGACGAATAGCCGCTTCCCGACGAACTCGACACCGACAAAGTCATCCCGAGGGCCGCGGCGGTTTTTGCGCCCACGATGCCGTCGGGCGTAAGCCCGTTTTTGCGCTGAAACTTTATCACGGCATCCCTTGTTCCCGAGCCGAAAATTCCGTCGACGGAGCCGTTGTAGTAGCCCCACCGTTTAAGTTTTGTTTGCAAAGTTCGCACTTGTGCGCCCGTACTGCCTTTTTTTAAGACAACGGTTTCCTGAGCGGCGTTGCCCGTCAGGACGTCGGTCGAGCAAAGCACTGCGGTCAGCACTGTTATGGCCGTCAGAACGACGGCTGTTATTGTTTTAAAGCGTTTCATTGTTCCTCCTTAAATTTTCGAATAAGTTCGACAATCAGCGAACGGTACTTAAAATTTTGGCTGTTTTGTTCGGGCACGAAACAAAGCGGCGGAAAAGCAACACACCACCAGTTGTCGCCCTTGCCCGAGCCCAGTTCGACGATAAGCGCATCGTACACGCCGCCGTCAAAAGTAATGCCGTCGTAAACCCTTGTCGGAAATTTTTCGCTCCGCAACGAAGCTTTTGCGCCGTAATCGAATCCGTTTTCCTTCAAAACCTTTGCGGCGACCTGCTCGATGCCCGAAAGGTTTTTTGAAATTGCCGACTTGGCCTCGTCGGCGGTGCGGCATACGGCAAGCACGGGGGTTAAGTACTCAACCACTTTTTCGGACACTTTCATTTTGACGGCCTGCGCCTCGTCGGAATTGCTGTCCGCGCGGACGTGAATGCGCACGCAATCGGCCGCCGAAACCTTTTGTTCGGAACAACCGCCCAGCATGACTGCACAAAAAACCGAAACCGCAAGCAGCAATATGTAAACAAATTTTTTCATAAAACGCCTCCGAGGTGCATTTTTGCCAAAATAGCGGCGGAATATACCGCAATGGGTTTGATTTGCCCGTCAAAATAGGATATAATAGGAGCAACAAATGCTTGCTTGCAAGGATATTTTTGCGACGTTTTAAACCCAAACGAACGTTTTAAAGCAAACAGCGAGCAACGCAGTTGCGGCAAAACACCGCCCACATAGGAGAACACCGTATGAGAATGCGCAAAAAACACAACCTCGAAAACCGACTGGCCCGCCAGAGCGTTTATCTTGTTGACATCGACACGTCCGAAAAGGATGCCCGAGTGGCAAGCCTGAATCGCACGCCTTTGGATTTTGCCAAGCTGTTTTCAAACGACAACCCCGTGTGGCTTGAAATCGGATGCGGAAAAGGCGGTTTTGCCATTCAAACGGCAAAGCAGAACCCAAACGTCAACGTTGTTGCGGTTGAAAAAATAAGCAACGTGATTATTGCCGCCTGCGAGGCGGCCGAGGCGGAAAAGGTCGAAAATCTGCGCTTTTTGAACTGCGGAGCCGAATACCTTTTGAAGTATATCCCCGACTGCTCGGTTGAAAAGATATTTTTGAACTTCAGCTGTCCTTTCCCGCCGCATTCCTACGAGAACCGCCGCCTTACCTACAAAAGTTTTTTGGAAATATACAAAAAAATACTGTTGCCAAACGGAACGGTTTGCCAAAAAACCGACAACGAGGCCTTTTTTGACTTTTCCGCCGAAAGCTTTTTGGAAAACGGATTTTTGGTGCAAAACGTCTGCCGTGACCTGCATCACAGCAACTTTGAGGGCAACGTCATGACCGAGTACGAAACCATGTTTGCAAAAAAAGGCCTGCCCATTTTCCGCCTCGAAGCGGTTTTGGATCAAAACTTTTGCGCCGACAAAAAATAAACAAAATTTTGAATAAAAATTTGCTACCAAACAACTTACAACCAAAACAACAATCTTTTGCAAAATTTTTGCAACAAAAAAGCGAGGGCATTGCCCTCGCTTTTAAATTTGTTTTGTTTGTTGTTTGTTATGCCGTATAAACTGTCAACGAATCCAATCTTATTTGCGCGCTGCACGTAAACGTTATCGACGTTGCCGGAGTATATAGTTCGATTGTTACCGTTTTCGAGCTTACAGTTACCGTACCGAGATTTGTATTTTTTAACGAGGTTTCCAAGGCCGTAGCATAAGAAGTCGAATTGGCCGCAAATACTATTTTGGTTATATTGCTTTCCGCTTCTATAATTACCTCAGATCCTGCATACAACCTTATAGGGGTGAAGTCGCCCACTTTTGTTTGGCTTGAAGCCTTGTTGTTGGTCAACGTAATGCCGTTTTGTTGCCATACCTGATGATCCGTATCTTGCTCAGTGCGGTTTTCGGTACTTGCAAAGCTCAATTCGGCAGAGCTGCCGCTGCTTGAAATTTCTTTAAGCACTTTGACCTTAAAGTCTCTTGATGCCTCGCCGAGATGTGCGGTGAGTATCACTTCAACGTCATCGGTTCCGCGAGTTACGTTTGCTTGGTAACCGCTGATCGTTATTGCGGTTGTGCCGTCAGGAACCGTCCAACTGTCGGCGATATCGCTGAGAGTGAAGCTGACGGTTATCTCATCTTGATTGGTGATGGCAGGAATCATGTCGAGTTTTGCCTGATCAGACAACTTCTGTCCGACGGTTATCGTGCGTGTTACGCTTTCCTCGCCAAGACGAGCAGTCAAAGTCACGGTTTGTTCGGCATCTCCGTGCATGATTGTTGCTTTATAGCCGCTTACGGACACTACGGACGGATCCGAAGATTCCCACGTTTCGGCAATGTCGCTAAGGGTTATCGTTGTGGTGTCATCAACGGTTGTTGCCTCAACTTTTTCAAATTCCGGTATTTCGGCAAGCTTTTCGGCATCCGATTTTACTGCGGCCTGTTTGTAAACAACCTCGATGGAGGTGATTTGAACCTGACCGCTGCTGCTAGTATCCAAAGTGATGCTGTCGGCATTGACTTCGACCTCGGCGCCGCTTGCTACTTGCTCCGTTCCGTTAAGTAACGTACCACCACTCTTTTTAATGTATACTATCTTGACAGAAACAATAGTATAGCCGTCCTTTGCCGCAATTTTGACGCTTGGAGTTTCGCTTCCGTAAATTCTCCAAGTTGTATCGCTTGTGTAGTATTTACCCGTATTGCTGCCTCCGGTGGCCGTAACGGTAAAGTACGGAGAATAATCAATGGTGGAATATTGTTTACTGTTTGCCCAACTGTTTGCGGATGCATAATCTGCAATGCTTATGGTTGCGGTTTGATTGGTTATGACAGTGGTGCCTGCCGCGATGACGGTTACCTTGAACGGTTTGGTTGCTTCGCCGAGTTTGGCGGTGAGGGTGACCTCGACTGCGGAAGTGCCTTGCGTTACAACCGCTTTGCCGCCATCTATTTTGATTGCGTCGCTGTCGGAAGTCCAGCTGACCGTGCTGCCTGCAACTTCGGTTGTCAGGTCAAATGTTTCGCTGACCGATTCGGCCACGGTGACGGTTGCAAGTTTTGCATCGTCGGAAACAACAAGTGCGTCCGCATCCATCGGGATGATTTGCAAAGCGCCGTTGTACAAGCCAACCATACCCTTTACGTCGGCCGTGTAGCCCTTGGTCCACAATGCCTTGAATGCGTCGCTTGTAGTTTGGTCGATTGCGTTTACGGAAACGAAAAGCTCGTAGCTGTTGCCGCCGAGGGTGAAGGTGAGTTTTTTGTCGCTTACGTCGCCCATGGTGACGCCCTTAAGCAAAATAGGCGTGCCTTGTTTTGCTGTGAATATTTCGGTTGGATTTGCTCCGTCGGCCGTGAGTTCGGCAGTGCGATCGACGTAGTCGACGTTCACTCCGTTGTCGGTTGCGGTTTTGCCCGAAGCGCCCACTATGGTGCAGTTTGTAAGTTCATACAAGCCGTTATATGTTGCGCCGGTGCCCTTTATGGCAACTTCGTCGCCGACTTTGTAGGTGCTGTCCGCCGCCGCACTGAAGCTGTAAGCATAGTAGCCGTTGCCGTCAGAGTCCACAAGCCACATGCGCTTGCGGTTGGAATTGATGTGCGTGATGTAGCCGATGACGGTAACTTCAGTCTTGTCTTGGCAAGCAGTTACGTATTCGGCATGAGTGTTGGCGGTAAGTTTTGATATAACGACATCGGTTTTAAGGTCGCCGTTCAAATCGTAATTCTTGTCGCATTCGGAGCAATGTTTGTAAGCAATGTTGCCGTCCGCCCAATAGGTTGCAGGGACTTCGTCTTTTTCGACGTCCCAAGTGTGTGAGGCAAGGTCGCCGTACGAATGGCCGCAAACGGCGCATTCTGCTTTGTCGGTGCAGGTTGCTTCGCCGCCGCTGTGTGCTTCGTAGCCGTCTTTTACGTCATGGCCGCAAGTTGCCGCATGCCAGTGACCTGTTTCGTCGGCAGTCCAACCGGTTTCAAAACTGTGTCCCTTTGCTTCGATTTCGGTTGCGTCCTTGGTTGCCGTGCAGTTTGCGCAATGGATGGACTTGCTGCCTGCTTCCGTGCAAGTAGGTTCGACGTCTGTTGTATAATCAGTGTCCCATTCGTGGCCGTTTGCAGGGATAACAAGGTCGGAAAGTTCGGTTTTGTCGGTGTCGAAGTCCTTTCCGCACTTTGAGCAATGGTAATGGCCCTTAACACCTTCGTCGGTGCAGGTTGCAGGGGTTTTGGTTATCCACTCGCCGTAGTTGTGGTCGCCAAAGTCGCCATATTCCGCGCCGCAAACGCCGCAATGCGCCTTTTCGGTGCAAGTTGCTTTGCCGCCGCTGTGTGCGGTGAAATCACCCTTTTCGCCGTCATGGCCGCAAGTTGCAGGGTGCCAGTGACCTGTTTCGTCACTTTCCCACTTGGTTTCGTCAAAGGTGTGGCCCTTTGCCGGGATGATCAGTTCTTCGGCGGTGAAAGGAGTTTTCCCGTCTTCTTTGAAATTGGTTTGGCAATTTGGGCAATAGTAATGTGCCGCAATGCCTGTGTCGGTGCAAGTTGCAGGGGTTTCATCTGCCCACCCCATAGCAAAATAGTGGCCTTTTGCCGAGCCGAACGGCAAGCCGCAATCAGCGCATTTTGCAGGCTCGGTGCAGGTTGCCGCCGTGCCTAAAACGTGCGGATGAGTGTGTTCCTTTGCATCGGTGTGGATGCAGGTTGTAGGATGCCAGTGTTCGGATTCGTCCCCAACCCAAGTGTCTTCGTCATAAGTGTGATCGCCATAGACCTCCAGGTCCTTGTCGTCGGTTATTTCTCTATAGTCTATATCAAATTTCTTTCCGCACTCCGAGCACTCGTAGTGTTCTCTCGTGCCGGCAACCGTGCAGGTTCCCAGAACTTCAGGTATCACATCGCCGTAGTTGTGGTCGCCAAAGTCGCCGTATTCTTCGCCGCAATGTTCGCATTGCGCCTTTTTGGTGCAAGTTGCTTCGCCGCCGCTGTGAGCAGTGAAATCACCTTTTACGTCGTGACCGCAGGTTGCCGCGTGCCAGTGACCTGTTTCGTCGCCAACCCATTTGCTTTCGTCAAAGGTGTGCACATGGTCTTTGGTACCGAGGTTTTCGGTTTTGGTTTCGCCGCAAAGCGTGCAAGTGTAAGTTTTTACGCCCTCAACGGTTTCGGTTGCTTCGGTGGTGATTGTGCCGTCGTCCCAAGTGTGAGCAACGTTGCTTGTGGTGTGACCGCATCCCTCGGTGGAGCACTCGTACCAGTGGCCCGTTGCATCATGCTTCAAAACAGAATGATCGTGTTCGGCATAACTGCCTTTTACGTCGTGGCCGCAAGTTGCCTTGTGCCAGTGACCTGTTTCGTCGCTTTCCCACTTGGTTTC
>CAZBVO010000019.1:0-27967 GCA_964495385.1 uncultured Faecalibacterium sp.
ATAATCCGTTTTGTTTTCCATAATTTTTACCATCAAAAACGCCCCTCGAAACAGACTTTCGTCTACCAAAGGGGCGTTTCATAAGTTGTAGTTTTTAGTTAGGCTGCTTTGCCCGGATAGTTTGCTTTGATGTACCGTGCGATTGCAGGCACCCAAACGGTGTTTATAAAGTCTTGCGTTACGTGAACACCGTCAACAAGGTCTTCTGACGCATCAAACGTCAGCTCGTTAAACGTATCGAACACGTCAATTCCATACTTTCCGCACACTTCTTTAACAGGTGTAGGAAAATAATCTTTACGGCTTATGCCAAACGAATTTTCCGTCGACAAAAACGGCCAATCGAAACCGGTCATAAAGAATATCCAAGCATTAGGATAGTTTTTCTTCAATCCGGAACAAAGAATATTTAAGCCGCCGTAAAACGTATTAATGTTTGTTTCATCAATGCCACTGCCCAAATCTGTATAAGAACAATCGTTCGGCCCAAACATAACAATTATAATATCACTTACTGTCGTTATGTCGGTATACCTCAAACAACCTGCGTTATGAGCATTTACAACATCCGGATGGCACGAACAGTTGTTCGTCACACCAACCGTCGAAGAACCTTTTCCATAATTCACACAAGCAAAAGTATTCAATTGTTTGTGTAACGTTTGCGGATAAGTCACGCCACCTTTGCCCAAATAGCCGCCGGCGGTCAAACTGTCGCCAAAGCAAGATATAATCACTTGCGACCAATCAACAGGCTGCTGTTCGTTTGACAGACCGTTGTCGTTGTTATCCGTATCCGGTTTTTCTTGGTTGCCAAGCACAAGCACAAAAAAAGAACCGCACATGGCTATAACTAACAGCAAAACTATAATAACACTAAGTTTTCGCAAAACTTTTTCCATAAAAACCTTTTAATTATAGAATAAAATATCCGGAGTTCTATCTCTTAGCGTGCCGCCATAACTATTGTGAGATTCAACAATCAAATAAATTGCATCTGCCGGAATTTCACCATCCCAAAATGTTGTACCCGCCGTCAATACTTTTGTTTCAGGAGTAGCGAAAGCGGCATTTGACTTTAATATTGGTTCTTCGGTTACAAAAGCAAAAATAATATTTTCACCGTCGCCCGACAAAACGACCTTAGAATAGTGTTGCTTTACGGTGCTCAAATCAATAGTATAAGAGGTAAGTTCATATTCAGAAGAGCTTCTATAAGAGCCACCTGCATTTATTGAAAAATCATTATAAGTTGCGGTTGCTCCGGAATAATCATAAGTATACTTTTTCGGCAGTCCTTTTTGCTCCTTGTTGACTTTAATAGTCAATTGCTCTGCATACTTGCTCTTGTTAAATACGTTCATTGCGATAGCATTGCCGTCCTCATCCTCGTTGGGGGTGATGACGATTCTTGCATGAGTCGTGAAGATATCGATATCCTCACTGAACGACTTTTCCAGCACGTCGGTTTTGGATACGAAGTTGCCCAGTTCGTCGTAGAAGAATATTTGATACGTCCCTTGACTTTCAAATTCCGGAACAACAGTCAAGCCTTGACACCCGAATGCGTCCTTGGTGTAGATGCTTTCCTTGGTCTCAACGTACTTACCGTTTTCGTCAAGTCCGCCGACGGCAAAATCCGAAGCGGAAACATCGCTCGGATTGGCATTATTTCCTGCCATTAGCACAGTTGCGTACACAATGCCGCCTATAAGTGCGCACAACAAAAGATCTGCAACAATATAGCTCCATATTCGGTTTCTTTTGCCGTTTTGCATTTTACATCTTTCCTTTTCTGTTGTGATTTACAAACCCTGTACCACATCACATTATATCATGTTTTTCGTCAAAAGCAATATGTTTTGTAGAATAACAAATTTTTAGATTCTTCCCTTATTTGTTTTGGGCAATCTAAAAACAACAGCCCCCAAACCATAAAACAAGTTGCAAGGCTGTTGTTTAACACTTAAACATTAATGTAACCGCCTGTTGCGCGCTTTATCAAACGAGAATAAAACGGCGGTTTAAATTATTGGTTGCGCATTTTTCGCTTGAAAACCAAAACTGCGGCGGCCGACAATACGGCACCGTAGGCAAGCACTACCCAAAGATGCGGAAACATCTCGGAATACGCGCCGCTTGCGGCGGCTGTGCATAAATCAACCGCATGCGCAAACGGAAGCAAATAAGCAAAGGTTTTAAAGCCCTTTCCCACCAAGTCGAGGCTGAAAAACGTGCCGGACAGCCACGCAGTGACGTTTGTCACCAGTGTTCCGCAAATGCCTCCCACCTGTTTGTCGTTTAAAATGCTGCCGAACAAAATTCCCATGCCGACAAACACCGCTCCGCAAGGTAGCAACGTCAACATCGCAATAAGCACGCCGACGTCGGCCTTAAATCCCAACGCCAGCCCGACAACGTAGCAAACCGCACCCTGCACCAAAACAAGCGGCAACAGCGGCAGAACGTAGCCGCCTAAAAAATCCCACGCCGTCATCGGCGAACTTAAAAGCCTCTGCATCATCGAGCCGGAACGGTCCTTCGAGACGTTAAGCGCACAAAACAACGTGACGAACGACAACCCGAAAACCGTCATTGCCGGCACCAATTTCGAAATAGGAAACGGCGAAGCTTCCTCGGGCACGTTGTTTTGAATGACGGTAAACAACAGCAGAAGCACCACGGGGAATATTATGCCGAAAAACAATGTTAACGGATCTCTTGCAATCTCTTTAAAGTTTCTTTTTGCAAAAACAAGCATTCTCATTTTACTTCCTCCGCAACAATGGAAACAAATGCTTCTTCAAAGTTTTTGGCCCCGGCAAGCCTTGTCAAATCCTCGGCGGTGCCAACCGAAAGAAGTTTTCCGTTTTTCATAATAGCTATTCGGTCCGACAGCGCTTCGGCCTCCTCCAAATAGTGCGTGGTAAGCACGACGGTAACCTTTCCTTTAAGTTTAACGATCTTTTGCCAAAGTTCTCGCCGAGCAATCACGTCCAGCCCCAAAGTCGGTTCGTCCAAAAACAGTATGCTCGGTTCCGACACCAATGCAAGCGCGATGCTCAGCCTTCGCATCATGCCACCCGACAAATTTTTTGCACGCTTGTCGGCCTGTTCGGCAAGTCCGAATTCCTCCAAAACGGCATCGGTTTTTTGCTTTGTGCGCTCCTTGGAAAAGCCGTACACGCCGCAAATAAATTCAACGTTTTCTCGCACGGTTAAAAGCGGCGCAACGGCCGTTTCCTGCGGCGAAACGCCGATTATTTTTTTCACCTCGTTCGGCTGACTCAAAACGCTGTGGCCGCCCAAAATCGCATCTCCGCCGTCGGGCTCGAGAATGCAACTCATAATTTTTACGGTTGTGGTTTTGCCGGCGCCGTTCACCCCTAAAAGCGAAAAAAATTCGCCGTCCGAAATTTCAAGGCTCAAATTGTCCAGCGCAACGGTGTTTTTGTAACGCTTGGTAAGACTTTTAAGCACTATGCTTTTGTCCATCATTTATTCTCCTTGTCCGCACTCGGTTGAGCGGCGAAAATGGCCTCGGCAAACATTTTGTAATCGTTGTTGTTTACAATGGCTATGCCCTGTTTTTTGTCGGCCAACAACAAAACGTTGTCGCCCGGAACCAAGCCGAACATATCCCTCGCCTGCTTCGGAATGACTATTTGCCCCTTCTCGCCGATTTTTAAAACCGCCATAAATTTATCTTCCGGAAATTTCATAATACACCTCCTAAATTGTTCAACAATTCCTACTTATTATACAAATTATACCAACAGGCAGTTGTAAAGTCAACAATATTCGGTCCGCCGCAAAACATTTTTTCATAAACTGATAACAGTTTTTTGGGAGGTCGACAGATGAACGCTTTAAACAACTTCGGGAATATGGTTTTCGGCAAGGAGCAAATGAAACGATATCTCGGGAACGAACGCTACGACTGCTTTTTAAAATGTATAGAACAAAACGAGCCGCTTGCTCCCGACCTTGCCGACGACGTCGCCGAAGCCATGAAAACCTGGGCCGTAAAAAAGGGGGCAACGCACTACTCGCATTGGTTTCAGCCGCTGACGGGCATTACGGCCGAAAAACGGGAATGCTTTTTGGATTGCACAAACGGAAAGCCCGTCGTATCCTTTTGCGGAAAAAACCTAATTAAAGGCGAACCCGATGCGTCGGGATTCCCCAGCGGCGGCCTGCGAAGCACTTTCGAGGCACGAGGTTACACCATATGGGATCCGACAAGTTTTGCGTTTATAAAGGACGGTTCCCTTTGCATTCCCACCGCTTTTTGCAGTTTCGACGGGCAAGCGCTGGACAAAAAAACACCCCTTTTAAAAAGCATGCAGGCCTTAAACAAACAGGCGGTAAGGCTGCTGTCGCTTCTCGGGCGAAAAAACGTAAAACGGGTGGACGCAATGGTCGGTGCCGAGCAGGAATATTTTTTAATAGACAAATCCGTCGCAAAACGCCGAACCGATCTTGTTTTGACCGGGCACACCCTGTTCGGAGCAAAGCCGCCCAAAGGTCAAGACGCCGACAACCATTATTTCGGGGCTATAAAACCGCGCGTGCGTGCGTTTATGGCAGAGCTCGACAAAACCCTCTGGAGCTTGGGTGTTTACGCCAAAACCGAACATAACGAGGCGGCCCCGTCGCAACACGAACTGGCACCCGTTTTCACAACGGTCAACCTCGCCACCGATCACAACCAGCTGATGATGGAAATCATGAAAAAAACCGCTCAAAAATACGGCTTCGTGTGCCTGTTGGACGAAAAACCTTTCGAACATATCAGCGGCAGCGGCAAACATAACAACTGGTCCGTTTGCACCGACGACGGAAAAAACCTTTTGGAACCGGGCGAAAATCCGCTGAAAAACAAGCTGTTTTTACTGTTTTTGTGCGCCGTTTTAAAAGCTGTGGACGAACGTGCCGACCTTCTGCGCGCCTCTGTTGCTTCGGCGGCAAACGACCGCCGCTTGGGCTCGAACGAGGCACCTCCGGCCGTCTTGTCCGTGTTTTTGGGAGACGAACTGACCTCGATGCTCGAATCGGTAAAACTCGGCAAACGCTACTGCGGCAAAGCCGTTTCAAACCGTGCCGCCGACTCGGCGTTGCAAAAACTTCCGAAGGACCTGACCGACCGAAACCGCACTTCACCGTTCGCTTTCACGGGTAACAAGTTTGAATTTCGCATGGTGGGCAGTTCCGCATCCGTTGCCAGCCCCAACATTGTTTTGAACACCGCAGTTGCCGATGCCCTGTCCGATTTTGCCGACTATTTGGAGGCGAACGGCTCCGGTCCAAGCTCCGTCGGCAAACTTTTGGCAAGCACGCTCGACAAGCATTGGCGAGTTATTTTCAACGGCAACAGCTACTCGGCCGAATGGAGCGCAGAGGCGGCCGACAGAGGGCTTCCTTCCTTTTGCGGCGCACCGGAAGCATATTCGGCAATAACTTCAAAAACAAACGTCCGCCTGTTTGAAAAACACAAAGTTTTTACCGGGCAGGAACTTGAAAGCCGCCGCGACGTTTTGCTTGAAAGCTATTGCAAATCGTTGCTGTTGGACGCCTCGACTATGCTTGACGTTTTTCACAGGCAAATAGTTCCTGCCGTAAACGGTTACGTCGGGCAACTCGCAAACACGGCCTGCTTGCTGAAAGAGGCAAAAATCGAAACGTCGGCCACGGCGGATTTGGCCAAACGGCTTTCGGGACTTTTGAGTTCGGCCCAAAGCTTTGCCGAAAGCCTCTCGGCGGTAAGCAACAAGGCCTCGAGCCTTGGCAAAGGTCTATCGGCCGCATTGTGCTGTCAAAACGAGCTTATCCCCGCCATGAAACGACTGCGCGGCACCGTCGACACTCTCGAATGCCTGACCGACAAACGTTTGTGGCCGATGCCGTCGTACGTCGAACTTTTGTTCGGCGATGTTTGATTTGCAATTGACATTCCCGACTTGGGGTGTTAAACTGTTTATATATCTTTTTGGAGAATACTTATGAAAGAAATTTTACCTGTATTTTTTGCCATTGTGTTGTGCTTTTGCGCAGCGTTTTCGTTTTGCGCCTGCAACAACCAACCGACAACGTTGACCATGCTTCGCGCAAGCGGCAACAAGCTTGTCGATCAAAACGGAAAAACCGTGGTTCTAAAAGGCGTAAACTTGGGCGGATGGCTTGTTCAGGAAGGCTGGATGTGCCCTACCGACGCAAAAGACCAAAAAACCGCATACGAAGTTTTGGAAACACGTTTCGGCAAGGACGAATCCGACCGCCTCTTCAAAATTTACGAAGACAACTGGATCACCGAACAAGATTTCGAAAACATCAAAAACCTCGGTTTCAACTGCATCCGTTTGCCATTCACCTACTGGAATCTTTTGGACGAAAACGACTGCTACACCGTGTTTGACCGCTTGGATTTTGCCGTAGAATGCTGCCGCAAAAACGGTTTGTATGTCATACTTGACCTGCACGGAGCAAAAGGCAGTCAAAACGGAAAAGACCACAGCGGCGACACCTCGCAAAAGGAGCTGTTTTACAACCGCGAATATTGGGACGACACCGTTTACCTCTGGCAAAGCGTGGCCGAGCATTACGCAGGCAACACCACGGTTGCCGCCTACGACCTGCTTAACGAACCGGAAGGCAAACTTGGCATCACCTACAACCTTCAGTTTGACTTTTACAACGATTGCTACAAAGCCATACGCGACATCGATCCCGATCACGTGATAATAATGGAATCGGTTTGGGAAGCCTCCTGTCTGCCGGATCCTGCCGAATACAACTGGGAAAACGTTATGTACGAATACCACAACTACGGGTGGGACAGCATAAACGACTTCGAGTATCAAAAGGATTTTGTTGACGGCAAAATTTCGTCCTATCTCGCACTCGAATACTCCGTTCCGAAACTTATCGGCGAATTTACCGCTTTCGGAAACTACGACTCATGGCAATACACCATGGACGCCTACCTCGGCATAGGCGCAAGCTACACCGTTTGGACCTACAAAGTGGTTGCCGAAACAAGCAGCTGGGGCCTTTACAACGGAACGCCGGAAAAGGTGAACATTAACACCGATTCAGCCGAGGAAATAGCTCGAAAATGGGCGCAGGTCGGGACGGAAAACAGTTTTTATACCTCCGCTACTTACGACTTTTTCGCCCGTTACAATCAAAATTGACTTGGCCAAATAAGCAAAACCGTTTGACTTGACGGCCGCACTATGCTATAATCAGTTTGCTGTGCTAGACGGGGAATTAGCGGTGCCCTGTATCTGAAACCCGCTATATGCAGAGTCGAATGCTTCCCGAGGCCTTTCCTATGGTTGGCCGATTTCGGTAAGGAGTGTTGATGCTAAGGTCTTGTGCAATGTCTAACTGTGAACCTGGTCAGGGCTTGACCGCAGCAGCCATAAGCAGTCCCGGACATGTGCCACAAGGTAGCTTTAGTGGAGCCACCTGCCGCGATACCGCTTCGGTGGGGATTGTCGACGGAAGATGCACAGTTTTTTTGAAAATAAAAATCCGAACGTCTGTTCGGATTTTTTGTTGCCAAATTTAAGTTTGTTTTGTCGGGTTTTTAGTTTTTGTCGCCTATTATCACTTCTTTAAGCCGATTGCAATCGGCAACGTAAGCAACCGCTCCGTTTAACGTAAATTCCTCCTCTGTCCCAAAGCCGAATGCCACTCCTGCCGAAGCAATTCCGTTTTCCTTTGCACCGATGGCGTCATAGTCGCGATCGCCAACCATAAGCACTTTGTTTTTGTCGGGATTGTGCAAACCGGCCAGCGCTCTTTTTACGATTTGAGTTTTCGATTCCTCCCGTGCGGTCAATCCGCAAAACACGTCGAAAAAGCCTTTTACGCCCAAATAGTCCAAGCACTCAATTGCAATAGACTCGGGTTTAGCCGTCGCAAGTGCAACTTTAAAACCGTTTTCGTGCAAAAACTTCAACAGTTCAAACATCCCGTCATACAAACGGCACTCCTTGTAGCCGTCCTTAAAATAGTGCTTTCTGTAACATTCGACAACTTCGTCGACGTTTTCAAGCGTAACTTCCGAGACGTAATTCAGAAGGCTTTCGTGAAGCGGCGGACCGATAAATTTCGGCATGTCTTCGGCCTTCGGTCGGGTGAAACCGTATTCCTCGACAACTCGGTAAGTGCAGTTGTAAATGCCTTCCGACGTGTCGGAAATGGTGCCGTCCAAATCAAATAGTATGTGCGTGTATCTGTTCATTTGCTCCTCCGTGACGAGGTTATTTTAGCATTATATTCTCTTTTTGACAAACAATTTTTGCAGCCAAAGCATAATTTGCAGTAAAGAGTTTATTTTTTGCGGTTTCGGGGTATATTTTAGGTATGGAAAAAGTTGTTGTAAAACGAGGTGAAATCTACTACGCCGACCTCAGCCCCGTGGTCGGAAGCGAACAGGGCGGCGTGCGCCCCATTCTTGTCGTTCAAAACGACATCGGGAACAAATACTCCCCCACCGTCATCGTTACGGCGATAACTAGTCAGCTACATAAAGCAAAACTGCCCACGCACATCGCCCTGCCTCAACAGGACGATTGCGGCCTTCCCAAAAACTCGGTGATACTTTTGGAGCAAATCCGAACCATCGACAAACGCCGCCTAAAAGACAAAATCGGCGAACTTCCCTCCTCGGTGATGGACAAAGTAAACGACGGCCTGCTGATATCGTTGGGTTTTTTCGAATAAAAACGACCGTTCACCGCTCTTTTTATAAAGATTTTAACCAAATAAATTATAAAACTCGACTTTTGACAGGTCGAGTTTTATTTTCCACGCAAAACAGATTGAAAAAAACAAAAAAATGTGCTATCCTAAATTTGGCGTACAATTTAATAGTATTGAAATGACTAACCAAGGGGATATTCTACCCTTTTATTGTCATACTCCCATTATAGCAATTTGTTAAAAATGCAAATTCCAAATGGGAGTGTTTAGTCATTTCTGTTAAATTGTACGCCATACAACGGGGTTTGCGTTTTTGGTGCGCTAACTTCGGTTGGCGCACTTTTTGTTTTAGAAGGTGCGACTTTATACAAAAGGAGCATTGAATAAAATGGCAACAGATCGTGGCAATGCAAGAAAAAACAAACAAGACGAATTTTACACAAAGCTTGTTGACATTGAAAATGAATGCAAACACTATAAACAACAGTTTAGAGGAAAAACCATCTTTTGTAATTGCGACGATCCGTTTGAGAGCAATTTCTTCAAATACTTCGCAATGAATTTTAATCATCTCGGATTAAAAAAACTGATTTGTACTTGTTATGCGACATCGCCCGTCGCCTGGGTGCAGTTGTCTCTTTTTGACAATGCAAACGTTGTTGTCAAAACAGAAGGCGGAAAACAGCCCTATAAAATTGAAATAACCGAAGTTCTTGATTACAACTGCGACGGCGCAGTTGATTTATCGGACGTTGAATATCTACTAAAAAACAAAAAGAACACCTTGTCCGTTCTTCAAGGCGACGGCGATTTTCGTTCGCAAGAGTGCGTCGAGCTTTTGAAAGAATCGGATATTGTTGTTACAAATCCCCCGTTCTCTTTGTTTAGAGAATATGTATCACAACTTATTGAATATAATAAACAATTTTTAATTATCGGGAACATAAATGCAATCACATATAAGGAAATATTTAAACTGCTAAAATACGGAAAGATTTGGGGCGGTTATATTTTCAATAAGACCTTAGAATTTGAAATACCAAATAATTATGAAGGAGAATTTAAGCACGGGAAAAAATACGGAAAAGTTCCGTCTATTACTTGGTTTACAAATTTGGAAACAACGAAGCGCAGCGAAGAACTAATACTGTATAAGAATTATAACAGTTTCGATTATCCTTCGTATTACAAATATGATGCAATCAATGTAAAAAGTATTTCGGATATTCCAAAAGATTATTACGGAAAAATGGGCGTTCCGATTACATTTATTGATTATTTTAATCCGGAACAATTTGAAATTATAGGTTTGGGCGCAGGCGATTTAGGAAGAGAGATCGGAATCGGCGACGAATACACAGAAGAAGAAATGAAAATATTTAAGAAAGAAAATAAAGCATTTCGACGCGGCATTCCGTTTTATTATGACAACAATAAGCTAACAGTGCCATATGCTCGAATAATAATCAGGAGGAAAAAATAGTATGCAGATAGAATTACACGAAATAAAAATACGCGAACTTGTCAACGAATATGTGGATAGTCAGGAAAACGGCGTTGTCGGTTATGGAGGGAAATTAAATATACGTCCTCCTTTTCAGCGTGAATTTGTATATAAAGAAAAGCAACGCAATGCGGTTATCGAAACCGTAATAAAGGGATTTCCTCTTAACGTTATGTATTGGGCGGAATGCGACGACGGCAATTATGAATTATTGGACGGACAGCAACGTACGATTAGCATTTGTCAATACGTCAACAGCGAATTTTCCCTTAACAGTCGCTTCTTTCACAATCTTACCGAAACGGAAAAAAAGCAAATTTTGGATTATCCCCTTATGATTTATATTTGCAAAGGCAACGACAAAGAAAAGCTCGATTGGTTTAAGATAATCAACATATCGGGTGTCCAACTGAAAGAGCAAGAACTGCGCAACGCTATTTACACGGGCGAATGGCTTTCGGATGCAAAAAGATATTTTTCTAAAAACGGATGTGTTGCTTTTCAAATAGCAAACAAATATCTTAACGGTGAAGTCAACAGACAGGATTATTTGGAAACTGCTTTAGCGTGGATTTCGGCAAGAGAAAGCATTAAAATTGAAGATTATATGTCTATCCATCAACACGACAGCCACGCCACTCCGTTATGGCAATATTTTCAATCGGTGATATCTTGGGTGCAAACAATATTCCCTAAGTATCGAAAAGAAATGAAAGGGCTTGCCTGGGGTATTCTCTATAATACATACGGAGACAAGGTGTATAATCCGCAAGAATTAGAAGCAAAAACAGTTGTCTTAATGCAAGATGACGACGTAACAAAACGTTCGGGAATTTACGAATATTTACTTTCCGGCAATGAAAAGCATCTTAATATTCGTGCATTTACCGACAACGAAAAAAGACAGGTTTATGAACGCCAAAAAGGCGTTTGTCCGCATTGCGTAGCTGAACACCGTCAAAAAACGCATTATGAACTTGAAGAAATGGAAGCCGATCACATTACGCCTTGGTGTGAAGGCGGAAAAACCGCAATCGAGAATTGTCAAATGCTTTGTAAGGAACATAATCGCTTAAAGTCAAGCAAATAACACATTCAAAAAAGAAGCACGTCAAATAAAAGTCATGTGTTTTTGCAAAGCAAAAAAGTTAAGGGTAGCAAAATTTTTGCTACCCTTTTATCATACTCAATAATTCCGATAAAACCTGCATTTTTGCGGTCGTTTTTTAGGTTTTTTGGGTGTTTTTCTTTTTGTTTTCAGGCTTTTTTACTGCGTTTCGAACAGCTTCGGCAACAAGCCCCGGCACGGCTACGCACAACGTGAAGAAATCCGCCTCGACGTCGCCCGACGCCATTCCGAAAATTGCATCGCCGTCATACATGGTATGCACGGGAGATATGCTCAGCGCATAGCCGTCATGCGCCACTTCGCACAGGCGGTTGACCTGTGTTTTGGTCAGTTTTGCATTGGTCAAAATACAGCTGATTGTGGTGTTTTTGGCCGTTAAATTTTGCACTTTACCTCTTGTTTCGATAGCCTTTTTGGTGTTGACGTGAAGCCCCATAACTTTGGTTCCTGCCAAGATATTGCCCTTTTCGTCCAGGACGTCGCCCATAGCGTTTACGACCGACACAACGGCAATTTCGGCCCCTCCTATTTTGGTAAATGCAACGCCCACGCCCGAATCTTCAGAGTGTTTCATACCCAAAGCCTTGCCGACGGTGGCGCATTTTCCGCCTCCGAAACGGCCCGACAAAAAGTTGTCGGCAGATGCGGCGGCCGCCGCATCGTAACCCATCTGTTTTTTAGGATAATCGAATTCCCCTTTCTCGAGGTCGTAGATACAAGCCCCGGTAACGATCGGCACGACGTAGGCACCGGCATTGTAACCGAAACCTTTTTCGCGCAAAAATTCCATAACCCCCGAAGACGCCTCGAGTCCGTATGCCGAACCGCCCGAAAGCACTACGGCATTTAGTTTTTCAACCGAATTTCCGCTTTTTAACAAATCCGTTTCGCGCGTTGCGGGAGCGCCGCCCATAACGTGCACGCCGCCCGTTGCGCCCTCTTCCGCCAAAATGACGGTTACGCCGGTGTTTTCGTTGTCGGCATGACCTATTTTAAACTTGTCAAGCATTGTCCTCATCCTCTCCCAGCGTTTCGTCCGTAGCTTTTGCGGCAGTCTGAAAATCGATGCCTCTCGACGACAAAAACGCCATACATTTTTGTTTAAGTTTATCTTTTCCGGCCTTCTTTTTTACGAAATTTTGGGCCGAAGAAAGCGCAAGATCAAACTCGTCATCGTCCGAAATGCGCTCGTAAACGGCCTGTTTTGCAATCTCGGACGGAATTCCTTTGACGGCGGTAAGCTCGTACAAAAGCTTTTTGCGCCCCCATTTTTTCGAATAATGGTCCAAATAAGCCTCAACGTATTTTTCGTCCGACAAATAGCCGTATCCCGAAAGTTTGTCAACCGCTCCGTCGATGGCCGATTTCGAATAACCCTTTTCACGAAGTGCGGTGCGTATTTCCTTTTCCGACTTTGCCGACTGCGAAAGCTTGTCGGTTGCCTTTACAAAAGCCTCGTGCCGTTCGCCCTCGGCGGCAATTTCCGACAATTTTTCGAAGGTCAAAGCGTCGCCTTCTTTTATTGAATACTCTTTTATTGCCGACTTAACCACCGCAACGGTTCGTCCGTCGTCGGTTACGACAAGCACTTTGTTTTTGGTGTTTTGTATGGGATAAATGTTTTTTATCATTTTATAATATTTTGCCCCCGCATTGCGGGGGCAGTTGTTGGTTTAGTATGCCGTTCCCCAAAGGTTATCGGTTTCGCTGCACAAGGTTTTTTCTTCCGAATAGAAGCAATCGATGACGTTGTCGATGTTGATGCCGAGTTCGTCGGTCGGCTGAACGTTTTGTCCGCAAATGCCGCCCTTGAAGTAGTTGGTGCCGACAGGTCTTACGCTTGCTTTGGCGTCCACGCACCTGATGTAGCCTTCTTTGTTGAGGCCGACCACGGTGCCGATTATGGTGTACTTACCGAACTTGGACTGACCGAGCAATTCCACGTCTTCACCGACCGAGGCCGAGTAAGTGGTAGGATCGCCCTTGACAAGATCCGCTCTTTCTTCGTTGCTGCAAATTATGCCCGTGTTGATGCCGGCAAATGCTCCGACGTATGCGCTGTCGGTGAGAGAAGTAAGGTTGATTTTGCCGTTTTCGACTTTGCAATCGATAAGCATACCTGCGTTGTATGCCGCAAACGCGCCTGCCATTGCAACGCCCTCACGAGTCGACGAAGTCATCACGAAATCGGAAATCGTTACGCCGTAGAAGTTGCCGTAGTTGCGTTTGATGAGGCCCAGTTCGCTTCCGCCGGTGATGTTGGAGCCTTTAAGCGTGTGGCCGTCGCCCCAAACGTTTGCGGTGAAGGTGTTGATTTGCACACAAACGTCCATCACGGAGAAATCGATGTCGTCAACCATCAGGAACACGTAGTCGGTGTTCTTAGCAAACAGCATAAACATCAAAGGTGCGCCGTTTTTGATTTGAATAGGATTTTCAACCGTGCCGAGGCCCTTTTCGAGGTCGGAGGTGTAAACCGCTCTGCCCGTTGCCTCGTCATACTCGAGAAGCCATCTTTCGCTTACGAGGTGCGGGAAGAAAATCGGACGGTTGTCGTAGTTGTAAGCAAACACCCATTTGTCGTTTTCGACGCCGAACGATTGCATGTACTTGAGTTCCAAAGTGGTTATTGCCAACGCCTTGTCGAAGGTCGAAACAGGTTCGATGCCCGACGTATCGACGTTGTAGTAGCAATATTCAGGATCGCTGCCGCCGACTCTTCTTGCGATGAATCCGCCGGTGCCGCTTTGACCTGAGGTCGTGTTTGCAACAGGCATACCCATTGAATAGCAGAAGCTGTATTCGGCCTTGGATGCCGCCACAAATCCTGCCGCATAAGCGTTGCCGCTTTCGCTGACCGACACCGCATTGCCCGTTGCCAAGCAATCGGATACCGTTGCGCCGTCCTTCAACCAGCCGCCGAGGCCGCCTGCATAAACGTTGCCTTTGGTGCTTACACCGCAGACGTTGTCGTAGCTGTAGCTGTCGCTTATGATGCTTGCCGAGCCTTCGCTCATACCCAATACGCCGCCGACAACGATGTTTGCATCGGTGCTGTAAGCATAAACGGTTACGTTGGTAAGGTCGTTTTCGGTGTTGGTGTAGTTTTTAAGCAAGTAGCCCAAAACGTCGTATTCGTTCGAACTGCAACCTTCGATGGTGCCGTTGACGTTGTAACCTACGATGCTGCCGACGTAACTCGGTACGGACAGACCGACGGATTTGGTTTTGATGCGAACTTCCGCAACCGCACTCGTGACCACGCCGTTGTTTCTGCCGACAACGCCGCCGACGTAAGTGGTGCCTTCGACGGTGCCGCTAACATAAACGTCTTCCACAACGCCGTTGTTGATGCCTGCTACCGCACCCGCCACAACGCTTCCGTATGAAGAAACAGAGGTATTTACGAGGCTTATAGTCGCATTGATTTTAACATTTTTAACTGTGCCGTTGTTCACTTTGAACAAACCGACTTTTGCATTCTGTTCGGCACGCTGATTTACGGTGAAGGTAACCGTGTGACCTCTGAAATCAACCACGTTGCCCGTGCCGAAATCAAACGGCTTATGTTCGCCGAGATCGAGGTCGGCCGTAACTTTGAAATAGGTGTTTTCAAAAGCTTCCAACGCCGCAAACTGTTGTGCGTTTCCGATAATGTACGGAACGCCTATCGTGCCTGCGCCGTATTCGATGCCGTATGCGGCCGCCGCCTCGTCTGCCTTAGGATAGGACCAAGTGTCGGCATTGACGAAGCCTTCTTTGGTGGCGGAAATTTCGATTGTACTCAAATCGGTAACGTCGGACAAGTAGGCCTTGCCGCCTTCGTTTGTGAAACTGCCTTCGCTCGGCGTGTTCAAATCGACGGTGTAAGCCGAGTTGGTGAGGAGGTCGTAAATGCGGTAAGTTATGCCCGCTTCCATCGTCCAAGTGATTGTCGTTTGGTCGTTGGCGATATTCGGAGCGGCGATTTTTTCAATAACCTGTTCCGACACTTTCGAGCTGTAAATTTTGCTTTGAGTGCTTACGGCCTGAACCCTTACCACCGAGCTGCCCTCAGGCAACATAACGCCGTCGACGTAAGTGTTGCTGCCGACGTCGGTGCTGACGCCGTCAATCGTAACGATGTATTTTTCGGCACTTGCCACCGCATCCCAAGTGATTCGGCTTCCCGAAACAACCACGGACGGGGTTTCCAAAACCGTTATCACGCTGAAACGGTTGTAAACGTTGTCGATGTCCATGCCGCCCGCCGACGAAACTTCGGCGATTCTCAATTCGTACACACCCGCATCGAGCGATTTAACCGCTTCTTTGACGTCAAACATCTGAGTGCCGGTGTTTCTTGCAATATGACTGAAAGCTACGTCGCCGAAGAAAATTTTGTATTCGGTGCCCGAGCTGCCCTGCCAAGTGATGGTATCGTCGGCAAAGCCTGCGTTGATGGCCGCCTTAAGTCTGAACTGGTAAGCCGCGGAACGGTCGGAGGAATAAATCGTTTTTTCGCCCGACGAGAATTTGACGTTTGCCGCAACGCTTACGGTGTAATTTCTGTTTGTAACGAAATCGGTGTAGCTGTTTCCGAACACTTCGACGGAATCCTGCTGATTTTCGCCGCCGTCGACAAGGTATTCGATAAACAGCGTGTAGGAATCGGCAAATTCAATTCCGTCTGCGTCAACGCAATCCCATTTAAGCATGCCGCCTTCGATGCGGAGGTTGCTCGGAACGACTGTAACTTTACCGTCGGCATCGATAGGAAGAGCCGAAGGCAGAGTCAAGCTGACCGCCGATGCTTTGCTGTTGACGACGTTTTTGCCGTTGCCTACGGCAACAACTTCGATTTTGTGCGATTTGCCTGCGGTAAGATGCGAGCTTTCGCTGAGGGTGAACTTGGTTGCGAGAACAACTTCGGAGTTTACCTTGGCGCCGTCGACGTACACGTTGTAACCCAATGCGTTTTTGACTGCGTTCCAGCTTATCTCTCGGCCGAAATCGGTATCGCCGAAAGCACCCTGTCTGGTGCCGACCGTCAACGATACGGATGCCAACGAACTGACTCGCAAATTGTAGCTCTTAATGTCGGAGCAAGTGACGTATTTTGCAACGGCATCCGACGCATAAGCGCGAATATCGATGCGGTATACGCCTGCTTTCATGGTATTGCCGGCTTCGAGGAAATCGACAAAATCGTACAGGCCGTTGGTTCCGGACACTGTCGTGTTGAAGCATTCAAACTGTTTGAAGCTGTCGGCGTCGTAAATCTCGATGAAATATTTCACCGCGCGGTCCACGAGGCTGTATTCGATGTTTCCGTCCGAATTTACGTTGACGGAAACAGGGGCTTTAAGTTTGCTGGTAACCGTGCAAGGCACTTCCGCAGACGGCGAACTTGCCTTAAACACTTCGCTGTCGCTGTTTTCGGCGGTAACCGTTACGGTGTAGCTGCCTGCGCCCAAAACGGACAAATCGTAAGACTTGCCTTCAACTTTAATCTTTTGAGCAACAACCGGCACGCATGCGGAACCTTCCGCCTTTTCGCCGCTTACGGTGAGGGTGTAAAATTCGGCGTTTTCAACCGATTTCCACTCAATAGCGGTGCCGTTTACCGAAACGACAGGCGACGAAAGCGTGGTGGAGTGAACAAAGTTCACTTCGTTTGATTTTGCGCTGTTTGTGTACAAACCGTCTTTTTTAGGCAATGCAATGACGTAAAAGTCAAAGGAGCCGTAACCCAAATCGGACAAAAAGTCGGCGGTAAGTGATTTTCTGGTGGTGCTGAGCGGCTTGCCTTCTGCACCGCGCTGAGTGCAAAGCAAGTAGCTGCCTGCGTTTTCAACGGTGTTCCAAGTGAGGGTGTTGCCCGACAAAGTCAACGTCGGAGCCGCCAGCGGAGTTTTGTAAACATATTCGATAGTTGCCGATGCGGCACTGTCGATGACCTCGGAAGCTATGGAATTGTTGCTTCCGCCTATTGCTACGACGTACAAAACGTAGCGATTGCTGTCCTTGATGTCTGCATCGGACAAATCGATTTGCGTGTCGGTAGTGGTTTTGAAATACTGCTGCTTTCCGTCCGGAGCAACGTATACGTTGTATTTTTCGGCGTTAGCATCGCCCGACCAATGAAGTTTGCCGTCTTCGATGTACAAGCCGTAAGGGGACGTCAGCTGTACAACTTTGTAGTTTACCGATTCGGTTGCGACGGAATCCAAAAGCCATTCGTACTCATAGCCGTCACCCGAAACTTTTTCGAGCGTCTTTGCGTTTTCTGCCGTGTAGCCCAACGCTTTGATTTTGAAGGAGTAGCTTCCCACTCTTTCGGCGGCAGGTTTGGTGAACCAATCCTGTCCGAAATAACTTGCGATATCAAACGAACCGCTTGCCGCACCTACGTCAATGTTGGATTCGGCCGAAATTTCGTTTTCACCTACGGTGATACGGTATTTTACGGCTTTCGAGTTCTTTTCCCACGAAAGGATGCGACCTTTGATTGCAAACGATTTAGGGGCTTCCAGCCTCGTTACCTTGAAGCCGACCGAAGCGGAAACGTCGGACTGCATTTTTTTGGAATCGGTGCTGCAAGCATAAACGCTGAAAGAGTACGGCTTGTCGCTTGCGCCGAGGTTAAGGCTGAGCAGATCCAACGAAGTGTCGGTGGTTTTTTGCACGGCAATGCCGCCGTCTTGTTTGACGACGAAATAAATATCCGAGGTTTGTCCCTCGTAAGTCCAGCTGAGGACGGTTCTGTCGATTTTGATGTCGGAAGGAGCCGCCAGCTGAATCATGTTTTCAACTCTGAGGTCCGAACTTACGTCGCTGTTTTCAAACTCGGCACTTCCGGAAACCGCCATAACCGCAAACGTTATGGTTCCGCTTTGTTGCGAGTTGAAAACGTAGCTGTTGGAAGAGCTTTCGTATTCTCTGCCGTTGATGTAAACTTTGTAGCCGGAAGCATTGCGAACGGCCGTCCAGCTAAGCTTGTTGCCGTCAACTTTAAGCCCCGTAGGCGTGGAAAGTTTGGTTACGGTTACGTCCACGTAAATGCGAACGTTCATGATGTAAACCGCACCCTTGTACAACACGCTCAGTTCGTGATCGCCAACCGACAAAGTGTCGATTGTGTCGTACGAGGTTTGCTCGAGCTGTACGGTTTTTTCCGAACCGTCGGAATAGACGACGGATACGGTTGCGGAAGCATAGTCGATTGTCGCCCCCGCACGGTACTGCGATTCGATGCCATTGACGGATTTTATGTAGGAAACGGACGCTACGTCGTTTTTCCCGGAAAATTCATTCGCCAAATCCTTGATTGCGCTACAAGCCGACAAACCGGCCACGGCAAATACAACCAACGCAACCAAAAGCATAATTTTGAACGCTTTGTTTTTCATATATATACCCCTTAGTATAGTTCTATGTGCGGCGCACACGCGCGCCAAAATAATATATACAGCCTATTCCATACAAATAGACATAATAATTGTACCATCCGCACGACAAGTTTGTCAACGGCATTGCCCAATTTTGCAAACCATATTCTCCGAAATCGGCGCCGCAGTGTCAGAATGTCAATCTTTTGTGTCAGATTTTACAATATAATCAAAAAGCCCGACGTTTTTGCCGTCGGACCTAATTGATTTTGTAGATTTATAAGCAGATATATCCTTCTTCTTCGTCAAAAATTTTTGCCGTTCCCGAAGTGATTTCGGTTATTTTGTGCTTGGCCTGCTCCGAAAAATCCGTCGGAACCGAAAACCTCAGCGTTACGTTGTTTGAAAACTCAGGGGCAAACTGCTTAACCTTTTCAAACGAGGCTATTTCCCTCTGAACACTTTTTAAACACGGGTAATCCAGCTCCACCCTCAGCGTAATGCCGGGAACGTAACTGACGGTTTCGGCCACGGCAAGCGCATCGGTCACGCTTTTTGTGTATGCGCCGACAAGGCCGCCCGCCCCGAGCTTAATGCCGCCAAAGTAACGTGTTACCACAACGGCGACTTTCCTAAGCCCTTGTTTTCGCAAAACTTCCAACATGGGTTGCCCTGCCGTGCCTTGCGGTTCGCCGTCGTCTGAGAACCTTAGTACGTTTCCGAGTTCGTCGGCAACGTAAGCATAACAATTGTGAGTGGCATCGGGATATTTGGACGAGATTTCTTTCACGAAGCGGTCCGCATCGTCTCGGTCGGCGACGGGTGCAACGGTGGCAATAAAGCGGCTTCTGGAAATCACGTATTCGCTTTCGACCCGCTCTTTAACGGACAAATACCCGTTCATTACTTAACAACAACCTTTAGGTGAACCTTTTTGCCTTTGTGCAAAACAAAGCCGTTTGCAAGCTGGCTGTCGGTGAGTGCCTGATTGACGTCATCTACCTTGTCGTCGTCGATTTTGATGCCGCCGCCTTCTATAAGCCTTCTCGCTTCGCTTCTGGAAGGAGCAATCCCTGCGGCCATCATAACGTCGATGACGGTTTTTACGTTTTCGACTTCTTTTGTCGGCAAGGTATCGCCTCCGCCGAAAGCACCGAGAGTTTGCACTTCGGCCGCCTTAGCCTTTTCTTCGCCGTGTACGAGTTTGGTTACCTCGAACGCAAGACGTGCTTTGGCCTTGTTGATTCTTTCGTCGCGATAGCGGCAAAGTTCCTCAATCTCGTCAAGCTCGACAAAGGTCAAAAGTTTCAAGCACTTTTCAACGTCGGCGTCGTCGATGTTGCGCCAATATTGATAAAAGTCGTATGCGCTGGTTTTGCTTTCGTCAATCCAAACGGCACCCTTTTGAGTTTTGCCCATCTTTTTGCCGTCGGAAGTGGTCAAAAGCGAAAACGTCATTGCAAACGCAGGCTGACCTTCTTTACGTCTGATAAGATCTTCGCCGGCAAGCATATTGCTCCATTGGTCGTCGCCGCCGCATTGAAGTTTGCAGCCGTAATCTTTAAACAGTCTGTAAAAGTCGTAACCCTGCATAAGCATGTAGTTAAACTCCAAAAAGCTGAGGCCTTTTTCAAGGCGCTGTTTGTAGCATTCGGCGGTTAACATACGGTTTACGCTGAAATAAACACCTATTTCGCGCAAGAAGTCGACATAATTCAAGTTGGTGAGCCAGTCGGCGTTGTTCAGCATGATGGCGGCATTTTCACCCTCGAAAGTGAAAAACCGACTCATTTGTTTTTTGAAGCATTCGCAGTTGTGCTGAGTTTGCTCTTTCGTAAGCATGGTGCGCATATCGGTGCGTCCGGACGGATCGCCCACAAGGCCCGTTCCGCCGCCCAAAAGCACGATAGGCTTATGACCGAAACGTTGCAACCAACTCATGCCCATAAGTGCAACGAAATGTCCCACGTGCAGGCTGTCTGCGGTAGGATCGAAGCCAATATAAAACGGCACGCTTTCGGTTTCCAAAAGTTTTCTCAAATCGTCCTCGAAAACAACCTGTTTTACGAAGCCGCGCGCCTTAAGAACGTCAAGTACGTTTTGCATAATTCTTACCTCTTTGATGCTATTACGGCCCTTTTGGCCGTTATGACGTTGTTATTATACCACCAAAGCGGGTTTATTTCAACCATATTCGGCAAAATATAAGATAAATAACGTTTATTTGCTCTCAAATTTTTTACTTTTTAAAAAATATATGCTATAATTTTTATGTCAAAGTTAAAATTTATTTCTACGGAGGAATTACCATAATGACTTACTCGAAAGAAGTTAACGAAATGTACTGCGTGCAGAAGGGCCCTAACCACGGTCCGGCTCCGATTCCGGAGGAGGCAAAATGGGTTCAGGCCAAACAAATCACCGACATCAGCGGTTTCACCCACGGTGTAGGCTGGTGCGCACCGCAACAAGGCGCTTGCAAATTGAGCCTTAACGTCAAAAACGGCGTCATCGAAGAAGCTTTGGTTGAAACCATCGGTTGCAGCGGTATGACTCACTCTGCGGCAATGGCGGCCGAAATTCTTACCGGCAAAACCATTCTCGAAGCACTCAACACCGACCTCGTTTGCGACGCAATCAACACCGCTATGCGCGAACTGTTCCTGCAAATCGTATACGGCCGCAGCCAATCCGCTTTCAGTGAAGACGGACTTGCAGTCGGCGCAGGTTTGGAAGACCTCGGCAAAGGCCTTCGCAGCCAAGTCGGAACCATGTACTCCACCAAAGCAAAAGGCCCTCGCTACCTCGAAATGGCCGAAGGCTACGTCACCAAAATCGCTTTGGACAAAAACGATCAAATCATCGGTTACAGCTTTGTTTCGCTGGGCAAAATGATGGATTTCGTCAAAAAAGGCCTCACCCCTAACGAAGCATACGAAAAAGCATCGGGTTGCTACGGCCGCTTTAAGGCTGAAGACGGTGCCGTCAAATACGTCGACCCTCGTCAAGAATAACAAAGGAGGCATTGAAAATGAGCGTTACGTTTGAAAGCTATGAAAGAAGAATAAACCAAATCACTCCGGTTCTGGCCGAATACGGCATCAAAGACCTCGAGGACGCACGCCAAATTTGCCTCGACAAAGGCATCGACGTTGAAGCAATCGTCAAGGGCGTTCAGCCTATAGCGTTTGAAAACGCAGTATGGGCTTACACCGTAGGCGCGGCAATCGCAATCAAAAAAGGCTGCAAAAAGGCCGCAGACGCCGCCGAAGCAATCGGCCTCGGCCTCCAGAGCTTCTGCATCCCGGGCTCCGTTGCAGACACCAGAAAGGTCGGCCTCGGACACGGCAACCTCGGCGCAATGCTTTTGAGGGAAGAAACCAAGTGCTTTGCATTCCTCGCCGGTCACGAAAGTTTCGCCGCAGCAGAAGGCGCAATCGGCATCGCTTTGAAAGCAAACAGAGTCAGAAAAGAACCTTTGAGAGTTATCCTCAACGGCCTCGGAAAAGACGCTGCTTTCATCATCAGCCGCATCAACGGCTTCACCTACGTCCAAACCAAATATAATCAATACACCGACGAACTTACCGTTGTAAACGAAACCGCTTACTCCACAGGCGACAGAGCCAAAGTTCGTTGCTACGGCGCAGACGACGTCAACGAAGGCGTTGCAATCATGCGCAAGGAAGGCGTTGACGTTTCCATCACAGGCAACTCCACCAACCCTACCCGCTTTCAGCATCCGGTTGCCGGCACTTACAAAAAATGGTGCGTCGAAAACGGCAAAAAATATTTCTCCGTTGCTTCCGGCGGCGGCACGGGCAGAACTTTGCACCCGGACAACATGGCCGCAGGCCCTTCCAGCTACGGCATGACCGACACCATGGGCAGAATGCACAGCGACGCACAGTTTGCAGGATCTTCCTCCGTTCCGGCACACGTCGAAATGATGGGACTCATCGGTATGGGCAACAACCCTATGGTTGGCGCAACGGTCTCGTTGGCAGTTTCCGTAGAAGAAGCTATGAAATAACAATATGCAACAAAAAACGCTCGCATCGCGAGCGTTTTTGTTTTTTAAAGGGACGGCAATGCCGTCCCTTTCCCCTCTGCAAAAATTAAAGTTATTTGGTCACCAAATCGCTGATGAGTGCAAATCTTTTTACGGATTCGGCGCTGTTTTCAGCGGCGGTCTTGGTTTTGTAGGATTCGCCTACATAAATGCTGTTGCCGTTTTTAATGATAAATTTGTAGTTTTTGTTTTTGTCGACGTCGATACGGGTTTTGGTTTTTTCGTCCTGAACGTTCTTCTTGAAAGTGTCGATACCGCTTTTGCAGCTGGCAAGAGAAGCATATTCTCTGCTTTCGTACAAAAGTTGGCCGTTGTTTGCATACAATGAGAACTGATACAGATCGCCGTAAACGCATTCGATGATGTACTTGCCTTTGATTTCTGCCATGGTTATAATCCCCTTTTTAAAAATTTATTGTTTTTGGTTTTCTTTGGTTATTTTTCCAGCAATTCGCTGACTTCGGCAAAGCGTTTTGTGCTTTCCGCGCTGTTGATTGCCGACTGTTCGGTGCTGTAGGACTCGCCGATATAGATGCTGTTGCCCTTTCTGAAAATGTATTTCCAGTTGCCGTTTTTGTCCTGAGCGACACGGTAATCGCATTCGGCTACGTTCTTTTTAAAGGTCGCAATGCCGCTCTTGCAGGTGGCCAAAGTGGCGTATTCCCTGCTTTCGTACAGCAGCTGACCGTTGTTTGCATACAGCGAGAACTGATAGAAATCTTCGTTTTCGTCAATGACGTACTTGCCGACGACTTTCTTTCCCGAAACGGTTGCCGCCGTAACTTCGGCGTCCAAATCTTTCTGAACCTCTTTTTTGACCGGTTCTTCGATAGGGGCAACAACTGCCGGTTCCGGTTCCTTTTGAGCCACCGGTTGCGCTTTAGGTTCGGCCTTTTTTGTAACTGCCGGTTTTTCGGCTTTGACAGGTTTCTTTTTCGGCTCCTCTTTAACTTCGACCTTCGGTTCTTCTTTAACTTCAACCTTCGGTTCCGCTTTAGGGGCGGATTTTTTAGGAGCGGTCACCACTGCCGGTTTGAACGGATCGTATTCTTCGACAGGCTTTGCGGCCTCTTTCGATTGAGGCTTTTCTTCCTTTTTGGCCGTAGCCAAGGTCACCGGTTTCCATTCGTCGGATGCTTCGGTCGAAGCGCTGTCTTTTGCAAGGTTCACCGTTTGCGGCTCGGCGACTTTTACTTCGTCGGCAACCACCGCCGTAGGTTCTTCCGCTTCAGTGGTCGGTTGAGCCACTTCGACAACGTCTTCAGACGGCTCCGACACGTTGTCCGAAACAACTTCTGTTTGCCCGATTGTGCCTGCCTCTGCGGCATTTTTGGCCTTTTTCTTCTTTTTCTTACTGACTACGATTGCAACTATCGCAACCACCAAAAGCACCAATACCGCAAGTGCGATTATGCAATACAAAGGATATTCGTCAATAACGTCATCTTTAAAGTTCTGGAAAAAGTTTGCAACGCTTCCGCTGCTTGTGAAAGTTTCTTTAACGCTATCGATAAAACCTGTGCCACCGAATCCCATTTTGTCAATCTCCCGATAAAAATTGTTGTTGAATATATAATATTCAAATATACAATATAATTTTACCACAAGGCAAACGATTTTTGCAACTACATATAAACAACGATTTTGGATTTTTCAACTTTTTTTGCCGCCCGAACTAAAATTCGCCGCATGTTTGCGGCAGTATCCCAAAACCGAAGTTGCACTTTTTTTAAAAAATGACGGATTTTGCACTAATTCGCCGATTTGCCGACATTTCGTTTGCCATAGCAATGGAAAAATGGTAAAATGGTATTGTAAAAAATTTAATAAAAGAGGTGTAATCATGCAGAAAAACGTAACCATTTTCGATCACCCGCTTATCTCGCACAAGCTGGCAATTTTGAGAGACGAAACCACCACGAGCAAACAGTTTAGGGAACTTGTGGAGGAAATCGGCATGCTGATGACTTACGAGGTCTGCCGCGACCTTCCGACTCGCGAAGTAAGCGTCAAAACCCCGATTGCCACAACAACCTGCAAAATGCTCACCAGCGACGTGGCCGTTGTGCCTATTCTCCGTGCAGGACTCGGCATGGTGAACGGCGTGTTGGATCTGTTCCCTACCGCAAAACAAGGCTTCATCGGCATGTACCGTGACGAAGAGACTTTGGAGCCTCACGTCTACTTCTGCAAACTTCCTCTCGACATAAAAGATCGCGAAGTCATCCTTGTCGATCCTATGCTTGCCACCGGCGGAAGCGCAATCGATGCAGTAAATCTTCTCAAGGAAAAAGGCTGCAACAAAATTCGCTTTATGTGCATGATAGCCGCTCCGGAAGGCGTCGAAGCATTCACCCAAAAGCATCCTGACGTACCTGTATTTTGTGCCGCTCTTGACGAGTGCCTCAACGAAAAAGGCTACATCGTTCCGGGGCTCGGCGACGCAGGCGACAGAATATTTGGCACGAAATAAGGTTTTATCGGCTGATTTTTGAACTTAAAACACAAATTAAAAACAGACAGGAAATTTCCTGTCTGTTTTTTGATGTTGTTTGTTTGTCGCCTCTTTATTCGGCAACGCTTTCGCCGTTGTCGCCGAGGTTGAATTTTGCATCCGGTGCAACTGCTCCGGCAATGAGGCTTTCAGGTTCGCCTTCTTCGGAGGAATGTTTTTGTTCCATCTTGGTGATGATTGCATATGTAACAATGCCCAAAATCAATGCGGTTGCGATGGAAGTTACGGTGATGGCCTTTTCGACGGTGCCTGCAGGGGAAAGAATCACTTCGACGATTTTGCCGTTTTGGATGGCCTGTCCCATAAGGTCGGAGCTTAAAACTTTGTAAGGAATCTGCACGGAAAGTCCGCCGATGCCTGCGATAAGAATTACGCTGACAACAAACAGGTTTTTGTTTTCGCCGAGGTCGATATCCTTAAACATCTTGAGGCCGCTTACTGCGATGAAGCCGTACAGAGTGAGGCAAACGCCGCCCATAACGCAGCTCGGGATGGTTTGCAAAAGTGCCATAAGCGGGCTGAGGAAGCTGAGAACGATGCACATAATCGCAGCGGCGAATATCGTGCGGACGGAAGCGTTTTTGGTGATTGCCACGCAACCGACGCTTTCGCCGTAAGTGGTGTTAGGGCAAATACCGAAAACCGTGCCGAGTATCGAGCCTACGCCGTCGCCCATAAGGGTGCGAGCAAGTCCCGGTTCGCCTTCGACGAGGTCTCTTTCGATGATGGAGCCGAGGTTTTTGTGGTCGGCGATATGTTCTGCAAAAACAACCAATGCCACCGGAATAAACGCAAGTGCGATTTCCGCAACGCCTGCCCCGGTAAGGACTGTAGCATTCGGATTGACGTTCAAAATAGTGTCGCTGATGTTGCCGCCGGCCAATTCCTTGATGGCTTCGATGAGCGCAAAATCAGGATAGTTCAAAAATGCTTTGATGCCTACAAACGAACCGCTTTCGGTTACGAAGTTGTTGATGATTGGTGTAAAGTCGATTATTTTGAGGTACTCTACGTCAAAGATATAGCCGAATGCCGAGAAGATACCTGCGGTGACGTAACCTGCTCCGATACCGATGATAAACGGAATCAGTTGCATCATTTTGCGTTTTTTCTGGATGGAGCAAACTACGATCGTGAAGAACGTAACAAGGCCGCACAAAAGCGCAACGAGGTTGTAGCTTCCGTTCACGCTTGCACCGTTTGCCTTGACGATGTCGCCCATTGCGCTTCCCGCAAGCGACAAACCGATAAGAGCAACCGTCGGGCCGATTACAACCGGCGGCATAAGTTTGGAAACCCACTTCGTGCCGGCAAGTTTAACCACAAGTGCGATTATCACATACACAAGGCCTGCAAACACCGCACCAACAATGATGCCCAAATAGCCGAAAGCTATCGCAACAGTCAACGAGCTCAAAAATGCAAACGAACTTCCCAGAAACACAGGGCTTTTGAATTTTGTGAACAACAAGTAAATTATCGTGCCCACGCCTGCTCCCAAAATGGCCGCAGGAATTTGCGTCGGCAATCCGATGATGGTCGGAACGGCAATGGTTGCCGCCATAATTGCCAGCACTTGTTGGAGAGCAAACACGAGAAGTTTGCTAAATTTTGGCTTGTCTTCAACGTCGTAGATAAGTTTCATACTCTATCTCCTTTAAAATTTTGATTACAAATTATACAGGGCCACCCTAACCTCGCCGTCGTAAGGCGGCAAGCTGACCTTGACCACTTCCGAACGGCTTGTCGGAATATTTTTCCCGACGTAATCGGCCCTTATCGGCAATTCGCGATGACCACGGTCAATCAGCACGGCCAGTTGAACCACTGCCGGCCTTCCGTTGTCGAAAAGCGCATCTATTGCCGCTCGCACCGTTCGCCCGGTAAACAGCACGTCGTCAACCAAAACAACCGTTTTGCCCGTTATTTCCACGCCCGTATCCGCCTTTTTGACGGTAGGCAGGTCGGCAATTTCGGTCAAATCGTCGCGGTAAAGGCTGATGTCCAAAGTACCCATCGGGACGTCCGTTCCCTCAAATGCGAAAATAAGTTGCCTGAGTTTTTCCGCAAGCGGTATTCCGCGGCTTTTTATCCCCACCAAAACGAGATTTTGCGTTCCGCCGTTCTTCTCGATGATTTCGTGCGATATGCGGCGCAAAACCCTGTAAACGGCTTCTTCGTTTAAAACTTCGGACTTGAATTCCATTTTCCCTCCGATATCAAAAAAATCCTGCCACAATGCGTAGCAAGATTACACTTCACCTATGTGAAGTCACAAAAGCGTATTTGCATCTTGCCAGCATCTCTGTACTGAACTTAAAGATTATTTATTGCTAACACTATAGCACATCGATTTGATTTTGTAAACAAATTTTAAACTCGTTCGAAAGATTTTGCAAAAATTTTTTTATTGCACAAAAAAATGCAGCGGAGCGACGTTTTACATCGCTCCGCCGAGATTTTTATTTCTTATCCTCAGGTTTTGGGGAAGTTGTTGGGTTTGCCGTAGGCGGTGTCGCAGGGCGTGCCGCAGGCGTTGTTGCCGGGCGTGCCGTAGGCGTGGTTGCCGGGCGTGCCGTAGGCGTGGTTGCCGGGCGTGCCGCAGGCGTTGTTGCCGGGCGTGCCGCAGGCGTTGTTGCCGGGCGTGCCGTAGGCGTGGTTGCCG
>CAZBVO010000020.1:0-8806 GCA_964495385.1 uncultured Faecalibacterium sp.
GTCAGGGATTTTTATGCTTGTAAGAGAGGTGCATCTGGTGAAGGCAGCTGTACCTATGCTAGTCACGCTGTCCGGAATTGTTATGCTTGTGACGTTCTTTTTCTCATAGAAGGCCTTGTCGCTAATACTGTTTCCGCTTGTTATTACAACGCTCAAAGCATCACCGCCGAAACTGCCGAGGTCCGTGTTGAACATAGAAGCAGGACCTTCGATTTTTGTCAAAGAACAACAAAAGGCATCTTCGCCGACACTCGTTACGCCGTCAGGGACTTTTATGCTTGTAAGTCCGGAGCACCCCTTGAAGGCCCACTTGCCGATACTTGTCACGCTGTCAGGGATTGTTACGTTTGTAAGAGAGGTGCATTCACCGAAGGCATTATAGCCTATGGTCGTCACGCTATCAGAAATTGTTACACTTGTAAGCCCCGTACAGCCCGAGAAGGCACTACTGACTATTGTCTTGCCGCTTGTTATTACAACGGTAAACGATTCCGGTTCGGCTTGTTTCGCCGCCGTTCCGACCACGGATGCAGGCCCCTTGATTTCCGTCAGCCCGGAGCACCCCTCGAATGCATCAGTTGCAATTTCGGTCACACTGTCAGGTATTGCTATACTTGTAAGCCCCGTGCAACCCTCGAAGGCACTCTGGCCTATGCTCGTCACGCCGTCAGGGAGAGTTATGCTTGTCAGCCCTGTGCAATCCTCAAAGGCCCAAGCGCCTATGCTCGTCACGCCGTCAGGGAGAGTTATGCTTGTCAGCCCCGTGCAGCCCGAGAAGCCGCCGACGTCCGTGCCGCTTGTTATCACAACGGTAAACGATTCAGGTTTGGTTTGGTACGCCACGTCTCCGACCACGGATGCAGGCCCCTTGATTTCCGTCAGCCCGGTGCAACCTCGGAAGGTATAATCTCCTATGCTCGTCACGCAGTCAGGGATGACTATGCTTGCAAGAGAGGTGCAACCGTAGAAGGCGTAATCTCTGATTTTTGTCACGCTTCCGTCGCTTGGGATGATGCTGTTTTTGCATCCCAAAATCAATGTTTTGCTTGCCGTTTCGATAAGGCAGTTGCCCGAACTGTGATATTTTGTGTTTGCTTCGTTCACGGTTATGCTTTCAAGCACCGCACTGCAACTGAAGGCATCGTTGTATTTTATTGTCGTCAAGCCACTGCCTATGGCGATGCTCTTAAGCCCCGTGCAGCCGGAGAAGGCATTATCTTCGATTTCCTTCACGTTGTCAGGGATGACTATGCTTGTAAGAGAGGTGCATCCCTCAAAAGCGCTGCTTCCTATTGTCTTCACTTTGTTGCCGATTGCCACGTTTGTAAGCCCCGTGCAATCCTCGAAGGCACAGGTTCCGATTGTGGTCACACTGTCAGGGATTGTTATGCTTGCAAGTCCCGTGCAACCACGGAAAGCCTCAAATCCTATGCTCGTTACGCTGTCGGGAATTGCTATGCTTGTAAGTCCGGTGCAACCTTGGAAGGCATTATTGCCGATACTTTTCACGTTGTCCGGGATAGTTATTTTTGTAAGCCACGTATAGTTTTTGAAAGCATAGCTCGGAATGCTCGCATTTTCGCCCATTATCTCAACGGTTTTTAAGGACGACGGAATATAGTACCAATAATATTTCGATGCGGTGGAGTATTGACATACGGCTCCGCTTATCTCATCCGAAGCAGACGACGTGGTTTTATAGCCGAATATATATCCGAACACTTCCTCATAATCTTCGGTTGACGAATAAGCGTATCTGCCGACAAACGGAACGGTTATGCTTTCAAGGTTCCTGCAATCGTAGAAGGCACCCTTTTCTATGCTTGTAACACTGTCCGGAATGACTATGCCGGTAAGATTCCAACGGCCCGAAAAGGCCTCGCTTTCGATGCTGGTCAAGCCGTCCAAAAGCGTTACGTTGCCCGTTATACTTTCTGGCACGATAACGATGGATTTGTCGGCCTTATCGTACAAAATGCCTTCCTTGCTTACAAACGTTTGGTTTTCTTCCGCAACCGTTATGCTTTTAAGATAACGGCATTCGGAGAAGGTATCCTTGCCGATTTCGGTCACGTCGGCAAGTAGCGTCAACTCGTAAAGCCAGTCGTACCCGTAGAAAGCATAATTGCTGATAGAGGTTACGCCGTCAGGAATTACCAACTCTTTCTCGCAAATTTCGTTTACGTACAAAACGGAATCACGATGCAACGGATTCGAATACTTATTGCCAAAATCGATGGCGCACCACTTTGCAAGATCCGTAATGTATACTCTCGCGAGATTGTAGCAATCCTCAAAAGCGTCTTCGCCGATTGCGGTTACGCTTGCAGGAATTGTCACGTTTTTAATGCTGCTCTTCCAAAAAGCACCTGTGCCGATTGCGGTTACGCTTCCGTCGGTAGAGATATCCGAGCCCCAACCTACAACAAGCTTTCCTGTTGAAACTTCAACCAAGCAATCGCCTTTAACGACAAAATTAGTGTTCCCTTCGGTCACCGTTATGCCGCCGAATGCGGTGCAGTTGCCCAAAAGATATTCTCCGACGCTTTCAACGCTTGCAGGAATAGTCAGACTTGTAAGATTATTGCAATATGCAAAGGCATAATCGCCGATTCTCACAAGGCCTTCAGGGAGGGCAATGCTTGTCAAATCGCTATCGTTGTTGCTCGAGTAAAAAGCACCGTCGGCAACGGCAAGCGTTCCTTCTGCTATTTCAACAGTCGTTCCCGAAGGAATTTGACCTTTGAAAACATACGCCACTTTGTGCAAATAATTCATTCCGTCAGGCAAAGCATCGTACCAAGGCGTGGAATTAAAAGCCATAAACCCTATGTCGAGCAAGCTTTCAGGCGTTTGAACGTCGGCCAATTTTTTGCTTTCGCAAAATGCGTAATCGCCCACGCTTACAACCCCTTCCGGAATTATAACGCTTGTCAGCGTGTAGTTGTTGTAAAAAGCTTTTTCGCCAATTGCGGTTACTGGTTTTCCGTCATAGTTGGCCGTCGGTATTTTAAGTTCGGTTCCCTCAAACGTGCCGAGGCCCGTGACCGACCAGCTTTCGCCGTCGGCATTAAGTTCAAATTTCAATCCCGTTTCGAAATAGCCGCACTCGGTGCATACGCCGTCGCCATCAAAGCTGTGACTTGCTTCGATCGGGGTTACGTCCTTAGTTGCCGTGCAGTTTGCACAATGATGCGACTTGCTTCCGTTTTCGCCGCAAGTTGCCGGTTTGTCGATTGTCCATTCGGTATCCCAATCGTGGCCGTTTGCTTCGCCGTACGGCTTGTTGCAAACTTCGCAAAGTGCCTCATCGGTGCAGGTTGCTTCGCCGCCGCTATGCTCGGCAAAACCGTCCTTTACGTCGTGACCACAAGTAGCCTTGTGCCAGTGACCTGTTTCGTCGCTTTCCCACTTGGTTTCGTCAAAACTGTGGCCGTTTGCCGGGATTTCGGTATCGTCTTTCGTTGCCGAGCAGTTTTTGCAATGGATAGACTTGCTGCCCGATTCCGTGCAGGTAGGCTTGAAATCCGTCGTAAATTCGCTGTCCCAAACGTGGTCGCCGAGTTCGCCGTATGCTTCGCCGCAAACCTCACAGATTGCCAGTTCGGTACAAGTTGCCGTGCCGCCGCTGTGCATGCAAGGAATCCACCTAACCCACACTTCAACCACGTCGCCGAGATTTTTGATATTGACAGGTACGGTAAACTTTTCGTCGGCATAAAAACCGTCCATCACAAAGCCCGGTTTTTTAAGTTCGGGCACGATCGGTTCGCTATATCCGACTTCCCAGTAAATATCGTCATCGCCGTTGTTAACGTGAATAACGCCAAGCGTACCGTCTTTGGAATTTTTTGTCCATTTAAGATAGACGTCCGTGTCGGAAGTCAGTTCCATACGATACAAAAAATCAACGCCAACCTCTTGCGTGAGATTTGCATCCAAATAGTACCCCTCAAACGAATAGCCGTCGTTATAAAAAGTCGGGATTTTCGTTGTTCTGTCCCAAACAACGTCGCCTTCGCCGTTGTTCGGGTGAATAATGAATTTGTATTCGGTCGTGCCGCCGCAAGCCGCAAAGGCCGCAAGCATGACCGCCAAAAGCATTGCCACCGCCAAAAGCGAGGTGAGTTTTTTGTTTTTTGCCATAATACTTCCTCCAAACAAAAATATCGGATGCGAAGAAACACCCGACATTTGTTTTAAGCAAAAATATAACAAGTGCATCCCCGCTGATTCTGCGATAAACCCACATGCTCAATTTGGAAAAAGCTATGTAATGCGAAAATGCACCCGTTACCGAAGTAAAAGGCACTTTTCCCAAATTGATTAAGTTTATCGCAATTTTATTCTACGCCACGGACGGCCTGTTTGTCAATTATTTGTTGCAAATTATGCCTTCGCCCGTAGGGCGTCCGTACGCAAAACAGGATGCCAAAAGCAAAAACGTCTCGCGCAGTAGTTAACCTATCGGATGAAAAGTCAACGTTTTCTAATTTTCGATTTTGGTAAGCCGTCGCCCCAAACGACGCATTTTTGCGCAAAAAACAAAAAGAACAAACCTGCACAGTTCGTTCTTTTGAATATAGTTTTTGCCAAACCGACGTTTAAAGCCTTGCTTTTGAAACTTTAACGGCTTTTTCGGATTATGCTATACCTTCCAAGCAAATCTTGTCGGCAATCAAAGCAACAAATTCGCCATTGGTAGGCTTCTCGTTCGGGTTGTAAATTTTGAGACCGAAAATCATATTGATATTGTCGATTTTGCCTCTCGACCAAGCCACTTCTATGGCGTGGCGTATGGCACGCTCAACCTTGCTTGCCGAAGTGTCGAACTTTTCGGCAATGGCCGGATAAAGACGCTTTGTTATGCTGTTGATAATGTTTGGCTCCTCGATGGTAAGCTTGATGGCCTCCCTCAAAAACTGATAGCCTTTGATGTGCGCAGGTATGCCCACCGAGATAAATATGTTTGAAATCTTTTCGTCCACCGAACGTCTGGCAGGGTCCCTGATTGCGTGACTGCCCATCGGAACGTTGCGCGTGGATATCTGGCGATACTGAGCCGTAGGCTCGCCGCTAAAATCATCCATGACTTCTTTCAATTTGTCGTACTTTATCGGTTTCATCATATAGTACGATGCGCCCTTTGCCATACTCTTTGCCACAAACCCCTCGCCTGCCAGCTGAGATATCATGATAATTGTAGGATGGTAGTTGCTGCATCCCAATGCCGACAGCACGGCAAAACCGTCCAGCTCGGGCATAACGATGTCCAAAAGCAAAAAGTCGGGATTGGTTTTCTCAACCAAACCGATTGCTTCCATGCCGTCCTTTGCAACGCCGACCACTCTGTAGCCGGACACCGTTGCAAAATACTTTTGAGTTTCCTCCAAATACTGGAGATTGTCGTCCGCGATAACTATTGTCTTTTCCAAAATGCACCTCCATAAATTCCGCTCATGCGTGATTGAATATAATTATAGCACTTTACAATGTATTTTGGAGGCATTTGTAAGGTATAATTTGTCGAAACTTGTCGAATTTTGTCAAATCTGAATGTAAAAACCAAAAATTCTTTTGCTAATTTTCTTATTTTGCCCTAAATTTAAACAATTTTTCCGTCGGCGGCATTTTGCCATAAAAAACGACGCCCTTTCGGACGTCGTTTGAATTGGTTTTGTTTGTTTTATTTGGATGCTTTTTCGATTGCTTCGATATCCGCTGCGGTCATCTTGCCCACAAGTTCGGTTTCCTCTGCCCCGGCAAGGTTTGCACGGTACAAATATTTGTAAGTGCCGCCGTCGACGTAATAGACGTAATCGCCGACTACTTCGAACACAACGCCCGAGGTGCCGATAGAATCAACGCTGAAAATTTTGTTTGCAACAACGCCGGTGGCCGCTCCGTTAAGAGGGAACGAATAAAGCGTTTTCGGCGAAGAACTTTCAGAGTAATAAACGTTGCCGTCCTTTACAAAGTAAGCCTTGAAGGAACCTTCGATAACGGTTTCAATTTCTGCGCCGGCTTTATAGTGGTAAACCAACGAGCTGCCGTTCACGAGTGCGCCGTCGGCGTAGCTGATAGGAACTATGCCGGACAATGCGGTTACGGACAGTTTGACTTCTTTGGTTTTGTCGAAAACAAAATCGGTGGAAGCAAACTTATAGCAATAGGTGCCTGCCGTCTGAGTGGTGCTGCTGCCCAAAACGTTTGCCTTGGTGTAATACAGCGTCAAACCGTCGGATTCCACAACGTAATCCAACAAACCGAACTGGAAGATGTTGTTGGTGTCTTTCAAATCGGAAGTATAGGAAGTGTTGCCGAGAACGGTCTTTTTGTCCGAACCGTCTGCAGACACGGCGATAAGTTCGTTGTAGTTTTTGTACTGAACGTCGTCGTGAGGGGTTTTGAGGTACAAAACGTAGCCGCCGAATGCTCCGCCGTTTTCGTCGGAAACCAACAAAGTGGTGGAAACGTGTTCGTCGTCGATGGTTGTGGTTTTTTTGCTTTCGCAATCAACGGAATAGATTGCACCGTTAAGGTTGTAAACAATGTAGCCGTTTGCAAAAACGTAGCTTGCACTTCTGGACAAAATTGTGGTGATAACTTCGGTTTTTGCGCCGTCGATGGTGGTGCGCATGAAGTCCAGACGAGTGGTGTTAGGTTCACCGGCACTGGTCAACTCAAGGTTTGGAGTTGCATAGTAAATCCAGCCTTTGTAAATGTAAATAGAAGGCTTGGAGCTGCTGTCGATGACGTTTTTCGGAACGATGCGAACGCGGCTGTCTTCGATGATGCTGCCGTCGTCTGCGAGAGTGACGCGCCAAATGGCCGATTTTTCCGGAGTGCCGAAGTCGTTGTCGACGCTGATGTCAACGGTGCCGTTTACGAAATAGAGGTATTTGCCCAGTTTAACCGCTCTGCCATAGTTGCCTTCCGCAACGGTGTTGTTGTCGACGCCGTCGATGGAAACCGCTTGTTGGGTGAACTTGTTGCCGCATGCAGTCAGCATAACCGCAGACAGCATAACCAAGCAAATCAAAACTACTGTAAGTTTTTTCTTCATAATATCTCCTTTAGATAAAGATATGTGTTTGTTGTATGAAATTTATACTTTATAATTATATAATAGATACAAAATTATTGCAAATATTTTGGGCCACGTTTTCGCCTTGTTTTCGTTTAAAAAGGCAAAATAATGTGGTTTTTTAGGCCCGTTTTTTCAAAATGACCGAAATTGCAAAAAAATTGCGGGCGGCGTAAGGCCGTCCGCAACGGATTTTTTATGCTTATTTCACCTGAGCGAAATATTTGATGGTTCTTACCATCTGGCTGGTGTAGCTGTTTTCGTTGTCGTACCAGCTTACAACCTGAACCTGAGTGTTGCCGTCTTCCATCGGAGCAACCATGGTCTGAGTTGCATCGAACAAAGAACCGTAACGCATGCCGATAACGTCGGAAGAAACGATTTCGTCGGTGTTGTAGCCGAAGGATTCGGTTGCGGCTGCTTTCATAGCTTCGTTGATTTGATCCTTGGTTACGATGCCTTTTACGACTGCAACGAGGATGGTGGTGGAACCGGTAGCGGTCGGAACGCGCTGAGCAGAGCCGATAAGTTTGCCGTTGAGTTCAGGGATAACAAGGCCGATTGCCTTTGCGGCGCCGGTGCTGTTAGGAACGATGTTGATTGCTGCTGCACGGCTTCTGCGGAGGTCGCCTTTGCGTTGCGGACCGTCGAGAGGCATCTGGTCGCCGGTGTAAGCGTGAACGGTGGTCATGATACCGGATTGGATAGGAGCCAAATCGTTCAGAGCCTTAGCCATAGGAGCGAGGCAGTTGGTGGTGCAGGATGCTGCGGAAATGATGTTGTCTGCCGGGGTAAGAGTGTTGTGGTTTACGTTGTAAACGATGGTAGGAAGGTCGTTGCCTGCAGGTGCGGAAATAACGACTTTCTTTGCGCCGGCGTCGATGTGAGCCTGTGCTTTAGCCTTAGAGGTGTAGAAACCGGTGCATTCCAAAACAACGTCAACGTCCAATTCGCCCCAAGGGAGTTCGGCAGCTTTTGCTTTTGCGTAAATGATGATTTTTTTGCCGTCAACTACGATGTAGCCGTTTTCTTTAACGGTGCCGTCCTCGTTGAGAACAGGTTCGGAACTGGTGACGACGTGGCTGTTTGCATAGTTGCCCTGAGTGGAGTCATACTTCAACAGGTGAGCGAGCATTCTCGGGCTGGTCAGATCGTTGATAGCGACTACTTCGTATCCTTCTGCACCGAACATCTGTCTGAATGCCAAACGGCCGATACGACCGAAACCATTGATAGCTACTCTAACATTTTTTGCCATAATATATATTCCTCCGAGAAAAATATTTTTTTATTTTAGGTTTTAACCGCTAATATTTTACATTTTGTTACGCGTTTTGGCAAGCGTTTTTGCCTATGTTTTTTGCAAGTATTATATTATTTTGCATAAATATTATACAATATCCATTCCCTGAAACGTTTCGGAGCCTTCTCTGCCGCAAACGCCGCGAGTTTGTACAAAAATCCGACGGTGTAGCGAGGTTTCGGATTTTTTGCCGCCACCGCTTTTGCCATAACCTTGGCAACGGCCGTCGGAGGCATACCGTTGATTTCGCTCTGCTCCTGTTTTTCGACGCTCCTCGAGATGCGCCCGTTGTAGTCGGCAGGCTCGTCGATATTCTTTTTCCGTGCCGCCGTGAAACCCGTTTTGATGTCTCCCGGCAAAACCGCTGTCGCCGTTATCCCGAACGGTTTAAGCTCCATCCTCAAACAATACGTCAA
>CAZBVO010000020.1:8906-27662 GCA_964495385.1 uncultured Faecalibacterium sp.
AAAACCGCCTTGACCGCAGCCTCGCAAGAAAGAGCGTCCGTAACGTCGCAAACTATGTGCGTACAACCTTCTATTTCGACGGGCTTACGGCTTAAGCCGTACACTTTGTGTCCTTTTTTAGCCAAAAGTTCGGCGGTTGCTTTTCCGATACCGCCCGATGCGCCGCTTATCAAAATAACCATAAGTTCACCTCACGCTTTTTTTACATTATAACGCTCGGCCCGATTTTTTGCAACCCGAATGCTTATCCTATTTTTTTATTTTGACTTGACAACGGCCCCGTGCAAGGGTATAATGTTTTTGTTATTCGGTAAAACACGGAGGAAAATATGGACCAATATTACGACATAAACATTGCCGGGCTTAACCGCAAACTGTTGCGTTGCCCGCTCAACGACAAAATCGACATCGGCGCATTTATAATGTTCGGCGACGTCGAACTGACCGTCAGATGTGCCGAGGAACTGCTGAAAAACGCACCGGACTTCGACATCATTCTTACTGCCGAATCCAAAGGCATTCCTCTCGCATACGAAATGGCTCGCCAGTCGGGCAAAACCTACGTCTTGGCCAGAAAATCCCCTAAACTCTATATGAAGGATCCCGTCAAGGTGGAAGTCAAATCCATCACCACGGCAAAAATTCAAACGCTGTATTTGGACGAACGGGACGTAGCTTTGATGAAAGGCAAAAACATCCTCATCGTCGACGACGTCATCTCGACCGGCGAATCGCTGTACGCTTTGGAACAGCTGACCGCCCACACCGAAGGCAAAATCGTCGGAAAAATGGCCGTTTTGGCCGAAGGCGATGCCGCCGAAAGGCACGACATAACCTTTTTGCAGGTTCTGCCGCTGTTCTTCAAATAACTGCAATTTAAAATCCGCCCGACATTGGGCGGATTTTTTGTTTTAGATTTTTCGCAAAATATATTCTTCTTTTACCCTGCCTTCCTTGTCGAACTCCACGCCGTCCGCCTCCAGCCTTGCTCTCTGAACGTTTATGCCGCCGAACGCAAAAGCCGTCGACAGGCTCCCGTCTTTAAAAACCACTCTGTAGCACGGGATGCCGTCCGGATCGGGATTGGAATGCAGCTGACAACCGACCATTCTCGAAGCGTGCGGCCTGCCTATATGGGAAGCAATCGTCCCGTAGGTGCAAACCTTGCCTTCGGGAATTTTTTTTACCGTTTCAAAAACCTGCTGTCTGAAATTCATAACATTATTATGGTTTAATCACCCGTTTTTATTCTTTAAACTTCGGTTTCGGCCGATAAGTCATTACTCTCAAACGGTTTCATATCCGCGCTGTCGGCCTTTGCAAGGTAAATTGCCGGCACTATCGCAAGCAGTGCTATCACCGCCGAAAGCAAAAACATATACGGGCTGTAAACGGTTATGACTTCGCCGAACTCGTCCACCGACGGACTTGCCGTGGATACTTTTGTGATTATTGCGGTCAGCATCGGGCCTACACACATCGGGATGAGCACCCAGAAAAACATCCTTACGCCTTGGAACAAACCCGTTTTGTCAGGAGGAGTCAAGTCGCGAACCATAGCCGTTACGTTGGCCGAAATGCAGAGGTTTGCCGCCATCAGCACAAAGCCGCCTATGCACACCGCCCAAAGCGGAGTTCCGTTTTTAAAGCAAAGCGGACTTGCCAGAAGCATCAGCACCGCACCGACGGCATACGCCGCAACAAGCGCAAACAACGGCTTTCTTCTGTCAGAGCATTTGTCAATCCGAATGCCGAAAACAACGCTGCCGACCGCCGCCGAAACCATTATGATGCCGACAGGAATAATATAGTTGTCGTAGCCCAGCGTTTTTTCGAGATAGATGAACAGATACGACATAAAGCAGTTGTTGGCTATGCCGATAAACATTTGCACCAAATAGCTTAAGTAGAGGTTTTTGTTGGCCTTAATCACCTCTTTTTTGGCGCCGTAGAACATATCTTTGAATCCGACCGACGAATTCGGTTTCAAATCCGGACTGTCTTTAACCACAAAGATGCCCAAGATGCCGACCAAAATTACGAATCCACCCAAAATGCAATAGAATTTCGTCCATTCGCCGTAACCGGTCCGAACTGCTCCTTCCGACCAAATTCTGACCGTTTCGCCGTTTAAGAGGTAGTAGTTTTTGGTCATTTCGTCAAACAAACCGAACACAACCGCCATGGCAAACAGCGGCATAACCGCAATTACGCCCTCAAGCGTTCCTCTGTTTTTGGTGTTCGTGTTATCGGTCACCCACGCATTGAAAGCGGCGTCGTTGGAAGTTGAGCCGAACAACGTCATAACGCAGTCCATAACTACAACCACGGCAACGCAAACCGTTTGCGCCGTTTCGCGCGAACAACCGAAAAACTTCTCGGCATATTCGACTTTAATAAACGAAAAACTTATTATGATTACGCCCCAAATAATATATCCGTAGCTCATCAAACTTCTTCGATTGCCGAGTTTGTCCGACCAGGTGCCGGCAACCAGCGTTACAAAAGTTGCCACAATCGCGCTGGCGGCAACCATAATCGCAATCGCAAACGGATCGTGAGTGATGGTTCTGTCCATAAACACGTTGAAATAATTGTTTTCGATCACCCAGGCGACCTGTCCGCAAAAACCGAACAGCAATACGGTGAGCCAGGTGTTTTTGCTTATCCTGTGTTGTTTTTCCATAAAGCACTTCCTTAGCGTGATATATTCAGTATAATATACCTCTACCCGCCCTGTCAATTCCAAAAATTAAAACCGTCCGAACAAAAATTGTTCGGGCGGCATAAAAACCTTTTAGGCGTTGCGGCAATTTGCAACAACCTTAAAAATTAATACTCGAGTTGTTTTTCGATATAGCTTCTAAGTTCGGTCACCGGAATGCGAACTTGCGCCATGCTGTCACGTTCTCTGACAGTCACGCAACCGTCTTCCAGGGTGTCGAAGTCAACCGTTACGCAGAACGGAGTTCCTATTTCGTCCTGTCTTCTGTAGCGTTTGCCAACCGAGCCGCTGCCGTCGAAATCGCAAGCAAAATGCTTTGAAAGGTCGGCATAAATTTCCTCGGCTTTTTCGTTAAGCTGTTTTTGCAACGGCAAAACCGCAACTTTTATAGGTGCGATTGCAGGATGGAAACGAAGCACTACTCTGGTGTCGCCTTCGCCGACGGTTTCTTCGTCGTAAGCGTTGCACAAAAGCGCAAGGACCATACGTTCGACGCCCAAGGACGGTTCGATGACGTACGGAACGTACTTTTCGTTGGTTACCGGATCGATGTACGACAAATCTTTGCCGGAGGTTTTGATGTGCTGATTGAGGTCGTAATCGGTTCTGTCGGCAACGCCCCAAAGTTCGCCCCAACCGAACGGGAACAAAAATTCAAAGTCGGTGGTGGCCTTGCTGTAGAAGCAAAGTTCGTCCTGATCGTGATCTCTTAAGCGAAGTTTGGTGTCGTCGAAACCGAGCCCCAACAGCCAATCGTGGCAGAACTTTCTCCAATAAGCAAACCATTCGAGGTCGGTGCCCGGCTTGCAGAAGAATTCAAGCTCCATTTGTTCAAACTCTCTAACTCGGAAGATAAAGTTGCCCGGGGTGATTTCGTTGCGGAAAGATTTTCCGATTTGACCGATGCCGAAAGGCACCTTTTTTCTGGTGGTGCGTTGCACGTTTTTAAAGTTTACGAAAATACCCTGTGCGGTTTCCGGGCGGAGATAAACGGTGTTGACGCTGTCTTCGGTTACGCCCTGGAAAGTTTTGAACATAAGGTTAAACTTCCTAATTCCCGTAAAATCGCTGTTTCCGCACACAGGGCACGGAATTTTGTTTTCGGCGACGTACGCTTCGAGTTGTTCGTTTGACCAACCTGCGATGTTTTCGTCGATGCCTTTCTTTTTCATATAATCCTCGACGAGGTTGTCCGCTCTGTGACGTGCGTGGCAATGTTTGCAATCCATCAAAGGATCCGAAAAACCGCCAAGGTGACCGGATGCCTGCCAGACGGACGGATTCATCAAGATGGCGCAATCCAAACCGACGTTGTACGGATTTTCAACGACGAATTTCTTCCACCAGCAATTTTTTATATTGTTTTTAAGCTGAACGCCCAAAGGGCCGTAGTCCCAAGTGTTGGCGAGGCCGCCGTAAATGTCGCTTCCAGGGAAAACGAATCCTCTGTTTTTGCAAAGAGCAACCAGCTTGTCCATAGTTAAATTTGCCATAATTCACTTCCTTTCCGTGCCGGAATGCACGGGAGATAATTGTTTACTTACCATATTTTATTTATTATTTAGGCTTTTGTCAACGTTTTGACCGACAATTTGCAAATATACCTCCCGTTTTGCCTCAAAATGCAGGGTAACACTTTTTTTGCGGCGGCCATATTGTGAAGTAGCGGATAATCCGCAAACAACTTCAGGAGGTACATATCATGAACAACTTATTCGGCGGCGGATGCGACTGCATCCTTTGGATCCTTATTCTCTCCTGCTGCTGCGGCGGCAATATGCCAAACTTCGGCACGGGCGGCGGCTGTCTTTGCGATATTCTGCCGTTGCTTTTGATCCTCAATTGCTGCGGCGGCACAAACGGCGGCGGTTGCGGTTGCTAACGAAAAAGGCTCCAAACGGAGCCTTTTTTATTTAAAACAGCATATTTTCGATTGTTTCTTTAAGCTCGGCAATGCCCAGTCCCGCTTTGGCCGAAATTTTTACGGCGTTTTCGCCGTCAGGCAAATCGAACTCGGGCACCAAATCGCATTTGTTGTAAGCAATTACGGTAGGTTTTCCGCCCGCACCGAGGCTTTCGAGAACCTCGTTTACCACCTTCATTTGCCTGAATCTGTCCTCCGACGACGCATCCACAACGTGCAAGAGAACGTCCGCATAAGCCGCCTCCTCCAACGTGCTTCTGAAAGCGTCGATAAACTCGTGCGGCAGATTGTCGATAAATCCGACGGTGTCGGTCAGAAGATATTCCTTGCCGATATCGCAAAAGATTTTGCGAGTAACCGGATCGAGCGTTGCAAACAATTTGTCCTGTTCCAGCACGCCGGCCTTGGTTATGTTGTTCATCAAAGTCGACTTGCCTGCGTTGGTGTAGCCGACGATGGCAACCGTTTTTACCCCCGATTTCCTGCGTCTTTCCCTTCGTAAATCACGTTCGGATTTAAGTTTTTCGATACGCTCGGACAGCTCGAAAATCTGCCTGCGCAAACGGCGTCTGTCCTCTTCGAGTTTGGTTTCGCCGCTGCCTCTGGTAAAACTGCTTCCCGAACCGCCGCCTATGCGGCTAAGCTCCTTGCCTCGCCCCAAAAGTTTTGGAAGCGTATATTTCATCATGGCAAGTTCAACCTGAAGTTTGCCTTCGTTGCTTGTTGCGTGACGGGCAAAAATGTTGAGTATCAGCATCGACCGATCCAGCACTTTGCATCCCGTTGACTCTTCCAGGTTTTTAAGCTGACTGCCACTTAAACCGTTGTTAAACACCAGATAATCTGCCCGTTTGGTTTGTATAAGCCTTTTTATTTCGTCCAATTTGCCTTGCCCGACGCAAAACATTTTGTCGGGAGAGGCCTTTGGTTGAAGCACTCTGTCAACCACCTTCAAGCCTGCCGTATCGGCCAATCTTTCAAGCTCGTCAAGTTCGGTTTTCCCGGAGGCGTTTTGCGTTACGTTGACCAAAATAGCCGTGTCCGGAACCGCTTCGGTGCTTTCGGCGCCGACGGTGATTTGTTTTTCCAGTTCGATGATTTTTTTCATCAACTTGTCGTCGTCCGCCGCCGTAGCCGACTTAAAATACATCCCCACAAAACCGCCGCCGTTAAGATACGCGACTTCCATATCCGTCGGTGCGCCCCTGTCCGTTCCGACAGCGGCCATCGCATCCAGCCTTAACGCTTTAAGTGCCGACAAATCCATGTCCGAAAGTCTTCCGTTGCCGTTAGGATGCGTGTGAACCACCCTCACGCCCGAAAACCTGTCGTTGCCGCGGCGCAAGCTGAATTCTTTAAGTTCCACCGTTCCGGCATCGCCCATCGCGATTGCCAAAACCCTGCCTGCTCGGGACAGATAAACGCATATTTCACGGTTCAGTTTCGAACTGACCTCGCAAACGATTTTCAAAAGTTCGGGATCGACAAACAAGTTTTTGTCGTAATCGGTCATCAAATTTTCCAATAGCTCCAACGTTACCCTTTTGACGCCTTTTGTGTTTCCGTAAATCATTGCCGTTCTCCTTTAAACGGGCTTAGGCAACTTCGATTTTATTCCCACTCAATGGTCGCAGGAGGCTTCGAAGTTACGTCGTAAACCACTCTGTTGATATGTTTGCACTCGTTGACGATGCGCACGCTCATTTTTTCCAAAACGTCATAAGGCATTCTGAACCAATCGGCGGTCATTGCGTCTACCGAATTTATTGCCCTTATCGCAAGAGTATAATCATAAGTGCGCATATCGCCCATAACGCCCACGCTCTTCATGTTGGTCAGCACGGCAAAATATTGCCAAATTTCGTCCTGAAGGCCGGCTTTGGCTATCTCGTCTCGCACGACGCTGTCCGCATCGCGCAAAATATCCAATTTTTCCGGGGTGATTTCGCCTATAATCCTTATTGCAAGCCCCGGCCCCGGGAACGGCTGACGCTTAACTACGGACAAAGGAAGCCCGAGTTCAGTGCCGACAGCCCTGACTTCGTCCTTAAACAGATTGCGCAAAGGTTCGATAATTTCCTCAAAATCGATGACGTCCGGCAGTCCGCCCACGTTGTGGTGGGTTTTGATAACGGCCGATTTGCCGCCTTTTCCGCCGCCCGATTCCACCACGTCCGAGTAAATCGTGCCCTGCACCAAAAAATCGACCTTGCCGATTTTTTTGGATTCTTCTTCAAACACCTTTATAAATTCCGCACCGATTTTTTTGCGCTTAACCTCGGGATCGGTTACGCCTTCGAGCATCCCCACGAAACGACGGGAGGCGTCCACCGTAATAAGATTCATGCCCAATTCGTCGGCAAACACTCTTTTGACTTCCGCACTTTCGCCTTTGCGCATAAAACCGTGATCGACGTACACGCAGGTAAGGTTTTTGCCTATCGCTTTGTAAACCAACGTTGCGGCAACCGCACTGTCTACGCCTCCGCTCATTGCGCAAAGCACCTTTTTGTTTCCGACTTTGTTCCGAACGTAAGCGATTTGCTGCTCGACAAAGTCGTGCATCGTCCAATCGCCGACCGCACCGCAAACCTTGTACAAAAAGTTTTCAAGCATTTTGATGCCGCCCTCGGTGTGAACCACTTCGGGATGAAACTGAACGGCATACAAATTCTTTTCGACGTTTTGCATGGCCGCTATAGGACAAACGCTGCTGTGACCTACGTTTTCGAATCCGTCCGGCAACGAATAGATGCTGTCGGTGTGACTCATCCAGCAAACATTGCTTTTTGCGATACCGTCAAACAGAACGCTGTCGCCGTATTCGACGTGCGTTTTCCCGTACTCGCTCACCTCGGCATGCCTAACCTCGCCGCCAAGCAAATGAGCCATCAGTTGAGCACCGTAGCAAATGCCCAAAACGGGAATCCCCAGCCCCAAAATATCCTTGTCTACGCTCAGGCTTTCGGCACCGAAAACGCTGTTCGGACCGCCGGTAAAAATAATGCCGATAGGATTCTTTTTCTTTATTTCTTCCGCCGACACGGTGCACGGAACGAGTTCCGAGTAAACCTTGAGGTCCCTCACGCGTCTTGCAATCAACTGATTGTATTGCCCTCCGAAATCCACAACAACAACGTTTTGTTTCATTTTTATCTCCAAAAAAGGTTTTATCCGTCAATTTGGTCCCGTAAAACAGTGCTTTTGTGCTCAGCCGCAGCAGACCTTTTGCGGGGCCTCAAACGGCCGACTGTTTTTAGGAACAATTTGCAATACAAACATTATACATTATATCGGCGATTTAAGCAATCAAAAAAAGTATTTTCTCCGCTAATTTGTTTTACAAATCAAAAAGCTTATGATATACTGTTCGTATCAATTTTATCGGAGGCAATTATGTCCGTCAAAGACAAGGTCGTCGGCTTTTTCAAGAAAAAAGAAAAGTCCGAAGGCGAAAAAACAGTAGTACAGGCAATCCTTTTCACCCTGCTCAGCTTGGTAGCGTTTGTATCGCAAATCATTTTGGTAAACGTAATACCATTAATATACAAAGACACCACCCCGATCAATGCGTGGATTTTCGGCGAACAGGCAATCAATGCATTCGTTGCGTTTTTGATAAGCAACGCCGCAGCAAAAATCATAAGCTACATCCTCAACCGCAAAAAGACTTTTGCCGCAGTCAACAACCTTGCTTTCAGCGTAACGGTCTACGTCGTTATGTGCGTGGTTCTTATCATTGTCGAAACACTTATCGGCGAACCGCTGGCTCAGGGCTATTTCAAGCTGTTCGGACAAAAACTTTCGATCGAACTTTGCCGCACCATAAGCATGATCACCTATTCGGCACTTGACTTCGTCATCGTTTTCCTGATGGAAAAATTCGTCATCATGAACGACAAACTTTTCACCAAAAAAACCGACGTTGCCACCGAAGCCCCGGAGGCCGAAGCAGTCGAAACCGAAAAAGCTGAATAATCGTATTAACACACGCCCCTCGTTCTCCGAGGGGCTTTATTTTGGAAATAACGTTGACTTTTGGGTTTAAACGTGCTACCATAAATAGTGGTAAACCTAAAAAAACCAATGTTACTGCCGACTGCTCGGCAGTTTTGTTTTGGAGGAAATATGCAAAAAGACATCGTCATCGTAGGCGCAGGTCCTGCGGGCATCTTCACCGCGCTGGAACTTATCAAACGCGGCTCGAAACACAAAATCACTATAATCGAAAAAGGCAAAGCGGTTGAAAGCCGCAGCTGTCCGAAAGCAAAAGTCGGACATTGTGTCAACTGCAAAAACTGCAACATAACCACGGGCTTTTCGGGCGCGGGGGCTTTTTCCGACGGCAAACTCAGCCTCTCGCCGGACGTCGGAGGCGAACTTCCTGACCTTATCGGCCGCGAAAAAATTGCCGACACCATTGCCTACACCGACAAAATTTATCTTGAATTCGGCGCAGACACCAAAATCGAAGGCATCGGCAACGAGGAAAAAATCAAGGAAATTCGCCGCAAGGCAATAAGTGCCAACCTCACCCTCGTGGACTGCCCTATCCGCCACCTCGGCACCGAAAAAGCACAACAGCTTTACTACGCCATCGAGCAGTACCTTCTTGACAACGGTGTGGAACTTATTTTCAACACTGACGTCAAAGATCTTATCATCGAAGACAACGAGTGCAAAGGTATCATTATAACCGAAAAAGGCGTTGACGTACCGTATTATGCACAAAAAACCATTGTTGCGACAGGAAGAAGGGGCGCAAAGTGGCTTGAAGCCGCTTGCGAAGCCTACGACATCAAACACCGTCCGGGCACGGTTGACATCGGTGTTCGAGTGGAGTGCCGCAACGAAATTATGGAAGAAATAAACAGCGTTTTGTACGAAGGCAAACTGGTCGGGCATCCTAAACCTTTCAAAAACAAGGTACGCACCTTCTGCCAAAACCCGGGCGGATTTGTCGCTCAGGAAAACTACGACAACGACCTTGCCGTCGTCAACGGACACAGTTTTAAGGACCAAAAATCACAAAACACAAACCTTTCGATTTTGTGCAGTCACAATTTTACCACGCCGTTCAATCAGCCGATTCTGTACGCAACCATGGTAGGCAAACTGACCAACATGCTTGCAGGTGGAAAAATTCTTGTTCAGCGTTACGGCGACATCCTTGACGGCAAACGCACTTGGCCGAAAGAATTGGCTCAAAGCAACGTCAAACCTACCCTTCCGGATGCCGTTGCCGGCGACATCACCTCGGCGATGCCGTACCGAGCAATGATCAGCATTTTGAACTTCATTCAGGATATGGACAAAGTCGTGCCGGGCTTTGCCAGCGGCGAAACGCTTTTGTACAGTCCGGAACTTAAGTTCTACAGCAACAAAATTGACCTTGACGAACATCTCAACACCTCCGTCAAAAACCTGCACTGCCTCGGCGACAGTTGCGGCTGGACCAGAGGATTGATGATGGCAAGCGTAATGGGCGTGCTGATGGCCCGCGAACTTGAACCGACGCAAAACTAAGCGACAGCGAAACCAAAAAATCTCCCGTAATCCATATTGCTTGCAATAAAGGATACAAGGGAGATTTTTTTGGTTTGGGATGCAATCCTTTTGCGGAGGTTCAATTTGCAGTCCGCCGACAGCGACACCCGTCGCGATGCCGCAAACGCCCTGCGTTTGTATGGCAAGCTTTGCGTTTGTATGGCGTGCCTTGCGTTTGTTTGGAAATCTCCCGTAATCCGTATTGCTTGCAATAGAGGACACAAGGGAGATTTTTTTGGTTTGGGATGCAATCCTTTTGCGATGTTCATATAGTTGACAGAAGTCTTCTAAGCTAAATTTTAAAATTAAAGCCGCTCCGTAACGGAGCGGCTTGTTGGTTATTTGCCGTAATGACTTTCGATAAGGAGTTTTTGCGCACGTTTTTTCGGAAGATTTCTCTTTAAGTGCGGCAACAAATAATAAATGCACCACAACAGCACCGAAAGAATAACAAGATAATCAAGGCGGAAATCGATGTGCGTTATTTCAAAAGGCAGTTCGTTTTCAAACAGGAAAAACACGTTCTCGTTTGGTACGAAATAGTGATGCCATATTATGCCGTACACCACCAAAATCGCAAGTCCGCCCACAAAAAATTTGCAATTTTCGGGACGATACTCGAAATCGCCCGAGGCAATCAGCCACACGCTGCCGACCAAAAGTCCTCCGTGCAACAAAACGCTTGTCCAAGTGATGACTCTCGCGTTTGCAATCATATCCATCATAAACGGATATTCGACTAGGCTGTTTTGATAAAAATCAACCCACATCGACGGGAAAGCAAATTCGCTGAAAGTCATAACCGCTCCCGCCAGAAAAGCGAGCGTGTAGGATATGTCCTTAAGCGGTTTGATGTTTAAAATGGCCACCGTCGGCAAAAGGTAATAGCTTATCGTCGACGGATTCCACGGAATGATGGTGGTTGCAGGTATGCCCACGTCATAGTGTTGCGTGCAGGCGTAAATAACCTGGTAAGTCACGACGAAGCCCAACACGATTTTTGCGGCCATCTGCCCTGCTTTGTGCATATTTTTTCGGCTAAACAGCACCGCTCCGACAATTGTCAGCGTCAAAAAGCCCAATCCAAACAGCAAAATGTTCAATTCGTTTACGGGTATTCCCTTGGTCAAAAACCTAACCCACAATCTGAATTCCTTCATAATTTCTCCCTCAAATTCTCCTTAAAATCCGTTCTATTTGGCCGATTTGGCCGTGCAATTTCGCTTTTTGTTGATTTTTTCCAACAGTTTCGGGCAAAACTTTATTGCCACAAAAACCAGTGCGACAAAGCATACACCGCCCAAAATCGACAATACGTACTTAAACACTATCCAGACAAGTTGACGAGGGTAAGTTTTTTCTATAAAACCGCTCATCTCGACCAGTTCGCCCGATTTTGTAAAATCATATTTTGCGGCCAGCTCCTTGAACTCGGCAAAAGCCGCCTTTTTTGCCGAATAATTCCAGCTTACATCCGTCATCTTTGCATACAAAGCATTTGCCCTAAGAAGTTCGACGCTCCTTATTTCGTCTTCGCCCGCAGCGGCAAGCGCCTGCTCGGTCAATTCGAGATATTTGTCGGTCAAATCGCTTGAAAGATAGCCGTTTTTGTGCTTTTTAGGGCTATCGTAGATGCTCAAATCGGCCCCCGATGCGACAAGCGCTTCGTTTTGAAGGTCCATGTACCGTTCGACGTACTCCGCCGCATCGCCGTAAACCACTTTTATGTATTTTTTGGCAAGTGCCAAAAGGTCGACGTCTTTATCCCACAGCTGTCTGCTTAAAAGATAAGTGCGCATTTCGGCAAGCTCGTCGGCAGGTTCTCTGGAGCCTTGATGGAACACGCAATGAATGTTGTTTTCAAGATAAAACTCCAAATTTTCTTTTTGCACTTCAAGGTTCGGGAACGGCAATTTCAGATGTGTGTAATTCACCACATAGTCCCAAACAAGCACATTATTGCAAATTTTGCCCCACTCAACTATCTGTTGTGCGATTTCCTTGCTGTCTTTGCTACCCGTTTCGGTGCTGTACGGATAGGACTGCGAGCCCGGAAAAGCGCAAACTTTGATGCACACGTTGTCGGCACATCTCATGTTCTTCGGCGGATCCTGAACCGCTTGATAGGCAAGCGTCGAAAGCCAAACGTCCGGATAATCGTCCTTGATGTCTTCGCCTAAGCGGTTCAAGAACGCAAGAAGCGTTCCCATATCGCTGCCGGCTTCCTTGTTGACTTTTTTGCATTCCGAACAGCTGCAAACAGGAAAATACGTGTCCATAATGCTGATGTCCCAATATTTTATTTCGGGATTTGCATCCATGCGCTTTATAAGTTCGGCTTTTACTATTTCGTAAACGTCCGGGTTGGTGTAGCACAAATGCGTAGAAAACACGTTGCCGAACACGTTGAATTGATAACGGCGTTTGCCCAAAAACAGCGCGTAGTATTCGGGATGCTCGTCAAAATACTGCTCCGGCGGAACAAAGCTGTACGATGAATGACACCAAGTGCCCCATTCGTTGTACAGTTCCATGTTGTTTTCCCCCTCGACGTAAGACGTTCCGTTCATTTTCAATCTTTCGTACCAGCCGTTTTGTATGCTTTCGTACTGATAAACTTTGCGCCAAGTTACCGTAGGGTTGACCGTCGATGATGCTGTTGCGAGTTTCACGGTCGGGAAAGTCGGGATATAGGTCCTTTCGGGAGACACGTACATACACTCGAGGCTTGTCTCCAAAAAGTCGTAAACACCGTTGGCCGACGCCGAATCGGTGTTGCCGCAAACGAAAATGCCTTGCTCGGATATTTCCAGCCGATAGCCGTCATCTGCCACTTCCGACAAATTTACGTCGGCCGAAAAAGCCGTGTTTCCCACAAAAATCGCATACTTTGACGGAGTTGTTTTGTCGTCTGAGACCGAAGCCGCAACCCCCGAGCCCGACATAGTTCCCAAAGTTTCGGCCAAAAAATCGGCCGCACGCTTTAAAACGTCCGAAGCCCCCGACGGATACACCACTGCGCATTCGACGGTACCGTTTTCGATAAGCGTTACCCCTCCTTTGTCCGAAGCCATTTGCTCGGCAACCTGCGCTTCCGACCACTCGTCGGCGTTTTTAAGCAAAAACGTTGCCTGGCGCTTTTCTCCGCTGCCGCAACCCGAAAGCGTCGCCACAAGCACCGCAACGATAAGCACAAGCACGGTTATCTTGACAGATTTTCCCCTGTTCATTTTGTTCTCCAAAATAGGTTTTTTATTATTGTAACATAAACACCGCCCCTTTTGCAACCAAGCTTCGGCTGTTACCGAGTTTTTGGGGACAATTTGTTTAAAAAACAAATCTCTTGACTTTTTATGGGACGGTGCGTTATATTTATATTAAGCAATATGACGGAGGATGCAGTTATGTCAAAAACAAAAAAAACGTACGTCGGCTGGCGTGAATCCGACCTTTCGTACAATCAAAACGAAATAACCGAGCAAACCGACCTTCTTGCCGAAGACGGAACTTTGCTTGTCAAGGGCGGATGGGCAAAGCACAACCTGTTCAATTACGACCGAACCCGTTCGGTCCCGGTCATTCATCGCAAGGAATGGGATTTTTATCAACTTTCCGACGGCAACTACATCGTTCAGATTTCCATTGCGAACGTAACCTTCGGCGGATACGCCTCCGCAACGATAATCGACCTTCACGCCCCTAACCAAAAAGGCCTGATTGCAACCAGCATGGCTCTTTGGGCGGGAGGAAAAGACAAAGTCATTTTGCCTCCGTGCGGCGACGTGCCTAACGTAACCGCCTACAAAAAAGGCAAGTTCGAGCTTTTGTTCGATACTCACGAAACCTATCGAACGCTTTATTTCAAGGGGCCGTATAAGGGCAAAACCGTCGAGTGCAAATTCCGCATGGACATTCCAAACGGTTTGGAAAACATAACCACGGTGCTTCCGTTTGACGGCCATCCGACGCAATACTTCATGACGACAAAACAAAACTCTATGCCGTGCGAAGGTACGTTTGCCGTCGGCGACAAAGTCTATTCGTTCGACAAGCAAAACACTTTCTGTTGCTTAGACTGGGGACGGGTGAACACGCCTCACAAAATGTGCTGGTACTGGGGCAACGGCGCACATCGCGTTACGGATGCAAACGGCACCGATCATATTTTCGGTTTTGAAATCACCTGGGCGATCGGCAACGAGCATAACGCCACCGAAACCTGCCTGTTTTGGGACGGCAAAGCGCACAAAATCGGCGCTGTCGACGTTGAGGTTTTCCCTAAACCCGACAAGTTTATGCAGCCTTGGCACTTCGTTTCGGAAGACGGCCGCTTTGACATGACCATGACTCCGTACTACGACAACCACTCCGACACCAACCTTTTAAACATAATGCGCATGCACACGCATCAGGTTTACGGAAAATGGAACGGCACCGCAGTTTTGGACGACGGCACCGTTGTCGAAATTCACGATATGGTTGCTTTTTGCGAATATGTTGAAAACAAATGGTAAAAAAAATCCGCCTTGTGGCGGATTTTTTAAAGTCCGATTGCTCTGACAATATCCATTGTTTTTACCCCGTTTGACGAAAACGCCAGTTCATCGGTCGAAAACGGAACTTTAGCGTGCGCATCGAGTTTGATGAGGCGATAATTCCTTTCTACCGTCTCTAAGTTTTCGGACATCGTGCGATAAAGTTTTTCGTTTTCGATTTTACCCACAAACGCTTTTGCGTCGGCAACCGAGCCGTATTCCGAAACAAGCTTGGCCGCCGTTTTGGGGCCTATTCCCTTTACACCGCGAAGGTTGTCGGAGTTGTCCCCGAAAAGGCTTTTTGCGTCGGCATAAAATTTGGGCAAAACGCCGAATTTGGCCGTTATGTCCTCCTCTTTCAGCACAACGCTTGCCTTGCCGCGATATCTAAGTACGCTGACGTTTTTTTTGACGAGCTGAAAATAGTCGCTGTCAAAAGACGCAATCACCGCTTCGTCCGAACCGTCAAGGTTCAAAACGTACGATGCAATGACGTCATCGGTCTCCTCGCCGACCGCTTCGGCATATTTTACGCCCATAAAATCCAACGCCGCATAAATATAACCGAGTTGCGAAAACGGGTTTTCGGAGTCGGCAACCTCGGAGTAGTCCGGGCGATTTGCTTTGTAGCATTCGTCTATTTCGCGCCTGTCGGAAGTTTGTTCGCTGTCAAATATAACCGCAACGTGTGTCGGGCGGACAAGGTCAATCATTTTGTTTAGTGCGCCGACAAATCCGACGACGCCCTGAATGGCAACGCCGTCCGAATTTACTATTCTCGACGGCATCCCGAAAAACATCTGAAACAACAGATTGTGCCCGTCAACAAACAAAAAACGGCTCATCGGTTTCTCCTTTTAAAGTACTTAATATATTTTATCACATAGTTTATTGTCTTGCAAGGCTTTGCTTGACTTCGGAAGCGAATTATGTTATCCTAAATTACTAAAAACAAACCCGGAGGCAAATATGCACAAGGAAGTTTTGGAACTTATTAAAAAATACGACACCATAATCATTCACCGCCACAAAAATCCGGACGGCGACGCACTTGGCAGTCAAATCGGTTTAAAAAAGATAATCGAGGGCAACTTCCCTTCCAAAACCGTTTACGCCGTTGGTGACGAAGCGGGACGCTTTGCGTTTATGGAAGATTCGGTTATGGACGAAATTCCGGACAGCGTCTACAGCGGTGCCCTTGCGATAGTTTTGGACACTTCGGCAAAATCGCTGATAAGCGACGACAGATATCTGCTTGCCGACAAAACCGTTCGCATCGACCATCACCTGTTTGTCGAAAATATCGCCGACGTTGACGTTGACGAAACCGATTTCGAAAGCTGTGCAGGCCTCGTTACGCATCTTGCCGTCTGCTGGAACTTGTCGATAAACAAGGCGGCGGCAAAAGCGCTTTTCACGGGAATGGTTACCGATTCGGGACGTTTCCGTTACGATTCCACTTCGCCGAGAACGTTGCGAGAAGCTGCGTTTTTGCTCGAAAAGGGGTTTCAACCGACGGAAATTTACGATAAACTGTATGTTGACGATTTTTCAATGATAAAGATGCGCGCTTCGTTTGTTATGGACGTGCGCTTCACCGACAACAACGTGGCCTACATTTATTCGGACAGACAGCGCGTTTTGTCGCTGGGCGTAAGCGACTTCACCGTCTCGAGAGGTATGGTAAACGTGATGGCCGAAATACGGGGCGTCGACATCTGGGTAAATTTCACCGAAGCCGAAAACGGCGTGCTGGCGGAAATTCGCTCGAAAACGTCGGACATAAACAAAATAGCGGTAAAATACGGCGGTGGCGGACATCTTAAAGCAAGCGGCGCAACGCTTGCAAACCGCGAACAGGCAATGCAAATGCTGGCCGACCTTGACAAACTTGCAGGAGAAAACAAATGAACAACCAAATAAAACAGCTTATTTTCGACAAAATCGAAAGTTACGATCGCATAATAATTTCGCGTCACTTTCGCCCCGACGGCGACGCAGTAGGCTCGACCAAGGGGCTTGCCGCAATTTTGAAGGCAAGTTTTCCGAACAAAGAAATTTACGTTTCCAACGAAGACTATGCCGACTACCTTGCCTTTTTGGGCGGCGAAGACGGAGTTTTGGGGGACGAAAAGTACGAAGGCGCTTTGCAAATAGTTCTCGACACCGCATCGGTTGACAGAATTTCCAACAAAAAGTATGCCCTTGCCGCCGAACTTATTAAAATCGATCACCACATCGACATCAAGCCGTACGGCGACGTAAGCTGGGTTGAGGATTGGCGTTCGTCGCTTTGCGAACAAATCGTCGATTTTTACCTGACCTTCGCCGATCGCCTTACCCTGACCTCGGAGGCGGCAACCTATCTTTACACCGGCATGGTGACCGACTCGGGGCGCTTCAAATTCAGCTCGGTAAACGGGGACACTATGCGCTGTGCCGCCGCACTTCTCGACAAAGGCATCAACACCGATTGGCTGTTTGCAAACCTCAATTTGGACGATTTCGACTATTTGAAATATCAAGCATACGCATTCAAAAAAATGCGCATAACCGAAAACGGAGTCGCTTATCTTGTGGTTGACAAAAAAATGCAAGAAAAGTTTGGGCTGACACTCGAACAAGCCTCGTCGTCTGTGTCGCTTTTGGATTCGATAAAAGGAAGCATCGTTTGGGCGGCATTCATCGAGAACCCGGACAAGAGCTTTAGAGTGCGCTTGCGCTCGAGGTTCGTACACGTCAACACCCTCGCCGAAAAATACGGCGGTGGCGGCCACGATTGCGCTTGCGGAGCCACTCTGTCAAGCAAAAAACAAATCGAAGCGTTTTTGGCCGATGCGGACGAATTGATAAAAAACTACAAACAAAACAACGAGGGTTGGCTATGAAAATTCTTCTCACAAACGACGACGGCATCCAATCGGTTGCTTTAAAACGACTTGCCGAGTGGGCAAAGTGCCTCGGCGACGTCACCGTAGTTGCTCCGAAACACCAACAAAGCGGCAAAAGCCAAGCAATCAACCTTCACGACCCGATAGAAGCCGCCAAATTCGACTTTTTGGACGGCGTCGAGAGTTTCTACGTCGATTCCACTCCTGCCGACTGCGTGCGATTTGCGCTGTTGTCGCTGGGTAAAAAATTCGACCTTGTTATCTCGGGCATAAACAAAGGCTACAACATGGGAGAGGATATCCTCTATTCGGGCACCGACGGCGCCGTTTTCGAAGCGGCCCTCAGGGGCGTTAAGGCAGTGGCCCTTTCCACCGGCATCGAAACCTTTGAACCCGCATTTGCCAATCTCGACACAGTCAGGAACTTTTTTGTTGAAAACAAACTGTTTGAAAAAGGGACGCTTTTCAACGTAAACTTCCCCGAATCGGCCGTGAACGGCATCAAAATAACGACACAGGGCGGCACCTACTACGCCGACGAGTTTAAAGTGCTTGACGACGGCAGATACGTTCAGCTGGGCTACAACGCCCACGTCAGCAAGGGCAACCTTTCCGTCGACACCGACGCAACGACCGACGGATATATTTCGATATCCCCTCTCACCGTCGACCGCACCGACTATGCCGTGTTCGAAGCCCTCAAACACCTCAACGACAACTAAATGCAAAAAGCCTTCCTGGGGGAAGGCTTTTTAAATTGAAATAGTTTCCACGGAAAGGCATTTTTAATTGTTTTGTCCGTCGTTGTTTTTAAAATCATATAAAAAGCAATTTGCGTCAATGTTAAAAGCAATTTGCCTCCCAAATTAAGCAAAAACCAGCCTATTAAAGGCAATTTGCCTCATAAATTCAACAAAAACAAACCCGCAAAAGCATTACGTTTCTGCGCCAAATTTGACACCGGAACAAAATTGTTGCACAAACAATTTGCCTTGCAAGTTCGGCACAAAATCAAACTTATTGCAAAAGCAAAATCGGACACACAAACCAAACTTGCCGAAAACACAAAATCGGACACAACACAAAATCAAAAGCGAGAGTGTTTCCACTCTCGCTTTTTGTTGTTTAGGTTTT
>CAZBVO010000021.1:0-26498 GCA_964495385.1 uncultured Faecalibacterium sp.
GTGCCGTAATTTGAAAGTAAAACTTGATTTTTGGTAAATAATGTGCTATGATAGTTTATCATAGAAACATCATAAGCAACCGATACGGAGGAAATATGGCATTCTGGAACGAAAACGCTGACGAAAGACGCAGAAGAGAAGACGACGGCAGGTCCGACAGATCCGCACGAGGCGGAGATTATGCCTTCAACGAGGGCAACAGTTTTGACGAGCGTTACTCGAGGGGCGATTTCGGTTCGCCTGCTCGCGGCGGCGATTCGTACAGAGGCTACGGCCGCAGACTGGACGACATTCAGCCTATACGTGAAGGCCTTACCGGAGACCTTCCGCCTATCGGCGCGCCTCAGGAGAGGGCGGACCGCTATTATTCGGCACCAAACGTTTCGAGAGAAAACCCTAACGTTTATCCGCAACAAAATTCGACCTACGTTCCTCGGGACGTCAGGTCCGCACCCGTTCAGCAACAGCCGACGGGGCCGTCAGGCATGAGCGGAGTTCAAATGCCGGGCTACGGCGCAGGCTCCAACGTGCTTATTTACAGCCCTAAAACTTATGCGGACGTGCAGACGCTTATCGACCACCTGAAAAAGCACGAACCGGTTATCATCGATTTCGGTAAAATAGGCGGTAACGGCGCACAGCGCATCGTGGATTTTATGAGCGGTGCCATTTACGCTTTAAGCGGAAGCATGCAACGCATAAGCAACACCATATTTTTGCTTACGCCGGCAGGTGTCAACATCACCGTTCCGGTGGACCAGATTCGCAAGGACGTTGAGGACAAAAGATAATGTTTTTGTATGAAATAATCCTCTTGGTTTTTATAATCGCAGCCGACATAGCCTCGAAGTATGCCGTTGTTTCGGCATTGGGCGTAACCGACGGCGTGGGAGAGAGGACAATCACCATAATAAAAGGCGTTTTGGAGCTGAGCTATTCCGAAAACTCGGGCGGTGCGTGGAGCATATTGTCCGACAACACCGTTTTGCTGACCGTTTTTTCGGCGGTTTGCTCGGTAGGGCTTTTGGTTTATTTGTTTTTCAACAAAAACGAAAGCAAGCTTTTGCGCTTGGGCATCGTTATGTTTGTCGGTGGCGGCGTAGGCAATTTGTACGACCGAATTGTTTTCGGGTACGTCAGGGACTTTTTGCACACCGTGTTTATGGAATTCCCTACTTTCAACGTTGCGGACAGCTTTATAACCGTGGGCGCGGTGCTTATAGTTTTGGCTCTTGTTTTGGAAATTGTAAAAGAAGAAGCGGCCAAGCGTAAATCCGAGCAGAAAACCGAACTGCCGGAGGGCAGCGGAGAGGACGAGTGATGGAAAAATTCTTTTTTGTTGTAGACGCTTCCGACTGCCAAAAGCGGTTGGACGTTTTTTTAACCGAAAACGTGCCCGTGGTTACGAGAAGCCGAGTTAAAAATCTTCTTACCGACGGCCTTGTTTCGGTGAACGGAAAATCCTCTAAATGCGGATACGCGCTTCGTGAGGGCGACGAAATCGAAATGTGCTTGCCCGACGTCACGTCGCCCGAGGCAAGGCCCGAAGATATCCCCGTCGACGTCGTTTACGAAGACGACTGCTTGGCGGTAATCAACAAAGCGCAGGGCATGGTTGTGCATCCTGCAAACGGCAACGAAAGCGGAACTTTGGTGAACGCTTTGCTTTTTAGGCTGGATTCCTTAAGCGGCATAAACGGGGTTGCGCGCCCCGGCATAGTCCATCGAATCGACAAAGACACTTCGGGGCTTTTGGTGGTTGCAAAAACCGACGAAGCGCACAAAAGTCTTGCCGAACAAATTGCCGCAAAAACCGCAAAAAGGCAATACGTCGCACTGGTTGACGGAAACGTAAAAGAGGATTGCGGCGTTGTCGATAAGCCTATCGCAAGGTCAACTTCCGACCGCAAAAAAATGGCCGTCGTCGAAGGCGGCAGAAGGGCGGTTACCGAGTGGAAAGTTAGGGAGCGTTTCGGAAAATACACCCTGATGCAATTCAATTTGCAGACGGGCAGGACGCATCAGATAAGGGTTCATGCCAAGTATTTGCATCATCCCGTAACGGGCGATCCGGTGTACGGCGGAAGCAACGAATTCGGACTTAACGGACAGTTGTTGCATGCCGAAAAATTGACTTTCGTTCATCCTAAAACAGGAGAGACGGTTGAGTTTTTTGCTCCGCTTCCCGACTATTTTGAGAAGGTGTTGAAAAAACTCAGAAACAATCAAAAATAGCAAAAACCGCTCAAAACGAGCGGTTTTTTGATTGGATTATTCTAAAAATTGGCCTAAACGAGAAAACTTTCGTGTTTGTCGGGCTTGACCGTTACGGTTTGGTGATTGGTGTAGTTTACCCTTCCCAAAAGTTTGCCCGGAATGCGTTTGACAAATTTGCGATTTGTAAAATCAACTTCGACTTTGTCCGACATCGAGGCCGAGGAAAGTGCCGCGGCAATCTCGGCGGCAAACACGACAACCTCATCAGACGGCGAGTCGCTTTTTATCACGACGTGCGAGCCGTGTTCGTTTTTGACGTGAAGCCAAATATCGGACGGGGAGGCCAGTTTGAAGGTTGCGTTTTCGTTTTGCAAATTGTTTTTGCCGGCAATGATTTCGGTGCCTTTAAAGTTGTAAACGTAAGGCCCGGAAGGCGGTTGCTTCGGTGCTTTTTTGCCCGTTGTTTTTTTAAGGCGAAGCGCACCGATTTTGGTAAGTTCGTCTTCAAAATCAAACAAACTTCTGTCGGGTTCGGCACGGCTTAACGCTTCCAAAATCCCGTCGGCGTAATCGGCCAGTTCGACGGCCTGCACCTTTTGTTCGGAGGTGATTTCCCGAGCGCGTTTTAGCTTTGCGTATTTTTTGAAAAAGGCATCGGCGTTTTGACCTGCGCTCTTGCGCTCGTCAAGCGAAATTTTGAGGGTAGGGTTGCCGTTTTCGTACCAATTTTCCACTTCGACGAATTTGTCGCCCTTTTTGATTTTCCAGGCGTTTGCCAGCAAAAGTTCGCCTTTGATTTTGTATTCCTCCGAGCGTTCGCATTCGGCAAGTTTTTGATTGCAAAGATCTATTTTTTGCAGTTGTTTTTCTTTAAAACGTTTTGCGGCGTCGTTAAGGCGTTTGGTTTTTTGAAGGGTTCTTACTCGCTTGTCGGTGGCTGAAAAAACCGAGTCGGCCGCCTGTGACAGCGTTTCGGCAGGCAAGTATTTGCCTTCGCCGTACGGAGTAAGGAAGAAATCGGTGCCTTTTTCGTCGGTGCACGGCGCAAACAGGTCGGTGCCGTAGGCGTTGTAAAACGCTTTTGCCTGTTCGGCAATTTTTTGGGCGAGTTCTCGGGTGATTTTTCCGTCAAAATCTGCTCGGTTCAAAATTTCCGAAACGGTTATTCCGGCCACGCCGTTAAGGTTTTTGGTCAAAAATCCCTTCAAATTGTCGCCGTCGTAGCCCATCACCAGTGCTTTTACCGCTTCGAAGTCGTCGAGACTTACCTTGTTTTGTACCGGCTGAGCGTATTTTAAACCCGACATAACGGGCCTCGAGCTATCCTCGATGCCCACCGTTTTTATTGCTGACGTAACCACGTCGTCTGAGGTGGTGAAAATTATGTTGCTGTAGCGGTTCATGATTTCGACGTACAGATGATAGGATTGCACGTCCATAAGTTCGTTGCGTCCCGAAAAGGTCAATTTGATCACTCTGTCGTTTTGCGGCATCACCGAAACCACCGTCGAGGAGAGAAGGTACTTCCTTAAATGCATGCAAAAAGCAGGAGGAACCTGCGGATTCTCCTTTTTGGTTTGGGTCAGATGAATGCGCGGAGCGGTGGGATTGCAACTCATAAGCAGAGTGTGATTTTTGCCGCCTGCACGGATAACCAATCTGACTTCGTCCGATTCGGGCATATTTACTTTGTCCACTTTGCCGCCGGCCAACGTATCGTTAAGTTCGAGGGCCAGCGGGCGCAAGGTTATAAGATCGGAGGGCATGTGTTTTACCACCGTGTTTTTTTTTAAATTATACAACGAATCGAAATTATTTGCAAGCACGACGGCGGGGCGGGAAGATATTAAGGCGACTTTCGACAAAAAAAACGGGCAAATTTTTCAAAAGAGCGGATTTTAGGGCATAAATATTTGCAAAAAAGTTTTTTACATGATATAATTTACTAACTTATTATGAGATTACACGTCTGGAGGACAATATGAACTACACAGTTGAAAAACTCGAAAAAAGCAGAGTAAAATTGGTTATCAAAGTCGACGAAGCCGAATTGGACGCCGCAATCGACGAAGCTTATGCCAAAAACAAGCATAAGTATCAAGTCGAAGGTTTCAGAAAAGGTCACGTTCCAAAGAGCGTTTTGGAAAGAACCTACGGCAAAGGCGTATTTTACGAAGACGCTTTGGATATCATTTTACCTAAATATTACGACGAAGTTTTGTCTAAAGAAACCGCAATCGTACCTGTCGGCCGTCCGGAAGCCGACATCATGGATTTCCAAGACAGCGGCGTAACTTACTCGGTAACCGTAACCGTTAAGCCGGAAGTTAAACTGGGCGCATACACCGGTTTGGAAGTTAAACGCACCAAATCCCGCATCACCGAAGCCATGATCGATGCCGAACTCAAACTTGCTCAGGACCGTCAATCCCGTCTTGTAGAAGTTAAGGACGACAGAGCGGCAGCCAACGGCGATTGGGTTACCATCGATTTCGTAGGCAGCGTCGACGGAGTCGAATTTGACGGCGGCAAGGGCGAGGATTACGATCTCGGTCTCGGCACCGGCACCTTTATCCCTGGCTTCGAAGAGCAACTCGTAGGCCTTAAGGTCGGAGAAGAAAAGGACGTAAAAGTTACCTTCCCTAAAGACTACGGCTCCAAAGAACTTGCCGGCAAGGAAGCTGTTTTCGCTTGCAAGGTTAAGGCCCTCAAAGTTAAGGAAATGCCTGAAATCAACGACGATTTCGCAAAAGACGTAAGCGAATTCGACACTTTGGACGAATACAAAAAGGACATCAAAAAGCAACTTAAATCCGAAGCCGACAAACGCGCCGACGAAAAGGTCGAAAACGATTTGGTCGAACTTATCGCCGACGGAAGCGAAGTTGAAGTTCCTGACGAAATGGTTGAAGAAGCCATCGACGAAAGATTGCAAGAATTGCAATATCAACTTATGTATCAAGGCATGCAGCTCGACAAGTACCTCGAAATGATCGGCACCACCGTGGAAGCCGTCAGAAACGACTTTAGAGAGCAGGCCGCAAAAACCGTAAAAACCAGACTGGTTATGGAAGCTTTGATCGTTGCCGAAAAACTCGAGCCGACCAAGGAAGAAGTCGATGCCAAAATCGCAGAGTTTGCCGAGGGTGCCAAAAAGACCGTTGAAGAATACACCAAAACCATGCACGAACGTCAACTCAACTACATCGTCAACAATCTTGCAACCGACAAGATTTTCGACTTCCTCAAGGCTAACAACACTATCGTAAAATAACAAATTGGCGGCAACAGCCGCAAAAGGAGGCATATTTATGCGAAATGCACTCATACCGTACGTCGTCGAGCAATCAGACAGGGGCGAACGCAGTTATGATTTGTACAGCAGAATGCTCGAGGACAGAATAATTTTCCTCACCGGCGAAATCGACGATGCGGTCGCAAACACCGTTGTGGCGCAACTTATTTATCTCGAAGCAAAGGATTCCTCGAAAGATATCAGCCTTTACATCAACAGCCCGGGCGGAAGCGTTTCGGCCGGCCTTGCAATCTACGACACCATGAACTACATCAAATGCGACGTTCAGACCATTTGCATCGGAATGGCCGCATCGATGGGTGCGTTTTTGCTGTCGTCGGGCGCAAAGGGCAAAAGATACGCTTTGCCTAACAGCGAAATTATGATTCACCAACCTTTGGGCGGTTTTCAAGGGCAGGCTTCGGACATAGCTATTCACGCCGAGCATATTCTTAAAACCAAATCCCGACTCAACAAAATTCTGGCCGAAAACTCCGGTCAGCCTTTGGACAAAATCATAGTCGACACCGATCGCGACAACTTCCTGTCCGCGGACGAAGCTAAGGCCTACGGCCTTATCGACCAAGTGTTTGCCCGCAGGAAATAGAGGTGGACGTGGGAATCAACGACAAACTTTACTGTTCATTTTGCGGAAGGAGCGAAGATAAGGTGGAAAAACTTATCTCCGGTCCCGACGGCGTTGCAATCTGCAACGACTGCATTGAAACGTGCAACGACATTTTGCGCTCCGAGTTTAAGGACGGGGAGGCGTCGTCGGAAATAAATCTGTTGACGCCTGCCGAGCTTAAAGCAAAACTCGACGAGTACATCATCGGGCAAGACGAGGCAAAAAAAGTGCTTTCGGTTGCCGTTTACAATCACTATAAACGCATCAACACTAACGGTAAGGCTTCGGACGACGGCGTTGTTTTGGACAAAAGCAACGTGCTTGTTTTGGGGCCTACCGGTTGCGGAAAAACTCTGTTGGCAAAAACGCTTGCCGGAATTTTGAACGTTCCGTTTGCGGTTGCCGACGCAACCACTTTGACCGAAGCCGGTTATGTCGGCGAGGACGTCGAAAACATACTTTTGAAGCTTATTCAGGCCGCCGACGGCGACATAAAGAGGGCGGAAAAAGGCATCATTTACATCGACGAAATCGACAAAATCGCCAGAAAAAGCGAAAACGTCAGCATAACTCGCGACGTTTCGGGCGAGGGAGTTCAGCAGGCGCTTTTGAAAATTTTGGAAAGCACCGTCGCTTCCGTTCCGCCGCAAGGAGGAAGGAAACATCCGCAACAGGAATTTTATCAAATAGACACCACAAACATTCTGTTTGTGTTGGGCGGGGCTTTTGTCGGACTTGACAAAATCATCGACAAACGCCGCGACAACAGCAGCCTCGGTTTCGGTGCAAACATCAAAACCGCGGAAGGCGAAAACTACAGCAAACTTATTGCAGAAATTCAGCCGGACGACCTTATTAAGTTTGGTTTGATTCCGGAATTTGTGGGGCGTGTTCCTATCATTGTCGGCATCGACAAATTGGATCGCGACGCACTGGTCAAAATTTTGAAGGAACCTAAAAACAGCCTCGTAAAGCAATACGAAAAACTGTTTTCGCTTGACAGCGTCGAACTGGAAATCACGGACGACGCATTGATGGCGGTTGCCGACAAAGCAATAAGTCTGCACACGGGCGCAAGGGGACTGAGAAGCATTTTGGAAGGCGTTATGCTTGACATTATGTACAGCATTCCGTCCGATACGTCCATCAAAAAAGTTATCGTAAACGGCGACACCGTGCTTAAAAAGCTTCAACCCGAAATAGTAAGGTCGGAAATCGCCTAGGAGAAGTATGGTTAAATACACAAGTCTGCCGTTAATTCCCTTAAGGGGATTAACGGTTTTTCCTCAAACGACGGTTCATTTTGACGTAGGCCGAGCAAAAAGTCTTGCCGCTTTGGCGGATGCCTGCACAAGTTGCGGCGGCAATATTTTGCTTGCCTCTCAAAAGTCCAATCTGGTGCCTAATCCGCGTCCCGACGACGTCTCCGAAGTGGGCGTTTTGGCAAAAGTCGTGCAGATCGTAAACATGCCCGACGACGTTAAACGCGTGGTTGTCGTGGCAGAGAAAAAGGTAAAAATAACCTCCTACGTTCACGAGGAGCCTTTTTACGTTGCCGAATATCAGGCAATAAGAGAAAAAAATGCGGCAACTCCGGCCGTCGAAGCTTATTTCAGAAAGGCAAAAGAGATTATTTCAGGGCCTTCCGTTATGGCTGAAGCGATGCCGAAAGATGCGCAAACGCTTATTTTGAACGAAGAAAATCCGTCGGTTTTCTGCTATCAGGCGGCGCACTTTTTCCTTAGGAAAAATCAGCAACGTTTTTTGGAAATTCCGTCCCTCGAGGAGCGTATGGAAAAATTGGTCGATTCGCTTATCGAGGAAATGAAGATTGCCGAAATCGATCAAAAAATCGCAAGCAAGGTCAAAAACGAAATAGACGACAGCCAGCGTGAATATTATCTTCGCGAACAGCTTCGTGCCATCGAGGACGAACTGGGCGAAGGCGAAGAAGATGCGGTTTACATCAAAAAAATCGACCGCCTGCCTATTGCCGACGAGTATAAGCAAAAGCTTAAAAAGGATTTCGAACGGGGCAACAATATGTCGCCGTCCAGTCCCGATTACGCTCTGACCAGAAATTACCTCGATTTTGTTCTTGAACTTCCGTGGGGGGTGGAGACGGAGGAGAACGTCGACCTTTTAAAGGTTAAGGAAACTTTGGACAGCGACCATTACGGCCTCGACAAAGTCAAGGACCGTATTATGGAATTTATCGCAGTCAAGCAGTTGACCTCCGAAAACAGAGAACCTATCATGTGTTTGGTGGGGCCTCCGGGCGTCGGAAAAACAAGCGTGGTTCGTAGTATCGCCGAAGCCATCGGCAGAAAATACGTTCGCATGAGCTTGGGCGGCGTGCACGACGAGGCGGAAATAAGAGGCCACCGAAAAACTTATATCGGTGCCATGGCCGGCAGAATTATTACGGGAATTAAGCAGGCGGGAAGCATGAATCCCGTGTTTTTGCTTGACGAAATCGACAAAATCGCCTCCGATCACCGTGGTGATCCGGCAAGCGCATTGTTGGAAGTTTTGGATCCCGAGCAAAACAACAGCTTCAGAGACAACTACCTTGAAATACCGTTTGACCTTTCAAACGTCATTTTCATTACCACGGCAAACAGCGCCGAAACCATTCCGCCGGCACTTTACGACAGAATGGAAATTGTGGAAATGAGCGGTTACACTCCGGACGAAAAGTTTGAAATCGCAAAACGGCACCTTGTGCCTAAGCAACTTAAAGTGAACGGTTTGCCTAACGACAAATTTACGCTTGCCGACGACGTTATTGCGCAAATAATACGTCATTACACTCGGGAAAGCGGCGTCAGAGGGCTGGAAAAGACTATCGGCGAAGTTATGCGCAAGGCCGCACGAGAGTTTGTCGAGAGCGGCAAACAAAAGAACATAGTCGTGACCGCTCAAAATCTTTCGGACTACATAGGTCCCGAAAAATATCTTGCTCCGCAAAAATCCTCGACGGACGAAGTTGGCACCGCAACCGGATTGGCTTGGACCGCCGTCGGAGGAGAGATACTTTCAATCGAAGTCAGCCTGATACCGGGCAAGGGCGATTTGCTTTTGACGGGACACCTCGGCGACGTCATGAAAGAATCCGCCAGGGCAGGCGTAACATACATACGCGCCAACGAAAAACTTTTGGGTGTTTCGGACGAACTGTTCAAAAACAACGACATACATATTCACGTTCCCGAGGGTGCCATCCCTAAAGACGGCCCGTCGGCAGGTATCACCATCGCCACGGCGGTGCTGTCCGCTTTGACGGAAAAGGGCGTGAGATGTGACGTTGCTATGACGGGTGAAATCACGCTTAGAGGTAAGGTTCTGCCTATCGGCGGTCTGAAGGAAAAACTTTTGGCGGCGCACAGGGCAGGCATATCCACGGTTATCATCCCTAAGGAAAACGCAAAAGACCTTTCGGATATCCCTGAAAGCGTCAGATCGGAAATTGAAATCGTGACCGTCGAAAACGTGGCGGAAGTGTTTGAAAAGGCGATACGAAAATGATTATTAAAAACGCAAAATTTGTTATCTCCGTCGCAGACAGCGACAAACTTCCGTCTTACGACAAGGCGGAAATTGCCGTTGCCGGGAAATCCAACGTCGGGAAATCCAGCTTCATAAACTTCATAACCTCAAACGGTAAGCTTGCTCGCACCTCGTCGGAGCCGGGCAGAACCAGGCTGCTGAATTATTTTGACATCAACAACGGAGAGTTTTTGTTGGTGGATTTACCGGGCTACGGTTTTGCGAGAGCCCCGAAAGAGGAAAAGGCCAGATGGGGCAGAATGATCGAAGGTTATCTTCAAAAAAGTCCGACTTTGAAACACGTTTTCGTGTTGGTGGACATACGTCATAAACCGTCCGACGACGACAAAATGCTGCTGAACTATTTGTATCACTTCAACATTCCGTTTACCGTTGTTGCGACAAAAGCCGACAAACTCAGCCGCATGCAACAGCAAAACAGTAGGCGAGCCATTGCCTCCGAACTTGCTTTGGGCATCGAAAACATACTTGTTGTTTCGAGTATGAAAAAAACAGGAAAAGACGAAATTTTTGCCAGAATCGGTCAAATTTTGGGCTAAGTGCTATGAAAAACGTTGAATTATAGAACAATTTCCCGCCAAAACGGCGGGAAATTTTGTTTTACGCGGGAACGCAATCGCTTTTATTTTAGGGAACGAAGGCGTGTTTACGTTCTTGTTTTTACCTCGGGAACAAAGGTGCGTCAAACACTCCGGTGCATATTTCCTGAGTGTACGGCTGGCACTCCGGAATTTGACAGTAGCCGTAGGACGGGACCATAAGTTCGACGTCTGCCTCGACCTTTAAAATGACAACCACGCACGCGGTTACCGAGAAGGTTAAGTCGCCGACGTAAGTTCCCGATGCGACAACCGCACTGACTTTTGCGGTTACGTTTGCAGGGAAGATGCTTGCTTGAGGGAATCGCATGACGACGTCAAAGCTTCTTGTTATCGTTCCCGTGGCGGTGCCTGCCGTGCCGTTTGCGTCGGTGTATGCCACCGAGACGGGGATTGTTACCGTGGCCTGTACGCGGTTGTAGCCGGGTTGGTCGGCAAGCGGCGTTACCGTGAGTGCGGTCAGGGTGCCGACGGTTGTCGTTTGGCGGCCGCTGACAAAGGTCAACGGGGCGACGTATGTAGTCGGGGACGGATCGGTCAGGGCGAGGGTGTAGCCTTCAAGCGGTTGTTGGTTTATGCAGGCGTCGAAAACGCGCGATGCCTGTATGCATGCTTTTTCGCACAGTCCGTTTATCGGGTTGCCCGTTATGGGGCCCGGCGTTCGTGTTGAATTTGTATTGCAATTGAACGACATATTTTTACCTCCTATATGGCTTTGCTGTATTTTATGCCCGAAGCCTTATTTTGGTTACTTTTTGAAATGTGCCGTCAAATTCTTGAAAAAACCGCCTTGTTGTGTTATCATTATCCCGGAGGACGAAATGAAAGTTTTTGCGATATCCGATTTACATCTCTCTTTTTCGGTCGACAAGCCTATGGACGTTTTCGGCGACAGCTGGGAAGGTCATTGGGAAAAAATCGTCGAGGACTGGAAAAGCAAAGTTTCCGCCGAGGACATAGTGCTTTTGGCGGGCGATTTGTCGTGGGGGATGCGCATTGCCGACGCCGAGGCCGATTTTGAACAAATAGGCAAACTTCCCGGGAGAAAAGTTATAATCAAAGGCAATCACGATTATTGGTGGTCCAGCTACGGCAAGGTAAAAACGATGGCCGAAAAATACGGAGTTTATCCGCTTCAAAACAACGCTTTGCGCCTGGACGGATTTGTCTTTTTCGGCACGAGGGGTTGGGTTGTTCCGTCCAAGGACACCTCGGAAGAGGATAAAAAAATTTACGAACACGAAATTTTGCGCCTCAACTTTTCCGTCGAAGACATGAAAAAACAGCTTCAGGAAGGGGACGTTGCCGTGGGGCTCGTGCATTACCCGCCGTTCAACGCTCGCTTTGACGAATCGGAATTTACAAAGATATTTTCCGAATGCGGCGTTCGCAAGGTGGTTTACGGACATTTGCACGGAAAAAACAGCCGAGTTGTTCCGGTGGTAAACCGTGACGGGGTTGACTACTATATCACCAGTTGCGACCAAATCGACAACAAGCTGGTTTTGCTTTACGACACCGCCGAAAAGTCGGAAGAAGCGCATATATAATAAAATATATTATATGCAAATATTAACAATAATATAATCGCTGCCGAAAACGCAATTTCGGCGGCGATTTTTCGTTGGCCGAAAAACGTCGGTTCGACAGGCGTTTTCAGGCGTAATTTTCGGATTGAATTTTTGTTTTCAAAGGTTCACAAAATGGCCGGGAAAAACATAAAATGAGGTGATTTTTTGAAAAAGTTAGGGAGGCTTGACCACCGCTGTTTCGGGCAGTATTTCTTTGTTAAAGGGGCAAAAACGCGGTTTTGGGGGCTTTTTTGTCGCAAAGTGATCAGCGGCTGTAAATTTTTTTTAAAAAAATCAAAAAAAGTGGTCAAAAGTGGTTGCGTCTGAAAAATATCTATGATATCATTAAGTTACAAAATTATTCAACAAGGAGCAAAGCGTGTATTTCTTCGGCAAATTCAATCACCAAATGGATGCCAAAGGCAGACTCAGAATCCCGAGCAAACTCAAAGGTTCGTTGGGGCAGGGTTACGTCATCACACGGGGCGTAAACGGGTGTCTGTTTATTTTTGCACCCGAAACGGTCGAAGACATTCAAGCTAAGCTTGCGGCAATTCCTTTCGGCGACATGTCCAACCAAAAGGCGGTCAGAAAATTCTTCGCCAACAGCGACAGTCCGGAAGAAGACAATCAGGGCAGATTCATTTTGGACGGCAACCTCAAAAAGTTTGCCGACATCAAAAAGAACGTCGTGTTTGTCGGGGTAGGAAACCGAATCGAACTTTGGTCGGAAGAACGTTGGAACGCTTACAACGATTGCGACGATCCGGACGATTTCGACAAAGCGTTTACGGGCCTGGGACAATACGGAGTGTAAAATGGAATTCAGGCACTTGCCGGTTATGCTCACCGAATGTATCGACGGTCTGAACGTTAAAGAGGACGGAATATACGTCGATTGCACTTTGGGTGGCGGAGGCCACAGCTCGGAAATAGCAAAAAGGTTGACTTCGGGGCGGCTTATTTGCATCGACAAGGATGCGGACGCCATCATAGCGTCGGCCGAACGTCTGAAAGAGCATAAGGACAAAATCACCTTTGTTCACGACGACTTCAAAAACATCAAAAACATTTTGGACGAACTGGATATCGAACACGTCGACGGCGCACTTATGGACCTTGGCGTATCCAGTTATCAGATAGACACTGCCGAGCGAGGATTCAGCTATATGAAGGACGCACCGCTCGACATGAGAATGGACCAAAGTCAATACCTGACCGCATTCAACGTCGTCAACGAGTACAGCCTTAACGAGCTGGCAAGGATATTCACCGTTTACGGCGAAGAAAAATTTTCGAGACGAATAGCGGAGAACATCGTCAGAGAACGCGAAAAAAACACTTTGCGCACCACCGGACAGCTTGCCTCTTTAATCGAAAAAAGCGTGCCTGCCGCAAACCGTTTCAAATACGGCAATCCGTCAAAAAGGGTGTTTCAGGCAATAAGAATAGAGGTTAACGGCGAACTTAACAGGCTTGACGAAGCGGTTTCGGAACTTGTGCGTCGCCTCAATCCGAAGGGCAGGATATGCGTTATAAGCTTCCACAGCCTCGAGGACAGAATCATAAAAAACGTTTTTAAATACTTCGAAGCGGACTGCGTTTGCGACAAGAGCTTGCCAAAATGCGTCTGCGGAAAGAAAAGGGAAATTAAAATACTGACCGGAAAGCCCGTTACGGCATCTGCCGCCGAACTCGAGGTCAACAGTCGCGCAGAGTGCGCCAAACTGAGGATAGCGGAAAAATTGTGAGAATTTAAAAAATAAGAGAGGATAGAAACTATGTTAGCAACCAGAGAAAGAACCGAACAAAATCAAAACGTCGATTATCAGTCCTACACCAACTACGTGCCTCGCTCGAGCTACGGCCAACAGGTTAATAGCGCTTATCAGCCGACTCAGCAGAGAAACGACGAATACACCGACTATCTTTGGAACAAATTGAACGGCTCGTCTCAGGCTGCAACGTACAATCCGCAGAGCTATTATGCACCGGCGGCTCCCGTTCGCACGGAACAGCAGTTCAGACCTGTGGAATATACCCGTTCGGCCGCTTCGGCGCAGGTTAAGCCTCGCAGAAAGCTGAACACCCAAAGCAAGGTTATCCTTGCCGTTTACATCGCAGTGGTTTTGCTTATTACGGCACTTGTTATCGTAAACGCCGAAGTAATCAACGGCACCGATGCCAGCGATTTGCCTATAACCAGCGTTACCGCCGATCCGTTTGCAACCAACGCCGACGGCTTGCATTTCATGGCCGCACCTTCCGAGCGCACCGTGGAAACCAATTGGTTTGACAGCTTTTGCGACAAACTCAACGACACTTTCGGAAGCAACTGAATATTTGCCAACTATGCATATGAGAACATAGTATAAATCCCAAAAAGCAATCGCCTCGAAGAAATTCGGGGCGGTTGCTTTTTTTTACGCCTGCGAATATGTGCAAAGGGCAAGGCATAAAATTCGGTATGAGAAAAGAAGAACAAAATTGTTTTTTATACAGTCCGACAAAAAGGATAACCGCGGCGGTTGCCGTCGTAATTGTGGTTTTTACGGCGGTTTTCGGAAGATTTGTGTACGTTCAGGCGTTTTGGGGCGAAGATTTGACGGCTAAGGCGGCCGATCAGTGGATGCGCGACTTGCCGTTGACGGCCGAAAGGGGAAAAATATTGGATTCCGAAGGCGTTGTGCTGGCCTCGTCGACAACTGTTTTTACGGTGTACGTCCGTCCGAATGCTGTTACCGAACCCGAGGCCGTGGCATCGCTGTTGAAAAACACGCTGGGTGCCGATGCCGAAAAATTGCTTACAAAAATCAAAGCGCACAAGGTGTCGGAAATAACCGTGGCGAAAGGTGTCGAAAAATCGGTTATGCTTCAAATAAAAGACAGCGGTTTGGAGGGAATTTACTTTTCGCAGTCGGTGAAGCGGTACTATCCGTACGGCGATTTCATGACTCAGCTTTTGGGTTTTTGCGATTCGGACGTTAAGGGGCAAAGCGGTTTGGAAAGCTACTACGAGGATTACCTTAAAGGTATCGACGGAGCGGTTTTGACCGAAACGGATTTGGTCGGAAAGGAACTCGAGAGCGGCAAGCAAACGTATATTCCGTCCGTTTCGGGGTTAAACTTAACCACGACTCTGGATTTTAAAGTGCAGATGACCATCGAGGGTGCTTTGGAAAAGGCGATGGCCGCAACCAATGCGAAAAGCGCAAGCTGTATGGTTATGGACGCATCCACGGGTGCGGTGCTTGCCATGAGCTGCAAGCCCGATTTCGATTTAAACAACGTTCCGCGCGACGACGTGGCTTCGCTGTTTGCAAAAAGCAAAAATTTGTTGGTGTCAACGGTGTACGAACCGGGAAGCACTTTCAAAATACTGACTTCGGCAATTGCGTTGGAAGAAGGGGTGTTTTCGGACGGCAAGCGTTTTTACTGCGCGGGCTCCAGAATTGTGGACGGGCAAAAAATCAAATGCTGGAAATCGAAGGGGCACGGCAGTCAGACTTTTGCCGAAGGCGTAAAAAACAGCTGCAACTGCGTGTTTATGGACAGCGCTTTGGCTATCGGAACCGAGGTTTTTTACGATTATTTGGAGCGGTTCGGCCTAAAAAACAAAACGGGAATAGACGTAGTCGGCGAAACTTCGGGCTTGTTTTTGAACGAAAAAAACGTAAAATCGGTTGATTTGGCACGCATCGGCTTCGGTCAGGCGGTTGCCGTAACGCCGGTGGGACTTTTAGCGGCGGTGGCGGCCTGCGTCAACGGCGGAGTGTCGGTGGAACCGTATATTTTGGAAAGTGCTTCGGATGGCGAGGGGCGAGAAGCGTACAGACATCGCACCGTCGAAGGGGAACGGATAATAAGCGAAACGACTTCCGAAAAGCTTTGTCAAATGCTTTATGCCGTAGTTTCGGAAGGGGGCGGCAAAGGGGCATACGTTTCCGGCTACGACATAGGCGGCAAAACGGGTACGGCGCAAAAATATGCCGACGGCAAAATAGCGTCGGGGAAATATATTTCGAGTTTCATCGGTTTTTCGGACGTAGGGGGCAGACGGATTTTGGTTTTGTTTATGGTTGACGAGCCTGTCGGGCCTTATTACGGAAGCATAGTTGCCGCTCCGTACGTCGGCGAAATTTTTAAGGGAATATTCGCACGCTACGGCGCCGAGCCTAAGTATTCCGAAACCGACGCGGCGCTTTCGAAAACTTTTTTGATGCCCGACGTAACGGGATTGACGGTTTCGGAGGCCAAAAGAGTGCTTGACTTGGCGGGCGTTTATTTCGAAACGGACGGAGAGGGCTCGGTGATTTCGGAGCAAATTCCTGCGGCGGGGGCGGAGATTGACGGAAAAACGGTTGCGCTTTTGGTTACAAATTGACTTTAAAGGTCGATTTTCGCCTTACCGTTGACTCGGTTATTATTACATAATAAGATAGGTTGGAAAAACATTTGAAAAGAGGTTGACTATGAGAAAACTTTCAGACCTTTTGGTCGGCGTGGCCGATGTAAACGCCGACGTGAACGCCGATATCGAAGTTACGGGAATTTCCGTTTGCGGCCATAAAACCGAACCGGGAAATTTGTTTGTTTGCCTAAAAGGCAAAAATGCCGACGGACACGACTTTGCTTTAAATGCGCAGATGCTCGGAGCCGTTGCCGTGGTTGCCGAACGTGAGGTGGATTGCAGCTTGCCGCAAATTATCGTCCCCGACACCAGAGAAGCGTATGCGAAAATAAGCAAAAACTATTTCGGTTCGGCATCGGACAATTTGAAAATAGTTGCGATTGTAGGGACAAACGGCAAAACGTCTACCGCCAAAATACTTGCCGAAATGCTGTCGGAGTCGGGCGTCGAAGTGGGTGTAATCGGCACCAACGGGGCAACTTACGTCGGAAAAACCGTGCAGACGGATATGACCACTCCCGATCCTTTCGAAATGCACCGCCTGTTTTTTAAAATGCAAAAAGCGGGGGTTGAGGTTGTGGTTATGGAAGTGTCCGCTCACGCGATTGCGCTTAAAAAAACCGCTGGAACGGTGTCGGACGTTGCGGTTTTTACCAATTTTTCGCAGGACCACCTCGATTATTTTGGGGATATGAAAACATATTCCGAGGTAAAAAAGGGCTATTTTTGTAAAAATTCGACAAAATTTGCAATTATCAACGTCGATGATGAAATCGGACGGCAAATTTTGAACTCGGCAGACGTCGCTTCGGTGTCGTACGGGCTTGAAAATCCGTCCGACGTTTTTGCAATCGACGTGTTGCACGGGGCGACGGGAACCCGATTTGTCGTAAATCTGTTCGACGACGTGTTTGAAGTCAAAACGGCGTTGCACGGTTTGCACAACGTTTACAATTTGCTTGCCGCAATGACGGCGGCAAAAGTTTTGGGGGTGAAAAGAGAATGTATGCTTTCGGCTCTCGAAAAACTCAAAAGCATACCCGGCCGATTCGAGACCGCCGATTTTAACGGGGCCAAAATCGTGGTTGATTTTGCGCATACGCCCGACGGACTGCGAAATCTTTTGAAAACCGCAAGAGAACTTTGCTCGGGAAATCTTTGGGCGGTTTTTGGTTGCGGCGGCGACAGGGACAAAAGTAAACGCCCGATAATGGGGAAGATTGCCACCGACCTGGCCGACAAAGTGGTTTTGACGTCGGACAATCCGAGAAGCGAGCGTCCGTCGGACATAATTGCCGACATACTTTCGGGGGCCGATTCGGCAAAATGCATCATGATTTCGGACAGGCGGTCGGCCGTCGATTTCGTTTTGGAAAACGTCAAAAGCGGCGACGTTGCGGTTTTTGCGGGAAAGGGTGCGGAAAACTATATTGAAATCGGAGGAGTAAAGCACCCTTACAACGACTTGAAGGAAATCACGTCCAAAATAAGGAGCAAAACGTGTTGAGCGGCGCACTTAGACTGTCGGTTGCGGCCGTCTGTTCGTTTGCTTTCGGGATGTTGCTTGCGCCGGCCGTTATAAAATTGACCAAAAAACTTAAGGCCGGTCAGGTGATTTTGGGCTACGTCGAACAGCATAAGGCAAAGTCCGGCACGCCTACCATGGGCGGTTTTATCTTTATACTGCCGATGATTGCTTTTTCGCTTATTTTCGGCTACTCAAAAACAAATGCGGTTGTTTCGGCGACCGTAGCCGCCTATGCGGTTTTGGGATTTTTGGACGATTTCATCAAAATACGTTATCGGCAAAATCAAGGTTTGAAAGCCTATCAAAAGCTTGTCGGGCAATTGGGAATTGCCGTGCTTGTGGCCGTTTACGCTTACAAAAATCCGCTTCTCGGGCAGCAAATAACCTTGCCGTTTTCGCAAAATACGCTCGACTTGAAAGGTTGGTACGTTCCGTTTGTCATGCTGGTGCTGATTGCCTCGACCAATGCGGTGAACCTTACGGACGGGTTGGACGGGCTTGCGGGAAGCGTCGGAGTGGTGTACTTTGCGGCTTTTTCGGCAATATGCGCGTTGCTTGCGACGTCGGCGGCGAACTCGGGCGAAACGCTTTACGGCGAAGAACTTGAAAGTTTGTCGGTGTTTTGTGCGGCAACGGTGGGTGCGCTGTGCGCTTTTTTGTGGCACAATTCAAATCCTGCCGAAATCATGATGGGCGACACCGGTTCGCTGGCGCTGGGCGGAGCAGTGGGAATCGTGGGCATTTTTACCCGTTCGCCTTTTTTGGTGGTCATCGTCGGAATAATGTACACGGTCGGTTGCATATCTGTAATAATGCAGGTGATTGCGTTTAAACTTACGGGAAAAAGAATATTTAAAATGTCGCCGTATCACCACCACCTCGAAAAAAGCGGTGTTAAGGAACAAAAAATCGTTTGGTGGTACGTCATCGTAAGTTTGCTTTTCGCATCGGTTGCAATAAGCAGTTTGGGAGTGTAAAAGATGATTAACGCCTTAAAAGGCAAAAAAGCGTTGGTTTACGGCTACGGCATAAGCGGCAAAGCGGCCGCAAAGTTGTTGGCCGAAAAGGGAGCGAAAGTTTACGTTTACGACGACAAAAAGGTCGAGTCGGAATTTTTGCAGGCAACAAATCCGTCCGAACTTTTAAGCTCGTTGGATTTGGTGGTCGCATCGCCGTCCGTGCGTCCCGATTGCTACATATTAAAAAGGGCAAAGGAAGAGGGGATAGAAGTGATAGGCGAGTTGGAGCTTGCTTACGCTTTTTGCGATTCTGAAATAGTTGCGGTCACGGGAACCAACGGCAAAACCACCGTGTGCAAAATGATTGCCGAAACCGTCGAAGCGTCGGGAAGACGTGCCGAAACGGTGGGGAACTATGGCGTTGCGTTTTCCGAAAAGGTTTCGGATTTGGGATTCGACGACGTGGCGGTGGTGGAGGCTTCGAGCTTTCAGCTGTCGCTAATCGACGGTTTCGAGCCGGAAATCGCACTTCTTTTGAACGTTAAGCCCGACCATTTGGATTATCACGGCGGTTTTGGCGAGTACGTCGAGGCCAAAGCGGCCATTTTGAAAAATCAAACCAAGCGTGATGCCGCGATTTTCAATTTCGACGATGCCGAAAGTTTGGCACTTGCGGCAAAAAGTAGGGCGAATAACTACTATTTTAGCAAAAAAACGAGAGTTAGAGGCGCATTTGTCGAAAAAAACGTAATATATTTTGAGGACGAACACCGCACGGAGATTATGAATGTAGAGGATTTGCAGCTCGAAGGGGCGCACAATCTCGAAAACGCACTCGCCGCAGTCGCGGCGGCAATGCTTTTGGGAATAAACCCTAAGATTATCGCTTCGGTTTTAAAAAGATTTCGCTTGCCCGATTTCAGAATGCGCTTTACGGGCGAAAAGGCAGGAAAGCGGTTTTACAACGACAGCAAAGGGACAAACGTTTCCGCAACGCTTGCGGCGGTAGGCTCGGTCGAGGGCGAAACTCTTTTGATACTCGGCGGAAGCGACAAGGGGGAGAACTTCGACGAGCTGTTTTCACGGTTGCCCGACAACGTTGTGCGCATACTCGTTACGGGAGCAAACGCCGACAAAATAATCGACAGTGCCATACGCTTGGGGCGCACCGACGTATCATATCGGTCGACTTTGAAAGAATGTGTTACGGAAAGTTTTGCATTTTGGGGCAAAAACGTCGTTTTTTCGCCAAGTTCGGCCAGTTTTGACAAATTTTCCGACTACGTCGAGAGGGGCCGTGCTTTCGATAAGTACTTTTCGGAACTGCCGGATGCGTAAAATTCGGCCTAAAATACCCTTAATAGCCGTGTTTTTGTCGGTTTTCGGGGTGGTTATGATCTATTCGGCCTCGTCATATTCGGCGTTGAAGAACTACGGTGATGCGTTTTTTTATGTCAAAAAGCAGCTTTTTGCCTTATTTTTGGGAATTTTGGCAATGATTTTGATGTTTTTTGTCAATCTTGAAAAATTGCGCGGTTATTCTTACGTCGTTTACGCCGCGGGCTTGTTGTTGCTTGCGGCTGTTTTCGTACCCGGTTTGGGTGTTGAAAGCTACGGTGCGAAAAGATGGCTCAATCTGGGATTTGCAACCGTGCAACCGTCGGAATACGCAAAATTTACAACGGTTTTTGCTCTTGCCGATTTTATGGCGGACAGGGACATGCGCAAGTTTAAAAACTTTGCGATTGCGCTTTGCATCGGACTTGCCGAATGCGTCTTGATTATTTTGGAACCCAACATGAGCATCACCGTTTGTGCCGCCGCGGTTACGGCGATTATGATTTTCGTCGCAGGCGCCAAAATGAAAACTTTTGCCATGCTGGGCGGAGGTGCGGCAATTGCGCTTCCCGTTCTTATCGTTGCCGAGCCGTACCGACTAAAAAGGCTGTCCGCATTTTTGGATCCGTGGAGCTCGCCCAAAGGAGAGGGCTATCAGTTGATACAAAGTTACTATGCGTTGGGCTCGGGCGGTCTGTTCGGCGTGGGGCTGTTTTGCAGCAGGCAAAAATATTTGTTTTTGCCCTTTTCCGAAAGCGATTTTATTTTGTCGGTGGTAGGGGAAGAGTTGGGGCTGTTCGGAGTTGCGGCCGTGCTGTTGCTGTTTGCGATTTTTTGCGTCGAGGGGTTTAAGGTCGCAAGGAGTGCGAGAAGTTCGTTTGAATGCTATCTGGTTACGGGCATTACGTCGGTGGTTGCGGTGCAGGTTTTGGTAAATGCTGCAGTGGTCAGCGGAAGCATACCTCCTACGGGGCTTCCTTTGCCGTTTATGTCGGCCGGCGGAAGCAGTTTGGTTGCTTTTTTGGCGGCGACGGGTGTGATAATGAACGTTTCGGCGCACGGAGACGTAAGTTTGACGAGGGCTTTTGTATGAGTTGTTTTGAAATAGAAGGCGGACGGAAGCTGTTTGGAGACGTGAGCATACCTGCGGCAAAAAACGCCGTGTTGCCCATTCTGGCGGCCTCGGTCATTTCCGACGAGACCACCGTAATCGAAAACTGCCCGAACATTTCGGACGTAAGTGCAATGGTCGAAATACTGTCGTCGCTCGGGGCGGAAGTTAGGCAAAACGGGAGAGATATTTCGGTTTCCGGCGAAGTAAAACCGCTTAAAATCGATGCCGCCCTTGCTGGGAAGATGCGCAGCAGCGTGTTTTTGCTGGGAAGCCTTTTGGCTTCGTCGGGGTATGCGGTGCTTGCGAGCCCGGGCGGATGTAACATAGGCGCGCGCCCGATAGACATACACGTCGAGGGACTTAAAGGTTTGAACGTCAAAATTCAAGAAACGTCGGACGGATTTTTGATTTGCGACGGCAAAAATATGCGCCCGGGCGAGGTACGCCTAAAAGGCGTAAGCGTCGGTGCCACCGAAAATATGATGACCGCTTCCGTTTTGTTGCCCGGTCGTACCGTGATTAAAAATGCGGCAAAAGAGCCCGAAATAGTGGATTTGCAAAACTTTTTGAACGCTTCGGGGGCAAAAATAAGCGGCGCGGGAACGGATACCGTCGAAATAGAAGGGGTGCAAAAACTGCACGGAACGGTTTACGGGGCCATTCCTGACCGCATAGTTGCAGGGACTTTGATGTGTGCGGTTGCCGCATGCGGCGGAGAAGTGCGCCTGACCGACGTTTTTTTGCCGCACCTTGACGGGATAATCCGAAAACTTGCTAAAAGCGCTTGCAAGTTTAGTGTCGATTGTGCTAATATAGTTGTGTTCTCCGACTCGAGGCCTAAGGCTTTCGGGTTGTCGACGGGGCCCTATCCGCAGTTTCCGACCGATATGCAATCGCAGTTTATGACGGTTGCGGCGTTGGCGAAAGGGAAAAGCGTAATAAGGGAAAATTTGTTCGAAACAAGGTTCCGTCATGCAGAAGAGTTGCAAAAACTCGGTGCCGAAATAGTGATTTCGGGGCAAACGGCTTTTGTAGACGGAGTCGAACGGCTTTTGGGAACCGACGTCTGCTGTCACGATTTAAGGGGCGGTGCCGCAACGGTTTTGGCCGCACTTGCCGCAAACGGGAAATCCGTCGTTTCGGGTATCGAACACGTCGACAGGGGATACGAAAAATTCGAAAATACGCTTGCCTCGCTTGGGGCTGTGATAAAAAGGAAAGATTGAATGAACAAAAGGATGCTTTCGCTGCTGGTCGGGTTGGTGATCATAGCGGTGCTTCTGGTTGTCAACGGCTGTGTGTTCGTGGTGAAGGGGATCGAAATCAAATACGAAACCCCTACGAACATGTCCGAAGAGGAGCAGCTTGAATTCGACCAAAGCATAATCGACAACTCGGGCCTGGCGGTCGGTAAGAATATGTTTGTTATCCGTGAGAGCGTGGTGACCAAAAACATCGAACGTAACGTTAAGGACGTCGAGGTCGTTTCCATCGAGCGGTACATAAACAAAATCGTGCTGTACGTTGCGGTTCGCACGCCGGTTATGGCAATTCCGGTGGCGTCGGGCATTTCGGATACCAAGTACGTTATCGTCGACAGCATGATGAAGGTTTTGAACGTGGTTGACGGAACGGAGGAGGAATTGGCAGGGCTTGCCGTTGTCGAAAGCATTCCTCTCACCGGCGGTTCGGTTGTGATAGGGGAGACGCTCAGCACCGAATACGGCAACGTGGTTTACCAGCTTCAAAACGTTGCGGTAAGTTTTCAGTATGCAGGCTTACAACCGAAAGAGTTCAGCAAATTTATAAGCACCATCCGCTTTACCGCAAACGAAATGACTTTGGTTACCAACGAAGGCGTTTCGCTTATAATCGATTTGAAAGATTCAAATCACGTTGTCCTGACCACCGAGGACTTGGAGCACAGGGTTAAGCGTGCTTACGAGTGGTATCTGGCGGTCGGTCAAAACGTGTCCGGCGGTTACGCCACCTACGATGCGGTGCAGGATGCTTACGCTTGGAATTCGAGTATTTAACCAAAAAAACACGCCTAAAAGCGTGTTTTTCCTTTTATGCGCACGCGAGCGCGCACGAATTTTCTAAAAATATATAAAATAATAAAAAATAATGCAAAAAATCAGTTGACAGGAAGGGGCGATATTATTTATAATAATATCAAGAAACTTGCAAAGGAGAAAAGTATGTCCGCAAAAGCCAACCTCGTTGCCGTTATGGATATCGGAAGCAAATCGGTCACCGTTTTGATAGGCGAAAAAACCGACGGCGGTATTTCAAGCATAAAGGGCATGGGTGAGTACGGCTACCAAGGCTTTTCTCAAGGCGAGTGGTTTGACCTTCCGGGGCTGAGGAGCGCAGTGGCTTCCGCTTTGAACATAGCGGAGGTGGAAGCAGGCGTCAAAGTTAAAAAACTTTACGTTGGCGTTCCGAGCGAATTTCTGGCGGTGGCAACAAAAATCATCGCATACGAATTCAAGCGTCCGAGTCGCATAGGGACGGAACAAATCAACGCATTGTTTGCAAAGGGTGACGATTTCGAAGAAACCGCTCCGGGATTTTCGTCGGTGAACTGTTCGGCAATTTACTACGTTTTAGACGAGGGACCGAAGCGCATAATCGAGCCGAGGGGCTTGGTGGCCAAAAAAGTCACTGCGGAACTTTCGTATGTTCTGTGTGAAAAAGACTTTTTGAAGCTGTTTGACGGCTTGGCCGAAGACCTCGGTTTGAAGGAAATCGAATACATTCCGGAAGCATGGGCCGAAGCTGTGGGATTGCTCAGGCCGGAGCAGAGGGACAGATACGCTTTGATCGTCGACGTCGGCTACATCACGGGCAGCGTTGCGGCGGTTAAGGGTGACGGACTTTTGAGTTTGTCGAGTTTTTCGCAAGGCGGAGGACACATTGCGGGAGACATAAGCGTTTTGTTGAACATTCCGTTTGACGTTGCCGAAAAGGTTCAGGAAAAAATCGACCTAAACCTCAACTATTCCGAGCAGGAATACATCGAGGTTTTCGACGAAAACGGCGAACCGCTTCGCATAAGTGCAAAAGATGCCCGAGACATAGCGTATGCAAGGCTCGACTGCATTGCGGGAATAATTAAGCAAGCGTTTGAAATAGCATCCAAGGATTGCCCGGACTACGCAACGGTTTATCTGACGGGCGGTGGTCTTACGGCACTTAGGGGAGCCAAGGAATATCTTTCGGCTTCCACGGGAAGGCCTATTGAGGTTTTGACCTCGAATCTTCCTCGTTACGACAAGCCGTCGCTTGCCTCGACCATGGCACTTTTTGAGACGGCAAGCAAACTGGCACAACAAAGAAAATACGGATTTATTAAAAAACTACTTGAAAAATTTGGAGGATAAATATTATGTTTGAAGCACCGGTAGATGTTGCAAAAATCAGAGTAATCGGCATTGGCGGAGGCGGCAACAACGCCGTTGACAGAATGATCGACGCAGGTATCAAGAGCGCGGATTTCGTGGCTATGAACACCGACCTGCAGGTACTCAACAGAAGTAAGGCCGAACTTAGAGTTCAGCTTGGCAAAGAACTTACCAGAGGTCTCGGCGCAGGCGCCGATCCGACCGTCGGCGAAAATTCCGCTTTGGAATCCGTTGAAGAAATCAAACAGGTTTTGGAAGGAAACGACCTCGTGTTCATCACTGCCGGTATGGGTGGCGGAACGGGCACCGGAGCTGCTCCGGTTGTTGCTCAACTTGCAAAAGATATGGGCATTTTGACGGTTGCAGTCGTTACCAAACCGTTCAACTTCGAAGGTAAGAGCCGTATGGTCAACGCCGAAATCGGTATCGAAAAACTTCGCAAGTACGTTGACACCCTTCTTATTATCCCTAACGAAAAACTTTTGCAGGTAGTTCCGAAGGGAACCCCTATCGTTAAAGCATTCCAAGTTGCCGACGACGTTTTGCGTCAGGGCATCCAGGGCGTAAGCGACCTTATCGTCAACCCGGCACTTATCAACCTCGACTTTGCCGACGTTCGCACGGTTATGAAAAACAAAGGTCTCGCTCACATGGGTATCGGTTCCGGCAAAGGTGAAAACCGCACTCTCGAAGCAGTTCGTCAAGCAGTGCAGAGCCCGCTTCTCGAAACAGACATCGAAGGCGCAACCGGCGTTATCCTCAACGTTACCGGCGGTTTGGATCTTGCCCTCAGCGAAGTCAACGAAGCATGCTGCTTGGTTCAGGACGTTGTTGACATCGGCGCCAACATCATCTTCGGTGCTTGCATCGATGCCGAACTTAAGGACGAAGTTATCGTCACCATCATCGCAACCGGCTTCACCGGCCACACCGAGGAAGAAGAGCATAAGGCTCCGGAAAAACCGGTTGAACAACCTGCACCTCAAGCCGAGTTTAACGTGTTTGACATCATGGACAATGCCGCTCCGTCGGCTCCGGCAGCTCCGCAGGCCGCACCTGCTCAGCAGGACGGAACTCAGGTTATCCGCCTCAACAACCAAAATCAAAACGTGCCTGCTTTCCTCAGAAAGCTTCACGGCGACAACTAACATTCGATTGGGTCGGATCGCTCGGCAGGGCGGTCCGATTTTTTTGCGGTTCTTTTGCGGTTGAAGTTGATTTATCGGTAAAACGTTGCCGTTTGCGTTTTGCGGCTTACTTAATTGCGGTTACAAAACCGCTTGAGGTTGTGGCGCCTAATTAAAAACGTCGCCGAAATTTTTTGACGGGGCAGTGGCAATACCGGAATTGCTCAGTTGTTAAAATTGAAGGTTTTTGACTAAAATTACATCGCTTTTATTTTTGTTGACAAACGCCAAAAGATTGCATATAATACTGTCAAACCCAAAGCAAACATAAGTTTCTTTTTCCCACAAGGTTATATAGTTACTTGTGGGAATTCTTTTTTTAGGTTTTATTCTCTACGGGCTCAAACATTTACCCGTAAGGATTTTTTTTTGTGATACCACGTATGCACAATCTTTTGATTGTTTCGCTTTGCCTTGATTGTTTTTTTAAGCTTGTTGATTTTGGATGGTTTTTGGGTTTGTAGCGTTGTTTTGGTAAACGTCTGTTTCGTTTTGACGGAATCTTTTTAAGTTTGACTGTTGATAGTTCGGATACGTTGTCGGTTTTTGCCGACTGAGTGGGTTACGTCTCAAAAATGTTAGGTTTGCCGTTTTTTTGCGGACAAATTCAATCAAAACTAAAGAGTTTTCAAATAACGATTGACTTATTCGGTTCCGTTTGTTACCATAAAATC
>CAZBVO010000022.1:0-25849 GCA_964495385.1 uncultured Faecalibacterium sp.
GATAGATTATAAATGTGATGATATTGCAAGAAAAATTGTTATTTGGAGTGATTAGTTTATAAATGTTTGTTTCAACCATTGAAATATAATTCGATTTTCGTTACTAACTCTCCGCCAATGTTTCCGAGCTGAACCCTCAAGGTTTGGCTCGGTTTTACTTTTTGCGGGATTCTGTGCTTCGCACTCGGCACTATGTGCCTAACCCCCGTTCGGGGCTGACAACAAGCAAAGGCAAAAAAGCGCTTGCATTTTTTTGCCGTGCGCAGATGACGCAAGCAAGTGCAAATGCCTTGGCATTTGTTGTGCGTAGCACCTTTGCGAAGCAAAGCAACTTGCATTGCAGACGCTTTGCAGGTTGACGTGTTTTAATCTGTCATTCTGAGTCGAGCTACAGCGCCCCACCCTCGAAGAATCTACGACCTATAGAAAAGAAAGAGAACGCCCCTGCTTTTGTTATGTTTTAGATCCTTCGCTTGTCCGTCAAGGAAGCCTGTCTCAGGATGACAACAAGCAAAGGCAAAAAGTGCTTGCATTTTTTTGCCGTGCGCAGATGACGCAAGCAAGTGCAAATGCCATAGCATTTGTTGTGCGTAGCACCTTTGCAGAGCAAAGCAACTTGATTGCAGACGCTTTGCAGGTTGACGTGTTTTAAACTGTCATTCTGAGTCGAGCTACAGCGCCCCACCCTCGAAGAATCTCTGACCAACACAAAAAGCACCCCAAAGGGGTGCTTTAAGTTTGTTTCTTAACAATTTTGTCTTTTGTGTTTTTGTTTTGTGTGTTTTAGTTTTTGGTCACGGTTCCGTCCTTTGCAACTGTCCCGTCCGTGCAATAAACAACGTACTCGCCGGTACGGCTGTTCCAGCTGTCACTTTTTTCTATTGCAAGCCATTCATCCGTCGTTCCGTCATAGTCAATCCTTGTCAGTTCACTGCAATCATAGAAAGCCTCCGAACCTATGCTCGTCACACTATCCGGGATGGTTATGCTCGTGAGCCCTGCACAATGTCCGAAGGCATCTTTGCCGATGTTCGTTACGCTGTCCGGAATTGTTATACTTGTCAGCCCCGTACAATTGACAAAAGCCCAATCGTCGATGTTTACCACGCTGTCAGGAATGATTATATTTGTCAGTCCCGTACACCCACAGAAGGCATCTTTGCCGATGCTCGTAACGCTTCCGTCGGTTGGAATAATACTTGTTTTGCATCCCAAAACCAACGTTTTGCTTTCGGTTTCAATAAGGCAATTGCCAGCACTATGATATGTGGCATTGCCTTCAGCTACCGTTATACTTTCGAGATTTTCACAATTAGTGAAAGCATCCATACCAATGCTTGTCAATCCAGTGCCGATTGTTATTGTTTTTAAACTCGAACATTGGCTAAAACAGCCCATGTAGCCGATGGTTGTCACACTATCAGGGATTGTTATGCTCGTAAGGCCTGTACAGCTGAGAAAAGCACTGTCATCAATAACCGTTATACTGTTAGGGATTATTACACTCGTAAGTTGGGAACAACTGCCAAAGGCACTGACGTCAATGCATATCACCGGTTTCGTATCATAATTTACTGCCGGGATTTTAAGCTCGGCTCCCTCAAACGTGCCGATACCCGAAACCGACCAGCTTTCGCCATCGTTGTTTAATCTAAATTTTAATCCTGTTTCAAAATAACCGCATCCAGTACACACACCATCTGCATCAAAACTGTGCACATAGTATTCTTTCTCGCAAACTTCACAAACTGACTGATCGGAGCAAGTTGCGGTACCGCCACTGTGAGTTGCATAACTGCCTTTTGCGTCGTGACCACAAGTTGCAGGGTGCCAGTGACCTGTTTCGTCACTTTCCCATGTAGTTTCATCAAAACTGTGGCCGTTTGCAGGGATTTCGGTTACGTCCTTGGTTGCCGTGCAGTTTTTGCAGTGAATAGATTTGCTACCCTTATCCGTGCAGGTAGGTTCGACGTCTGTAGTGAATTCGGTATTCCATTCGTGGCCGTTTGCCGGGATTTTCGTAACGTCCTTAGTTGCCGAGCAGTTTTTGCAGTGAATAGATTTGCTACCCTTATCCGTGCAGGTAGGTTCAATATCTGTTGTAAATTCGGTATTCCACTCGTGACCTTTTGCAGGGATGGTCATGCCGGAAAGTTCCCTAACAAGCAAATCGGCAATCAGTTGCATGCCAAGCTCATTAGGATGCAAATCGTCGAATGTGTATTTTGAATAAGAGTAATCGGCTACGTTGGCTAAATCAACGATTTGGCAACCGAAATACGTTGCAATGTATCTGATTTGATCGTTGTAGTTGTCCAAAGCGGCCTGATCTTTTCTTTTGCCGTTTGCAGGTATCGTGATAACTAACACTTTTGCGTCGCCGTATTTTTGTGTGATTTTGTGAAGCATAATCGCATATGCTTGCGCAAAGTTTTGCGGCGTGACGTAGCCCGTTGCAGACGCGTAGATTTCGTCCAACGATGCAAACGAACCCAAAGTTACGTTGCCGTCAAAGTCGTTGACGCCCATATAAATTGCAATCACATCAGGGTTTATTCCGTTTTTGGATCCGACGTTGCCGTGCAATTCGGTTGATCTCGAACCATATGCGACGCCGTTGCCGTTAAATACTCTCGAACCGCTCCAGCTGTTGTTGACAAGCAAATTCATGTCCAAGATATTGGCCGTGCGTTGCCACCAGGTTTTGTTGACGTTGTCAATTTCGCCATTCGGATAGAAAACCGCATTGCCGCCGATGGTGCTGTTTGAATTTGCGGAGTCGTTGTTTATTCCGTTAAACGTCGAAATACTGTCGCCCAAAACGGAGATATATTTACCGCTAAGTGTTGCAAACAAATTTTTATCGGAATCGAAATAATTTCCGCAATCCGAGCAATGATAATGGCCTTTTGTACCGACCGTCGTACAAGTCGCAGGTACTTCGTTTATCCACTCGCCGTAGTTGTGGTCGCCCAATTCGCCGTATTCTTCACCACAAACCTCACATTCTGCCCTTTTAACGCAAGTTGCCGTGCCGCCGCTGTGTGCTTCGTAGCTGCCTTTTACGTCGTGACCGCAAGTTGCCTTGTGCCAGTGACCTGTTTCGTCGCTTTCCCACTTGCTTTCGTCAAAACTGTGGCCGTTTGCCGGGATTTCCGTTACATCCTTAGTTGCCGTGCAGTTTGCGCAATGAATGGACTTGCTACCCTTTTCAGTGCAAGTAGGCTCGACGTCTGTTGTGAATTCGGTATTCCATTCGTGTTCGTTTGCAGGGATTTCCGTAACGTCCTTAGTTGCCGTGCAGTTTTTGCAGTGGATGGACTTACTGCCCTTGTCCGTGCAAGTAGCTGCTTTGTCCACGGTGAATTCGGTTTCCCAATTATGTTCCTGTGCTTCTACGGTTACAATTCTCGCCAAACCACATTTGGTGCAAGAATAAAGTTCGGTTATTCCCGTTTCGCAATCGCCTTGAAGGGTAAATGCTTTCTCCCAATTGTGCTCTATGGTTTGAATGGTGCCGTCGCTGTAAGTAATTACGGTATTGCCGTTGTTGTCAAGAGCTACACTTGTTATTCCTACACCGGTGTCTCCCTTGTCTCCTTTAGACCCTTGCTGACCATCTGCGCCGTTAGTGCCGTTTATGCCGTCGGTGCCTGTAGCCTTAACACCGAGAGACGTCCACGTTGCACCGTTATCATACGAAACGTACCAAAAATCGTCTTCACCGATTTTGATTTGCGGCGTGATTCCGTCGGTTCCGTCTTTGCCCGCTTCGCCCTGAGGACCTTGAGCACCGGCGTCACCCTTTTGTCCTTTTATGTTGCCGCAATCAATGGAAGTATTGTTGGTCAAAGTTACAATCAAGTTCCCTTCACTGTTTACTGTCACCGCCTTAATGCCAATGCCGTCAATGCCGTCTTTACCGGTTATCGAGGCAATAAATTCCTGCAAAGAACCGGTATAACCCAACTCCTGTGCCTCGGCATATGCCGTCTCATATGTAAACACTTCGCCCCAAACGTCGTCACTGTCCGTAGGCGTGCATGCGCAAAGCGTAACCGTCATCATAAACACCAGCGATAACACTGCAACAATCAATAATCTTTGCGACGATTTTGCCATATTGTTCCCTCCTTAAAACAATCGGGTGCGCGGCCGCACCCGTAATAAACAATTTTATTCTACGCCTCGGGAGCCCTGTTTGTCAATTATTTGTTATAAATTATACTTTATAGTAACCTTTGCCTCGATTGCGTGTTTTCGACACATTTTTGTGATGTGTAAATTATGCGACGGTTTTGACTTTTCCGCTCGTCTTATTTTTCAAACTTCGGTTTGGACTTTTGAAAAAAATTTCAAAAACGATTGACTTGCAAGGGCCGAAATGATAAAATGGAGTCAATAAGGGAGTAATCGACAGTTACTGTAACAAACGTCAACACACGGGCTGCGGCTCTGGCTTTGTTTTAAACGATGAGACTTATCTTTCGGGATAAGTCTTTTTTGTTTATTACGGAATATATTTGAAATAACAACACAAAAAGGAGTTTTTCACAGTGAAAGAATATCTTAAACCCTCTGTTGAGGTTTTGGAAGAAACTCGTTCGTCCGAAAACGGCATCAGTGCCGAAGAGGCCGCAAGGCGGCTCGAGCAGGATGGCAAAAACAAGCTGATTGAAGCAAAAGGCGAATCGATCGTCCACAAATTTTTGAAACAGCTTGCCGAACCGATGACGGTTATTTTGCTGGTTGCTGCAATCGTTTCGGGGATTTTGAGCCTTGTGGAACACAGCTTCCCGTCGGACGTAATCATTATTATGGCGGTTGTGGTAATCAACTCGGTTTTGGGCGTCCTGCAAGAAAGCAAGGCCGAAAAAGCCATCGCCGCCCTGCAAGAAATAGCCGCCGCCACCTCAAAGGTTATAAGAAACGGCAAAATTTTGGCAGTAAGAAGCGAAGAATTGGTTGTCGGCGACGTGATTGTTTTGGAAGCGGGCGACTCGGTGCCTGCCGACGTCCGTCTGATTGAATGCGCCGGCATGAAAATAGAGGAAGCCGCCCTTACCGGCGAATCCGTGCCTGTCACCAAAACCGCCGACGTTCTTACGTCGGAGAACGGCGAAATTCCTCTCGGCGACCGCAAAAACATGGCGTTTATGGGAAGCACCGTCGTTTACGGCAGAGGTAAGGCCGTAGTGGTTGCCACCGGCATGAACACCGAAATGGGAAAAATCGCCGATGCCCTGCAAAACACGCAGGAAGGCAAAACCCCGCTGCAACAAAAATTGGCGCAACTTTCAAAAGTTTTGACATATCTCGTAATCGGCATTTGCGTGGTTATTTTTGCAATAAACCTCATCCGCGCGGCAGTCGGCTCGGAAGGGCTTAACGGACGAACAGTTTTGGACACCTTTATGATTGCCATTTCCCTCGCCGTGGCGGCCATACCGGAAGGCTTGGCAACGGTTGTTACCATAGTTCTGTCCATAGGCGTCACCAACATGAGCAAGCGCAACGCAATCATTCGAAAATTGACGGCCGTGGAAACGCTGGGATGCACCCAAATCATTTGCTCTGACAAAACAGGCACTCTCACGCAAAACAAAATGACCGTCGTCGAAACCTACGGCAACGACGAAAACCTGCTGGCAAACGTCATGTCCCTCTGCTCCGATGCCGAATACGACGTCGACAAAAACGAGGCCGTGGGCGAACCTACCGAGTGCGCTCTTGTCAACTTTGCGGCAAAATGCGGCTTGGACAAAAACAGTCAAAAACTTCTACTGCCTCGCTCGGGCGAGCTTCCGTTCGACTCGATGCGCAAAATGATGACAACCGTGCATGCATCTCCGGAAGGCGGATTCGTGCAATTCACCAAAGGCGCACCCGACGAAATTTTAAAGCGTTGCACCTCTTATCTGTCGGCCGACGGCGAAATGCCTTTGACGGACGAAATCCGCGCAGACATTCTTGCCGCAAACAAAAGTATGGCCGACAAAGCTTTGCGCATTTTGGCAGGCGCCATAAAAACACTTACCGAACTTCCGACCGAATGGGACTCGGAATCCGTCGAAAACAATTTGTGTTTTGTCGGACTCGTAGGCATGATCGATCCGGTAAGGCCGGAGGTTAAACCGGCAATCGACGAATGCAGGCGCGCGGGCATACGACCTATAATGATAACCGGCGATCACAAAGACACCGCCGTGGCAATCGCCTTACAACTGGGGATCATCTCGTCCGCCGACGAAGCGATTACGGGCGCCGACCTCGACAAAATGGACGAGGAGCAATTTTTGCAAAACGTCGAACGCTTCTCGGTGTACGCCAGAGTTCAGCCCGAACACAAAACCCGAATCGTCAACGCCTGGAAACAAAAGGGCTATATCACCGCTATGACGGGCGACGGCGTCAACGACGCTCCGAGCATCAAAAACGCCGACATCGGCGTAGGTATGGGCATTACGGGCACCGACGTAACCAAAAACGTTGCCGATATGATTTTGGCCGACGACAACTTTGCCACCATCGTTTCCGCCTCCGCAGAAGGCAGAAGAATTTACGACAACATCCGAAAAGCCATTCAGTTTTTGTTGGCATCCAACCTGTCGGAAGTGCTGTCCATTTTTGTGGCAACGTTGGCAAGCTTTACGATATTCAAGCCCGTTCACCTTTTGTGGATAAACCTCATAACCGACTGTCTGCCTGCTCTGTCGCTGGGTATGGAAAAGCCGGAAAACAACATTATGAACCGCAAGCCTCGCAACAGCAAGGACGGCATCTTTGCCGACGGAATGGGCTTTGCCGTGTGCTATCAGGGCGTTTTGATAACCGCCATAACCATCGCATCCTACTTTATCGGGCGTGATTATCTGTCCGGTCTGCACCATGCCGAAGCAATCGCCGCAGGCATCTACGACGCCGAAACCCTCGGACAAACAATGGCCTTTTTGACCTTGTCGATGGCCGAAATATTCCACAGTTTCAATATGCGCTCACTGCACGGATCAATCTTTACGATCAAAAATCAAAATAAATGGCTTTGGGGCGCAGGAGTGCTGTCGTTGCTGTTGACGACCGCCGTAATCGAAATTCCGTTCCTTGCAAACGCTTTTTCGCTGGTAAATCTCGACTTTGTCGAATACTCCATCGCTATGGCTCTTGCCGTGTCGGTGATTCCTATCGTGGAACTTTTGAAAGCCGTCTACCGATTTGCAACAAGCAAAAAACAAAACGCTTAAACCCCCGTTTACAACAAAAACAAAAACCGTTGTTTTGCACAAACAACGGTTTTTTATTGTTGATTTTTACACTTTAACCTTTTTATTCGATTATTATCGCCGCCGAAGCGCATTTGCCCAGCTTGACGGAAGCGACGCCGTTTGCAACTTTCACTTCACCCAAAACAGAGGTTATTTTTGCATTTGAAACGTCGAATTTTGCCGCAACGTACTCGTCCCGACACAGCTTTTGAAGGTCGAACTTTGCTTTTTTAGACATATTGGACTTGTTGAAAAACAAAATCGCCGTCCTGCCGCCCGAAAGCGGTTTGGCCAACACGTCGACACTGCCCCGTTTTACTCTTTTTGCCTGCTTGCAAAGCTCGTCTTGGTTGACGGCAATAAGCTGTTTGTCGGTTACTATGTCTTTTACGCTGTCGGGCATCGACCTCAAATCGTTGCCCAAAACAAGCGGAGCGTTCATAAAACACCAAGCCGCAAAGTGCGACACGTTTTGATTGTAAGTCAACTTGCCGTTTCCTACTTCCAACATGTCCGGATCGTTGAAGTGGCCTGCCGAAGAATGCTTGTAAAGCTTGACGTTTCTGGAATAAATCAGCCTTATCCACGGCCAAATCGGCCTAATATCCGGTGTCGTGCGCCACATATTGCCGGCGGTGTCGCCCCAAAGCCACGGCTTGCGGAAGCCCCATTCGCAAATGGAAAACAGTATCGGTTTTTTTGCATTTCCGCTTGTTTTTGCTTCGTTTTCGGCCGCTTCCACAAGGGCGGAAGCCATCCTGCGATACTGTAATGCGGCACTATCTATTGACGAAGATATAGGGTTGTAAAGCCTTATTTCGTTGATGCCCTGTTTCAACGTAACCACCGTCTGAAATTTTGCGGTGTGCTGAAAGTGTTTTTGATCCGGAAATTCGATTTCGTGGGCAACGCCGTTTGTTTCGACAATTACAAATTTTTTGTACCGTCCGTGCTTTTTGATGTGCACCGTAACAACGTATTCGCCCTCATCGGGAACAAAAACGTTTTTGAAAACCATGCTGCCCTTGCCCGCATCGAGGCCGGAAACGTATCTTCCTCCGTCAAGCGCCCTGTCCGGCATAAACCGAGCAAGCCCTTCCAAAACGGCGTTTGAGCAAACGTATTTTTGTCCGTCGCTGCTGCCCTTAGGCGCAACCGTTATCGCCCACACCAACGGCGCGTACTGCGAAACGGGTTCGTTGTGGCAAAAATCGTATTTGAAATATTCGACGCCCCAGCGTGCAATCGTCTTTGCGTCGGCCCTTTCCCGACCGAGCGAAGCAGGCAAATCCTCACAGGTCAACGCCCCGTTGCTGCTGTAAATACCGAGCTTTAGGCCCATGGCGTTTACCTTGTCTGTAAGCGATGCGATGCCGTTGGGAAAAGTGGTCAAATCGCCCTGCAAATCACCGTTTTCGTCGCGCATGTTCGACTGCCAGCAGTCGTCCAAATTGACGTAGATATACCCTGCGTCGGCAAGACCTTTTTGCTTCATGGCCTCTGCCGTTTCGAGAATAAGTTTTTCGTCGATGTTGTTTCTAAAAGTGTTCCAGCTGGACCAGCCCATAAGCGGAGCTTTCCTTACGCCGTTGTCGTATTTTGTCAAATTCGGCACTTTTGCAACCGTTTTTGAACCGATAAACATATTTTTCAGGTAGCACATCGGGCACATTCCGTTTCGTTTCATTTTGCTAAGCTCCTCTGTTTTCGACAAGTCGAATCAAAAAATCGATGACAGTTTTGCGCATCACGTCGTAATCGAGATAGCGGTGATGATCAAAAACGTATTCGTGCGCAAACGACTGAACGAGATTCATTCCGAGGTGAATTTTTTCCAGCGGATTCAAAATATCGACGCCCACTTCTTTAAGCTTTTCGGCAAGCTTTAAGGTGATGTCGTCCTCAAGCGACAGAAATTTGTTGCCTATTTCCTCGTCGGCGCTTTGCAACGAGTGCAAAACTTCGTGCATCTTTGCGTTGGACTGGTGAATTTTGACGGCGCCGTCAACCAAATCGGTCATAAGTTTTTCGAAATCGCCCTCGGCCGCTTCGTCGAATATGGCAAATATCGGCCTGAACGTGTCGGAAACGTAAATGTCCAAAATGTCCAAAAGGATGTCCCGTTTGTCCCTGAAATAGCCGTAAACTATGCCTGTAGAAACGCCTGCGTCCTTTGCTATGTCCGCAGTCGTGGTGCTGTAATACCCTACCTCGGAAAACAGTTTGTAGCCCGAGCGGATGATTTTGTTTTTCTTTTCGATAGCGCGCTTTTGTTGCGGCTCTCTGACTTCGCTTTTCATTGTTTCACCTCGTAGTATATATATTGTACAATAAAAAAACCAAATTTGCAATAAAATTTTTTCAAAAAATATGAAATTTGTTTCGCATTTTGTTTGACAAACACAAAAGACAAGAATATAATAAACGTGAAAAATGAAATAAGTTTCACATTTTCATCATCGGGAGGATATTCGGAACATGCCTATAGTACTTGCGCCGACAAACGTCGAGCTTAAAATAATCAAAATAGCAGCGGACGAAAAAATCAAACGTCACCTCGAAAACCTTGGCATTTTGGCCGACGGCACCATTTCGGTGCTTAGTTCGTCGGGCGGAACCGTGGTTTGCAAGGTAAAGGACGGACGAGTTGCGTTAGACAGCAATTTGTCAACCAAAATTTTTGTAACCGTCGCATAAAATCGGCACTAACTCCGACGCTGTCGGAGATTTCATAAACTTAAGGAGGCACAAACATGACAAAAACATTGGACGCTTTTGAAATCGGCGAACGCGGCATAGTTAAAGCCGTCGCCGGCGAAGGAAGAATCAGAAGACGTCTTTTCGACATGGGCATCACCCCGGGCGTCGAAGTCTACATGCGCAAAAGAGCGCCTTTAGGAGATCCTATCGAAATCACCCTCAGGGGCTATGAGTTGACACTCAGAAAAAGCGAAGCGGCATGCATAACCACGGAGGTGATTAAGTAATGAAAAGATTTGCTTTGGCCGGCAACCCTAACTGCGGCAAAACCACCCTTTTTAACGGTCTCACCGGTTCGACGGCTCACGTCGGAAACTGGCCGGGCGTAACCGTCGACAAACGCGAAGGCACCTACAAAAAACTTAGCGAGCCTATTTCCGTCGTCGACTTGCCGGGCATCTATTCTTTAAGCCCGTACACCCCGGAAGAAGTTATTGCCAGAAACTACATACTCGACGAAAAACCCGACTGCGTCATAAACATCGTCGACGCAACCAACCTCGAAAGAAACCTGTTCCTTTCCACTCAAATTATGGAAATGGACGTTCCGATGGTTATTGCTTTGAACATGATCGACGCCGTGCAACAAGCAGGTGACGAAATCAACGAAAAAGAACTTGAAAAACGTTTGGGCGTTCCGGTAGTGAAAATTTCCGCACTCAGAAATCAGGGACTCGACCAACTTATGGAACGCGCCTACTCTGCTTGCGAAAAAGGTCGCGCCGGCAAAACCGTTTTGGAAGAAACGGCCGTTGCCCATCTTATCAAAGACGTTACCATAGCTTTAAAAGGTCAAAACATACAAAACCCGCTGTTCCACGCAGTCAAGCTGGTTGAGGGCGACGAAATCGAAGTGCAAATGCACAAATCGGCCGTCGATATGGTTGAAGAATTTAAAACCACTCACAGCGACGAACTGTTCGGAACCGACTACGAAGCCCTTGTGGCGGACGCAAGATACAAATATATTTCCAAACACTTCTCGGCCGTTTTCAAACGCAAAAACAACGACCGCTTGAAGATGTCCAAATCGGACAAAGCCGACAAAGTGCTTACGCATAAAGTTTGGGGTATACCTATCTTCCTTGTAGTGCTGTTCCTCATTTTCCACCTGACTTTCTCGGAAAACTTCTTGTTCCTCAACGGTTTTACCGAAAGTCAAAACTGGATGCCTTCGCTGTCTGAAAACGAAACGTTTTTGCAAAAAGACGAAAACGGAAACATCCTTTATCAAACGGACGAAGAAGGCAATGTCGTTTACGAATTGGACGACGACAACAATTTGGTTTTGGACGAAAACGGCGAACCTATTCCTGTTCCGGAAGGCCTTACCTACGGCGCAAGATGGCTTGCAACGGTATATGACGGCACCATTTACAGCCCGGGCGTTATCATAAACAACGTCTGGAACGATATGATTGTCGGCGAACTTGCAGGGCTTTTGCAGGGCGCAATCGAAAACAGCGACATGTCCGATTGGGCGATAGGCCTTTTGAACAACGGTATCATCGACGGTCTTACTGCGGTTCTGTCGTTCCTGCCGCAAATTTTAGTACTGTTCTTGTTCTTCTCTCTTCTCGAAGACAGCGGATACATGGCCCGTATCGCATTCATTCTGGACAGGATGTTCCGCAAATTCGGACTTTCAGGCAGAGCTTTTATGCCGATGATCATGGGATTCGGTTGCTCGGTGCCTGCAATGATAAACACTCGTACGCTTGCCGACGATAAAGAACGCACCGCAACGATTCGTGTTATTCCGTTCTTCAGCTGCGGAGCAAAACTGCCTATTCTGACCGCCGTTGCCGGCGCAATAGTTTCGGGCATGGGCGTCGGAAACGCCGACCTTATCACCTACGGAATGTACCTTTTGGGCATAGTGGTTGCAATTGTCAGCGTGCTTTTGATGCGCAGCACCAGCCTCAAGGGCGAAACCCCTCCGTTTATTATGGAATTGCCTGCTTATCACGCACCGCAATTTAAGGGCTTGATGATTCACCTTTGGGACAAAGCAAAGCACTTCATTAAAAAAGCATTCACCATTATCGTCGCATCCACCATCGTTATTTGGGTGTTGACACACTTCAGCTTCAGCTGGAAATTCCTTGCCGACGAAGAAATCAACAACAGCATTCTGGCACAACTTTCGATGTTGATTCAGCCGCTTTTGACTCCGCTCGGTTTCGGAAGTCAGCTTGGCGAATACGGTTGGGTATTCGTGCTGGCGGCAGTAACCGGCCTTATCGCAAAAGAAAACGTAATCGCAACGTTTGCTACTCTTGCGGCATGCCTGACCGCCGCAATCCCGTCCCTCGGCGGATTTAACCTCGACGCCGAAAGCGGAATCCCGGCAGTAACGGCAATGATTCAGGCAACGGGCATCGGAATTCCGGGACTCATCGCCTTCATCGCTTTCAACATGACAACCATCCCTTGCTTCGCCGCAGTCGGCACCGCAAAAGGCGAACTCGGAAGCAAGTCGAACTATCAACACACTCTGCTGTTCTGGCTCATCTCCAGCTACATCGTTGCCGCAATCGTTTACACCATAGGTTCTTGGTGGTGGACGGCGTTTATTTGGGCCGCGGTTGCAGCGATTACGGTTGCGCTTATAGTGTACAACAACAAATACGGCATCAAAAATCTTTTTAAGAAAAACTAAGTCGGCCACGGCCGCAAGGAGGATAAAATGATTGGAGAAATTTTACTTATCGTTGCATGCGTAGCACTTGTTGCCGGCGTGTCGATAACCTCCGTCGTCAAAAAGAAAAAAGGGAAAGGCTCCTGTTGCGGGTGCAGCGGATGTCCGCACGCAGGTCTGTGCGGCAAATCGGGCGACGAATGCTCCTGTGGCACCGAGGCTCGAAACAGCGCCGAATCCCACGGCTAAACTTACCAAATATCCATCCCAACAAAGCGGACGTTCCATAAAGGGGCGTCTGCTTTTTTGTCGAAAGACAAAATATTGCCCACTTCTTTGCTCTATAAGTTGCAAAAATTTGTTTTGGCGTGCTATAATAAGCTTACCAAATTATGTATAAGGAGTAATTATGACCACATTGCAAAAACGTTCACGTTTTATTACCGGCATCATGGCCGTTATGGTGATTTTGCTTGTAGGCTCGGTGGGAGTTGCTTCCGTTCCGGCGATGGCCGAACAAACAACCACCTCTTACAAAATAGCGCACGTAACGGATATGCACGTTTTTATCGAAGAATATGCCAACATCTACTCGCAGGCATACGTCAACGAGCAGAAAGGCAGCAAACTTCTTGAGGAAACTCAGCTGGCCTCCGAAGTTGCCTTCAACGAAATTATGTCGATGGACGAGCCGCCTATGTATATTTTTATCACCGGCGACCTTACCAGCGACGGCGAATTGGCAAACCACGAATGGGTTTCGGCATTCCTTAAAGACGTTACCGCCAAAATGAGGGCGAAACCGGGCTACGAAGGTTTCCAAATTTTTGTCATTCCGGGCAACCACGACCTCTACAACAAAAACGCCCAAACATTTATGCCGACGGCAGAAGAAATCGAAGCTTGCACTTCCTATGAGGAGCTTGAAAATCTTCTCAGGGACTTCGGAGGAGCATCCGTAGTTTCGGCAACAGCATCGGACTTCTTTAGGCTTTATTCCGATTTCGGCTACTGCGATTGCGCCGGCAGAAAGAACGGCGTTCACGACGACGGTTGCGGCATGGCCGACGGTTGCACCCTTGAATTCTTCTACGAAAGCGACTATTGGTACGGCGGACACGGCATCAGCCGCGCCGACGTCGAACCGGTGGACGGAACGGAAATTCCGGAAGACGTTCAGAGCGCATACGAAGACAGCAAAAACTTCGCTCTTATTCAGGCCTATGCCAAACTTTGCAGCTTAAGCTATATCGCCCGCATCGAAAACATGACCGTTTTGGGCCTTAATGCCGACAGCAGAGATTACGACACGGGCTTTGTTAAGGACCTTGAAAAAGGCAAAGCAACGGTTGCCGAAATCGCAAACCGCGGCTGGCACGAAACCACCGGCGCTTACCTTTCGGACGAATGCCTCACCTGGGCGGTGGAAAGCCTTAAAGAGGACGTAAACCAAAACCGTGCAATCTTTACGCTCGGCCACGCAAACTTCGTCCCTCACTTCACCATGGAAGACGAAATCATCAGTCTGTTTGTTTACGACAACTGGGAAGAAGCCACCTACACTCTTGCCGATGCAGGCATCCGCTACGGCTTCACCGGTCACCAACACGCCAACGATCAGGTTGACTACGTTTCGCAAAACGGCAACGTGTTTTACGATTTCGAAACGGGCAGCCTTATAAGTCTCGGCAGCGCTTACAGAATGATCGAATACACCCAAACCGTGTCCGGAAACAGAGTTGTCGAAAACATCCAAACCGAACTTTGCTTCCTCACCGATTCTTCCACTCCGAACACCTACACCTATTCCCGTCCGGAGCTTTACAACGAGGAAGGAACCTTCGGCGTTAAAATGACCGAAGCCGTTGTTAAGGACACAAACGGCACCCCGATTTCGGTCGGCGACTACCTTGTTTTGGTCAACGAAGACATGCTCGGCTCCGTCGAGAGCGGAATGCTGGGTGCAATCATAAACGACAGTTTATACGACACCTTAAAAGGTTTAACTGCAAGTATGGGCAGTATGCCGTACACCGCAGCACTTTTGGACGGCCTTATCGGCGGCCTGTGCGACCTTGATTTTTACAAATTTATCCCTAACGAAGACGGCTGGTTCTCCCTGTCGACAAAGCCTGAAAAGGACTACGACCTCGTAACTTTTGCTATCGACGCACTCAACTGGGTTCTCTCCTACGACTTCAGCTACGGCGAAGTTGACGGAGGCTATACTCTTTCCGACGGATACATGGACGTTTACGGCGCGCACCTCAACGGTACGGGCACAACGGAAATTCCGCAACAGCTCAAACCGCTTTTGACCGCACTCGACAACGGCGAATTTGTAAAATGGCTTATCGACTTTTTGTGCGATGCGCTTGTTCCGCAACTGCAACTCGTGTTTGACGCACCTATCCGCATCTTAGCGACCTCGGCCGAACTCGGCGAAGGCGAAGGCTTTGACCTTGTGTCGGCAAGACAGGTTGCGGCCTCCGGTGCAATTGACGGCATCGTCAAGAGCTTGCTGGACAAAACCCTTTTCAAAACCGTCGACACCAAAGGATATTACTCTCTTAACGGCATCCTTGCAGACCTTACCGCCTTCTTAAAATCCGACGACCTCGAAGGCACGATCAACACTCTGCTCGGAGCACTCGGCGGAGGTTCGGCCGACGGCATAACCGGACTTATCCCGACCGTTCTCGAATATTTGCAAATGTACCTCGACGGAGGATGCGACCTCGGCAAAACTTTGGACGATGCGCTTATCGACAAATACGTCACCGATTCCTTCTGCCGCAACATCGGCGGCTACGGCAAGAGCATTTTGGAAAGCTTTGTCGTAGACACCACCTACGATCACGCATACGTTGACGCAAGCGCAACCAATTTGTTTAAGGCGCGCGGCGAAAAATACACCGTAACTTCCGAGGGCTTGTTTAACGGCAACACCTATGACAGCGACTTTGCAGTAGAAGTTACCCCGACCACCGAAAACGGCCTCAAACCGAGCCGCATAAGCCTCAGCTTCGGCAACAACGTTTACACCGACCGCAACTTTAAGTGGTTCACCGCAATTCAGGTTGACATTACAAACCGCGCCGACACGCCGGACAGCTACATCCGTTACGGAACCTCCTCCGACCTGTCGAACGCGACAAGCATCAAGGCTCAGGCGGAAAACGTTTTGGAAGAAATTCCGACCATCGACCTCGGCATCCTTTATCTCAACATGAACTATGCCGTAAAAACTTACAACCGCTACACCGTTTCGCTGACCGGCTTGGAAGAAGGCAACACCTATTACTATCAGGTAGGCAGCGACAAATACGGCTGGTCGGACGTTTACTCCTTCACGACGGGCAACAGCTCGGCAGACAGCTTTGAATTTATGGCCTTCTCCGACATTCAGGGCAGCGTCGAAAGAAACTACACCGAAAGCCGCGACAACCTTTATAGCGCAACGAAATCCACCGATACCGCACCGTCGTTCATCCTCAGCGCAGGCGACAACGTCGACAACGGAAAGAGCTTCCTGCAATACGTTTGGTTGCTTGACCGTCAGGTATCTACTTGGGCAAACAACACCCACGTAACCGTTGCCGGCAACCACGAAGACAACCACTTCGACATCACCGACAACATGGCAACTCCGAGCGGTGCAACCGTCCAAGAAACGGGTTTATACTACAGTTACGATTATCTCAACACCCACTTTGTTCTGCTTGACACCAACGATTTGAGTGCCGACAACAACCTGTCCGAAACCCAGTACAAGTGGCTTGAAGACGACCTCGACAAAGCAAACAGCAACGAAGACGTCACGTTTATCATCGTTGTTATGCACAAGGGCCCGTACACGGCAGGCAGCCACGCTTTCGACAGCGACGTCATCGCTTTGAGACAACAGCTGACTCCTCTGTTCTACAACTACGAAGTCGATCTCGTTTTGCAAGGACACGACCACACCTACAGCGTTTCTGAATATCTCGACGACAGCGGCGAAACGGCCGAAGTCAGCTACAACTACGACGGAAGCGTAGTAACCGACGGCGTTTTGTACGTCAACCTCGGCACTATGGGCGACAAGTTCTACAACTACCTCTACAGCGAAGAAGTTCTTATTGCAACCAGGGAATCGGCACCTACGGGATTGGAAAAATATCTGACGGACGAGGGTTATCTGGAGCTTACCGAAACGCCTGTTTACACAAACATTTCCGTTGACGCCGACAAGATCACCTTAAATTCCTACGCTTACACCGCAAACGGCGTTGTGAAAGTGGATACGATCGAAATAGCAAGAGGCGTTCTGACCGAACCGCAAACGGAATCGCTCCCTGTCGGCGCGATAATCGGCATAGCGGCAGCGGCAATAGCCGTGGCCGGCGGCATAGTGGCAGTTGTTTTGGTTATCGCCAAAAAGAAATCCACACCGCAAGCGATCAATCAATAGTTAAAAAGATTTATCCGCAGGCACTTGCCTGCGGATATTTTTGCCGCAAAAACCTATTTCGGGCATAAACGACGCAAAATATTTGACATCCGCCGAACAGAGTATTATTATAAGATAAATAAAAGTATTTAATTATTGGGAGAATAACCCTTATGGACATGAAGCAAGTTGAAAAAAAATGGCAGGAAAAATGGACAAAATCCGAACTGTACAAATTTGACAACAACCGCATTGACAAAAAATACTACGTTCTCGAAATGTTCAGCTACCCTTCCGGAGCCAAACTTCACGCAGGACATTGGTTCAACTACGGACTTTCCGACAGTTTTGCCCGTTTCAAACGGATGCAAGGCTACGAAGTGTTTCAACCGATGGGCTTCGACGCATTCGGCCTGCCTGCGGAAAACTATGCCATCAAAACGGGCATCCATCCTAAAGACAGCACCGAAAAGAACATCGCCACCATGGAGCAACAGCTGAAAGCCATCGGCGCATCGTTCGACTGGGATTACGAGCTTATCACCTGCAACCCGGATTACTACAAATGGACGCAGTGGCTGTTTTTGGAATTATATAAACACAACCTCGCCTACCGCAAGGAAGCGCCTGTAAACTGGTGCCCGAGCTGCAACACCGTGCTTGCAAACGAGCAGGTCGTCGACGGCGAGTGCGAAAGATGCCACACCACCGTTGTGCGCAAAAATCTTACCCAATGGTTTTTCCGCATAACCGATTACGCCGAGGAGCTTCTTTCCGGCCTCGACACGTTGGATTGGCCTGAAAAAACCAAATTGATGCAAAAAAACTGGATCGGCAAATCCACCGGCGGCGAAGTGTGCTTCAAAACGGAAAGCGGCCACAGCTTTAAGGTGTTCACCACCCGTGCCGACACCCTGTTCGGCGTAACCTACGTCGTGCTGGCGCCGGAGCATCCTTTGGTTGACCAAATCACCACCGACGCACAAAAAGCCGACGTTGCGGCATACAAGGACTTTTGTTCGAAAGCAAGCGAAATCGAGCGTCAATCCACCACTCGCGAAAAGACGGGCGTGTTTACCGGTGCATACGCCGTAAACCCTATCAACGGACGCAAGGTTCCCGTTTATATCTCCGATTACGTGCTTTATACCTACGGAACGGGTGCCGTAATGGCCGTTCCTGCGCATGACACCCGCGATTTTGCTTTTGCAACCAAATACAATCTGCCGATAGAACGCGTCATAAAATCCGCCGACGGCAGCCCTGACGAACTTCCGTTCACCGACTACGGCGTGCTTTGCTCGAGCGGCGAATTTGACGGCATGAAGTCGGCCGACGCAAAACTGGCAATCCTCAAAAAACTCGAGGGCACCGACGAAGGAAGCCTCAAAACCAATTACCGCCTGCGCGACTGGTTGGTCAGCAGACAACGCTATTGGGGCGCACCTATTCCTATGATTCATTGCCCTGAGTGCGGAGTGGTTCCCGTTCCGGAAAAGGACTTGCCTGTTCTTCTGCCGTACAACGTCGAATTTATGCCCGACGGAAAGAGTCCGCTGGCAAAAAGCGAAGAATTTATGAATTGCACCTGCCCTAAGTGCGGCGGCAAAGCACAGCGCGATCCGGACACTTTGGACACGTTTGTGTGCAGCAGTTGGTACTATCTGCGCTACCCTGACAACAAAAATTCCCAAAAGGCTTGGGATCCGAAGCGCATAAACAGCATGCTTCCTGTCGACAAATATATCGGCGGCGCCGAGCATGCCTGCATGCACCTTCTGTACGCGCGCTTCTTCACGAAAGCGCTTCGCGATATGGGCTATCTTAACTTTGACGAACCGTTCAAATCGCTGGTTCACCAAGGCACGATTTTGGGCCCTGACGGGTTTAAGATGAGCAAATCGCGCGGCAACATCGTCAACCCTGATTCTATAGTCGAAAAATTCGGTTCGGACGCTTTGAGGCTGTACCTGATGTTCGGTTTCAACTACATCGAGGGCGGCCCGTGGAGCGAAAACGGCGTTGAAAACACCGTCAAGTTTATGGACCGTGTGGAAAGAATCGTCAACCGTGCCACGGGATGCGGCGACTTCTCGGCCGAATTCGGCAAAGAAGAAAAAGAACTCGACTACGTCCGCAACCAAACCATCAAAGCCGTATCGAGCAACATGGAAACCTTTGGTTTCAACACCGCCGTCGCAAGACTTATGGAGCTGACCAACGCCATGTATAACTACGAAAAAACAGGCCGAAAACACAAAGTGTTTGCCGACACCGCAAAGGATTTGATAAAGCTTATTGCTCCGTGTGCGCCGCACTTTGCCGAGGAACTGTGGGAAAAAATCGGCGAATCCTACTCGGTTTTCAACCAAAGCTACCCTGTTTGCAACGAAAAAGCACTTGTTTTGGACGAAGTGGAATTGGCCGTTCAGGTCAACAGCCGCATAAAAACCAAAATCAACGTTCCTTCCGGCCTCAATCCGAAGCAGGTTGAAGAATATGCTCGGGGCCTTGACGAAATCAAACAACTTATCGGCGATAACCAAGTTAAAAAATTTATAGTTATCCCTAACAGAATCATAAATATCGTAATGTAGGTGAAAAAATGTTAGACTTAAATCTCATCAGAACAAATCCCGAAGCGGTTGCCGCAAGCCTTTTGAAAAAAGGTTGCAAAGTCGATTTTACCGAGCTTTTGAGCTGGGATGCGGAAAGAAAAACCAAAATCGGCGAAGTTGAAACACTGAAAGCAAAACGCAACAAAGTTTCGGCCGAAATTCCAAAACTCAAAAAAGCAGGCCAACCTGTTGACGAAATATTCAAAGAAATGCGTGAACTCGGCGAAAACGTTGCCGCTCTCGACAAAGAAGTGGCCGACCTCGGCGAAAAAATCACCAACTTCATCGCCTGCCTGCCAAACACCCCTGACGACGACCTTTTGGCCGGCGAAAAGGAAAACAACAAGGTCATCAAAATTGTCGGCGAAAAGCCCGTTTTTGACTTCGAAGCAAAAAATCACGTTGACCTTTGCACCTCGTTGGGCATCATCGACTACGACAGAGGCGTCAAGCTTGCAGGAAACGGCTATTGGCTCTACAGAGGCCTGGGCGCAAGGCTGGAGTGGGCGCTTTTGAACTTCTTTGTGTCCGAACACCTTGCCGACGGCTACGAAATGATTTTGCCGCCGCACATGCTTGGCTACAACTGCGGTTTCGGCGCAGGCCAATTCCCTAAATTTGCCGACGAAGTTTATTGGATCAAAGAGGAAGAAGACGACAAAAAGAAAGGTCATTTTATGCTTCCTACGGCCGAAACGGCGCTTGTCAACATGTATTCGGGCGAAATTATCGACGAAGCAAAGCTTCCGATGAAATTCTTTGCTTACACCCCGTGCTACCGCAAAGAAGCCGGCAGCTATCGCTCGGAAGAACGCGGAATGATCAGAGGTCACCAATTCAACAAAATCGAAATGGTGCAGTACGCTCACCCTGAACACAGCCACGAAGCCTTTGAAGAACTTGTCGAAAAAGCCGCTCGCCTGGTTGAAAAATTGGGCCTGCACTTCCGTGTTTCCAAACTTGCCGCAGGCGATTGCTCGGCCAGCATGGCTCGCACCTACGACATCGAAGTGTGGATTCCGTCCATGGGCATCTACAAGGAAGTTTCCAGCGTATCCAATGCAAACGACTATCAGGCACGCCGCAACAACACACGTTTCCGCAACACAAAAACCGGCAAACCGGAATTTGTTCACACCTTAAACGGAAGCGGCCTCGCAACCAGCCGTATCCTCCCTGCCATTGTCGAGCAGTATCAAAACGCCGACGGCAGCGTAACGGTTCCGGAAGTTCTCCGTCCGTTTATGGGTGGCATCGAAGTTATAAAATAACAAATAGAATTAAAAAACCTCCCTCGGGAGGTTTTTTTGTTGCAAAGCAAAATACCGTTTTTTTCCGCCGCTTGAAATTCACCGCAACCGTATCGTTTTTATTGCAAAATTAAAACAACGTTTTTATAAAATTGACGCAATAAATATAAAAAGGCAAAAATAAAGCACGGCAATTGCCGTGCTTTGATTTTAAAAGTTATCTTGCGGATTTGATGCCGTTTTTGTTGCCCCAGTAAATCATTTTGCCGGATTTAGCGATTTCCCAATCGGAATCTTCGGAATCGGAATCGTCTTTTTCAGCATAGCTCTTTACGCTGTCCCAAGCTGCATCTGCTGCATCTTTAGTGTAGAAATAAACGATGGTAACGTGACCTTCGCTGCCTTCGGTTGTATTGGTGCCGGAAACTACGCAATCAACACCCGAAACACCAAGCGCCTTCAAAACTCCAGGAATCACAAGGGTATCCTTTGCTGCACTACGGTATCCATTTTCTTTCAAAGCAGACAATGCTTTGTCAGGATCGCTTGCAGGAGCGCAAGCTACGAGCATTGCAACACCCATTGCCACTACGAGCATGAGGGCCATAACTTTTGCAAATTTTTTCATTGTTAAAAATCCTCCATAGAATTTGTATCTTTATTTTACAATACCCTTTTTGTTATGTCAAGCAATTTGCCAAACCGAAAAACCGGGTTGCCCCTGATTTTTTGCACCTTTTTTTCTTTGGCAAATTTTATGCGACAGTACGGCCAAAAATGTCTGAATAAAACAATATTTACCGCACAAAATAGCATCGGAGGTGAAAAAATGAAAGGTAAAAAACAACAAGTCGAACGCTTTGTTCAATCACTCAACGACTTTACGAAAGGCGTGTCCAACCCGTGGGATCCGCTGGGAAGTTACACGGGCGTGCCCGTCGAGGACGAACGCTACTTAGGCACGGTCGAAGACGTGGCCGACACCCCCACACAGGACGTCGACGACCTTTAAACTTGCAATTTGCAATTTTTTGCCCGTGTCTGCAAAAAAACGACCTTTATTTGGTCGTTTTTTTGCTTTAAGTGCCTTTTGGCGCAAGCGACTATTTTTTATTTTTCCGCTTTCGGCATTGACATCGACTCGATTATGAGTTATAATAGATGTAACCACTAAGGAGGCAGTTATGGACCAAAACAAAAAACAAGAACTTTTGCGCACTTTAAAGTTCGTTGCATTTTCAGTCAGCGCAGGCGTGATTCAGGTGTTAAGCTACACCCTGTTTGTCGAAGTTTTCCACTGGGACAACGACCACGGGCTCGTTTGGCTTTCAAACCTCATTTCTCTTATTCTCTCGGTTGTCTGGAACTTTACGTTCAACCGCAAATTCACCTTTAAGTCGGCCTCCAACGTGCCGATTGCAATGCTGAAGGTTGCCGTATTTTACGCCGTGTTCACTCCTCTTTCGACGCTTGGCAGCAAGTTCCTTTCCTCACACAATTGGAACGAGTACCTCATCGAAGGCATTGTTATGGTTTTGAACTTCGTTTTGGAATATTTCTATCAACGCTTCTTTGTTTTTAAAGACAGCATCGACAGTGCCGAAAAGCACGACGACAGCGAAGCCCCTTCGAACGAAACCGACACCCCTGCCGAAACTTCGGCCGACTGATTTTTCGGCCATCTACGTTTCGCTTTTGAATTTTGACATCAAAAAACCGTCCCGAGGGGACGGTTTTTGTTTTTAGGTCAGTTATCTTTCGGATGCGTGGAATTTGCCTCTGCGGCCTCTTTTTCGGCCTGTTTAAGCTGTTTTTTGGCTTCGGCCACTTTGATTGCGCGCTTCAAAACTTCGGTGCACAAAATAACCAATGCTATCACGACGAATATCGCAACCACGCCTTTCCACATTATGTCCAATGATTTTATAACGTTGTCTTTCACCGTTTGGCTGAGTGCCATAAGTTGTGTAAATAACATATTTAGCCCTCCTTAAATCAATCCGAGGATAAGTCCGCCGACGATTGCGGAAGCAATCTGTCCGGAGACGTTTGCGCCTGCGGCGTGCATCAAAAGGTGGTTGGTAGGGTCGGCTTCCAAGCCCAATTTTTGCACCGTTCTGGCAGCCATCGGGAACGCCGATATGCCTGCCGCACCGATCATAGGGTTGATTTTCTTTTTGGAAACGAGGTTAAGCCCCTTGCAAAGCATAACGCCTGCCACGGTGTCGAACACGAATGCGAACAGACCGAAGCCCATAATCATCAACGTTTCGACCGTAACAAAGTTTTCGGCCTGCATTTGGAAAGCGATGGTGATGCCCAACAACAAAGTTATGAGATTGGACAAATTGTTTTGAGCGGTGTCGCTTAAAGTGTTGACCACTCCGCACTCCCTCAGCAAGTTTCCGAACATCAGGAAGCCCACAAGAGCCAACGAGCTCGGAGCAATAAGGCCGGCCACCAACGTAACGATGATAGGGAACAAAATTTTGGTCAGTTTGCTTGTGGAATCCGGGGTGTAATCCATGCGAATGAGGCGTTCTTTTTTGGTGGTTATCGCCTTCACTACCGCCGGTTGAATGATAGGAACCAACGCCATATACGAATATGCAACAACCATTATTGCGCCCAAATACTTGCTGTTGAGGGCGATGGCAACCATGATGGACGTCGGGCCGTCTGCAGCACCGATGATACCGATGGATGCGGCGTCGCCGATATCAAATCCGCAAAGCGATGCAAGCAAAATGGTAAGGAATATACCGAACTGCGCCGCACCGCCAACCAAAAAGAGCTTAGGGTTTGCCAGCAACGGACCGAAATCGATCATAGCACCTATACCGATAAACAGCAATATAGGCATGGCCTCGCTGGCCTCGATGCCGACTTTAAACAACCATTCGATTACGCCTGCGCTTGTCGAACCCGGGGTTGTCAATACGTTGGACAGCGGTATGTTGACCAATATCGCGCCAAAACCCATAGGCAAAAGCAACGACGGCTCGATTTCAAATTTGATAGCCAGAAAAATAAGCAGTCCGCCCACAACCCACATCACAACGTGTTGCCAGGTCACCTGAGCGATAGCTTCGGTTAGAAACTCCATAATTCCTCCTTAGGAAAAAACTATAGTTTATTTTATCAACATATCCGTTCGATGTCAAGCAATAGCTTAAACATCTTGTTTTCGGACGCTTATTCGTGGCGTTTAGGTTCTTAATTTAAAACAAACGACAGGCTTTCGGTTTGTTAAAACAAAAACGGAAGGCAAAGCCTTCCGTCTGCGTAAATCACAAATTTTCGTCCTGCCCGCGCGTAAACTCCGATGGCGGAATTTCGTAAAGACGCGGAACCCTTACGTGCGGCAAATCTTTTTTGCTGCAAGCGTAAAACTCCAAAAAATTGCGGCGAGCCTCCGTCAGCGATACTCGGTTTGCGTTGTCGGCATCGTCGGGATTGTCAACGTCTTCCCAAAAACACACAGGACATATGAAGTAAGTTCCGCCCGGCTCCTCGGTGTAGGTCAGATAACCGCAGCACGGACAAGCATACCTTTCGATAACCGGCACGCCGTCCTCGGTCAGGCGAAATCCTTTGCTCAGGTGGTTGAATTCGATTGAGTTTCGGTTTTCTTCCGACAAAAGCTTCAAAAGCCCGTTTGCCGTCAAAAAATTGACCATTTCGTCATAGTTGTAAAAATAATACAACAGCTCGCACGAATGAATCAAACCGTTCTTTTTCGGCACAAACGACACCATGTACACCTTGCCCAGCCGCCCGGCGGAAAGCATTTTCAGGTTGCTTTTTTCCAGTCGCCGCTTGCCTTGATAAAACGCCTCGTCATCCTCGGAAAAATCGGCGCGCTTTTCAAACATGAGTTTCCCCAAATACAACAAAACAAAATAGTTGCCGACCGCCACCGCCGCAAGCGTTGCGGTCGTCAACAAAATGGCTGTCGGAAGCCCCCAATCCTCCTTGAAAAGCAGCACAAAAATCACGTCAAACACCAAAAACATCGGCACGATTATGCGTGTTGTTATGCTGATTGCAAGTTTTTTGTTGTAGTTGCGTTTTTTCATGTTTCGCCTTTTAATTACATATTGCGGCGTTTATGCCCAAATATTGCACAATTTATCCGCCGTTTTGGTTGATGTTTATCTTTGCTCGGTTTTTCGAGCAAAGCTATATGACGTCTATTTGTACCGCGCGCATCGCATCCAGTGCGGTTTTGTGGCTTTGCTCGGTTACGCCGGCACAGCACGCCGAATCGATCACGATTCTCGTTTCCGGAAACGCCGCCTTCAACAGCATGGCGTTGGATATAACGCAAATGTCGGTGCAAAGTCCGCAAAGCTCTATTTCCTCCACTCTCGAGCGACCGCATTTTATGCGTTCCGCCAAATCGAGGCTGCCGAAAGTCGGTTTGTCGACTACGTCGGTTGCGTACGGCAAAAGCTCGTCGCAAACGGCGTGTCCCCGTGTTCCTCGGATGCAGTGCTCCACGGGTAGCCGCCGCCCCTCTTGGGTGCGCAAATAGTTTTCGCCGTGAGTATCGCGCGTAAAAATAACCGTTCCGTCAAAGTTTTGAACCTTGTTTACCACTTTAGGGACAATCGCACGGGCCGCATCGCTACCCAGGCTGCCCGTTATAAAATCGTTTTGCATATCGACGACGATTAGATATTTCATACTTCCTCTCTTTTGCGCTGAGCGCTTTTGAATACTGTTTTATTATAAACCAATTTTGCCCGTCTTGCAATATGTATTTGAAATTTTCCGCCCGTATCGGCCCTACCTTCCCCAAAAGCAAAAAAAATCACCCCGAAGGGTGAATAAAAATCTGCGACTAACATCTTTTTTGCGTGTTCGCGAGCAAGCTCCAACAC
>CAZBVO010000023.1:0-8323 GCA_964495385.1 uncultured Faecalibacterium sp.
ACTTTCTTAAGTTCCGGTACCGCATCTCCAACCGTCCACTGAATATCGTCGGTTCCGTTGTTCGGGTGCAAGGTAACCGCGTAGACGTTCTCCGTCCATTTGAGATAAACGTCCGTGTCGGCGGTAAGCTCCATGCTCTGCAACTCGGCAAGGGTGACCGCTTCCGTCAAATCCTCGTCCAAATAGACTCCTTCCAACGAATATCCGTCCTTGGCAACGGTTGGAAACGCCGTTGTTCTGTCCCAAACGATATCGTCGGCGCCGTTGTTCGGATGAACAATGATTTTGTATGTAGTCGTGCCACCGCAGGCCGCAAAGGCCGCAAGCATGACAACCAAAAGCATTGTTACCGCCAAAAGCGACAACAGTTTTTTGTTTTTTGCCATAATTTGTCCTCCTTGAAAAATAATAGGGTGCGAACTGCACCCGAAATAAGCAGTATATAACAAGTGCATTCCGCTGATTTTGCTACAAACCGTATTTTCAAAAAAGGCGAAAACACTATGCGAAAAATGCACCTGTTACCGTTGGTAAGCAGTGCTTCGCCGTTTTTTTAGGTTTGTAGCAATTTAATGATAACACCAAAATGCCGCGATGTCAATGTTAGGTTTGCTAATATATAATATAGTAATTTCAAAAGTATAAACAAACCGAATAAAATAAGCAAACAAAAACCGCCCCCTAAGGAGCGGTTTGACGTTGATTATAAGGTTTAGCCTTCTACTTCGTCGGCAAGCTTTTTAAGTTTTTTGTCGTCGAGTTGGATGGAATCCTTGTACTCGTCGAAAACGTTGCCGGAGATGAGGCTGTAGATGTTGGAAGTGAGGCCCGATTTGTTGGAATCGGCCAATTTTTCGCCGTAGGTTTCGGATTTGTTTACGTCGGATTCGGCCAATTTGCCGTCAACGTAAAAGCTGTCCTTGGTGAGACCGGTGTAGGTCAACGTGCCGTCGGTCAAAGCGAAAGTTCCGTAGTTGTCGGCGACGTTGAGAGTGCCGAATTTAACGATGTAATCCATCGGAGTTTCGTCTGCGTCGAAAGCTTCTTGGTCGGCAAAAATTTTGTTTCCGTCCAAACCGAACGCATTGAAATCGTGCGGAATGAAGCTGACAACCATAATGTGAATGCCGTAATCGGTGATGCAATACCAAACGTCGTCGGCAGGAGTGCTGCTAAATCCGTAATCTGTTGCGTTTTCGGTGCTGCCCGTGGTGTAGCTGCCGATGCCTTCGGAAACAAGTTTGCGTCCCAAAGCGGTGAACTCGTCGACATAGCTGCTCTTTTCGCCTTCCGGAACGATAAGATAGCCGTTTCCGTTGCCGGTGATGCCGTTGTAGGTATCGTCGTCAAACATGCCGGTGTCGTCGTTTACTCTGTAAACCCATTGTGTCGCTGCTTCCAAAATTGCCATCTGGCGTTCGTAAGCGTTTTCGATGCTTGCTGCGGCGTCGAGGTCGGCCTTAATCCAAGCAAGAACGGTGGCAACAGGAACGTTTTCGGCAACGTATGCTCTGTCCGTGCAATTTATATCGGTGCATTCGCCGTGCTGATCGCAATCGCCGATGCAATCGTCGTTGCCGCAAGTGTGCTTGTCGCAGTCGAGTTCGGCGGTGTATTTCAAGTTGCCGATGTTGACGGTGATTTCGTCGGTGAGCTGTTCACGGATATACTTGTAAACTTCGTCGGTGGAATAATAAGCTCCGCCTTCGGCATAGTTTTTAAGGAATGCGGTTTGCTCGTCGCTGAACTTCAAAAGGATGTTGTAGACGTAGCCGTATCCGTCGGTCGGATGAATTGCAACGCCGCTGATGTCGCTTTCGAGATCGGTTTTGTACTGAGAAGCAAGTTTAGTGTAAGCTTCTTTGTCGGTTTCGACGGCCATCGATGCCTTTTTGGCAAGTTCTTCGGCGATTTTGTCGGAAGTGTAGTTGTCTGCCAAAAGTTGACGTTGGAAATGCTCGAGAATCAAGCTGTCAAGCTGATCGGCATAGAATTTGTCGTAATCGGTGTAGTTTGCGTCGAGGTTTTTGTTGAGTTGTGCAACGGCCTTGTCGAAGAACTTGTTGTCCTTGTGTTCGGAAACAAAGTTTTCATCGGTCCATTTCAAAGGTTTGGTAACCGCGCCTGCGCCCAAAACTTCGTCGTAAGTCCAATCTGCTTCGCCTTCAACCGGACGGTCGGCACGAGCGGTGAGACCTTTGACGGTCAATTCGATGCTGTAATCCTTGCCTTCATAGGTAACCACGAGGTTCTTTTTGCCGGTGGTTGCGGTGGAAGGAATTTCCTTAACCATATCGGAAGTGAGTTCGACTATGGAAACTTCGTCATTGTCGCCCTTAACTTCAAGTTGGAAATCGTTGAAATCGATGACGTCGCCCACGCTGTACTCGGTGGAAGAAGCGGTGGTCACAAGGGTGACGTTGCCGTCGGAAGAAGAGGAAGAAGTGCCTGCGTTGGCCTTCTCTTCGCTTTCCAAATCTTCGATGATGGATTTCAGGGACGTTTCAAAAGATTCGTTGGTTTCTTCGATTGCATGAGCAACTTCTTGCGGATGCAAAAGCGCTTCGGTGGAAGCGATGTCGCTGCCGAAACCGAAATCTTTGCCGTTGAGATAGTACTTAGCATACAGCACGAGAAGTTTGCGCTGAGCAAGGCTCTTAGTGAGCAGCTCGAAAGTCTCTTCGTAGGTGTAGCCGTAGTAGTACACGTAGTAATAGCCGTAGCTGTTGAACGAGGACAAAACGTCACCGCGAGTTACGGTTTCGGTATGTCCGCCGAGAGAAACGGTTGCCAAAACTTTTTTGGCTACGCGCTCGTCGTTCTTCGTGATAATGTCGCACCCTGCAAATACGGTGGCCAAGCAAACGACCACAAGCAAAATTGCAACAAGCTTTTTCTTCATAAAATGTTCTCCTAATAGATTATAATTAAGAAATTGTACCTACCTATTATACAAAAATTTAACTGCTTATGCAATCAAAATGCACCGATTTTTTCAATTTGACGGGCTTATTTCGGCAAAACTACATCAATCCGCGCTCAAAAAAGGCCGTAAGGCGGGCCAAATTGTCCTCAACGTCGGTTGTAGGCATGTTAAACAGCAGCGACGGCGGCTCGGCAAGCAGTCTGACAACACTTTTGTTTTTGTCCACAATTTCCACCAAATCGGAATTGCCGACAAAGTCGTCGGAAAGCAAAATCTCCGCTTTTCGCCTGTTCAGCGTCACCCTTTTTGCCGAAAATCCCGAAACCAATGCTTTCAAATAGGCAACCGAAACAAGGTTGACCAAAGGTTTTGGCGGAGGTCCGTAAGTGGCCGTTACAGCCTGCAACAGTTTGTCTCGGTCTTCTCTCGTTCGGATTTCGGCTATTTTTTTGTAAATCCTCAGCCTGTCCGCCGCCGAAACGTAACCTTCCGAAACAAAGGCGTTGCAATCGACCTTCATTTCGACTTCGGCGTTTGCGGCAGAACGGCCGTATTTTATTTCGTCCACCGCTTCTTTAAGCAGTCTGGTGTACATTTCGTATCCGACGTTTGCGATGTGTCCGTGCTGTTCGGCACCCAAAAGATTGCCCGCGCCGCGAAGCTCCAAATCCCTTAAAGCAATTTTGAAACCGCTTCCGAACTCGGTATAATCGGTGAGCGAAGTAAGGCGTTTTGCCGCTTCTTCGGTGAGAACTTTGTTTTCGCCGGTGGTGAAATAGGCGTGCGCAAGCTGACCGCTTCGCCCAACTCGGCCCCTGAGCTGATAAAGCTGTGCCAAACCGAATTTGTCGGCATCGACCACAAAAAGCGTGTTGGCATCCGGCAAATCTATGCCGTTTTCGATGATTGTGGTGCAAACAAGCACGTCGGCTTCTTTTTGGTAAAAAGCCGTTATGCGGTCGTCGAGCATATTGCCCGGCATCTGACCGTGCGCCACGATAACTCTTGCCGAAGTCCCTGCAATCGACTGCACCCTCGACGCGAACGAATCGATGGTTTCGACGTAATTATACAGCACCAGCACTTGGCCTCCTCGCCCCACTTCTCGCAGAACTGCATCTTTTAAAAGGTTGTCGCTGTACTCGGTAACGTACGTCTGAACCGGCAATCTGCCCGTAGGCGGAGTTTCCAGCAAACTTATGTCCCTTATTCCGTTAAGGCTCATGCTGAGCGTTCGGGGGATCGGCGTTGCAGACATCGTTATGATGTCCACGTCCTTTTTTAAAAGTTTCAGTTTTTCCTTGTGTTCGACGCCGAAACGCTGTTCTTCGTCCAAAACAAGCAAACCGAGATCGTCGAATTTAACGTCTTTACTCAACAAACGGTGCGTGCCGATGAGTACGTTGGTCAGTCCCAGTTCGACGTTTTCCAAAATTTCCTGCGTTTGTTTTTTGTTTTGAAGCCTGCAAAGCAAATCCACCTTGACGTCAAACCCTTCGAGCCTCGCCATCAAAGTGTTGTAATGCTGCTTTGCCAAAATCGTGGTAGGGGCAAGTATCGCGGCCTGTTTTCCGGCCATAACCGCCTTAAAAACCGCACGGAAAGCCACCTCCGTTTTTCCGAAACCGACGTCGCCGCAAATAAGCCTGTCCATCAGTTTGCCCTTTTCCATATCTTCCTTGACGTCTTTTATTGCCGCTTCCTGATCGGCCGTCGGCGTGAACGGGAAATTCTCCTCGAACAGTCGCTGTTCGGGGGTGTCCGGAGGGTAAACGAATCCCTTGATTTTACTGCGTTCGGCATAAAGGCTGTTGAGGCTGAACGCAAGTTTTTTTACGGACGCCCTGACTTTTTGCTTTACTTTTTCAAATTCCTTTCCGCCGATTTTGTTCAGCCTCGGGCTGTCCGAGCCCGAATATTTCGACAGCCTGTCCATCTGGTCGACGGGCAGGTACAGCATTGCGCCCTCACGGTAACGAATGGCAACGTAATCCTTTTCGACGTCGCCTATTTTTTGTTTGACGGTTCCTTCGCATATACCTATGCCGTGCACCTCATGCACAACATAATCCCCTGCTTTTGGAGCGATAAAGTGTCGTTTTGGTCGAAAAGCGTTGTCTGATTTCGGTTTGCCGTACAAATCGTCGACGCCTGCGACAACCAGCTTTTCGGTGTGATAAATAAACCCGTTCGGGATGTCGAACGACGTGGCGTATATTCCCTTTTCGACGTTGTCGGACGCATAAACCATAACGTCCTCGGCCCGAAGTTTTTCGGCCAGGCTTGCCGCCCGTTCAGTGCTGCCGGCGCACAAAACCACGGTGTAACCGTTGGCATTAAAATTTTTAAGATCCGCAACAAGACTGTTGTAGTCGAGGTAATATCTGGTGGTCGGCCTTGCGTTAAATTTGAATATGCTTTTTGCCGCAAACAGCGGATTTAGGCTTGTCAACTGCTGAAAAGCCAGCCGCTTGAATGCTTCGGTCATGCGCACGGCCCGATCGGCCGACATAATCGCATGAATATGCTCGGGCAAAGTTTCGCCGCCTTCCGAAAGGCTTTTAACTCGCCCCTTATGCTCCAATTCGATAAGTTTCAATTTGTCGTTTACGAGTTTTGCCTCGTCAAACACTATCGTCCAATCGTCGTCGAGATAATCGGCAAGCGTGCCGAGGTTGTCCGGAATGAACGGCGCAATCCAGGCAAGCCTGCTATCGACGGGATTTCGTTCCAGTAGTTCGATTGCATCCGAGACGATTTCGGCAACGTGTCCGTCGACACGCAAACGTTTCAGGCGATCTATCGCCTTTTCGGGATTATGAACAATTATGTCCGCCGCAGGCGGAAGATATACCGACTTTTCGTCGGAGGTTTTTTCGCGCGTTTCAAAATCGAACCTTTTTACCGATTCGACCAAATCGTCAAAAAAGTCTATGCGCAGAGGTTCGCCCTCCAGCGGATAAATTTCCATAACGTCGCCCCTGACGGAAAATTCGCCTCGCTCGGATATTTCCTCCGTGCGGACGTATCCGCCCGAAACAAGGGTTTGAGCAACTTGTGACGGCGGAATTTCTTCATCTACCGACAACGTGAGAATTGCTTTTTTGAATTCGTCGACGTCGGGCAAATACTGCGTCAACGTTTCGGCAGAAACGACGGCTACCTTAACCTGTTTTTTCAATATTTTTGCAAGCGCAGTGCTTCTTTCGGACACCAACGAGCGGTTTACCGCTTTTTTGTACAGCAAAACGTCGTCTCGCGACGGCAAATAGACGGCCATAGGACCGCCTAAGTATCTGTTGAATTTTGACGCGAAATCTTTTGCTTGCAAACTGTCGGCGGTAACAAACAAAACGTGTCCGTCCAGCTGGGCACTGACGTGAATTTTGCCGCCCGGAGCAAGCGAAAACGCCGAGGTTGGCCTGCCACCCCGTACCGAGTACAACAGCGATTTGAAATCGCCGCCAAGTTTATCTAATTTTAAAAAATCCACTTTTTGCTCCCAAAAAGTTTATTTGTCCGTTGGGGCCGTGCCGTTATATTGCCTCATAACAAGCTCGAAATCGTCCGTTTCGATGTATTTTTTTAAGGCTTCTGCCGCCCTTTTTTGCATATCTTCCACTACGCTTTCCGAAGTTTTTGGCACCCTTGACAAAACAAAATTCATCAACGGTATTTCGCCTTTGTCGCTTCCGATGCCCAAGCGCACGCGCTTAAAGTTTTTCGTGCCCAAAAGTTCGACGATGTTGCGCATGCCGTTGTGAGTGCCGCCACTGCCTTCTTCTCTTAACCGCAGTGTTCCGGTAGGGATGTCGACGTCGTCGTAAACCACAACCAAATCCTTTGGCTCGGCCTTGTATTTTCCGATAAGCTCCCGTGCGGCTTCGCCCGACAAATTCATATACGTTTGCGGCAAAGCAAGCACGATTTTTTCGTCGCCTAAATGCAGAATCGCAGTTTTAGACTTGCATTCCGTAGTTTTAAACTTTAAATCAAGCATTTCGGCAAGTTTTTGAAGCGTGTCGAACCCCATATTGTGCCACGTCCGTTCGTACTTTTTGCCGTAGTTTCCCAAACCGATGATGATTTTCATAGAGTACCTTTATGTCTTTTTTGTTTGTTTTACCGTTTGTCGCTCGCGCGCTATCGAAAAGCAGTTTTCGGGCAAGTCTTCGGTTATGGTGCTTCCTGCCGCAACGTACGCCCCGTCGCCCACCGTAAGCGGTGCAACCAAGTTGACGTTGGCCCCCAAAAACACGCCTTTTCCCACCGACGTTTTGTGCTTTTTGGTGCCGTCGTAGTTGCAAAATACCGCTCCGCAACCGACGTTTGTTCCGTCGCCGACTTCGGCGTTTCCGATGTAAGTCAGGTGCGCCGCCTTAACGCCGACGCCAAGCTCGGACGATTTGACCTCGACAAAGTCGCCTATTCGGCAGTTTTTGCCTATTTTGCTGCCTGCCCGAACGTAGGAATAAGGCCCGACGGTTGTGTTTTCGCCTATTTCGGAATCCTCGACCGTGGAATCCGTTATCACAGCTCCGCTTTTTACGAGACTTTTCCCGACTATTCTGACGTGTCCTTTAAGCACGGCGCCTTTTTCCACCTGCGACGTGAAATCGACTTCCGCATCCCCCAAAACCGCCACGCCGCTCTCTAAAAGCCGACGCAACCGCCTTCGTTTAAGTTCATTATACACCAAGTTTAGCGAACTTGTATCGTTTACTCGCAAAAAATATTCGCCTGCGGCATAATATTTGATTTCCGCATCCGTGCCCTCTCTTGTCATATACCCTTCGCCGAGGCCGATTGCACCTATGTTGCGTCTTTTTAAACTTTCTGCGGCCGAAAGCAGCATGTCGGCCGTCACCAGCGACATATCGGCATACAAAAGACAAAAATACTTGCAATTTGGCCGTGTAATTTGTTTTTTACAATCAAAAAACGCATGCGGGATTTCCGAAAGTTCGTCTTTTAAGTAGCCATCCAGCGGCTTACCCAACAAGTTTTGTTTGCTCATAAACGACGGTTCGACCACGACCGCCGCGAATATATCGGATTTTTTCATAATTTATTATACTGAAACTCCGACTCTAAGTTGCGGCAAAATCGTTGTTTTTCAGCAAGAACTATGTTATAATTTGTTTATAATTCTATTTTTGTGGGGAATAGTATGGACAATCCAAACACGCAAACCGTATTTTCTACAACCGAAAAGCACGTTTCAAAAAAGGAAAAAGTGCGCTTCATGACGGGCCTTGCAGGGCAAAACCTTTTGTATTCGCTCATCGGCGCTGGCTTTTTCACCACCTTTTTGAACACCTATTCCGGGATGTCGTCGGCAATTTCGGGCATTATTATAATAATCCTGAAAATTTGGGACGGCATCAACGATCCGAT
>CAZBVO010000023.1:8423-20099 GCA_964495385.1 uncultured Faecalibacterium sp.
ATCCAGTGGGCTCGCACGGTCGGAAGTGTTTCCTACGGCGTGTTCGGGGCAATGATTCCGGCAACCTACAGCATTTTGATAAGCATTTTGCCGGGCGTAAATCAAAACAAAGTGATTTTGCCTATCATGTGCGCGGTTTTTGCCATTTTGGGCGCAGGGCTGTCGTATCTTTGCTCGTCTGCGCAGGAAAGAGTTCCGCTCATCAAAAAGCAAGAAAGTTTGAAGGAAGGTTTCAGCCTGCTGTTTAAAAACAAAATGATGCTTCTGCTGTCGCTGGCCAACATTTTGGGGGCCGTCGGCATCGGCACCAGTTTGATGTATCAGTTCTTCCAATTCGAGTATCCGCTCACCTTCTTCGGTCAGCAGGTTGACGGCAACTTGTCCAACACCATCATCGGCCTCGTCATGTACGGACCTACCGTGCTTGCAATGCTGTTTGCGCACAAACTCAAAAAATGGATGGGCGACAGCTTTGTCACGGTTATGATCGTCGCTCAAATTGCGGCCGCGGTATCTCGAGTCGTCGCATTCTTCGTGGGATACTCCACCCCTGCCGCATTCTGGACATCTATTGTGATTATGGCCGTCGGCAACGCTCTCACGGGCATCTTGTCGATTGCGCAAACCAGCCTTTTCAACGACAGCATCGACTATATCGAATGGAAAACAGGTATGCGCACGGAAGGCGTTACCTTTGCGATGCAAACGTTGTTTACCAAAATTTCAAGCGGTATCAACCAGGGCCTCACCGGCGTCGTTTTGGGCACCATGTTGCACTACAACGACTATGACGGAAACCCTGAAATAGGCGCGGCACAATCGGCAGAATTCCAAAAATGGATTTGGCCTCTTATGGTTCTCACCCCGGCCGTTGCCGCCCTGCTTTACATCATTCCGCTGTTCTTCGTCAAATACACCAACAAACAAAAACAGTTGGTTTTGTCTGACCTCGAAGCAAGGCGCGAAAACCGTCCGGAGTCCGGCGAATCGCCTTATTACGTCAGCGAGTTGAAAGCAAAATTTGAAGCAGAAATCGCAGAATAAACATTTTAGGCACATATTTTTGAATTAAAAAACGCCGTTTTCAAAAACGGCGTTTTGTTTTTTGTTGTTATTCCTCTTCAGGTTTCGTCGTCTTAGATTTTTTCTGCAATCTTTTTTTTGCAAAAAAATCGCTTAAAAGAGCGGCGCATTCCGATTCCATTATTCCGCCCTCAACGTTCGGTCGATGATTGAACCGGGCGTCCGTAGGCAGGTTGTAAAGGGTTCCGCAACAACCGGCCTTTTGGTCGTATGCACCAAAATAAACGTTGTCCACCCTGCTGTTTATCATTGCGCCGGCGCACATGGCACAAGGCTCCAAGGTAACGTATACGTCGCATCCGTGAAGCCGCCAGTTTCCTATTTTTTTAACCGCTTCCAACAAGGCAATCATTTCCGCATGGTAAAGAGCCGAACCGAACTGCTCCTTCATGTTGTGCGCTTCGGCAATGATTTCGCCCTCAAAAACCACAACGGCTCCGACAGGGACCTCGTCGAATTGCTCGCCCTGTTTTGCCACTTCTATGGCCCGTTCCATAAATTTTACGTCCATATTTCCTCCGTAAACGTGGTAGGCACCAAGCTGTTGCGCTCATAAATTCCGTTATAACAGCCGTACAGCTCTGTGTAACTTTTGTCGTCCGCCCCGACCTCGACCGTCAGCGCATGCCCACCGATTTTTGTAAACCAATCCTTAAACCCTCCGTGACTTCCGATGCTTTGTTGCGGAACGTAGCCGGTGATTTCGGATAATGCCTCGGCGGCCTTGCGATCAGTTTCGCCGTTATCGTAACCGTAGTAAATAACTTCGCCTTTTGCGTGGTAGCAAAGTGCTTTTTTTATGCCAAACCTTTTTGTTGCCGAAATAAGGGCTTTGGTTTCCGGCTCGCTTTCGGCATAAGGCCCCACGTAGCTTTCCGCCGAAGGCTTAAATCTGTTTTGACGCCCCCTGCCCCATCCGGCATCGAAATTGACGTTTAAATCCACCGCTCGTCCGTTGGCTTTCCACAAATCGAATTTGCCGTCCAAGGTTATTTTAGACAAAAACTTTCGGTAGCTTTCGGGTGCCGATTCAATTCCGTTTATACACAGCTCCACCCCGTCGGGATTTGCCAGCGGAACAAACAAAATTGCCTTGCCGAAGTGATTTTTTGCCATATCCGCAACCAGTTTTGCCGTGACGTGTTCGCGCGCGTGAATAGCTCCGAAAATCATTGAGTTCGGCCGACCGTCCCCTTTTACGACGTACAAAATTTCCCGTCCGAACACGCTTTTGCCGAGGCTTCCGACCTCAAAGCCGCAAAGCCCCATTTGTTTGATATCTTTTTCTATCTCGGCATATCCGTAAAACATACGGCAAAATATGCCGAAAACAACCTATTTGTGATAAGGCAAATTGTTTAAAATCGACAGAGCGCGATATATTTGCTCGGACAAAATCACCCTCATCAATTGATGCGGATAGGTAACCCGCCCGAAGCTGATGCGCTTGTCTGCCCTCTTTAAAACCTCGGGCGCCATTCCGTTGCTGCCGCCTATAAGGAAGGTCAGTTCGCCGTACCCTGCGGCGCACTTTTTGTCGATGAGGGTTGCCAGCTCCTCACTTGAGAGCATTTCGCCGTCGATGGCCGTTGCGATGACGTAGCCTTTTGATTCTTGAAGCATCCTTTTGGCTTCGGCCGCAAGCGATGCGTCTATGTCCGCCGCCGACTGCGTTTTTGGGGGATATTCCGGGATTTCCACAACTTTGAAATCGGCGAACCTCGACATCCGTTTTGCGTACTCGGCAATGGCATCGGTGAAATATTTTTCTTTTATTTTTCCAACTGCAACAAGGTTGATTTTCATCTCAAAAGCCCCCACACAAAACTGAAAACAGTGGCAACGACGTTCATTGCGACAGTTATATACAAAAACAAATCGTCCGCTCGGGAATGCTTCTTTTCGGGATAATTCAAATATGCGGCAAACTCGGTTACGGTGTAACGTGGAAGCGGCAGTGGTTTTCGGTCCTTAATGCGCTTAAAACTTAAAGCTATAAGCTCCAACGACAGCAAAAACAACACCGTTCCAAGCGCTCCTCCCACGCCCGGGCCGAGTGCAAAGCCGAAAAATTTGTTGACAAAATTTAATATGTTCGTGTTTGCTCGCAACACGCTTATTAAGTTGTTGAAAAAATGATAAAACACCGAAGGGATGATGCTGCCCGTATAATAAACAAGCGAAGCCATCACAACCCCGGCGACAAAGGTATATCCCGTTTGCGTGACGTTTTGGTGCATTAAGGCGAACATGGCCGCGGACAGCAAAATATATTGCTTGCCGCTGTAAGCGACGCCTAAAATACCTCTGTTTGTGGTCTCCTCGAATATTGCCGGCAAAATTGCAACCAAAACTATTTGCACCAGCACGTATCCTGCCGTTGCCGTTCCCGAGGTGGACGAACTGCCGCTTCTGAAACCGATCAACTCCAACGCTCCGTTCCACACCGACGACACGCAGGTCGTAACGTAAACGGCGGCAATGCAAATCACGGCAATTTCCAATATGTTGCGGCGGTCGAAACCACGCAAACAAAAATCTTTTTTAAACTGCTCGAGTCGATGCTTTCGTTTTGTCAACAGAACAAAATACAGCGCAAGAGGAACCAGCCCCATGCAAACCGCTTGCGAAATCACCGAAAAAACTCTGCTTTGCCCGAACCATTCTATACCGAGATTCAACAGCCCCAAAGCAGAAGCTATACGAAGCAGCAACAGCGCCAGCATGCTGCAAAAATATATGAAGTTGGTTTTGAAACGAGTGCTGTCAGTCATACTAAAAACCCATTGCGGTGTTTGCAATCCACATAACAACCAAAATCACAAACGATGCCACCAGAAGCGGCGGAAACGTTTTGGAATATTCGTACACTTCGTCATCCACGCCGTCGTTGTCCATATCCGGCGATACTTGACACATTATAACGTTTATCTTGTCAAATTCCGCTTTTAAACCGCCTTTTTTGAAAATTCCCACAATACCGTTGAAGGTGTTTTTCAAAGCGTCCGCTATGCTTTCGCTCCTTTTTTCGCCCGTTTTCAGGTCGGACGAAATGCGGGCGAATTTTCGCACCGTAAACGTCAGGCAGTATATCCCTGCCGCCATAACCGCAAGCCCGACGGGAATTTGCCAGGCGGCAAACTCGATGTTGTCCAAAGCAGGGAAACACAGGCTTGTCAAACAGCTTATCATATTGTTTAAAAAGTGGAACAACATGCAGTACTTTATGTCGCCCGAAACAAGCATCACTACGGCCAAAACCACGCCTATGCCGAATTGGTGAACAAGCTGAACGGGATTGCCGTGCATAACCGCAAACATGGCCGCAGACACCAATATGCTTGTTGCCGCCCCCATACGGCGCAACCCGAGCGCTACCGCTCCCCTAAACAAAGTTTCCTCACATATTGCAGGAACCAAGCTTAAAAACAGCGACATCAAAAGATAGGCCCCGACGTCCGTAGGCATCGAAATGGATGCGGAACTTAAATCGTAACCGAGACGGGCAAACAACGTCACAAACCAGTTTGCAAGCGGCATGGTCGTGCAAATTGTAAACACCGAAATAGGCACGATAAGCAACGTCAGTTTCAAGTTCGGTTTTTTGTTTGTTCCCGACTCGGACAAAAAATTGATGCGCTTTGCCATCGAATAACCGTATGTTGCCGCCAAAAACGACAGCCCGTTTACGCCCACTATAGCAATGGTCCAGGCAGGCACTTCCCCGTAGCCGTCGCCGTATTTCGACTGAGCCCACATCAAAACCACCGATTGCAACACAAGCTGCAACAGGTAGCTTATAAGATAAATCGGTCCGACGTCGAATTTTGTAAGTTTTTTGTTTGTTTTCATCGATAAACCCTCGTCGTTTTTGACTGAACGGCAACGTCCACCGTCACGTCTTTGCCGTCTACGATCCCGTTGCGTCTCAACCCGTCGATTATTGTTTGAAAAGCCAGCTCGGGAGTGTTGTTATGCTCGGACAAATGCCCCAAAATTATGCGTTTTGTTTGCGGTGTAACGACGCGTTTCAAAATTTCCAAAGCATTTTCGTTTGACAAATGCCCGTTTGCGCCGTCGATACGTTTTTTGAGCTTTTCGGGATAATCGCCCGCAAGCAGCATTTCCCTGTCGTGATTGGCTTCCAAAAGAAGAATTCTGCTGCCTTTTACGTTGTTTATTATTCCCTCGGTGGGATGTCCGATATCCGTGGCTACGGTGATTTTGTCGCCGTCCGAAACAAAACTGTACGCAAGTGGATAAACCGCATCGTGCGGCACCCTGAACGGCAAAACGGTTATGTCGCCCACAACAAAGCCGCCGTCGTAAAACGGGAGGTTTTCGGTCTGAATTCGGCCGTATTTGGCGTTTATTGCCAACGTTGTGCGCGCGTGCGCGTAAACCTTAATACCTTCCTGCGACGCTTTAAGCAGGCCGCAAACGTGGTCGGCGTGCTCGTGAGTAACCACAACTCCGGCGATGTTTGAAATGTCCGTGCCGATGCTTTTTAGCGCATCGCAAACATAAGCGTAACTCATGCCGAAATCCACCAGAATTTCGGTGGTGTCGGAAGCTATGTATATCGAATTTCCTTTGCTGCCGGAAGACAGCGAACATATGCGCAGCATATTGTTTCCCTTTTCACAAAACAGGCGCTCGCTGTTTTGGCGAGCGCCCGATACGGTTGTTGTTATTAAGCCTTTGCTTTTTTGCCGGATTTCTTTTTGGATTTTTTAGCTCTTACTATTGCGCCGACAATCCAAGTTACGATACCTGCCAACCATATTCTGGCGTAGCCGATAAGGCTGTCAAGTTTGGACGTAACGAGGCTCATGTCGAATTCGGCACCGTCGATAAGGATGTCTTGCAACAAAGCAACCCACAGCAACAGCACAAACGACAGCAAGAAGATGATGAAGCCCATCGTGCCGGTTTTGAGTTTGCTGTTTGCAAATATACCGATAACGCTGATGATGAAGCAGATTACCGTAACAACCAAAAGCACCAAGTGGATGAGAAGGCTGTAGTTGCCAAGCACGTTTTCGATGACGTTTTCAAATCCGCCGTTGTTGTAGAAGCTGATGATTTCGCCCACAACGTCTGGTTCGGTTGCCAATTCACCGAGGGTGATGCCTGCAAACAGTTCGGTTTTGCCGTCCAAAATATCCAGGCCGACAAGTGCGCCCAAGATTGTAGGAACCAAGAACACCAACAGCATGATTGCCATTATGGCATTGCGACCGCGATATTTGCCCTTTTTCTTCGGAGTCGGCTTGTGCTCGACAACCTCAGGAGTTTCTGCCGTAGCGGTGGCTACCGGAGCATAATATTCAGGAACGGCAACGTCGGTGTTGATTTCTTCAACGTAATCGTCGCTGTATTCAGGTTCAACCGGGTTTTCGTCGTCTACGACGATTGCGGTTTCTTCTTCTTTCGGTTCTTCGATTTTAGGTTCAGGTTTTTTGTCCTCATACTGCATAACCGGCTGGTTTTGCGAAGCGAACGGAACGATTGCCACCGGAACGATGATCGGAGTCAGCTGAACGTGTGCGGTCGGAGCAACAACAGGCTGAGGGCCCGGGTTTGCCAAAGGTTTGAAAACGGCGCCGTTGATGACAATAGGTTTGAAAGCCGACGCATACTGTGGCTTCGGAGCCGATTGTGCGCGCTGTTCTTCTTTGATAAAATCGTCAAACGGAGTTTCCGTTTTTGCAACTTCTTCTATAGTTTCTTTTGCGATAGCGTCAATCGGGTCAACCGTTGCCTCGAGTTCAGGCTGAACGTTATCCAAATTTTTATTTTGTTCGAATTCCATTTTAGACCTCCCTATTGACTAATCTTCGATATATTGATTCTTCGAGCCGATTGCAAATGCGATAATTTCCAAGAACAGGAACGCTATGCCGTCAACTGCCGTAACAAGGAACCAATTGTCTTTCAAAAAATCTTGACTGCCGAAATATTCCTGAACCCACGATACGAGGTCGTTCGGGCCTTTTCCGTCCATTGCCGCCGTATAGAAGCAAATGCCGAAAATCAACAGCAACATTACGATGATGGCCATAACCACGTAATTTGGTCTGGAACCTGCCAACAATGCTATGAAGCTGACCAGGAAGTTTATTGCCAAAACCACTAAGCCGAGCGCGAGCAACGTCGATCCCAACATGTCGCCGGTGAAGATATCTTGCACCGAGATTACGTTGTTCGAAATAGAATCGATAAGGTTGATTACGTAGTTGATAATGTCAGGCGTTTCTTGCAAAAATTCAGGCAAGCTCGAGGCCAGTCCGAACCCTTCGTAAACCAAAACGAACGGAGCCAATGCAATCAGCGTGAAGATCATGCTGAACAGCGCACCCAGTCTGTTTGGACCTTTGCCGCTCTTCTTCTTTTTCTTTTTGTACTGACCGTATTGTTTAACTTCGTTGCCGTAGCCTTTCGGAGCATAGTATGCAGGCCTGTTGTACTGATCGTACTGCGGTTCCTGATAATACTGAGGTTGCGGCTCCTGATATTCCGGTTCGTTGTAAACAGGAGCGGTTTCAGGCTCGGCCGTATGAGTCTTTTGAACTTTTACGTCCACATCGTCGCCGTCGAAGGATACGAACGGCACAACCGCCATCGGTTGCACGATCGGCGCAAGTTGAATGTTTTTGTTAGGCTTTGCGACAGGCACCGGCTCGCTAACCGGCAACTTGTCTATAAAAACCTTGCGTTCTTCGTTTTCCATAATATCCTCCTCGGAACTTATTTGCCTTGGTTGTCCATATTTTCCAAAGTGGCGGCCGCAATTTCTTCAGGGGTTGCGATTTGCCACAAAGGCTGATCCTGCGAAACGTACGGAACGATTACGAGCGGCTGAATGATCGGAGCCAGCTGGCCGTATCCGTAAGGCATTGCCTGCTGAGGCATCGCCGGATTTTGCGGATAACCGTATGGAGGGTAATAGCCGTACGGAGCTGCAGGCGGAACTTCTGCCGGGGCCGGTTGCGGCTCTTCCTTGGTCTCTTCCACTGCCTTTTCGACGTCGGCAAAAAGATCTTCCTCCGCCTCTTCGACAGGTGCTTCTTCCTCGGCGACTTCTTCGACAACTTCCTCAACCGGAGTTTCTTCTTCGACAGCCACAGTTTCTTCCACTACCTCTTCGACAGGAGCGACAACTTCTTCAACCGGAGCAACCTCTTCTACTACGGTTTCCTCAACGACAGGAAGAGCCTCTTCTTCTATCGGAGCGACCTCTTCGACAGGTTGCGGACGGAATTTTCTGTCAGGAATTTCCACCGCATCCTTAAAACTCGGAACTCGTTTTTTGGCTGCGAGGGCGGCAGTACGTTTTCTGTCACGGCCACAACGTGCGCATTTGGCTTCGTTGTTGCGGTTGCGTTTTCCGCATACCGGGCAAACATAAGTCATAGCGGCCACTTCAGCTTCGGACGCACCCGCATACGGATCGTCAAACGTGGAGGAAATGCCCTTAATAACAGGCAACAGTCCCTTCAACTTCTGAACCGATTCCGATTCCAAATTAGGGTTCTTTTCGCCCGGAAGTTCACTGCCGCAATGCACGCAATAAGCCGTGCCGACAGGGTTGTCCAATCCGCATTCAGGGCAAAGAACCACCTTTTCCTTTTTCATTACAGGCTTGCCGCATACCGGGCAAAATGTTGCACCGTCTGTTACTTCTGCATTACAATGTCTGCATATTGCCATAAAAATTCCAAAGCCTCCTTATCCAGAGATGAATCGTATATTTCTTAATTATTATATAACATTTAAATCCAACTTTCAACTTATTTTGAATATTTGTTATATAAAAAGTGCACTTTTTGTTGTGTTTTTTGCGCCTATTTGTTGTAACTGTCCTTCAATCCGACGATAGAATTGAATTTGAGGTTGCCTTTGCCAAAATCTGCCACGCTCATAAAATAGCCTTTGCGCATAAACTGGAAACGGGTGTAAGGCTTGGCCTGAGCCACAAAACTTTCGGCACGGGCTTCGGTGTTAACCTTTAAGCTGTCCGGATTTATGCGTGTGTCGAAATCGCCTTCGCCGTCCAACAAGAGGTAGTCGTACATGTTCAAAGTGACCTTTTCGCAATCGTTTGCGTTTACCCAATGAACAACGCCCTTAACCTTTATTCCCGCATTTGCGCCGCCCTGTTTGCTGTCCGGGATCATATCGCAATAAACGCAGGTAACTTCGCCGTTTTCGTCAACGTCGGCACGGTTGTATTTGAGGATGTACGCACCTTTAAGCCTTACCATTCCGTCCGGCTTGAGACGATGGTACTTAGGCGGCGGATTCAAAGAAAAGTCCTCTTTTTCGATATAAAGTTCCCTTCCGAAAACAGTGGTGTGAACGCCGTCTTCCGGTCTGTTAGGGTTGTTTTCGATTTCAATCACTTCGCTTGCGCCTTCCGGATAGTTTTCTACCACCAGTTTGAGCGGCTCGGCAACAACCATGACGCGCGTTGCGTTGAGATTCAAATTTTCACGGACACAATGCTCCAAAAGCGTGACGTCAACCTGACTGTTGGATTTGGATACGCCGATTCGGCCGCAGAAATCACGGATTGCTTCGGCAGGATATCCTCTTTCCCTCATACCGCTCAAGGTGCTCATTCTCGGATCGTTCCAGCCCGTAACCACGCCGGTGTCCACAAGCTTTTTGAGATAACGCTTGCTCATGATGGTGTGATTGATGTTGAGACGGGAAAATTCCATCTGCCTCGGCCGAGGTGCAGGAAATTCGCAATTAAGCGTTACCCAGTCGTACAACGGACGGTGATCTTCAAATTCCAACGAGCAGCAGCTGTGAGTGATGCCCTCGACGGCATCCTCGATAGGATGTGCAAAATCGTACATCGGATAAACAACCCATTTGTCGCCTTGACGGTGATGACGGGCCTTTACGATGCGGTAAATGACGGGATCGCGCATGTTGATGTTGTTGGACGCCATATCGATTTTGGCCCTCAAAACACGGCTTCCCTCTTCGTATTCGCCGTTTTTCATCCCCTCGAAAAGACGAAGGTTTTCTTCCACCGAACGGTTGCGATACGGGCTTTCTTTTCCCGGTTCGGTCAGGGTGCCTCTGGTTTCCCTTATTTCGTCCGCATTGAGGTCGCAAACGTATGCAAGGCCCTTTTTGATAAGCAACACGGCGCACTCGTACATTTTGTCGAAATAATCGCTTGCAAAATACACGTTGTCCCACTCGAAGCCCAGCCACTTGATGTCCTCTTGGATGCTGTTGACGTACTCGACGTCCTCTTTGGAAGGGTTGGTGTCGTCAAAGCGAAGGTTGCAAACGCCGCCGTATTTTTTCTTCAATCCGAAGTTGATGCAGATGGCCTTTGCGTGGCCGATGTGCAAATAACCGTTCGGCTCGGGCGGAAAACGGGTTATTATTTTTTTGTGAGTTCCGTTTTTAAGACTCTCGTCAATTGCCTCTTCAATAAAATTGGTAGGGGCTGCATATTCTGTCATATCTTACCTCTTTGGCTCCGTTCGGAGCATTATTATTTCAAAAAACGATGTTTTTTACGCTGTTTTGCACACTTAAACAGTTGATTTTGTTGTTTTGCATAAACAGCAAAAACCGATTCCGCCTTTTTGCGGCAAACGCTCAAAAAGGCCCGTTGCGGCCTTGATTATTTCTATTTTACTATGTCGGTAGGATTATGTCAACAAAATAAACCAACATAAAAATACCTGTCAAAACGCCGAAAACAAGTCCGAAAGAACGCTTTCGACGTCAATTCCGCCGTCGGTCAACAGAGTGTCGTTTACAAAAATCCTTTCTGTCGGGGTGATGACCGCCATATAAAAATCGTACATCATCAAACTGCCCTCGGCGGTTGTAGACAGCACCCTGTAATCCACCGTAACTCCGCCGATTTTTACCGTGCGAATATACTCGTTTCCGGCCGAATAAAGCATGTCGAAAACCGTTTCGGCATAGTCCGAGCCGTTGTTTTTTGCGTCAAAAACGGCAATTGTCAACACGTGGCCGTCGGTACTTTTGGCGGAAAACGCACCCGTTTCCAACTTAAAATGGTAGTCTCCGTTTTTTCTGACGGTTTTTGTGACGGCAGTAAAAGGCAAATCCGTCCTGAATTTGACCCCGTCAAGGCAGGCGTTTACGCTTGCAACGTCGGATTCATACACCACTATGTCGGCATTTAGGCCGTTGTCGCAGGCAAAAAACGTAGCGGAAAAACATATTATAAGTGCCGCAAGCACTGTTTTTTTAAGGATTTTTTTCATTTTCTTCTCCGTTATCATACATTATAATTTACCTTCGACGTTTTGTCAACAAAACAAAAAAACGGACGGAATAATCCGCCCGATAAGGTACAAAAAAAGAGCCGGTTGAGAGCCCTTAATTGTGAACAAAATCCCGAACAGTCAGGAAAGCAAATAGACAAATTGTAAGGCGACTGTTTTTTACTGTGCAGTTGTCGCTTCTGCTTCTTTATACTCCGTAGAGTTACTTGCTTTTGCAAGCATCAACTTAATTCGTAGGTTTCCCTACTCCTTAAAAGGAGGTGATCCAGCCGCACCTTCCGATACGGCTACCTTGTTACGA
>CAZBVO010000024.1:0-2834 GCA_964495385.1 uncultured Faecalibacterium sp.
GCTTTTCCTGTTCTATTCGGTTTTTAAGTTCCATGCCGTTCTTTATAAACAGCTTACTTATAATAGCACGCTACTGAATTCTTGTCAAACGTTTTTTCGCAGTTTTTTTAAAAATTTTTTAGTATTTTTGGAAATTTTTTGACGAGTTTTCCACAGTGTCGAACCCTTTTGTGTCATTAAATCCGCCACTCTGACAGCATACCCCCTAAAAACCACAAAATGTAGTGGATTGGGCGCAAAGTTAACCACAATCGGCAATTTTTGAAACAAAAAAGTTTTTTGTCAAAATTGTTTTTTTGAAAAAATTATTTTCATTAAAAACATATAAGACTAAAAAATTTCGGCGTGATTTTGATGCCTTGCTTCCGCCAGCACAAAAACTCGCGCCGATATATTATTTGTTTATTATTTAATATATATACTACTATAATATATTATTTAATCTCGCCGCCGCCCAAACAAATTTCGCCGTCATAAACAACCGCATACTGCCCGGATGCCACCGCACGTTGCGGATTTTTGAAAACAAGCTCGACGCCCTCGTCGTTTATTTTGCAAACGGCCTCCTGTAAAGGCTGACGATGACGAATGCGCACAAGGCACGGGAATTCGTCTTTTTGCGGCCTGCCGGAAATAAAATTGAAACCCAGCGTCTGCAAGCGATCGGAGAACAAAACGTCGTCCTCGCCCTGCGAAACGTAAAGCACGTTGTTCAACACGTCTTTTTTAAGCACAAACCACGCTTCGCCGTTGCCTGCTCCGCCAATGCCCAATCCTCTACGCTGGCCGACCGTGTAGTAGTAAACGCCGTTATGTCTGCCCACGACCTTGCCGTCAACGGTGCAGATGTTGCCCTCTTTCATAGGTATATAACCTGCAAGGAAATTGCGGAAATTCCGTTCGCCGATGAAGCAAACGCCGGTGCTGTCCTTTTTTTCGGCGGTCGACAAGCCGTTTTCGGCGGCAATTTGACGAACCTCGGATTTCAATATACCTCCAAGCGGAAACAGCACGTTATCAAGCTGTTTTTCGGACACCTGGTTCAAAAAATAGGTTTGATCTTTATTTTCGTCGGCGGCACGTTTCAAATAGGTATGGCCGTCGGCATGCAAAACGTCGCAATAGTGTCCCGTTGCAACAAAGTCCGCGCCCAGTTTTTTGGCGTAATCCACAAACGGCCCGAACTTGATTTCGCGATTGCACAAAACGTCAGGGTTTGGAGTTCGGCCGAGTTTGTAGTCTTCGACGAATTTTTTGAAAACCCTGTCCATGTACTCTTTTGAAAAGTTCACGGTAAAATACGGTATGTCAAGCTTTTGGCAAACCGCTTTGACGTCGTCGTAATCCTCCTCGGCATTGCAACGACCGTTTTCGTCGGGCTCGTCCCAGTTTTTCATAAACAAACCGACAACGTCGTAGCCCTGCTGTTTCAAAAGGAGAGCGGCCACAGAGCTGTCCACTCCGCCGCTCATACCCACAACCACTCTTTTACTCATAATCGCACAGTGAAGAATTGAGGTATTTCAGCCCCATATCCGGAAGAATCGCAACGATGTCTCCCTTAACTTGTTTTGCAAGCTGTTCGGCCGCCGCAAGCGCCGCACCCGAACTTAATCCCACAAAAACGCCCTCTGAAGAGGCAAATCGGCGCGATGCCGCAATCGCTTCGTCGTCGGACACGTAAATAATTTTGTCAAATTTCGTTTCGCCGACTATTTTCGGAACCTGCTCGGGGCCTATGCCCTGAATTATGTGCTTGGCCGCCTGGCCGCCTTCCAAAATCATGTTGCCTTCAGGCATAACGACACACACGTTGCAATCCAGCCGCTTGGCCACAATGTATCGAACCAAACCCATCACGGTTGCGCCCGAGCCGAGCCCTGCAACAATCCACTTTACCGACGGGAGGTCCATAAAAATTTCCTTGGCGGTCTGCGAAAAATGGGCATCCGATGCGGCCTTGTTGGAAAACTGCCCCGGGATGAAAGCATCCCCTATTTCCGCCTTCAAGCATTCCGCTTTTTTGACGGCACCCGAAAGCCCCTCTGCCGCAGGCGTCAAAACGACGTCGGCGCCGTAGGCGCGAACGTGGTTTATCCTGGCAGGATTTACGTTTTCGGGCATAACGATTTTGCACTTAAACCCCATCGCCGCCGAAGCCATAGCCACACTTACGGCAAAATTGCCGGCAGAAGCCTCGACAATCACGGTTTTTTTGGTTATGCGCATATTGTTTAAGGCGTCCTTTAAAATATGAACGGCGGCCCTGTCCTTCACGCTGCCCGACGGATTAAGCCCCTCGAGCTTGCCGTAAACACAACCGTTGCGCGACGAAAGTCCGCTTATTTTGACAAGCGGCGTTTTCCCCACAACCTCAAGAATGTCGTTATAAATCATAGACACCTCCGAAATCTCTGTTTATTGTAACATACAATTTGCAAAAAAGTAAACAGTTTGCGCCTCAAAGCGCACGATATCCCAAACATTTGCTTCAAAACAAAAAAACCCGCACTTGCAGTGCGGGGGAAAATCAATAGTCAGTGCGCCCCAAAAGATAATCGGCGGACACGTCGAAGAAATCGGCAATTTTTGCGATGTTCACCGCCGTCGGTTCGCTTCGATCGGTTTCCCAATAACACACAATGGCCGGGCTGACGTTCAACTGCTTGGCCAACCCTGCCTGACTTACTCCGTTGGTTTTACGAAGTTCCAACAATCTTTCCGCAAAAATCTTCATGGTTTTATTATACTCAATAAATTTAGCAATTTGCTTGACGCTCAATTTATTGAGTGATATAATTTAGTTATCAACACTTTCGGAGGGATTTTATGTT
>CAZBVO010000024.1:2934-15707 GCA_964495385.1 uncultured Faecalibacterium sp.
ATCTAAACTTCGTTCTGTTATCGGAACAATATTCCGCTATCGGAAACGATTTCCGAACAATTGGTTGACAAATTTCCGATAACGGAATATAATAATAAAAAAATCGAGGTTGCGTTTATGAATTTTGTATCCGTTGCAGAAATTGCAAAAAAATGGAACGTATCGGACAGAATGGTTAGGAATTATTGCGCTCACGGCAGGATCCCGGGTGCTTTTTTGACGGGCAAAACCTGGAACGTCCCCGCAGACGCAACAAAACCGAACCGTGAAAACAAAAAACAGTTTAGCGACAACAAACTGTTGAACGCACTCAAAGAACAAAAAGATATGCACCTTAACGGCGGCATTTATCACAAAACGCAAATCGAGCTGACGTACAACTCAAATCATATCGAAGGAAGCACTTTAACGCACGACCAAACAAGATACATTTTTGAAACCAACACAATCGGGGCGGAAAACGGAACTGTCAACGTTGATGACGTGGTTGAAACCGCAAACCACTTTAAATGCGTGGATTATATTATCGACAACGCGACAAAACCACTCACCGAATCGATGATAAAGGAGCTGCACTTTATTCTCAAAAACGGGACGAGCGACAGCCGAAAAGCTTGGTTTAACGTTGGGGATTATAAAAAACTTCCAAACGAAGTCGGCGGCGAAGCGACGTGCAACCCTGAAAACGTAAAAGCAAAAATGAAAAGCCTTTTGGCGTCCTACAACAGTATCGAACAAAAAAGCTTTGAACAAATTTTGGAGTTTCACAAAAACTTTGAATCCATCCACCCTTTCCAGGACGGGAACGGTCGCGTCGGACGGCTGTTGATGTTTAAAGAATGTTTGGCAAACAATATAGTGCCGTTTATTATTGACGAAAACCACAAATTGTTTTACTATCGCGGCCTAAAAGAATGGAAAAACGAAAAGGGGTTTTTGATTGACACCTGCTTGTCGTGTCAAGACACGTTTAAGGCATGGTTGGATTACTTTCAGATTGAATATTGACACTATGACGTTTGTTTGTCGATTTAACGTCTGCGGCAAGCAACCTACACAACAAATATTATATGAAACAAAAAAAGCGCAACCGCCGTTGCGCTTTTTTGATTTAAGTTTAGTCGGCTGTCGCCGTGGCCGTATCTGCCAAAGCGTTTGCCTTGCGTTCTTCGATGATGGCAACAAGTTCACGTTGCTTGTCTTCGGTGATTTTGTAGAACAGCATCGGGATGATGCAGGCAACAAAGCTTATTACGCCGGACAGAACCAACATGTTCCAAAGTTTGTTGAGGCCTGCCGTTTCCATACTGCCTGCAGGGTCGCTCGGGCTGATGTTGGACATACCGTATGCCAAAACGCCGATGAATGCGCCCGCCGCCATACCGATTTTGTTGATGAGGGTTTGCATTGCAAAGCAGATGCCTTCTGCCCTTTCGCCGGTTTTCCATTCGAGATATTCGACGGTGTCACCGATCATTGCATAGGTGACGATGTTGTTGATGCCTTGCGGAATACCAACCAAAATCATGCAGATAACGCTGACGATAAGTCCGCCGGTTCTGAAACTGCCGCTGCCGAAATCCCACATGAAGTACATCAAAATCATTGCCGCCGCACCAAGCACGTGGCTGAGGATGTACGTCCATTTTTTGGTGAGCTTTTTGGTGAGGTACGGTGTCAAAACGCTTGCTACCAAACCGCCCGGGACAACCAACATGGTGAGAAGGCTGTATGCGGCTTCGTCGCCCAAAGCATATTTGCAGAAATACAGACCGCCGGTGTAGGTGTAAACCATACGGGCCGCGCCCAAAACGCCGGAAAGCACGATGAGCATAAGCTGATCGTTTTTGAACAGCAACTTGATGTTGTGTCCGAAGCTCGGGACTTCTTCCTTGTTGACAACGGCGCAACGCTCCTTGGTGTGTTTAAATCCGTAGTAGAACATAGGGATTGCCGCAACAACCAACACTGCCGTTATGATGAAGTAAGTCCAACGCAAAGTGCTTGCGTTTTGTGCCGCAAATTGCGGATCGAGCAAACCGCCAACGTCTTTGCCGTCGAGGATGGTGCCGGCCGGATATTTGTATTTTGCGGTGACACCTTTTGTTATAATCGGTACGAACACGGTTACAATGCCTGCGCCTGCGGTGCAAATAAGTCTGGCGATGGTAAGCATGTTTCCGCGTTTTGTCGTGTCGTTGACCATGGCCGTAGAAAGTGCCCAATACGGAACGTCAACTATGGTGTAAGTCACCGACCAAAGCACGTAAATTATGCCGATAAGCACAAAGCCGAGGTTGTTTGACGGATAAAACGGCAGGAAGCACAGCATTGTCATGATGGCGATAGGTATTGCCATCCACTTAAGATACGGACGGCATTTGCCCCATTTTGTGCGAGTGCGGTCAACGATGCTTCCCATGATAGGGTCGTTTAAAGCGTCGAAAATGCGAGTGCCAAGCATAAGCCACGCAACCGCTACAACGCCCGATGCGCCAAACACGGTAGCCTCGAGGTCGAAGCCCAACGCATCAGTCATAAACACGGTCAGATAACTGCCGATGATTGTACAAATAAAGTTTTGGCCGAAACCCGCAATGCTGTACGCAACGGCTTCCTTAGGCTGGATGTCTCCGTCGCCCGGGGTGGTGCCGAACAGCTTGTGGAAAATCGGTTTGTCCCAAAAAGATTGTTTTTGCATAACTTGTCCCCTTTAATTTATTACACAACAATTTTAGCACATCGGTTGAATAAAAACAAACGATTGACACACATTTTTTGTCGGTTGTTTTTTTTGTTTGCAAAAATGGCTTGATAAAAGCGCAAAATGAGGCTATAATAGAAAAAACGACCACGGAGGAAACCATGGATTTCAACCAAAAACTTGCAAAATTTGCCGAAATCATAGTTCGCACGGGCGTCAATCTGCAAAACGGCGAAGAGCTGGTTATAAGTTCCCCAATCGACTGCGCCGAATTTGCTCGCCGCCTCGCCGAAGAAGCATACAAGGCAGGCGCAAAAAAAGTCAGCGTTATCTACAAGGACGATTTGCTTTCAAAAATCTCCTTCACCTACTCAGACGTCGACACTTTGTGCGAGGTTCCCGAATGGGCTGTTATGCAACGTGACGATATCGTCGACAAACACGCCTGCTACATTGCAATCGCAAGCGAAGATCCGTCGGTTTTTGCAGGCCTCGATTCCGAAAAAATCAGCAAGGCATCGCACGCAACTCGCTCCGCTTGCAAACGTTTTTACAACGCCAGTATGACCAACGAAATCAAATGGTGCGTCATGAGCGTTCCAAATGCCGCTTGGGCAAAAAAAGTGTTCCCCAACCTTCCCGAAGCAAAGGCCGTGGCAAAACTTTGGGACTACATTTTCAAAACCATGCGCCTCGACAAAAAAGATCCCGTTCGCGCTTGGCAGCTGCATCAGAAAAAGCTTGAAAAACGTTGCCGCTACTTAAACAGAATGCAGTTTGACAGCTTCCGCTATCACAACTCGCTCGGCACCGACGTGACCGTCAAAATGAACAAAAACTACCTTTTTGCAGGCGGCGCCGAACTAAGTAAGCACGGCTGCATGTTCACGGCAAACATGCCGACCGAAGAAGTGTTTTCGGCACCTAACAAGTTTGGCGTTGACGGCAAAATGGTGTCGGCATTGCCGCTTTGCGAAAACGGCGAAATCATCCGAAACTTCACTTTAACGTTCGAAAACGGCCGCATAACCGACTTTTCGGCCGAAGAAGGCTACGACACCTTAAAAGGCATCATCGAAACCGACGAAGGCAGCCGCTACTTGGGCGAAATTGCAATGGTCGGATTTGACAACCCTATCCGAAAGCTGGACACTCTTTTTTACAACACCCTGTTCGACGAAAACGCCAGCTGCCACTTTGCAATAGGCCAGGCCTACTCCAGCGTAAAGGGCGCCGACAACATGACTCCCGAACAGCAGCTTGCCGCAGGCCTCAACCAATCCGCCACGCACGTCGACTTTATGATAGGCACCCGTGACCTTTCGATAATCGGCATAAAAGACGGCGTCGAAACCGTCATTTTCGAAAACGGCGATTGGGCCATTTAACAGTCAATCCTACCTGTAGCTCAGTTGGATAGAGCGTAAGACTCCGACTCTTAAGGCCGCTGGTTCGACTCCAGTCAGGTAGACCAAAAGGCGCACGCAATTTGCGTGCGCCGTATTTTTTTAAACCGTCCGTTTTTAAAAAATTCTTTTGGTTTTCAATCAAATTTCAAGCCAAGCGTTCAATTTGCAAATTTTCGTTGAAATTACAGAAAAAACATGATATAATTTTATCATCAAACAAAGGAAGTTCAGTTATGGCATCAAAACTTTTCATCGACACGGACTGTTGTCCGCAAAATCACCATTGCCCTTCGGTTGACGTCTGCCCTACCGGTGCGCTGACGCAAACCGACTTCGACGCCCCGGTTGTCGACTACGACGTGTGCATCGCATGCGGTCTTTGCGCAGACACTTGCCCGAGGCGCGTAATTATGCTTACCGAAACGGATGAGTAAAAACAGCGGCACTGCCGCTGTTTTTTTGTGTCAGTTGTTTGCCTTTGCCAAATCAGTGTAAAGTTTGGCAATCCAATCCAAAATTTCGGTGTGATTGAAAGTTTTGTGATAAACGATGTTGGTTTCTCGAACCATGCTGAGGTTTTCGATAGGCAACGCCACCAGTTTGCCGCTGCGTATTTCCTTGCCGCAAGCCCCTCGGGCAAGCACCGACACGCCTATTTCCTTTCTGACCAAGTCTTTTATTGTTGCGATGTTGTCGACCTCGACGGCCACGTCAAAATCGTCGATGGTTTCGCCCATGCTTTCAAGCGTCGAACGGAACATCTTTATCGTTGCCGAAGTAGGAAGCCTCATAATAAGGTGCTGTTTTTTCAGCTCGCCCAGCGTGATTACCGTTTTTTTGGCAAGCGGATGGGTTGGCGCAACCACACACACCAGATAGTCGGTGTCTATCATCATGTAATTGAAGTCCGGCCCGACGGGGCGTCCTTCGATGATCGCAACGTCAATTTCAAAATTTTCAAGCTTGTCATAAAGATTTTTTATGTTGTCCGTAATAATCGTTATGCTAAGCTCGGGTTTCTCCACCGCAACACGGGACAAAACCTCGGCCATAAGGCCGCTTTCCTGCGTGTGCGTGATGCCCACTCGGATGTTGCGGATGTTAAGCTTTGTATCACGGATGCGGCTCTGCATTTTGTCGCACATGGCTTTAAGCCGTTTGGCATACTCAACAACCACTTCTCCCTCCTCCGACAGGGCCAATTCGCCCTTTTTTCGCAGGAAAAGGTTTACGTTCAGTTCGCTTTCAAGCCGCTTCATATGATTGCTCACCGCAGGCTGAGTAAGCCCGAGAATGTCCCCTGCACGGGTAAAATTTTTTTCCGTGGCAACAACCAACAACGTTTCGAGCCGTTCGTCTATCATCGACATAGGTTTTTCCCTCTTTTTATTATAACAAAAATTTATCAACGTCAAAAAAAATATAATTTGACATAATGACGACATTATTGTAACATAGTGTTACGAAAATTGCAAGGGCAACTTTGCATTTTTTTTGTTTGATAAGGAGGTTTTTTGATGCTTGACAACTTTTCGACGGTAGCCCAAATCATCATTTCCGTTGCGGCAATGCTTCTGTCCGGCTATCTGATGACCAGGATAACTAGGCTTTTGAAATTGCCGAACGTCACGGCATACATTTTGGCAGGCATAATAATAGGCCCGTATTGCTTAAACGTCATCCCTCAAAACGTAACCGACGGCATGGACTTTATCGCCGACATCGCTTTGGCGTTTATCGCTTTCGGAACGGGTGAGTTTTTTAAGTTCGAAACACTTAAAAAGAACGGTATGAAAACGGTTATTATAACAATTTTCGAAGCCATTATTGCCTCGATTTTGGTGTTTATCGTTACATATTTCATACTTAAACTCGGCATTGCGTTCTCAATCGTGCTTGCGGCACTGGCCGCGGCAACCGCTCCGGCGTCAACCGTTATGACCATAAGGCAAACGGGCGCAAAGGGCGATTTCGTCGATACCCTGCTTCAGGTGGTGGCCTTGGACGACGTTGTCGGGTTGGTTGCTTTTTCGGTTGCCATTTCGGTTGCCACCGCAAAACTGTCGGGCTCGCTGTCGCTTGGCGACGTTGCCCTGCCGCTTTTGTACAACCTGCTTTCGGTGGGCGTAGGCGGACTTTTCGGCTACGTTTTGAGCCTACTTCTTAAAAAACGCTCGACCGACAACCGATTAATCATTGCCATCGCCGCAATTTTCACCTTCTGCGGAATGTGCGTCCTGCTGGACGTTTCGCCGCTTTTGGGGTGCATGTCGATGGGTATGATTTACATCAACACGGCAAAAGACGAAAAACTGTTTAAGCAACTCAACTATTTTTCGCCGCCGATACTTCTGCTGTTTTTCGTGCGCTCGGGCGTAAACTTCAAACTCGATACACTTTTGGGTAGCGGAAGTGCCGTTGCCGGCGTATCCTTGGCCGTTATCGGCGTGGTTTATTTCTTCACGCGAATCATCGGCAAATATTTGGGTTCGTTTTTGGGATGCGCAGTCACCAAAAAGAAAAAAGAGGTTCGGAACTGGCTGGGGTTGGCACTTATTCCGCAAGCGGGCGTGGCGATAGGCCTGTCGACGCTTGCACAGCGAGTCATCGGCGGAGATGCCGGCGATGCGCTGCAAACGATAATCCTTGCATCCAGCGTGCTGTACGAACTGATAGGCCCTGTTTGCGCAAAACTGTCGCTGCACCTTTCGAAGTCTTATTCCGACCTACCGGACGAAACTTCCGAGCAATCCGACGCCGCCCCTCAAATCGGCGAAGCTCCGGCCGAAAACGAAGCGGAAAAACTTATACGCCAAATCCAAAAAATACGCGCCGAACTGCCGCCTCCTCCGTCATATGAGGACGAAGACGCTTTCACTCAGGCCGCAGAAGACGAATATAACTATCTGTATTACCGCAGACGAATAAAAAGATAAATTGATTTTATAAGGAGAATATTATGTACAACGATCCTATTGCTAAACTTTTGGGGAACTGGTCTTCGGACATTACGGTGTGGTCCGTCATTCTGCGTGCGTTTTTGGCGGTGCTGTTTGCATTTGCAATCGGCTCGGAACGCTCGACCAAAGGCCATTCGGCAGGCATGAAAACCTTTGTTCTTTTGGGATTTTCCGCAACGGTATGCCGCATCCTCGACTGCGCCTCGGCATCGACGATGCCGCTCTGCTCGGCCGCGGCGATAATTGCAACGGCACTTTTGTCCGGAAACGCCGTTTTGTTCGGGCCGAAAAACCAAGTTAAGGGCCTGACGACTTCCGCTTGGTTGTGGTCGTGCGCCGTAGTCGGCTTGTTGCTGGGCGGAGGAATGTACACCGTTGCCATCGCACTGTCCGTTCTGCTGGTGATTATTTTGGCCGCCATGCCGAAAATCGAAGCCGCACTCAAAAACCGCAGTCGCCACTTCGAAATTCATCTCGAACTTCAAAACAAGTACGAACTGCCTAATTTTATGAACACGCTCCGCAAGCTCGGCATGCACGTTGACGAAGTCGAAATCAACTCGGCATTCATCAATTCCGGCCTGAGCGCATACGCCCTGAAATTGACCATAGTCAGCGAAGAATTGCGCAACCATAAAAACCACGACGAAATAATCAAAGCTCTTCAAAGCATCGATTACGTCAACTACGTCGAAGAAAGAGTTTAATTTTCTGCAATACAAAAACCCTCCGCAAGGAGGGTTTTTTCATGTGATATTCAATTAGCGACGTCCAGGTCTTCCGCCCGGGCCGCCTCCCGGACCTCCGCCTTGTCCGCCCGTGGTACCCACCGAGGTGATTGTACCCGATACGGTGAACGTGGTAAGTTCCGTGCCGTCCACGTACACAGCATAGCTGTTTCCTTCAACAAAATCGGAGGAGCTGACAATAATCGACTGGCAAGCTTTTTTGACCGTTACGCTAACCAATTCGTTCCCCGAGGAGTCCTTTACCGTAACCACCGAACCTGCGGCAATCGAAGTGCGCTGTGCGTAAGAAAGCACCTTTTGCGTTGAATTTTGAGACGGTGTTTCAACCATGCCCAACGAAGATGCCGCAAACAGCGTTCCGCCTTGCACGACAATGCCCGTGTCGGCATCCAACGCCGCATCCATACCCGACGTCGGTCCGTGTACGATCAGCACGCCACCCGTCATCAAAATGCTACCGTTCGAGTCGACGCCGTCGCCTGCCGCATTCACCGTTATGTTGCCGCCGTTTATGACGATGTATTCTTTTATCGTTCTGTCGTCGGAAGCGGCATTTATGCCGTCATCGGACGAAACGATGTTTATTGTGCCGCCCGTTATTTTGACGTATGCGCCCTCGATGCCCTCATACGAACTTTGAATGTCGATGTTGCCGCCGTCGATTTGCGTCATGAGGTCCGAAGTGATGCCGTCGTCAAGAGTATTGATTACAATATTTCCGCTAAGCACCGACACGCTTCCCGAATTTGTGTGAATCGCATCGTCCGACGAGTCGATAATCATTTGCGCATTGCCCGTAATGACAATAAGATAATTTCCTTCCGTGACCGCAATTTCTTGTCCTTCGGTGTTTTCGTATTTAATTTCGCCAACCTTAATTCCCTTCGAACTTTGCGTCAAAGCATACATACTTGACACTCTGTTGTGCGAATCGCTTGCAACTTTTTGATATTTGCCGCCCGATAAAATAAACCTGAAATCGTCAAATTCTAACCCGTATTCTGTAAGGTTTTCGGACGAATAGCCGACAAACGTGCCGTTGGTTTTTATTTTGACGTTGCCGCCGTCAACGTACACAAGCGTATCCGCCTGAATGCCGTCGCCCGACACCGTAACGTCAACCACCGAGTTTTTCAAAGCCACAAAGCCTTCGTCATAATTTTCGGGGAAAGCTTGGGTATCGTCGTCGCACTCGGCGTTGATTCCGTCCTTTCCGGCATTCTCAACCGTCAAGCTCGCATTTTGTATTTCGACACTTTGAGCACTTAAAGCGTGATTTGTTGCACTTAAAACCATTGTTGCGTCAACCATCACAAACGACTTGGTCACTTTTACGGCATTTTTGGATGTGCTTGACACACTTATTTTGCCCGTGCCGTTCACACTGAGGTCGCCCTTGACGTGCACTGCGTTTCCGCCGTCCGTGTTGGAAATAGTGTTCTCGGTGCCTGTAACCGCCGTAACGATAAGCGACGATTTTTTGTTGGTGTCTGAAAGTGCCACTCCGTCCGAGCAGGATATTTCCGCACCGTTTAGGAACAAATGAACAATTTCGCCGTTTGCCACGCTGACGGTAACTCCGGCCGTAAATGCGCCTTTCAAAATATAGCTGCCTGCGGCCTCGATAACGTAAGGTTGATCGCTTCCGTTTATGACCGTCGCTCCGCTGTACGAAACGTCCGAGCTAAGTTCGGTCAAATCCGACAACAAAAACCCTTCGGCCGACGGGCTGTCGGTTTCGGACGGTACCGTCCCCGTTCCGCCGCCGCCCAAGTTGTCGCCCGGGCTTACAAATCCGTCGTCGGGATTGGTTTTCCCTCCGCACGCCGACAGCACCAACGCTGCCGCAATAAGAATCGCTATCAAAACAAGCACGTGTTTTTTTATCTTCATTTTTCGCCTCCGCATCCGAGTATATCCTTGTAAGATTAAGTTTACATTAAAGGTTTTGCGATTTTTGTCTAAAAAAGACGGGGCGATAATTCGGGCCCGTCTTTAAGAATGTTGTTTATTTTGACCGTGCGGCCTTCAGTTGTGCTTTAATTTGCGCAAAGGCCGCCGCTTCGCCGCTTTCCGCCAAAATTTCAAGCCAGCTTTTCAAAAGAGCGGCCGTCGACGGATGCATTTCGACTCGATGCAACGTATTCATATAATACTCAAGCGGCATTTTGTCATTATAGTTTTTTCCGTTGTACGTTTTGGTCGCCGACAAGCGGTCGCAAAACATTTCCGCAACGTACTTTATAGGTATTTCCACGTTCACCATTTTGCCTTGCGACGGACTGAAGTCAACCCAATACTCGTGATGATGTTTGTTGCGTCCCTTGTGATGCAACCACGCCGAGGAATAGCCTTCCGCCTCCCTTTGTTTATCCAGCGGACTTCTGTCGCCTTGATAATACTTTGCGCTGTTCAAAAACTCCACGGGCGCAAATTTCGACAAGTCGTGAGTCAACCCCTGCCAGTAAAGCCCTAAGCGGAAGCAGTATTTTCTTACAAGCCTGCGATGATGGCAAACGGTTTTTAGATGTTTGAAAAATTTCATAACTATTGAGGATAATATTCGTTTCCGCGATAAACGCCTTCCAAAAGCGGTTCGGCCTTTATGTCGAAGCTTCCGTCCGGACTGACGGTGATTACGGTGCCTCCGCGTTGTTCGTACTGCTTATAAATTCCGATGTACGCCAAATAGTCGATGCTCATGCCATAGGTCAGGCGCACGCCCTTGTAATCTATCGACCAGTTGTTCAAGTGGTCGTGGCCGCAGAAAATGCCCTGCGTCGAGCCGAGGCGCAAAACCGCATCGAACAGCAACGATTTTTCTTCGCTGCACGAAATAATTTCGTCGCCTTCGCCGGCAAAGCCGTAATGGTAGGTAACGTCGGCGGTGTTTTTGTGTCCGTTTGCCTTAAATTCGTTCCAAGCAATTTCGTATTGTTCAAGCGGAATATGGAAGAACATAAGGGATTTGACAACGTTTCCGCCGTTTAAAGTGGCGATTCGGTCAACTTGTCCCTCATACCAGGAGACCTGATCGTCGTGTATGTAGTCATAATTCCACATAATTCCAAACGGATCGTTGCCCAAATATGCGTTGGAATCCATTATGAAAAGCGACTGCACGTACTCGGTATCGTTTTTAACGTTGATGACGTAATTGCAACCGCCGTACACTTCTTCCGGGCCCGGCGAGAACAGAAGTTTGCTCCATTTTCCGCCGCAGGCAAGGCTGTTTTGATAGTACATTTCGGCGATTGCTTCACGGTTATAAAAACTGTACGATTCGGTGTCATGGTTACCGAAAGTTATCGCCCAGTAAACGCCCAGGTTGTTCATAAGTTCGCCAAACATTTCAGCCTCGCGCTTGTTGTTGAAGCTGCCCGCTTGGAAAGGAACGGGATATGCAATGTCGCCGGTGACTATAACCAAATCCGGTTTGGTGCGTTCGACAAGCGTGGTAACCGCATCTATCGCCCATCCGTCTTTGGATATCGACAAGAAGCCTCCGCCGATGTGAACGTCGGTAAGTTGCAAAATTTTCAGTTCCCTGTCGCCTTCTAAGGTGATTGTGTAGGTATGATTTTGGGCATCGTATTCCGGAGTTTGCAAAGTCGAACCGACGGCAACGGTGTTGGAAATCTTTTTCATGTTGCCGTTGTAGCCGATTGCGCCGACTGCCGCCAAAATGCCGACAACCAAAACGATTGCCAACAAAATCCAAGCGGTAACTATAAGTTTACCGCGTCTTCTCGCTTTTTTTTGACCGTCGGTCAAATTCTTAGCCGCTTTTCCCATTCTTATCTCCTCTCTTCCAAACAGGAGTCAAACCCCTCTTCGGACAATTTATTTTTTGCATTCAAAATCTTTTCAGGCACGTCGCTGTCGGCGAAAACGGTTGCCGTAACGACAATTTGGCCGTATCCGTAGCCGTGTAGCCGCAAATTTTGCACCTCGAGCCCTGCTTCCGACAAGGCGGCTTGCGCCTTATCGTACGCCTCGTCGTTCCGCCTGCCGGCAAGAATCATAAAACTTTCCTTTGTGAGGCGCACCCCGTAAACGATAACCGCAACGCTTATGCAAAAACCGGCTATTGCATCGATGCCGAAGCCCTTGCCTGCCGTTGTGACGTATACCACAAGCGTAACCGCCGTGACACAGGCATCCAAAATCGAATCGAGCGCTTCCGTTTTCAAAATCGGCGATTTTACGCCCTCGTTGGTTTTTGCGGCAAAATACGCCATAAACAGTTTCAGAACAACCGAACCTGCCATAATCCAGCAAAACGCCGTGTGATAAGCCATCCTGTCACGGATGGCGAATTTGTCGATTGCTTTTGCGGCAAAAACAACGCCCGTGCAAACTATCAAACACGACACGATAAGCGAACAAATCTCCTCGATTTTGCCGTATCCGTTGGGCATTTTGTCGTCGGACGGCTTGGATGCGAGCGCAAAACCTGCTATCGCCAAACCGCATCCCAAAGCATCTATGCCGTTGTTGACGCCGTCGCTCATTATGGCCACGCTCGATGCCGTAGCACCCATATATATTTTGACAAATGCCATAACTGCGTTAAGTGCGGCAAACACCCCCGCAACCATCATGCCTTTGCCGTTTCTCGAAAGTTTCATAACCACCCTTTTGCGACAGTTTTGTTCTTCCATAATAATAACGCTTTTCGCCACATTAAGTCAAGGCCTTAAAACAAACCTCGCCCGTTTTTTTCGATATGCAATTTTTTTGGCCGCTTTTTATCGGTTTTTTAATTTTTTATCGCCCAATTTGTTGACAAACCGACATTATTAAACTATAATAACAAAGCAATCTGAATAAGATTTGTGGACGATTAGCTCAGCTGGATAGAGCGTTTGGCTACGGACCAAAAGGCCAGGGGTTCGAATCCCTTATCGTTCGCCAAAACGACAGAAGAAAATTCTGTCGTTTTTTGTTT
>CAZBVO010000025.1:0-12309 GCA_964495385.1 uncultured Faecalibacterium sp.
GGTGTGTAAGCGCAGTAATGTGTTAAGCTGACCGATACTAATAGGTCGAGGGCTTAATCACTAGAGATAGTGAAAGAGTCTTGAAAAAAATAAGGAAAGCGAAAAAAACTCACTTTATGCAGTTGTGAATGTACGAGCCGAGCGAAAGAGACAGAAGACGTGTCATAGTTCGGCGTGCATACAACCAATATCGGTGGCAATGGAGAAGGGGATCACCTGTACTCATTCCGAACACAGAAGTTAAGCCCTTCATCGCCGAAAGTACTTGGCTGGACACGGCCCGGGAGGATAGGACGCTGCCGATTATCACTAAAGCTGTTCGCAAACGCGAGCAGCTTTTTCCTTTCCCTTTTTATTCTCCTCTGACAGATTTAGGTTATAATTGAAAAAATCGGACCAAACGGTCCGATTTTAACGTTACTTACAGTTTTTGGAACCACCGCAACCACAGTCCTTGCTGTCGCCGCAGGAGCAGTCGCTTTGTTTTTTGCTGCCGCTCTTTGCATTTCTGCTGTCGCTTTTAGACGCGGATTTTGAAGTTCTTGCTGCCATGTTTGTTACCTCCTTGTTTAGATAGTTATATTATCGTTCAAACAAAGAGGTTTTATACTACCCGAAAATAATATCGGAAATATTGTCGGCGATTTGATTTAGTATGTCGAAATCAATTGCGGCAACGTAGTACTTCTCAATTTGTTTGTGAATGTTTCTTGCCGAATTAAGACTTTTAATTGCCAAATTCTGCAGATAAATGGCGTTTTTGTCAAAATGAGGCACGTCTTCGACGGTGTAAAGTTTGTCGTAACGTCCGAAATCGCAAACGCCGGTGATCAATGTGTTTCCAAGGATAATTTGTCCGACAAGGTCCGGATGCTCGGCGGTATAGAATGCACTAAACGGTGTGCCGTCCGCCTTAAGGCGATTTGCTACGAGATTTACGGCGTACACGCCTGTTAGTTTGTTGCTACCTCTGACGCTGACGACGTAGTGGCTTGAATCGAGGCCGTCGTCGAGCCGAATAAGACCGTCCGGGGTGAACGAGTCGACGAAATATTTTTCTTCGGCCGAATTTCGGGTATCGGATATGTTTTGATATATGTCGTTTACGACCGATTTAAGCTGAGGTTTGTTTATGTCGGAGATTATGGCGTCTGTTATCGGCTTGTCAAGCGCGGCAGAAGCCTGTAAGTTGGCGTATGCACGGCCAAATTGCTCCTTTTTGGCGTTTATTAAGGCCTTTATGGCGTTCTCGTCTCGCAATAATAAATCGCTTTTTACGGCCGAAAGCAGGTTGATTATTTGCTCGTTTATTGCCGGAACCGTCGCATCGAGTGCGTGCGGAGCCGTACCGTCGAGTACGACGTAGTTACGCATCGGGAAATAAACGCCGTCTAAACTGTCGGGATCGCTGCTGCAATAGAATTCCCAAACGTCTTCGTTGTTGTTTTGGGCGATTTTAGACAGTTTTTTCATAAGTGTGCTTTTTCCGGTGCCCGGACCGCCTTTTAAAATAAACGTTCTGTGGTTTGCCATAAAATCGGAAAAATATCCGACAAAGCCGTTTATCGTGTTTGCGGCCAAAAATGCTTTGTATATCATGTGTCTTACCTCCTTTTTTACATAATATGACGAGCAATTATTTTGTGAAATCACCAAAATTTTGTCGGAGCCATAGTATATCGTAGAGGTGGGTATGAAAAAGGTTGTATATGTGGTGTCGGGCGAAGACGACCGTCAGTCCGCGCTTTTAAAAATATTGTTGGATAATGGCAAAAAAGTGTGTTTAGATGTTTCAAATTGTGGAATAAACTCCAAAATTTGCAAAATACTGCCACCAAACAAGGTGGCAACCGTAAGCGATGCCGAAGGTCTTGGGCAAGGCGATTTGTTGGTTGTGGGGCGTGCCGACCGACAACTAAAAACGGCTTCCGAGGAAAACGGATTAAAACTTTTGGAACTTCTGGACAATGCGGACTTTGTCGAACTGAACGCAAATTTGACGGCCGAAGCGGCGGTTCAGAAAGTGCTTGAAGACACAAAAGAAAGTATCGTGTCGAAAAGCGTGCTTATTGTCGGATGCGGTAGAATCGGGAAACGGTTGGCGGTTCTGTTGTCGGCATTCGGGGCCAGAGTAAGTTTGCTGACGTCTCGTAAGGACGTGAATGCGATATACGGGGAAACGTTCGGGTACGGTGACGTCGATGCGGCACGCTACGATATCGTTTTAAATACCGCGCCCAACCGTCGGCTGGGAAAAAAGTTTTTGTGCGCGACGAAAAACGGTGCGGTATTTTACGAACTTGCATCCAAGCCTTACGGGTTCGATACCGATGCTGCAAAGATACTCGGCAAAGAAATAAGGATACTTTCGGCGTTGCCCGCAAAACTCAAACCCGTGGCGGCCGCAAAAATTATGTATGATTGCTTGGAGGAATTGGTATGAAAAAAATTGGTGTGGCAATTTGCGGAAGTTTTTGCACGTTGTCGGAAACTTTGCTCGCAATAGAACAACTTGTTGTGCGCGGTTACGACGTGTATCCGATATTTTCCTATAACGTGTCGACTTTGGATACGAGATTTTTTGCGGCAAGCGATTTTAGAAACGAAATCGTCCGCATAACCGGCAAGCAGCCCGTAACCGAAATAACGGAAGCGGAAACGTTTGGAACTAAAAACAAAATGGATATGATGCTGGTTGCGCCGTGCACGGGCAACACGCTGGGCAAATTGGCTTTGGGAATAACGGACACCCCGACAACTCTTGTCGTAAAGGCGCATTTGCGAAACAAGCGGCCCGTTGTGCTGTGTGTTGCGACAAACGACGCCCTCGGGGCGAGCGGAAAGAATATCGGGTTGTTGATGAACACCAGAAATTATTATTTTGTTCCTTTAAAACAAGATGCACCGACGGTGAAGGAAAACAGCTTGGTTGCCGATTTTTCGCTTATACCCGACGCAATCGAGGCGGCATTTGTCGGCCGCCAGCTGCAGCCGACGTTTAAATAAGCAGGGTTTTGGGGCCGCCTTCGGGCGGTCTTTTTTTGTAAATTTTGACAATATAAAAATATTTGACACAAAAGAATGTTATTTCGACACAAAAGAAGTTTAGTTTGACATCTTTTTCCGTTGCCGCCGCTTCCAAAAATTTGTAATCGGGCAAAGTCGGCAAATTTATTGACAGGGGCGATTTAGTTGATATATAATGTTAGTATCTATAATTATCGATTTATATCCGCGCGTGTATTATATATTCGCGCACGGGTAAGGAGGAATAAATGTCAAATAAACGCTTAAGGATTTTGTTGACGGCAATGCTGCTTGTTTCGCTTGTGGCCGTTTTTGCCGCTTGTGCCTCTGAAGAGGTCAAAATCAAATCTATTGCCGTAAAACCGGGGCAGGAAACCCAGTTTACTCTTGGCGAGTTTAGTCTCGGCAATCTGTTTATCGTGGTTACCGACTCGAACGGCAACAGTTTTGACAAAGGACTTTCCGAAAGTATGTTCTCGGAAGACGACCTTGCAAAACTCAAGGTTGCCGGCGAACATACCGTAACGGTTAATTATGGCGGTTACAGCACGCAACTTACCGTTACACTTGTCGATAATGCCGGCGGTGGCGGAGGCAACGGAACCACTCCTACTCCGACAAACATCGTTACCGTAAGTTTCGAATCCAACGGCGGAAGCAAGGTTGACAGCCAAAGCGGAAACGGAAGCGTTACGATTTCGTCCGAGCCGAAACCTACCAACGGAAATTATACCTTCGGCGGTTGGTATACCGACCAGAAGTTGACCAACAGGGCCGAATTCCCGTTTACTGCCACCATGAACGTAACTTTGTATGCTAATTGGGACAAACCTACCGTAACCGTGCATTTTGACGTAAATGCTTCGGGCGTTTCGCCAATCACCGATTACAAGGTAGAAATGGGCAGCCGCATTGTTTTCCCGACCGCAATTGTCAGAGAAGGCTACGATTTTGCAGGCTGGTTCGAGGACCAAGCTTGCACCAAGCCTGTTTCGTCAGACAAAGTTTTCAATGCCGAAACGACGTTGTTTGCGGGATACAAAATCAAAACATACATCGTCACCTTTGACCTTGCCGGCGGAAAGTACTACACTTTCAGCGAAATTTCCGAGGGGAAATTTGTCGAGAGCAGCAAGGAAACCGTGAAGGTTGAATACGAATACGGCGCAACCATCAAAAATCTTCCGACGGTCGACAGGGAACATCACGTCGAAGGTTTCGGAAGGGAAGATTTCGTTTTCCGTTGCTGGGAAATGGACGGCGAGCAATATACGCTCGACACGATGCCTGCGCGCAACATAACCATTACTGCGGCATGGAACATCGAAGATCCTGCAACCTTCTTCACCTATTCCGATAACGGCGACGGCACCGTTACCATTACGGGTTATCGCAAGGAATCGGGCAAGAATGCCACCGAAATCACCATTCCGTCCATCATCGACGGCAAAAAAGTGGTTGCTATCGGCAGAAACGCTTTCGAGGGACGTTCGAAATTGAAATCCGTCAACATCCCTAACGGCGTGAAATACATCTATGCAAATGCGTTTAAAGGCACCTCTCTTACCGGCGAACATACAAGCTCCATTCCATCCTCCTTGCTGTTTGTAGGTCCGGATGCATTCCCTTCGACTTGGGAATATAAGACCAAAGAAGTTACCGTCGGCAACGATACGTTCGTTTTGGGCGGCATAGTCGGCACGATTCTTGTCAAATACACCACCGACATGGGCTACAACGTCGTGATTCCGGAGGGGATAACCGCCATAAGTGCCGGTGCATTTAAAGGTTGCACCACCATAAGGCAAATCGAAATAGGCAAAGACGTCATCTACATCGGCGAAAACGCATTCCAAAACAGCGGTTTGGAAAAGGTTACTTTTGCCAAAGGCAGCATAATTCGCACGATAGATCCGACAGCGTTTGACGGCACCGATTGGTTGGAATCCGCCGAAAGTGCGGGCGATCCGGTTGTGTTCGGCAGCCTGTTGTTCAGAGATTTTACCGAAGGCGACAGCGTTACTGTTTCGGCCGACGTAAAATATATCAACGAAAGTGCGTTTGCACAAAAAGTTAAGAACATAACTTTTGAAAACGAAAAGAACATTCAATACATTGCGGCGGACAGCGTTTCCGTTACCCGTTGGGCAACCAACCAGAATATGGCCGTAGTAAACGGCATTTTGGTGTACGTAAAACGTTCGACGGCTTCCACGGTTTACCAGATTCCTGACACCGTAACCACAATCGCCGGCAAGGCTTTTGACGAAGTCAAATCAACCGCAACCAACGTTGTTTTGCCAAGTTCCGTGCGCACTATTTGCGATTACGCATTCCTTGCGTTCGGTTCGTTCAATCTTACGCTTCAGGGCAACACTCCGCCGACCATGACGCTGAAAGCGTTTGCCAAAAACGAGCTTGGCGGTTTGGTTGACGTAAACGTTTTCGTAAACGATGCCGCAACGGTAAGCTACGCGGACGAAAACAGCGGCAACGGCTGGTACTATATTCAAGACAGAATCAATGCGGTCAAAGTCGCAAAAATCGAAAAGGTTGAGGGCGTGGACAGCACCTACGGAATAGGCGGTGAAATCGACCTCGACAAAATCAAAATCACCTATCGCACAAACGACAATCTCGTTTACTCCAAAACGGGGCTTACCCGCGCGAACGTAAGCGATTACGACGAGCTTACCCTTTACGCAGGCGAGCACGTTATGAGCATCAACTTCGGCATAACCGGCAACAAAGAAGCAAGCTACAACGTGCCTTACTCGGTGTTCAAGAGCATCGGTTCGCTGGCAATTACGGGTGTCGAAACGTCGTATTTTGTGGGCGAAACGCTTAAATCCGCAAGCCAGACGACGGCCGAAGCGGTGGTGCATTACGTCACTTATCGCGATCCTTCCAGCGGCGACGAAACGCTTGATCCGGTAAAATACGCATTGTTTGTCGACGGACAACTTGCACCTACTTTCTCTGTAAAAGGATTTTCGACCGTGTCGCCGGGCGCTTACTCGATGACCATCACCTACCGTGAGGAAATCAAGGACACTAACGGCAAAGTCGTTCACGTTTTGGAAAAAGAAGTGGAAGTGTCCTACACTGTTAGGGAAAGAGACATCGCCAAAATCGAATTGACCGGCTTTAAACCTGACGACAAGGGCAACTACGTTTTCACTCAATATACGCCTGCTGCCGACGGAAACTACGTTTTGGCGTTCACCTTCAAGGCAGACGACAACGGCGAATATATGGAGCACTTTGCATACAAACAAAACAAAAACGGTTTGTATGTGGTCAAGGGCGTAGTTTCCGACAACGGCTTGTACGTTTACGACGAATCCGACCTCGACGCAAAGGGCCTTGTACTTTACGACGAGACCTTGCATGCAGGTATGACGCGTTACGACGTCGACCTTGTCGGTGCGACTTACGAGCATTACGAAGACGGCGATATCGGCCTGCGCTTTGAAAGATTTATCGACGACTACGTCCCTTACGACGGAGTAAGCAACGTTGCACGCTTTAACCGTATCGTTGCAGACTACATATCCGATTATACCGAAGGCACCTTCGGCGAGCGTTACTCGAACGTTCCGGGCGGTTCTTACGAACTTGACGACGGCACCAATCTTTGGTATGGCGGCCTGGCTCACTACTCGCACGATGCGATGTTCGGCAAAACTTCGTTCGGTATTTTGGAACAGCTTGACCTTGACAATATCTACGTCAAATGCACCTACAACCAGCCTGACGAAAAAGGCAACAGAGTGGAATATCTGCCGCTCAGGGGATTTGTGGTTTCCGGATTCGACACGTCGGCAGTCAGCGAAAGCGACGTAACCGCAACCGTAACTTACGGCAAAACCGAGGTTACAACCACGTTCACCTACAGCGTCGGCGAATATACCGCACTGTCCGCTTTCAACACCGAAGTGGTTGGAGACAAGGTTGTAATCAAAGGACTCAACGAAGGATATCCTTCCGTCGTTTATCTGCCGTCGACCATCGACGGAAAAGCCGTTGAAATTGCAGACGGTGCGTTTAAGGGCCTGAAAGGTTTGGATAAAGTTGTGATTCGTGCAGGTTTAACCCTCGGAACCGCCATCTTTGAAAACTCCGACGTAAAAACCGTCGAGTTTGACGCAGACGGCAGTTACGTCAGCTTGCCGGAGGCAACCTTTAGAGGTACCACCGCACTTACCACTGTTGTTTTGCCTGCATCTATGACCGAAATCGGCAAAGAAGCGTTTAAAAACAGTGCAATAACCGAATTTGTAGTTCCAAACGGAATAAAAGTTATCAAAGAAAGAGCGTTTGCCGCAAGCGGATTGACCTCAATCACTTTCGGCGCATCGCTTAAACAAATCGGCCTCGGCGCATTTGAAAATTGCGGCGAGCTGGCAAGCGTGACCTTCGGCAGCACCGTAGGCAACTTGATTATCGGCAAAGCGGCGTTTATGAACTGCACAAGCCTTACGGCAGTGGTTCTTCCTGTAAACGTTACGGACGTGCCTGAATATGCGTTCTACGGCAACGTTGTATTGACTTCCGTGGCGGCGCAGAACTTGCAAAGCATCGGCAAAAACGCCTTTGACGGCTGCACGGCTTTGACGTCGTTTGAAGCGGTTTCCGTTGCTTCTATCGGCGACAGCGCGTTCGGCGGAGCCATTTTGCTTGAAACTTTCGCTTGCGATTTGTCGCAAATCGTTTCCGTAGGCAAAAACGCATTTGACGGCTGTGCGGTACTCAACGTCGATATCGGCAAAATGACCGCTCTTGCTTCGATTGGCGACTATGCGTTCAGAGGAACCGCAATCACCGCATTGACCATTCCTGGCAACGTTTCCGAACTGGGCAAAAACGTGTTTGAAGGGGTTGACTCGCTTGTGTCTGTCGACTTGTCTATGTCGGTTCTCACCGTCATCGACGACGGTATGTTCGGCGGATTTACTTCGCTTGAAACCGTAAAATTGCCGTCGGCATTGACCGCTATCGGCAAAAATGCGTTTAAGGGCACTGCAATCACCGAAATAGTGCTCCCGGCAACGCTCGAAACAATCGGCGACAGCGCATTTGAAAATTGCTTGAAACTTGCAACCGTAACCTTCGGAACGGGACTTAAAACCATAGGAAACTATGCCTTTGCTTCGGACGGCGAACTTAAATCGGTTGTCATCCCTGCAACGGTAACCGAAATCGGAGCAAGCGCATTCGGCGAAACGGGACTTGAAACCGTAACGTTTGAAAGCGGCAGCAAGTTGACCGCAGTCGGCGAAAAAGCTTTCTACCACACCTCGATCACTGCGCTGACCGTTCCGGCAAGCGTAACCGTTCTCGGGGCAGAAAGTTTTGCAAACAACACAAAACTCGGCACGCTCACTTTCGAAAGCGACAACAGCCTTATCGAAATCGGAGCAGGCGCATTCAGACAAAACGTTGCACTTGCAACCGTCAACTGGAATGCCGCAAAATCAGACGTTACCACCGCTGTCGGCAGCAGGGCGTTTGAAGATTGCTCGCTTATCGAAACTTTGACCATACCTTACACCGTCGGTTCAATCGGCGAAAAAGCTTTCTACAACTGCGTCGGCCTTAAGACTTTGTCTATAGGCGCGGAAAAGAGAGATTTCTACACCGTGGCCACCACTGCCGAAATAGGTCAGGCTAAGAAGTATCTTGCCGGCGAAAGCACTGTAAAAGCGGTTATTTACGACAAGCAGAAAAACGGCACCTACGTCGAAATCACCGAAGCAAGCGACATCGTTACCGACGACAACACCAAGCTTTACTACACAAGAAGCGTCGAGATGGCCGTTCAGGTTGACCAGACAAGGTCCAAATTGACCACCGTCGGCGAATTGGCGTTCGGCAACACATTTAAGCTTGAAGATTTGTACATCACGGTTGAAAACCCGAAGACCTTCGGAAAATTCGACACCAATGCAAACAATCGCCAGTTCGGCTACATCAACGTTGATGACAACGGAACCGAACAGTTTGTAAGCCACTTCGCAAGCGACGACTTCAGATTGCATATCGTAGTCAAATCCGAAGTAACCGTGGGCACCTCGTCCGACAACGATTACTACACCACCTGGACCAACAACAAACGGGTTCTCGTTCAGGACATTCACTTTAAGCACGACCTCAACGAGGAGACTGCTTAGTCGGGCAAAAATACAAAATTTTGTCGCCTGCGAAAGCGGGCGACATTTTAGGTTAAAATGAAAAAATCAAAAGCATTCAATTTAAAATATTACAAGCTTTTCGGGTTCCTGTCGAAGGTTGCGGCAAGGGCTCTTTACCCGATCAAAACCGTCGGCGAACAAAAAATCGACAAACCTGCGCTTATTTTGGCAAACCACGTCAGCGTTTTTGATTTTATGTTTGTTGCCGATGCGTTTTATCCTCAGCCTTTCAATATCGTCGTTGCCGAAAAAATGGAAAATTCGGCGGCAAATTCCTTTTATCTCAACAAAATGGGGTGCATAAAAAGGGCACAGTTCACAAGCGATGCCGCAAGCATTATGCGCATGAAAAAAGATATGGCCGCAGGCGCAAGCATAATGATGTGTCCCGAAGGGCGCATAACCGCAAGCGGCGAAACGGGTTATGTTCCGCCTTCAACGGCAAAACTTATAAAGTGGCTTAAGTGCGACGTGATTTTCGTCAAAATTTCGGGGGCTTTTGCCTCCAATCCGTCGTGGGGCGGAGGTGGCCGAAAACGCCTGCCGTTGACTGTTGACATAAGTCGACGTTTGACGGCCGAACAGCTGGCAAAAATGGACAATTCGGCCGTGTCGGAGGCGGTTGCGGAGGCCCTTTACAACAACGATTTCGATTATTTGGAAAAAATAAATTACACCAAAAAACGCAAAAAGTTTGCCGAAGGAATCCAAACGCTTTTGTACCGTTGCCCGCATTGCGGCAACGAGTTTAAAATGACGTCAAAAGGCACGGAATTTCGGTGCGAAGCCTGCAACGGCAAATTTAAGTTGTCGTCCGACGGCAAAATCGACGGAGCGCCGGAGCATTCGAACAGGATAGACAAGTGGATGCTGGGGCAAAAAGAGGCAATTAGGCAACAAATTGAGGAAAAAACTTTCGGATACGTCGGAAAAATCAAGATGTTTTGCCTTAAAACCGACGGATACGGCTATGAAAACGTCGGAGAGGGTACTTTGACAATCACCGAAAGCGGAACGGAAATAACGGGCTTGAAGTATGGCGAGGACTACCGTGTTTTGTTCGATGCCGAAAGGCTTCCGGTAGTTTCGTACGGAGCAGGCAGATTCGTTGATTTTTATGACGGTAAACCGCTGCGCATAGTCCCCGAAAACCCTGCCGAATGCACCAAAATCGGCTTGTGCATCGAAGAGCTTCACAAAACAAAATCAAATGATTAACAAACAAAAACCCGTCGATTAACGGCGGGTTTTGTGTTTATATCGGACGTTATGCCAAAATTGTTATTGCAAATTTGCAGTAGATTATCAGCGATACGGCATCGACTATGGTGGTTATGAACGGACTTGCCACGACGGCAGGGTCTAGACGCAGTTTTTTGGCCAAAAGCGGCAGAGTGCAGCCCACGATTTTTGCCACGATAACCGTTAAAAACAGCGCCGCCGAAACCACTCCGGACAGGATATAGGTGTATTCGTAGCCGAAAATAAGGTTGTCGATAAGAATAAGTTTTGCCCAACACACCACGGCAAGCGTCAACGCAAGCAGAACGGAGGCGCGCAATTCTTTCCACATTATCTTAAAAGCATCCGAAAAGCCGAGTTCGCCCAGCGCAAGCCCTCGGATGACGGTGACGGAGGCCTGACTTCCGGCATTTCCGCCCGTGTCCATAAGCATAGGTACGCAGGCAAACAACAGCGGACTTAAAGCGTTCAATTTTGATTCGTAGGTGTTTATGATAAGCCCGGTGAAAGTTGCCGAAACAAGCAACAGCAGCAACCACGGAATGCGTTCTTTCCAAATTTCGAACACGCTTCGCTTGATGTACGGTTTGTCGTTTGGGACGAGAGCGTTCATTTTTGCGATATCTTCCGATTGTTCTTCTCGCAAAACGTCCATAGCGTCGTCGACGGTGACGATGCCCACAAGTCTGTTTTCGGTGTCAACCACAGGCATGGCCAGATAGTTGTAGCGGTCGAAGGCTCTGGCGACGGTTTCCTGGTCGGCAAGCGTACCGAAGGAAATGACGTTGGTTTCCATGATGTCTTCGATGCGGGTAGAGTAGTCGTTCAAAAGCAGTTCTTTTACCGACACGACGCCCTCGAGATGTCTGCTTTCGTCTATGACGTAGCAGGTGTAGACGGTTTCTTTGTCGACGGCAAATTTGCGGATGCTCTGGAAGGCCGCCTCGACGGTGGAATTTTTCCGAAGCCAAATGTATTCGGTGGTCATGATTGCGCCGGCACTGTCTTCGGGATATTTCAAAATTTCGTTGATTTCCCGCCTTGTTTGCGGATTTGTGTTGGCCAAAATTCGCCTTACGACGTTGGCAGGCATTTCCTCGATGACGTCAACCGTGTCGTCGACGAAAAGATTGTTTATTATTTCCTTAAGTTCCTTATCCGAAAAGCTTCTTATGAGGGTTTCTTGTCCTTCGGCATCCATTTCGACAAACGTCTCGCTGGCGAGGTCTTTGCCCAACAAACGGAATGCGACGGGCAGCTTTTCCTCGGGAATTCCGCTCAGAATAGAAGCGATATCGGCAGGGTTTAGGTCTTGCAAATAGGCTTTCAAAAGGTGATACTGGCGGTTTTCCAAAAGTTCTGCTACGCGTTCGGCAGATTGTTCGAAATCAAAATCGTAAATTTCCAGCATAACACACCTCCTAAAAAAAACCCTGCAACTGCTTGCAGGGATAAAACACAAAACAAAAAATGCACTGTTTGTCCACCATACAAGCTTTAGCATCACGGGGCGGTGAAGTTGCATTAGGTTATGCCTTGCTTTTCGACATATCCTGCTGACCATCTTATAGTGTCTCCACTACTTTGCGGCAGCAACCCATATCCCCGTGGTAGCCTTACCTACCGGTATTTACAACTTTATTATAACTTTCGTTTTCGCCCGTGTCAACAATATAGTTTCGGAGAAACCGATTTTTATGAAAAAAACAGTTGCCAAATCAAAAAAAATATTGTACTATAATAAGGCAATTGCGGAGATGTATCGAAGTGGTCATAACGGGACTGATTCGAAATCAGTTGACGGGGTTACCCGTCCGTGGGTTCGAATCCCACCGTCTCCGCCAAC
>CAZBVO010000026.1:0-11705 GCA_964495385.1 uncultured Faecalibacterium sp.
GATATGCGAATGAGTATGTGAGTGTGTGCGATGCTGTGTGCAGTGATGGGCGGTCGAAAACTTGAAAGAACACGTCGGTTTGAAAACAACTCCCCTTCTCGGAAATAATAATCAGTTTGCCAATCGCCGGCCTTTAAATAGAGGCTGTTTGCGCAAAAAAAAATATAAAAAAGGAAATGGGAGGGGGATTTAGGGGGTGGGTAATAGGAATTATTATTTATATTATATAAGTTATATTATGTAGACAACTTCACTTTCAAAACCAAAAAAAGAGGCCCGAAAGGCCTCTTAAACTAAATGGTTTTTACAAAATCTTTGTAGAACACGACGCATTCACCGATATTTTTAATACCGATATGTTCGTTGTCGCCGTGAATGGTGCCAAACTGTTTTTTGTTCAAATCAATCGGCGCAAAGCGCAAAATGTTGTCGGCAACGTCGGTGAAACGCCTTGCATCCGTGCCGGCGGTAAGCAAAAACGGAGCTACCGCAACGTCCGGGAAGTCTTTGTTCAAAACCGCCTCAACCGTCTTAAACGCATGCCCCCTAAAATCTGTCGGGCGACAATAATCACGCTCGATTTCTTCGATTTCAACGCCGTATTTTGCGCCTATTTGCTTGATTTTTTCAAGTCCGGCATACAAATCTTCTTCCCTTACGCAACGCAAAAACATTGTTGTTTCGGCCAATTTTGCACGCATTTGCGGATCTTCTTCGCTGCCCGCTTTAAGCCTTGTAAAGCTCAATCCCGTTGACAACATCGCGCTTGCGGCAGGGATGCCCATCATTACTTTTTTGATCAGCGGACCGAAAAATCCGAGATGCTTAAACATAAAGTTCATCGGGAAAGGCATATATTTGACGTGACTTTCAAAAGTTGCCTTAACCTCGGGATAGAAGCTTCCTTTGTATATTTTGGCACCTTTAAGTGTCGTTTCGGTTATAAAACCGCTTAAACGTGCAACTGCGCTGTCGGTTGCTCCGCCAAAACCGCCGTGCCCTTTTGCCTGAATTTTTGCCGTGCACTTAAAAAGATGTCTGCTTTTTTCATGCACCGCAACCATGGCACTTTTGCAGCTGACGCCCGGGATTTGACCTTCCGTTATTGCACCGCCTTCATCCAATACGACGTCGAAGCGAATGCCTTCTTTTTTGAAATAATCGGTTGCATGCACCATTCCGTCGCCGCCGACTTCTTCGTTGTTCGACGAACCGATATAAAGGTTTATGCCGTCAAAATCATATCCTTCGGCCAAAAGCTCTTCAGTGGCTTGAAGTTCGGCAAACAGCGGCGTTTTGGTGTCTATCGTACCTCGTCCGTACAGCCAGCCGTCCTTTTCGGTGGCGCAAAAAGCATCCGTTTCCCAGCCGTCTTCGGAATCAACGACGTCGTGGTGAGACATAAGCATCACGTTTTTAACCGCATTTTTGCCCTTTACTACATACACGAAACAACCGCCGCCGAAGGTAAGTTTTTCGGCACGAGCCGTAAGGAGCGGAAACATTTCGTCAAGTGCGGCATACAACTTGTCGTACTCGGCCTTGTTTTGCCCGTCACGAGTCCAAACGGTTTTGCAATTTATCATGCGCGAAAGTTTTTGGACGTATTCGGCGTTCTTTTCGGCCGTAACTTTGCACCTACTGTCTTCGGATTTCAAAAGATTTGTTTTCATTCTTCCACCTTATTGTTTTTTTCTATAAACGACGAAACCTCACGTTCGTTGTAAAGCATAAAGAATATCAACGAAACAAGGCTGAACACGCCTGCAAAAACGCCGGTCAGTTTTATGCCCAACAATCCTACCGACTGTCCCTCCGGAGCTCCGATGGCCAACACACTGGAAACAACCATCATTGCAAGCGAATAAGCGATTTTTTCGATAAAGGTTTTTGTCGCCGAAAACAGACCTTCTCTGTTCGCTCCGTTTTCGATGCTGTCTTTTTGGATGATGTCCGACATGGCCGCTTGAGGCAAAATATTGATTGCGGCAAACGGGAAGGATACGACCACGCCCATTGCCATGCCCAAAACAAGCTCGTAGCCTTCGGCGTGAGCGGAAATTTTGTCTCCGAAGAATATGAAGGCAAACACCACGGTAAAGATTACGCTTGCAATAACCAACATCTTCTTTTTGCCGTATTTTTTGCTGAATTTGGATATCATCGGGAACAGACACAACGCAACCACGATGGCAACAAGCATAACGTAGGTCGACTGTGCTTCCGGAATGTTGAGCAATTCGGTTATGTAGTACAGCATAGCGGTTTGGAAAAACGCCATGGAAAGATAGCTGAACATGTCTCCGGCAAAGAAGGTAAGAAAGGTTTTGTTTTTGAAAATCGTTTTTGCCGATTCCAACAACGATTGTTTAGGGATGACGGTTTCTTCAACGTATTCCTTCTCCTTAAACGCCGTGGCACCGAGCAACACGCACACCAATCCGATTGCGGTGAAGGCGGAAAAAACAATTCTCCAAGCCCAAAGTGCGCTGACTCCGGCGGATTTTACCATTCCGACAAACAGCGTCGCCGCATACATAAACGAGCTTGAACCCATAAAGAAAGCGGTGCTTATGCTGTAATAAGTAACCCTGTCCTTTGCGTTCGGGATAACTTCCGGAATAAGTGCGTTGCGAGGGATAAAGAAGAACGTATAGGCCGTGTAATAAACAACGAGGAAAAATCCCACCCACACTGCGTTCATCCAGGAGCCCGTCTCGAACGGCGCCATAAAAATCATAAGTGCCGAAACGGCATACGGAGCTGCCGCATATTTCATAAACGGAGTTCTGCGTCCGTCCTTGTGCGTGCATTTGTCCGACAAACTTGCCACCCACGGATCGGTAATCGCATCAACAACCTTGCCGAAACCGGTCAAAAAAGCCATAATGGTTATAAATCCCAAAAGCTTGTTTGTCGGCAGCAAATTCGGCAGGCCCGTTTTTTCCGTCGGCTGATAAAAATACAACAAATAGTTTCCTATCATGCCGTTGAACAAACCCTTCGCAACGTCGGAAAGGCTGTAACGGATCATTTGTTTTTTGGTCAAAGTTTTTCTCATCTGATTGTTCCTTTTAGTTTTCTTCTTTGTCCACTCTGAATTTTGCTTTCATCCTGAGTTCTTTAGACAAGATGCGCTTTCTGATGCGAAGCGATTTAGGAGTAACTTCCAAAAGTTCGTCGTCGGCAATAAATTCCAAGCATTCTTCCAAGCTGAACACTCTCGGGCTTATAAGCCTCAATGCGTCGTCACTGCCCGAAGCACGGGTGTTGGTGAGGTGCTTTTTCTTGCAAACGTTGACAACGAGGTCCTCGTTTTTAGGGCTGTAACCGATAACCATACCTTCATACACCGGAACGCCCGCACCGATAAACAGCGTGCCGCGCTCTTGTGCGTTGAACAAACCGTAAGTTACCGCTTCGCCCGTTTCGAAAGCAATAAGGCTTCCCGTCAAGCGACGAGGGATATCGCCTTTGTACGGCTGATATTCAAAGAAAATGCTGCTCATGATGCCTTCGCCTTGAGTTGCGGTGAGAAATTCGTTTTTGTAACCGAACAAACCGCGGCTCGGCACGTTGAATTCGAGTCTTGTGCGAGAGCCTAAAGGTTGCATATGCACCAGTTCGCCCTTTCTTTGTCCCATTTGCCCCATAATCGTGCCTGCGGCATTCTGCGGAACGTCCACAACCAGCTTGTCCACCGGCTCCATAATGACGCCGTCAACCTTTTTGTAAAGAACCTTAGGCGTGGAAACGGAAAACTCATAGCCTTCGCGACGCATGGTTTCGATGAGAATGGAAAGGTGCATTTCGCCCCTGCCGCAAACTTTAAAGCTGTCGGTGTTGTCGGTGTCCTCAACCCTTAACGAAACGTCTTTCAAAAGTTCCCTATAAAGCCTTTCGCGAAGTTGACGGCTGGTGACAAATTTGCCCTCTTTGCCCGCAAACGGACTGTCATTGACGGAAAATGTCATTTCAACCGTCGGTTCGGATATTTTGACGAAGGAAAGAGGCTCCGGCGAGGTCGGATCGGACACGGTGTTGCCGATGTTTATGTCTTCGATACCGCTTATGCAAACTATGTCGCCCACCGTTGCCGTTTCGGCAGGAACTCTTTTCAAGCCTTCTATCTCGTAAAGGTTGACTATCTTGCCGCGTTTGGCCTGCGTTCTGCCGTGCCAATCGCTGGTGACGACGTCCATGTTAGGCCTTGCCACGCCCTGTTCGATGCGGCCGATGCCTATACGTCCGACGTAATCGTTGTAGTCGATGGAAGAAACAAGCATCTTAAAAACGGCGTTTTCATCGCCTTCGGGAGCATCGATATAGTTGATGACGGTGTCGAAAAGCGGCGCCATGTTAGGCTTGATATCGTCCGGGCTGAGGCCGGAAATCCCCTGCCTGCCACTGCAATAAACGATAGGGCTGTCCAATTGTTCTTCGGTGGCGTCCAAATCGATAAGCAGCTCCAAAACCTCGTCCACAACTTCGGCCACACGGGCATCCGGACGGTCGATTTTGTTTACGCAAATGATGATTTTTAGCCCGAGATCCAGCGCTTTTCCCAGCACGAAACGGGTTTGAGGCATCGGGCCTTCAACGGCATCGACCAACAGCAAAACGCCCGAAACCATTTTCAAAACACGTTCGACTTCTCCTCCGAAATCGGCGTGCCCCGGGGTATCGATGATGTTGATTTTTACGTCGCCGTATCTGACAGCGGTGTTTTTTGCCAAAATGGTGATTCCTCTTTCTCTTTCGAGGTCGCCGCTATCCATAACTCGGTCTTCAACCTGTTGGTTTTGTCTGAAAGTTCCGCTCTGTTTCAAAAGTTCGTCGACAAGCGTGGTTTTGCCGTGGTCGACGTGAGCGATGATTGCAATGTTTCGAAGGTCCTTTCTGATCATAGTTTCTCCGTTTGGCGCACTCGTGCGCCCGTGTGTATAAAAATAGTTCGGCAATATTATATATTCATTATTTAATTAAATCAAACAAATACGCGCAAAATCGCAAAATTTTTTGGTTTTTTTTGTTTTTTCGATTTTTTTGCAAAACAAAAAAACGAGGGCTTCCGCACTCGGATTTTGCCTTCGTTTTTGCTTAAAGTCGCAATAAATGATGTTTATTTGCCAATTTATATCACTAAACCGCCGTTTATGCCGATTATCTGCCCGGTAACAAAGTCGGCCGCATCGCCTGCCAAAAAACGTACCGCTTCGGCAACGTCGTTTGGCGTGCCTATACGCCCGAGAGGAGTTTCCTCTTTGACTGCTTCAACCGTTTCGGGCGAGTGTGCCGAATTCATTTCGGTGTCGATATAGCCGGGGCAAACGCAATTTACCGTTATTCCCGACGGACCGAGTTCCTTTGCCAACGCTTTTGTAAAGCCGATAACGGCCGCTTTGGATGCCGAATAAGCCACTTCGCACGATGCGCCCACTTGCCCCCACATGCTCGAAATATTGACGATTTTGCCCGATTTCCTCGAAATCATGTCGGGCAAAACCTCTTGCGTTAGGTTGAAAACGCCGTCGACGTTGACTTCAAAAGTTCGCTTCCATTCCTCATAAGAAACCGTATCGAAAGGCTTAACCTCCGAAATACCTGCGTTATTTACCAGCAAATCGACCTTTCCGAAACGTTTTTTTGCCTCGTCAAACAGTTTTTTTGCCTCTAAAGGTACGGAAACGTCGGCTTTTACCACCGTAACACCCGTTATTTTCGAAAGTTTTTCGGCCAAGGCAAGTGCTTTTTCGGCATTTTTAACGTAGTTTAAAACAATATTCCAGCCGTCTTTTGCAAGCCTTTCGGCAACGGCTGCCCCTATCCCTCTCGACGAGCCGGAAATCAATGCCGTTTTACTCATTTACGGCCTCCTTTTCTTTCTTTTTGTATTTTGGCAGCAATATCGCCAATCCTGTCGCGGAAGCGGCAATCGCAACCGCCGCTCCCACCAAAATCCAAGTGGACGTTTTGGTTGTAGGAAGCACCCTGACCACCTTTTTGACGACGGCAATATTGTTTACGTATCCTACAATTTCATACAAGCCGGATTCCGTCGCATCGAAGGCAAATTCGCCCGATTTGGCCGTGGTAAACAGCTCTCCGTTGACGTACCAGGCAATTGTTACGGTGTTTGGATCCACATAGCGATAGTCGCCAACCGAGCAAATTGTAGTACTACCCAAATAAGCCACCGATCTGCTTGTTTTTTCAGCTTCCGAAATGCCGTCTATGTCGTAAGTTTTGTATTTAACCGACAACGTCCCGACAAAGCAATCCTCCGAAACGCCGTCACTGTCGGGATAAACAGACACTTCGATTTCGCCTGCCTTCTGCTGGGCGTCGATTTCGATTTCCGTTGCCGTGTAAAGGGCCGCATACGACTGCTCTTTTCGGCTCACTTTCCACTTTATCGGCTTGGTAACCTTGTATTCCGAAGTTATTCCGTCGGAGTCGGTAAAGCCATAATATGCCTCGAAACAAACTTTTTCGGTTTCACCCAAGGTTTGCACGATTTCCGAGTTCTGTCCGCCCTTTTGCACAACTTTCAAATACTCTATTCTTAAATCGCACTCAACCGACGAAGTCAAAACACCGGAAGTTAGCGCAACCGTTGCCGAAACGTTGTAAGTTTTTGCCTGCAAATTTGTCAGCTCAATCGATTTTCCTTTGTATTTTTCCGTTGCGGTTCCGTCCGAAACCAGCCATTCTATTTCGTAGTCGCCGTCGGTTTCGACGTAATCGTCCCCGTCAAGAGTCAACAGCTCGGCACGGAGCGTCAGCGTCGGATCGGAAAAATAATCCAGCCTGAAATTTTTCGAAACGATTTCGCCCTCTCCCGTCGACACCGCAACGGCAAGGCGAGAAGCAGGCTTAAATTCAAGCAATCGAACCAAATCAACCTTTCGCAAAACCGCACTGCCCGACTTTATGGTGTCCGACGGAAATTCGTTGAACGCCGCCAAAATCTCGTCGACCGAATCGTTGGCCAACGACATGACGCCTGCAATAAAGCTGACGATTGGCGCCGCCATACTGGTGCCGGACTTTTCCTGCCAGCCGTCTTTTACCGCCGACGTAATGTTTTCGCCCGGAGCAACCACCGCAAAATCCGAACCGTAGTTGCTTTTGGAGTATTTTTCGTTATCTTTATTATAGGCCATGACGCCTATTGCTTTATCGCACGCGGCAGGATAATAGGTGTTGGACAAAAGCCTACCTTCGTTGCCAGCGGCGCAAACACAAACGGCGCCCTTGGAATAAGCATAGTTTACCGCTTCGTTCAGTTTTTCGATATATGTGGCGTTCGGTTTGTCCTTTTTTTCGTTGGTGAAGCTCATGTTGATGACTCTCGCACCGTTGTCGGCCGCATATTTAATTGCCGTTATCGCCCTATCCCAGGCAAAAGTGGCGTTTTTGTCGCCGGCCTTTATCGGCATAACCGAAACGTTGTTTTCCAAACCGAATTCTTTTATCAGCTGACAAACGGTCCCCGTGACGTGCGTTCCGTGATATTTTCTGCTTTCGGACACTTTAGACGAAGGCGCTGTGTCATCTGTAACGTCTTCACTGTCAGAAATAACGTTGTAAGGACTGACGATGTCAATTCCGTCAAACACCTCGTGGTCGGTTATTATTCCCGTATCTATGACGGCAATAGTAATCTTTTTGTCCCCGATTTTGCCTTTCAGCGCATTTATCGAGGTGCGCATGGCATCGAAGTTCAAAAAGCTTTCCGACGCATACCACTGGTCGGACACGTTCGGCGCGTTGTCGGCAAAAACGACTTCTCTCGGCAACGACAACACAATTATCGCCACAACCGAAATCAGCACTATCGCCGCATTGTATAAAAACCTTTTTTTCATAGGTTTACCCCTCAAAACACTTAAAAACCGCAAATTTTGGCCAAATTTGCACGTTTGTAACAATTTTCTTATTCTATTATATAATAAAACGACAAAAATAACAATAGAATATCAAGATATATTTTTTGACGCAAATTTTCTTTTTCTTCCAAAACAGTAGCCTTTTTGGCGGAAATGGTTTATAATTATATTTGCAAAAAAACAATAAACTTTTTGGAGGTTTATATTATGCCATTAGTTACAACTACCCATATGTTTGAAAAAGCTTACGAAGGCGGCTACGCCATCGGCGCATTCAATGTAAACAATATGGAAATCATTCAGGGCATCGTTGAAGCGGCCGACGAGCAAAAAGCTCCTCTCATCCTGCAAGTTTCCGCAGGCGCTCGCAAATACGCAAACCCGACCTATCTCAGAAAAATGGTTGAAGCAGCCGTTGAAGAAAGCGACATTCCTATCGCACTTCACCTTGACCACGGCGACAGCTTCGAACTTTGCAAAAGCTGCATCGAAAACGGTTTCACTTCCGTTATGATCGACGCTTCCAAATACGCTTTTGCCGACAACATTCGCATCACCAAACAGGTTGTCGAATACGCACACGATCACGGCGTTGTAGTTGAAGCGGAACTCGGCCGCTTGGCAGGCATCGAAGATGCGGTAAACGTTTCCGCAAAAGACGCTTCTTACACCGATCCTGATCAAGTTCAGGAATTTGTCAACGCAACCGGAGTGGACAGCCTTGCAATCGCAATCGGCACCAGCCACGGCGCATACAAATTCAAACCGGGCACAAAACCTCAACTTCGTTTTGACATTCTGCAAGAAGTTTCCAACCGTTTGCCGGGCTTCCCGATCGTTTTGCACGGTGCTTCTTCCGTCCCGCAGGAATTTGTTAAGATCATCAACGACTTCGGCGGACAAATGCCGGATGCTATCGGTATCCCTGAAGACATGCTTCGTCAAGCAGCCAAAATGGCAGTTTGCAAAATCAACATCGACAGCGACCTTCGTATGGCTTGCACCGCAGCAGTCAGAAAGCACATGGTCGAAAATCCGTCCCACTTCGATCCTCGCCAATACCTCGGCGACGCAAGAGCGGCAATCAAAGGTATTGTTTCTCACAAACTTGTCGAAGTTCTCGGATGCGCAGGACACGCAAACGACTAACGTCAAAAAAACCGCTTCTTCGGAAGCGGTTATTTTTTTGCACCAAATCATATTGATTTTGCAAAAACCACACTTAATCGTTTGGTTTTGTACGCAAAAGCTTGTATGCGGTCAGCAAAACGCAAAATGCTACAACCAACAACAGCGCACACAGCAACAAATCGGCATAGCGGCCGGACAATCGGGCCATAACCGTCATCAGAGCCGTGGCAACCAAATTTCCCCCCACAACGGAAACGACTTTTTTAAAGTTTGTTCCTTTCATAAAACACGATATTGCGCTTCCGGACCAAACCCCCGTCAGCGGAAGAGGTATGGCGACAAACACAAACAAGGCCAAATACTTGCGATTTTGCGAATTTTGGCCGTGCAAATCAACTTTTAGCTTGCGTTTTGCCTTGCTTCCCAAAAGGCTTTCGACCTTAACGGCAAGCCCGCCGAAGGCCTTTGTTTTTTTAAAACACTCAACAATCGGGCGAAAACATAAAACGATTGGCAGGCACACCGCCGACGAGCCTAACCAACATACCAACGATTTCAACAAAATTGCGCCGCCGGTTTTTGTCGCAAGCAAAACGGCTCCGCGCATTTCCACAAGCGGAATGGCACTGATCAAAAACAACAAAAGATAATCGTTTGAAACGTACTGCTTTAAAAAATCGATAATTTGTTCGCTCAGCATAAAATCACTTGCCTATTTCGAGATATTTTTGTAAAATATTTATATTGTTTTACGAGGTATTTTATGCAAAAACTTTTAAGCACTATGCGCCGCGCAATCGGCGATTACAAAATGATAAAGGACAGCGACCACATTGCCGTGGGAGTTTCCGGCGGAAAAGACAGTTTGACTTTGCTGGCCGCACTTAAAGCTTATCAACGGTTTTCGCCCGAAAATTTTAAGCTGTCGGCAATAACGGTTGACCTCGGATTCAAGGGAACCGACCAAAACGAAGTTCAAGCCCTCGTCGACTATTGCAAACAAATAGACGTACCGTACTACATCGTAAAAACCGACATAGGCGAAATTTTGTTTGACGTCAGAAAGGAATCCAACCCTTGCAGTCTGTGCAGCAAAATGCGCCGAGGCGCCCTCAACAACAAAGCAAAAGAAATCGGCGCAAACAAAATCGCACTCGGGCACCACGCCGACGACGTAATTCAAACGATATTTTTAAGTCTGTTTTACGAGGGACGTTTTTCCTCTTTCGCCCCGACCGCATATATGGACCGAAGCGGCATAGAACTTATTCGTCCGTTCATCTATGTTTGGGAAAAGGACTTAAAGGGTGTTGTTTCGAAACTTAAACTGCCTGTTTTGCACAATGTTTGCCCCGCAAACAAAAACACTCGGCGCGAATACATCAACAATTTGATAAAAGATATTCAAAAGGACGTGCCTTTTGTTAAGGAACGAATGCTGGGTGCGATTCAACATCCCGAACGGGCAAACCTCTGGCCGGAATACCAGCCTTACGTTAAACTCACAAAAGAAGAACGCGATGAAAAACTGAAAAACAAATCGATTTCCGACTAAGAAGTGCGGCCGCAAATTACTTGCGGCCGCATTTATTAATACATAATCCCCCAAAATTTGCCATAAATTATTATTGCAAATTATCATTTTGGGGGACTTTTATGACAGAAAAACTCAAGCTTCGCACTCTGGCCGAAGCCGAATTTATCGCCGAGCACAACGCAACCGTTCGCATGACGGCCGACGCCCTCGGCATGGGCAAAAGCACCGTTCACACCGACGTAACCGTTCGTCTGAAAGAAATCGATCCCGAGCTTTACAAAAAGGTTCGCAAGGTGCTTTCTTACAACTACTCCGTCAGGCATCTTCGAGGCGGCGATGCAACAAAGCGGAAATACAATTCGCACGACCAATAGGCATTTTTTAAAGATTTGGCCGTTATTCGGCCTGTAGTCGGGCAAAATAAGATGGCGGCGAACTGAGAGTTCGCCGCTATCTTTTACTCGCCCTTGACGCTTTTGATGCGCTCTTCCGCTTCGGCTTTTCTTTTGTTGGCTTCCGCTATTTGTTTATCGCGCTCTTCTTGCTGAATTTTTTTTCTGGTTTCGGGGTTACTCATCGCCTTTGCTTCTTCCCACTGAGCCTTCGATTCAGCCTTGACTGCGGCAAAATTGGCCTTGTCGACTTCGTGTTGCGATTTTGCGCTTTGCTTCATGTCGGAAAACGACTTTTTAAAAAATTCCTTTACGCTCATAATTGCCTCCGTATCATTTTTAGTTATTCAACAAACTATCGGACAATTTGATGATTTGTTCGGAATATTTTTTCTTTCTTGCTGCAAGAATTTTTTTGTGCATCGGATAATTTAAAATCATCAAGGCAATTCCGACCACTCCGACGCATATTCCGAGCGGCATTGCATACGACAAACCGCTTCCTATCACTTTCATTGCCAAACACATTCCCGTTCCGAGGACCAACGACCACACGGAACCGCAAACGTATGCAATAACGTTTGCCGGACGCTTAACTTTTTTGTCGAGAGCTTTCAGTTCGTCGAACTTTGTTGTTTCTTTAGGCAAATAGCCTGCGCGAATGTTTTCAATTTTGTTTGTTTCTGTTTTCATTTTGCAATCACTCCGTTTGTTTATTTTCTGCCTACATTCTACAAAACGGTTGTTGCCAAA
>CAZBVO010000027.1:0-10393 GCA_964495385.1 uncultured Faecalibacterium sp.
GCCTCCTTCTTTTACTACGATTACACTCTGCTTTGTTATATCTACAGTATTTTTTTATACTACTTTTCAAATATTTATTATAACCAAAAATTTACATACTTTTCTTGTAATTCTCATAAAACTTTTAAATCTTTGTTTTTCTTTGTCCGTTCGAATCTGATTTTACTCATAATATAAGAAAATGTTCCAATGACTGCTCCTAACGTATTGCAGATCACATCATCGGTCTCTGCCCGTCCCAGATGAAAATAATACTGAGCAAACTCAATGCCTGTAGACAGTAATAATGCAAGCAGGATTGTGAACAGTACTTTTCCATGCCACCGTTCCGGTAAAGAAAACGGCAGCGTCAGACCTAATGGGAAAAATAAAAATACGTTCATCAGCATAGAACGGTAGATTTCCGGCTGCTGCTTTGCTTCTTCTAAAAAATGAAACGGCATTAGGATCACTTCCACTTCTACTGTGTTTTCGCGTGAAATGATTGTCGTAAACAAAATGGCAAGGAAAATACCAAAGGAAACAAAAATATTGATAAATTTCCATGTAGTTTTGCTAATTTTTTCTTTTTTTACAAAAGAATCTATGTATACCCATGCGAAAATCAGGAGAAACATTAGAAATCTTATTTTTGATAATGGCATGGCATAGAACTGTTGAAATAAAATTCCCATATCACAATAATCCCTTAAATTCATTCGATTTCTATCAAAATTTTATCAAAGTACATTCTTGATCACTTTTTCTATCCTACTTTTCTTTTGCATGAATTGTTCCAGTTCCACCTTCAACAATACCTTCACTTCGGATAACCGGGGCTATCGTACCAAAAAAGCATTTCACATCCATCAAAAAATTCATGTGCCTGACATAGTAACCATCCAATTTTGCTTTCTCATCAATCTCCAGTTCATCTCTCCCATGAATCTGTGCCCATCCCGTCAAACCCGGACGAACATCGTTTGCTCCGTATTTATCACGTTCTTCGATCAGATCAAACTGATTCCAGAGAGCAGGTCTCGGTCCTACGACCGCCATATCCCCGACAAGAATATTAAAGAGCTGCGGCAGTTCGTCCAGTGACGTTTTCCGGAGAAAATGTCCTACTTTCGTAATATACTGATCCGGATTTTCCAACATATGTGTTGGTATATCATGGGGCGTATCTATCCTCATCGTACGGAATTTCAGAATTTCAAAATGTTTTTTATGTATTCCCACTCGCTTTTGCTTAAAAAATATTGGTCCAGGTGAATCAATTTTAATTGCAATAATCAATATAATGTACAGCCATGAAAGACATATAATCCCACATAGCGACAAGATAATTGCTATAACACGTTTTATCCTATTCCTATACATAATCTTCCTCCCACAACATTTTATCAGTGCCAAATTCCATTTGATAAAATATACGCAACACACTCTCATGTTATTGAAATTTAATTTTATGATATTGGGTTCAAAAGCCTCTTATAGTACTTTAAAAAGTTCATATATTTTGTAGTAAATACAAGCCTAAATGCTTTACTTGCTGTATAATAGAGGTATTCTTAAAAAGAAGGTATTCTATATGTCATTCAAAGAAAACGCTTATCAGCAAATGTCATTTACAGACAGTTTTTCAGGATTAACTGTTAAAGAGCAGAAAGCACTAGAGAAATCCTGGGCAAAAATCTTTGCAGATGAAATATTTCCTGCCATTGATAAAAAACGTTTTTCTGTATTATACAGTGATAAAGCCTCCAAACCGAATACCCCGGTCAACGTAATTGTTGGTGCGCTCATTATCAAAGAGCTTTTTGATTATTCCGATGAAGAAATAGTTGAAAATCTTATGCTGAATTTTCGAATTCAGTACGTACTTCATACAACCAGTTTTGAAGAACAATCTTTGAGTGACAAGACCTTAAGCCATTTCCGTAAGCGGTGCTATGATTACGAAACACTTCATAACAAGGATCTCTATCACGACCGCGTGAAGAATCTGAGTGCTTCCATTGCAAAGCTGATGGGTATCAGTGGAAAAATCAGACGTATGGACTCCATGATGCTTGAATCCAACATCCGCAAACTTAGCCGTATGGAACTGATATATACCTGTATTTCAAATACTAGCAATTCACGTGAATAAAGTCAATGTTTACGCTCTGCCTCTGCCTCTGCCTAATGATTATATCCCTAGTAAGAAAAATTAACCTGTAACCTTATACATCAGCATATTCATCCTGATGTTCAATTTTTGCAACGATTTCTTTTAGATAATTCTCATCCAGGCAATCATCTACTACATTTCCACCTTCAGCTTCATTCGTATATTTTCCGGAAATAATATCGTGTCCATGGGAACCATGCAAAAACCATTCATATTCAATATCAATGTGTCCTAAATCCAAAGCTCTCATATTCAATTTTGAAAATTCATATGCTAACACAGTTGCTGTAGGTCCCAATGCGAGCAGAATAAGTTCATGTTTATATATTTTAACTACCTCCTGTATAATTAACTGGTAGCAACTAAAAGCATTTTCCGCTGGAGCAAGAATTCTTTTAACTGATAACACATTGTCAAACAAGTCATTTCCGACCCCTAATCTTGTTTTACTTCCTTCCACAATAATAACATCTTTTCCATCCCATATTTTCTTCAATGCTGGAAATGTTCTTTTTGCTTTATTTGAACTTTTATAAGCAACATACGGTCTAGAAATTTGTGTATCTCCAAACACATAAGTGCTATCTTGAACTTTTTTAATCAAATCAACAATACGGCAATGTTGATTTTCAAAGTTTCCCCACGAATACCAAAACATTCTCGAATGCCTAGTCCGACCCCATATCGAATTAAGTGCATATGGAACACAAATCAATAGGTTCTCATTGTTGCACTGTATAACCTCCACTAACTTCTCCGCTAATTCATCCGAGTGAACTTGAAATCCGAGATTTTTATTTGGCGATAACATTAATTCAAATTCTCCCTCGCCAAATCGGGCTACCGAACATCCTGTTTCAATAATATATCTAACAGTATCTTCCGTTTTCATAATATTCAACTGATAATTCCTGTTTTTATATTTGTACAACAAACTCATAACAAAATTGGATGCATAAATGTTTTCATAGATTTGAATCAATCTAGTTTTTAGTTTCATATTTATCCTTTTCCTTATCAAAAATTTATCATTATTGTTCTCAATTACTATAGTACCATTGTACCAAACTTGTCAGATTGTAAGTTTTCCGTGACAAAGAATACTCTTAACATTTTTTATGACTTCTTTCATTTTCTCAAACTCCGGTGTTTTTCGAAATGCGGTATAAAATACTATATTTACAACCGCACTGCATATGATGATTTTCAAAAGTACCCTTAATACTAATGTAATCGATTCATCAATCAACTGGAATGAGCACTGACAAAACATCGCCGCAATTATAAGAATAAAAAGGAAATATAAATAACGCTTCAGATATATAAATGGAGATTTATGAAAGCCATGTTTGAAAATTGCATACGGATCGTACCAAGTACTGGTCATCAACCTTGAGATCGTTGTCGCAAACAAAATTCCAAACACCCCCCATACTCTACCTAAAAGCACGGAAAATGCGATATTCAATATTCCCAGAAGCATTTGCATTAGTTTACCATATTTAAACAATCCCAATGTATTTTTATATGTCCACACAGCATTTTGCATCCCAACTATGTAAAAATTAACTGCTAAAACTAACGGAATTTCAAATGATAAAACATAGTCACTTCCAAAACAGAGTCGTACTATATCAGATGAACAAAATACAATTCCTAAAGCTGCCCATCCAAATATCCAGAAATTCATTAAGTTTAAAAAATCAAATAGTTCATAACGCCTTTCATCATTTTCAAGGGCATTGTAATTTCCAACACTCGCCGTCATACCATTAAAAATATTACCAAGTAATGCGTTTAAAGTATTCACCAACAAAGTATAATTAGATGCAATTCCTGTAGTAGCCAATCCCTTAAAAAATGTTATTAATATATTATCTGTGCTATTTACAAGTAAGCTTGATACTTTATAAATCATTAAGTCCCGGACATTTTTAAAAAGCGCTTTTGTCTCATCTTTCGGTAACGGTGCAATATTTTTCTTTATAATGTAAGGATAACGCCTAGTTGCAATATATGAAATAGTGATATTATACAATAACGTACCGACTATTTGTATCAAAAGGTATCCCAAATAATTATGTGTCAAAGGAAGCCAAATCATCTGAATGATACTTTGTACTATAGTTACAGCGTAATTAATGCCCTGAACAAGATAATTTTGCTGTGCTGCACAGAGCAAAGAACTCCTATAACTAAATAAGTAAGAACTTGCCGTATTGAACAAATTGATAATATATAGTAAATAAATGCTTTCTTTTATATTTGGCGGTTCTTGTATAATAAAAGTACAAAACGGCATCAGTAAAATGCCGACAGCAGCAATAATCAGCCCTATTGTTCTATACGCTTTCCCATATAATTTCACTAAGGCCGCTATTTTTTCTTCATCATGCTTGGCTAATGGTTCGTACAAGGCATAAACAACGGCACTGCCAACCCCTAATTCTGCCAACGAAAGCATAGTAAGAATATTTGTAAATAAACCGCTAACACCTAGATAATCCGCCGAAAGGCACCGTACAAAAACCATTCGACATATAAAACCTAAAACTGTGTTAAGCACATATCCTCCTAGACTTACAAAAATATTAAGCATTGTATACTCTGTCCTGGATCGCTCTCGCATCTAATTGCCTCCTTGTTAATAAATCATAAAAATTGATTTTTCCAACGTATAATATTATCTGTTGGTATGCGTATATCCGTTTCAAATTCTGACATAATTTTTTGCTCCAGCAGAAGATCAATATCTTTACGGGGTATTATGGGTAACCCAGTGTCGTTACTAATATTTTCTGCACGATTATCAATAGATATTACAATTGTACGATGACACTTACTTAATGCACGGATTCCTGCATGAAGTCTTGTCCCTACATAATCAATATTATCCATTTCTAATATCTTATCATACGCTGAAAGACCAAATGAAAGTATCTCAATTTGAGGATTCATCTTTAATGTTTGGAAATACTCCTCATCTTCTACCCCCTGTGGCCACAAAAACACAAACTTATAGCATCTCGTTAATATATCCAACAGATCCTGGTCTGCTTTAACATTCTTATGGTAATCCGTCAGAGTACACACAACTGCATCCGCTTTTTTCTCCGGAATCCGTGAACACAGTTCTGGGGTTATATTCCACATGGTTGGACATCCTGTATAAATTACATTTTCGATGCCCATACTTTTTAACATGGTCTCAGAAAAGGTATCTCTAACAGAATGGAGGTATTCAGACGATAAAATAATTGAAAACAGCCTTTTAGTATATTGATCAAACAACGCACTATTAGAGTCAAAGCCGACACCCATTAAAATAGTATTCTTATAGATTTTTACACTAGGACTCATTCTCCATAATCCATAATTCCGCATATGCCCTGATAGTGCGTTGGTCCCACATAATATCTTTTTTTCAGCTGACTGCAAGATATTCTCTTCAGCCTGCGTTGGTTTACGATGAGTTGGCACATGAAATATATTTTCGTTAACGACCTTATCAGGTAACTGCAATATACAATTTTCCATGATTATCTGATCTCCAACATTATCGCTGTCGCAAGCCGAATCCAACAGAACAGTGTTCTCTTTCCCAATTTTTGACACGTAAGCAATTACCAACTCCTTATAAAACGGTATCGCCTCCCACAAAGACACCGCCTTCCCTTTTGCTTTACTCGCAAGACGCTTTGGCAATTCTGTGATCAATCTAATACCAGAATACTTATCCCATACACTTTCTATCAACAATATCTTTTTTGACCATTTCTTACCAATTTTTTGCTCTAAACGCTGCTGGTGTAAAAACTCTTTCTTAATTTGCTCATCCATCCAAGATGCTGTAAAATGATGAATAGATACCGTCCTTGGAGTTTGATGAATGATACCTGTACGAAAATTTTTAGGACAAAATACATCTGATGCGTAAATTACCATATCAGGAAGCCTTTGATCTTTATCTTCTTGTACCAGTCCATACCCTCTCAATGTTTGCGTTGTATAATGTGGCGATGGCAATAAATTGTATGTCCCATCCTCGCTTAGAAATTGTACATGTTCATACAAATCACGTGCAGCTCCAATAATTTTGTGATGTGCTTCAGCTCCAAAGCCATGTCCGCAATTTACAAAGAACTCTCCATCTCCAGTATTTTCAAACCCCATAAAGGCCTTTTGATCTAACAATTCATCTAAACTCTTTATAAGCTCAACGTCTGTATCCAAATAGATACCACCAAACTGATATATTACATCCAAACGTGCATAATCCGGAACAAATCCCCATTTTTTAGCTTCATATGCCTGTCTCATGTATAAATTCTTAGTAAAATCATAGTTAGACTCATTCCACTCCCGAATCTCGTAATCCGGGCAATTCTTTTTCCAACTCTCTATGCAATATAGTACTGATTGAGGCTTAGGTGTATCTCCAAACCAACAGTAATGAATAATCTTTGGAATCATACTTTTCCCTTTCTTGCAAAACCTTTTCTATTTAAAAAGGACACATAATCAAAATCATCCAAATACCGACGGACCAATATTTGATTCTTAAAATACAAAAGCACTCCTACTCCGTCATCTTTTTCAAACCCTGGAATATAGTAAGAAGACGCTATCTCCGGATAGGGTATATGCGTAAATATCACTTTGTTTTGATATGGAAGCCGATCAAATCGCTGCATTGTTTCATATGAGCAATTATCACCATCTATACCCAGCACGAACAGATTATCCCAATTAATCCTTTGCTTCCGTTCTTCCCATTTTGCTACCGCCTCATCAAATGTTTTATAATGATTAAAGCGAATTTCTATATCCCCCAACATCCCTGTTGGAAATTCAAACCTATTATCTTCGAAAGGTAAAATAGGCTGTTCCATATACCAATGAAGATTTTCCAACATCTTTACATAATCGTTCATATCAAAACTCAAATTAATTGTAGGAGAAAGAAAGGGAATCCCCATATCGTGATACCAAAATTCTCCGTTGCAATTCGATGAAATGATTGTTGGCATTGTATTTTTAAGTTTCCTTCTTTTGACTTCTTTATATAATCGCCATTCTATTCGTTGAAATAAGTTCATTTTATTTCTCCAATTAAAACTTTTAATTTTGTTCTACGTACCAATTCTGTTAATCCAAATGCTATCACTCCAAATACTATAAAATTAACAAATACAACTATTCCCGGATTCGCATTAGGAATACTCGCAAAAGTTATATAAATGAGCGGAGAATGAAACAAATATATGCCAAAGCTGTTCCTGTCAATTTTCTCTACAACGCTACTGGTTTTTTCAGGCATTATGCCATAAATATTGAAAATCAACAAAACACTTAACCCTACCGATAATAGCAGTCTGACAGATGACGATGTCACTAAGACGTAACCAAGCAAAAACAAATTAATCAATAATAGCCCCCATTTAATCACGTAAACCTCATAAAGTTTTTTAAAATATTCACCATATGCATTTAAACAATGTCCAAGCGAAAACCACATTAAATAATTATAGGCAGATAACAAAGGTCCATATCCAAAACCAAGACGATAACCTTCCAAATATAATAATCCTCCCATAATCAAAAGAATTATCCCTGACAAATCTTTCAATAGAGGAATCATCTCAATAAGAACAAGAATAATCTCACTTAGTATAAAAGTAAAAAATAAGGCTGGCAAAAACCACAAATGACCCACATCATTAGCCAATAAAAATTTCGATATAATATCAACAAAATGATTTTCCACATAACCGGAATATCCAACTGCAAATCTTATAGGAACCATATACAACAGTCCAATTCCGAAGTATGGAACAATCAATCGTAAAAATTTATTTTTCACTAATTTCCAGATTCTCCACTTTTTTCGATGAGTAAATACAAACAGATACCCCGAAAGTGAAAAAAATAGCGGCATCTGAATCATATCTATTGTTCTCTTTAAGCAGGATAAAAGTGGTACTTGGTGAATAGTTTCATATAAATCCCATCCAGGTGAATATAAGATGATACTATGTCCCAAAACAACTAATATAATTGCTAAAACGCGAATATTTTCAATTTTTTTCAACCGTTCCTTTGTTCCAGCCATAAAATAGACTTTCCTTTCAAAATAACTTACTATGAATACTCGGGAAATAACGCAACAAAACCACTCTGATTTTTTGCTTTATTCCTATTTGAGAGGATTCCATCAACTCCCGATAAGCAATATGATACCATTCGCGTATTTGTGCAAATTTAGGGGTATTTTGTTCCGTTTTAGGAATCCACTTTTCGCTGTTTGCAACAGCGGCATATAAGCTCAAGCAAGCTTCTTCTCCGTACTGAGGGACATCATGTTTCAACAAAAACGTCATTCTGGTATATACTGCCTCAACAAAGTCAAAGTAGCGGTCTGTATACTTGGGCTGTCCTAAGATACTTTCCTTACGCGAAAGATAATAATATCCATCATGCCCTGTCAAAACAATTTTTTTTGCTCTATATGCCAACACATGATAGACAAAAGTATCTTCATAGAATTTACCCTTTGGAAATTGAACCTCCTTCAGCAACTCAGATCGAAATAATTTGTTACATACCGACGGTTGCTTTAATGTTTCAAAACGCTGCTGCCCTGCTAAAACAGTAAGTTTTTCAACCGGTCGATAAAACGGTTCTGTCGTTTCGTCTTCATAGATACGCACCATATTACATACCGCAATTTGACAATTGTATGCTCGCATTGCAGAATAAAGCCTCTCAACTGTATCAGAGGATATAAAATCATCACTATCTATAAATGCACAATATTTCCCGTTTGCGGCAGATAATCCAACATTTCTCGCATCTGAAAGTCCACCATTTGATTTATGGATTACCGTTATTCTATTATCAAATGCTTTCCATGCATCACACAATTTACCAGATGAATCTGTAGAGCCATCATCTACAAGTATAATTTCTAAATTCCTATATGTTTGATTTATTATACTCTCGACACATTTTTTTAAAAACATCTCTACATTATAAACCGGCACTATAATTGATACTAATTCAGATTCCATCTGGAGCCTCCATTATATATTTTACAATTGTATTTACTTTGCATATCCAAGGTTCATCTATTTCGGCACCTACAATCCTATTTTTAATGCATTTCTAATTCTGCATGTCATACTAAATGAGATAGAAGTTAATTTAAGCCATATTTTCTGTGTCCAACTCACATATGATAGCACTTTTTTTAAGGGATATTTGCGAATTGTCTCTTCCAGCATCTCCCAACTAGCATAGCATTTTCCCTTTCCATCTGTTCTCAAAATCATCTGTCCTTGATAAAGGCAGGTAAGCCAAATATCATACAGGCTATCTACTTCAAGCTTAGGCATCTTTGTGCAAATATACTCATGCCGTTGTTTTTTTGCTTCCAATGCTTGAAGTCGTTTTTCAGTACTCAACAAATGCATGACAGAATTCTCTTGCTGCCGATAAGCATACAATCTTTTATTTGTATATACTAGTTTTCTCGCGTTTGCCAATACTCGATATGTCCAAAATTCGTCATCTATTTTACTATCTGTGGGAAAACGAACATCGTCAATAGTGTTTTTTCGATATAGTTTATTCCAAATTAACTGTCTAAATATTCGGTCCCGAATATTCTCCATAACCGCTTCTTCTGCGGTATATTTCATCATTTCAAATGGAGCTGTAATATTGTCAAACTCGACATTATCATCATATACAGTATAAAAGCCACACTCCACAATATCAATATCATCACGAAACAAGTCATGCAAAAATTCATACATAGTTGGAGCTATATAATCATCACTATCTACAAATGCTACAAATTCTCCTTGTGCAATATCAAGTGCCCGATTTCTTGCCTGTCCACCCCCACAGTTACTTTGATGGATTACGGTTATACGACTGTCAATATTCTCCCATTTATCACAAATTTCTGGACAACGATCCGGCGAACCATCATCAATTAATATAATCTGAAGATTTTGGTATGTCTGATTTACAATGCTCCTAATGCATTGACTTAAATATTTTTCTACTTTGTAAACTGGTACAATTACGCTAATTAAATCATCCATATCCAGTACGCTCCTTATTCATAGCAATTCTTCAACAAATACTTCGCATAAAAACGGTAAATCGGCTTATATCCCATTGGCCAATACAAAATCAAACTGGCAAGGAGCTGCTGCTTTTTACTCAACA
>CAZBVO010000028.1:0-8602 GCA_964495385.1 uncultured Faecalibacterium sp.
CACAGCGGCACAATTAGGTTGGGCCGCCAAGGAGGGCTGACGCATGGGATGAACGTGGTTCAAACGTCTGCCACAGCGGCACGATTTGCATTAACGAATGAAATTGTAGCACGGCAAAGCAATTTTGTCAATGGTTTGGGGGAGGTTGCAAAAAAGCGGCAAAAAGTTTTTTCAAAAACCGCACATGGCGGAAACGGCCGAGGCGCCGTTGGTCGGATTGTTTTTGGATGGCGTACGGTGCGGAGCAAGATTGTTTGTCCGTTTTAAATCGCGCTATTGACAAACGAGCCGAAAATGAGGTATAATTAAAAAGTTGACAAAAAGAGCGTGACAAAGTCACAAAAAAATGATAAGGAAATTTGATTTATGTTTAACGTAAAATTTATGGGCGAAACCGTTGCGGTTGACGAAGGCACTCGAGTTGTGGATCTTTTGCAAAAAGACAGCAAGTGCAACTATGCCGTTTGCCGCATAGGTTCGCAGGTGAAAGAACTTAATTACCGTTTAACCGAAAAAAACGACGGCATGAACGTCGATTTGCTGGGTTTGGAGCACATCGAAGGGGGCAAGGCTTACGAGGCAAGTTTGCGCTTTGTGGTGGCAATGGCGTTCCGCCGTTTGTATCCAAACGTAAAACTTCGTTTTAGCTACAACGTTTCGAGGGCGATTTTCTGCGAAGCTTTGTCGGGCGACGTAAACATGTCTCGCATCGCCGACGACGTAAAAGCGGAAGTGGAACGCATTATCGACGCCAATTTGCCTATCGAGCGTGTTACGGTGTCTATCGACGAAGCCAAGGCTATTTACGAGCGTTTCGGCTATGCCGACAAAATGAATATGCTCAAGTACCGTCCGGAAAAAACCGTGCATCTTTACAAGTGCGACGATTTTTACGACTATTTGCACGCCTACATGGTTCCAAGCACCGGTTGCATCAAAAACTACCGCATCACGCCGTACAGCCCGGGCTTGATCATCCAGTATCCGCGCTACGAATTGGGCGCGAAAATTCCTGAATTTGTGGAGGAAAGCACCTACGGTCGCACCTTGCAAAAGATATATCGCTGGTCCAAAAAGGCCAACTTGCAAACCATAGCCGACATCAACCGCAAAGTGGAAAACGGCGAGGCGTTGGAATTTGTGCAAATGTGCGAAGCAAAACACAGCCACATGCTGTCCGAGCTGGGCGACGCCATCGAAAGCGACATCGAAAACATCCGCCTGATTGGCATTGCAGGGCCGAGTTCGTCGGGCAAAACCACGTTTTGCAACCGCCTCAGAATCGAACTGCTGTCGCGCGGAATCAATCCTGTTATGATATCTATGGACGACTATTACCTCGAAAAGTCCAAAATAGCCGAAATTCAGCAGGTGCCAATTTCCGAAATCGACCTCGAACACCTCAATTGCTTGGACATCGAACAGTTCAACAACGACCTTTTTGCCCTCATCAACGGCGAAGAAGTCACGCTTCCGAGCTTCAATTTCAAAAAAGGCAAAAGAGAAGTCGGCCGCACCATAAAAGTTGACGAGCACAGCCCGATTATAATAGAAGGCATTCACGCCCTCAACGAAAAACTTACGGCCAGCATCCCTAAACACCAAAAATACAAAATTTATATTGCGCCGCAGGCACAAATCAACATCGACGACCATGCGCCGCTCAACATCACCGATTTGAGGCTTATAAGGCGTATCGTAAGGGATATGAAATTCCGCGGAAGCCCGGCGGCCATGACAATCGATATGTGGCAATCGGTCAGAAGCGGCGAATTCAGGTGGATTTATCCTAACCAGGAAGGTGCGGACTTCGTGTTCAACTCCAGCTTGTACTACGAACTGTGCGTTTTAAGAAATCAGGCTTTGCCTGCGCTTAAGGAAATTAAGGACACCGATCCGCAATATTTGGTTGCAAACCGACTTATCAAATACCTCAAATACTTCAAGCCGATCGAGGACGAGTCCATAATTCCGTGCAATTCGCTGATTCGTGAGTTCATCGGCGGCAGCTGCTTTAACGTGTAAAATGAAATACAAACGCATAATATGGGATTGGAACGGCACCATTTTGGACGATTTCGACATCAGCATTCAGTCCATAAACGAAATGTTTGCCGCCCGAAACATGCCCCTGTTTAAGGATAAAGAGGACTACTTAAAGCACTTTTGCTTTCCGATCGAAAACTACTATCGCAACGTGGGGTTTGATTTCGAAAAGGAACCGTATGCGGTTTTGGCGCACGAGTTTATCGAAAAGTACAATTTCAAAATGCCTTCTTGCGGCCTTGTAAAGGGCGTTAAGGAAGCTATGGAAACTTTCAAAAACAACGGCCTCGAGCAAATGATTTTGTCCGCCTGCGAGCAGCAAATGCTCGAGCGTGACGTCCGTCGTTTTGAGCTTGACAAGTATTTTTCGGCCGTGCTCGGCGGAGGAGATATCTATGCAAAAGGCAAAGTCGAGCGTGCGTTAGAGTGGATTTCTGACAGCAAAACCGATATTTCTGACACTTTGTTTGTCGGAGACACCCTTCACGACTACGAAACCGCACGGGCACTCGGGGTTGATGCGGTGCTGGTGACTTACGGGCATTCAAACCGCAAAATCCTGTCCGAGGCCGACGCTTTTGTTGTTGACAGCCCGGAAGAAGTGGTAAAAATCGCATTGAAATGACCTTAAAATTCAAAGCGCGGCAATTTGTCGCGCTTTTTTAGTTGAAAGATAAATTATTTTAGTTTATAATTGTAAGCATGTTAATTTCACTCAAAAACGTAACATTCGGCTATGACGACGTAACCGTCCTCGAGGACGTCGACGTCACCGTAAACGAAAATGACCGCATAGGGCTTATAGGCGTCAACGGTTCGGGCAAATCAACCCTTATTAAGTTGGCGCTGGGTTTGTTGCGCCCCGACGAGGGTGAAATTTTGAAGAAGGGCGACTTGTCCGTAGGGTATTTGCCTCAGAATGCCATGCTTGACAGTGACCTTTCGGTCGAGGCGGAGGCCTTCACGGTTTTTTCGGACGTTGTTGCCGCAGGCGAAAAGATGGAATTTTTGAGCGCTCGGCTTGCCGTAACCCCTCACGATTCCGTCGAATATCGACGCATCGCCTCCGACTACGAAAAACTTTCCGACTTTTTCAACGCAAAGGACGGCTATCAAATTTCCACCAAAATCAAAACCGTTTTAAACGGTATGGGATTTTGTGACAAATATTCGCAAATTGTCTCGACGCTTTCCGGCGGCGAAAAAACTCGCCTTGCGCTTGCAAAATTGCTTTTGGCAGGGCCTGAACTGCTTATTTTGGACGAACCTACCAACCACTTGGATTACGACACTTTGGATTGGCTTGAAACTTATCTTTCAACCTACCGAGGGGCAATCCTCACCGTATCGCACGACAGACGGTTTTTGGACAAAACCGTTGAAATTGTTTGGGATTTGACGGACAAATCGGTCAGCGTTTATCGCGGCAACTACACAAAATTTAAGCAACTTAAAGCCGAACGGTACGCAAGGTGGCAAAAAGAATACGAAATTCAGCAAGCAAAGCTTGCTGCGATACAGGACTACGTTGATCGCAACCTGGTTAGGGCAACTACCTCGAAAAGCGCCAAAAGCCGCATTCATCAAATGGCAAATATGGACATAATCGAAAAGCCCGTTGTTTACGTCAAGCCGCCTCGCTTTAAGTTTACCTTCCCGATAAATCCGGCAAAACTTGTTTTCAAGGCTGAAAACGTGACATTCGGTTTTGACGGAAAAAACATACTCGAAAACGCATCGTTTACCGTCGAAAAGGGCGATAGGGTGGCCATTGTCGGCGCAAACGGCACAGGCAAATCGACGCTTGTTAAGCATATTGTGCGCTCTTACTCGGAGCCTGACAGACACATGTTTTTCGGACAGGGAACAAAGGTTGCATACTACGATCAGGAAGCGGCCGTGTTGGACCCCGAAAACACCGTTCTCGGCGAGCTTTGGCACCGCCATTCGACGCTCGGACAAACGGAAGTCAGAAACGTTTTGGGTATGGTGCTTTTGGGCGACGACGAATCGGTTGCAAAAAAAGTCAAAAATTTGTCGGGCGGCGAAAAAGCACGGCTTATGTTTGCGGTAATGATGGCCGAAAAAGCCAACGTTTTGGTGCTGGACGAGCCTACAAACCACCTCGATTTACAGGCCAGAGAAGCACTTGAAGATGCCTTGGCCGAATTTTCGGGTACGCTTGTTTTCGTATCGCACGACAGATATTTTTTGGATAAATTGGCCGACAGATTTTTGAAGATTTCCGACAAAAATCTTGTTGATTTCAGGGGCAATTTCGACGCTTTTACCGCAAGCGAAAACGCAAAAAGAGAGGCCTTAGAAGCCGAAAAAGCCGCTCGGAAATCGCAAGTCGACAAAAAACAGGACAGGGCCTATCGCAGTAAAGCCGACCGTGCTTTAGAGCTTAAAAAGAAGGCCGAAATCAAGCAAATCGAGGACAGAATCAATGCTCTCGAACTCAGGGAAAAACAGATTATGACCGAGATGGAGGCTTTTGCTTCCGACTACAAAAAACTTATGGAACTTAGCGAAGAGGCCGAAAAGGTTAAGGCCGAATGCAACTTACTTTTTGACAGATGGACGGAGCTTACGGTATGACTTATTTACTTTCGAAAAACAAATCGTTTACTTACAAAGGGGAACTGATTCTCGAGGCGTTCAGGGTGGACGTTTCGGGGATGGACCTTACCTCCGAACGCATGTTTGCGGCATTTGCTTTTGCCGAGTATGCGCCTTTTGAAATGCCAGAAGGATATTTTGCCGTCGATCAAAAAACCGATTGTTCCATGACGGATTCGGCAAGGTTGTTTTCGGAAAACGTTAAGGCCGAAGTTTCGGTAACGAAGTTTTATTGTGCAAAAAACGAGAATAAAACCCTTCTTTATGAATTTTGCAAGGCTGTCGAATGCGATTTCGGCGAGCCGTCGCTTTTGGGACGTTACGTTACGGGCGAGGGCGAAAACAAAATTTCGCTTTCAGTTTGCAGCGGAAAACCCGCCTCAAAAACTTTGTGCGCAAAAGCTTATATAAATTGCTCGGATGCCCAAACCGTTTTGGAAAAAGCAAGCGTTTCGGCGACAGGTACTGCCGTATCGTTGGCGGTTCCGAGCGGTGCCGACCGCAGCTATTTTGTTGCCGCATCGGAAGTTTCGACCGTGGCGGCCGATAGACTGAAAAGCACTTATTCAAGGGATTTTTCCGCCGATGCAACCGTTTGTGCACTTGCCAAATCGGATATGAGAAAGGCGGCGATTTTGTCGCTGTCGTCAAAATCTGTCGGCGTCGCAAGAGAATTGCAATCGGTTGTTGTGGCAAACGGTGGCGGCTTTGCGCCTTTCGGGAAAGAGGAAGCAGTTCCGTACAAAAACCTGCGTTTTTCCGTTTCGGACAATTTGCTTTCGTTTGGTGCCAACGACGAATACGACGCTTTGTATAACGCCGTCGTGTGTTTGGAACAGGCTGTGTTCGAAGGGGCAGGGCTCGAGGAGACCAAGCTGTTTGCTTCCGGCGATGCGGCCGACTTTTTCGCCGCAGCCGGAATCGATGCCGATTTTCATGACTCGGATGCGGCGGCCGTTGTCGGAAAGGTCGCGCGAGAGACAACGGGTTTTTCAAAAAGCGCAACGCTTTATCTGGTGCATCTCGACAGAGACGCCGACAAAACTCCCGATGCAAAAACATTTGGCGAACTTATTAAAAACATTGACAAATCGCTTTCGGACGGCACGGTTTACGCCGCCGCAACGGTAAAAGAAGGCGGTCTTGCAACCGCCGCGATTTTGGGCGCATTGGCGGCAGGGAAAGGCGTTTATTTCAAAAGTTTTTCCGCTGACTTTTTTAATCCTGTTTTGGGCGACGTAATTGTTTTGGCCGACAAAAAACCGAGTTTTTGCAACGCGGTTAAACTGGGCGAAATTATAGATAACCCTAAGATAGTTTTCGGCAACGACGACATGAGCACGGATATTGCGAAAGCGGCCTTAAAAATAGGTTGGGCAAAGTGTTTTTCCCGTGCGGTTTCGGGCGGCGACCTCATTCGCACCGAAGGATACGGCTTCAGCAACCGAGCTTCTTATTTCGGAAAAAGCACGAAGGCAAAAGTGGTTGTCCCGACTTTCGGAACGACTAAAGCCGACCTCGAACTTTTTGAAGGGTTTGCCGCGGCAAAAGGTAAGCCCGAACTTATCAATTTGTCGGCAACCGACAAATCAGGGATGAACGCATCCTTAAAAGAATTTGCAAAACGCTTGTCGGCGGCGCAAATTTTGGCGTTTTCGTCGGACAAATTAACCGCACTTTTACTTAACGAACGCATAAGAGACGCCCTGTCGGCCATGTTGGATGCCGGCGGATTGGTGTTGGGCGTCGACGGCGGCTTTGCCGCGCTGGTCAAATCGGGGCTGTTGCCTTACGGAAAACCAACGTTGCCTAAATACAATTCGGTAAAAATTCTGCCAAACGCTTCGGGGAATTTAACAGACAGATTGGTCAAGGTAAAAATTGCGGGCAATTTGTCGCCTTGGTTTAACTTAGAAGCGGTTGGAGACCTTTTCGATGCCGTCGTGTCGACGTCGACGGGCAGAGTGGCGATAGATGCCGACGATTACGAGGCACTTGCCTCCGACGGACATATAGCCACGCAGTTTGCCGACGCAAACGGTATGGCAGTTGGCGACTATCCGGCAAATCCTACGGGAAGTTTCAATGCAGTTGAAGGGCTGACCAATTCCGACGGGCGGATTCTTGGGCGAGTTTGCCGCATTCCGCTTAGGATAGAAGGTGCCGAAATCTGTTCGGAAACCAAACTCTACGAAGCAGGTATAAAATATTTTAAGTTATAAACGAAATCGATTTTCGCTCGGCCGTTCGGTCGGGCGATTTTATTTGCATATTCGGCGGCGTTTTCGAATAAAAATTACCGTGCGCTAAAACTTGCCGACAAAATTTGACAAAAAAACAAATAATCGGTCAAAAATCGACTGCACGCAGGTCGGCAAAACGTTTATAATGTGAGGTAACCGTATGTTTTTTATTCTAAAACGCAGGCAAATAGTTGCCGCGGCCGCAGTTTTGGTTTTGACGGTATGTCTGGTGTCGTTGTTTTTCTCGGCCGACTTGGCCGCACCGCTTTCGGGAAAGAACAAAAAACTTCCCGTGTACGGCGTTTCGACCGACAAAAAAGCGGTTGCGCTTACTTTCGATGCGGCCTGGGGAGCGGACAAAACCGCAGGTATAATAAAAACTTTAAACGATTTCGGTGCCGACGCTACCTTTTTTCTGGTGGGGTTTTGGATTGACGCTTATCCTGCCGAAACCTTGGCAATAAGAGAAAACGGCTTCGAAATAGGCAATCACAGCAACAATCATCTTCAGATGAGCAAACTCGATGCGCGAAAAATCGAGGAGGAAATAGTTTCGGTAAACGAACGCATAATCGAACTTACGGGTTGTACCCCCAAATTTTTCAGGCCGCCGTTCGGCGACTACAACAACAGGCTTATCGAGGGGGTTGAGGCTCTGGGGATGATTGCCGTTCAGTGGAGTGTGGACAGCTTGGATTGGAAGGGACTTTCGGGATCGCAAATTGCCGCACGGGTGTTGCCGAAGGTTAAAAACGGTTCGATAATATTGTTTCACAACAACAGCGACCACATTTTGGAAGCGTTGCCCCTCGTGTTGACGGCGTTGAAAGGACAGGGGTACGAATTTGTGAAACTGTCCGATTTGGTTTATACCCAAAATTACGTCATCGAAGCCGACGGTACGCAAAAATTAAACAAAGTTTAATGGAGGAATATATGAATTACAACGAGATGGCAAACAACAAGGCTTATTTAAGGGGCGCGGTGGCCTCGAAGCCCGAGTTTTCTCACGAAGTGATGGGGGAAGGGTTTTACGAATTTACGCTTGCGATTTCACGCCTTAGCGGCGACGAGGATTTTATCCCCGTTACGATAAGCGAAAGAATAATGTCGAGGGCCGATTTGTCGGTGGGGACGGTGGTTACCGTGTCCGGGCAATTTAGAAGTTACAACAAACCCGACGAGGGGCGAAGCAAACTTATGCTGACGGTTTTTGCACGGGAACTTTTGGAAAACGATTTTTCGCAAAATCCCAACGTCATAGAACTTTCGGGTTACGTTTGCAAAAAGCCCGTTTACCGCACGACGCCGTTCGGCAGGGAAATAACCGACGTTTTGCTTGCGATAAACAGAGCCTACAACAAAAGCGATTATATTCCGATGATTGCCTGGGGCCGAAACGCACGCTTCGCTTCCGACTTTGAAATAGGCCAAAAAATTTGCGTCAGCGGACGGATTCAAAGTCGCAACTACACCAAAACCACCGGCGACGTTCAAACGGTGAAAACGGCTTTTGAAGTGTCGGCCGCCAAAATAGAACTTTTGACGGAAGAGGCAAATTCGACCGAAAAAGCTATGGGACGGTAAAAACCGTACGTTACCTTCTGAGACCGGCGAGCTTAAATGCTCGCCCTTTCTTTTTAAAAAGCGGTTGTTTTTGAAATAATGGCGATTTGGTGCCGTAATTTGAA
>CAZBVO010000029.1:0-8418 GCA_964495385.1 uncultured Faecalibacterium sp.
ACACAAAATCAAAAGCGAGAGTGTTTCCACTCTCGCTTTTTGTTGTTTAGGTTTTTGTTTGTTGAAACGCTGTTTCAAAAACAATTATTCTACGGTGACGTCGATGCTCTTTATGTAAAGTGCTTTAGACGTTTCAGGTTGAGTCAAAACGATTTTGATTTCACCGGTTGCTGCCGCATCCAAAGTGAAAGTGTAATCGGTTGCCGTGGTCGTAAGAGTGGTCTCTTTGCCGACAAGAGTGTCGCCAACGTAAACTTTAACGGTAGCTGTTGCTTGGCTTGCCGTGGAAAGGTTCAATTTGATGCTCTTTACGGACGTAAAGCTGTCGCTCGTCAAAGTAGCTTCACGGGACGGATCGGCTTTACTGCCGATTTGAACGCCTTTGGCAGTATTGGAATCCCAACCATAGTAAGCAGTGCCGGTGGTTACGTTCCATTCAGCGCCGGACCAAGTGTTCAAGCCGGTTTTGATTTCGCCACTCTTGAAAGTGTGGGTATAGTTGGTGCTGACAACAGCTTTTGCCTTAACTACAACGGTGAAATCTTGGTGAGCTTCGCCGATGGTTGCGGTGAGGACTACGGTTGCATCTTCTGCTCCGCGGGTAACTTTGGCGGTGTTGCCTTCCAAAGCGATTGCGGTGCCTTCCTTAATGGCCCAAGTTGCGGTTGCTGCAAGGTCAAAGTCTGCGCTAACTTGGGTCGGAACTTTGATTTCGGCCAAAAGTTCTTCGTCGGTTTTTTGAACAGGAGCTTCGTCTTTGACGAAATCCTTGTTGCCAAACTGACCTACAAACTGAGAAACACCCACGTTGGCTGCCTTGTCGCCGCTGATATAGCTGGTTGCGCTTGCACTAATAGTGTTGAAGTTGTTATAAGTGCCAAGATAGTATGCTGTGCCTTCTATAGTCATTGTGAAAACTTTAAGATCAGCATCCCATACCCAGTTGGTTGTTGCGGTGTCTGCAAGATGCGGACGGATTTTGTTGTTGGTGTTTTTGTAGATTTCAAGATACTTTTCGCCAACTTTGATGGTGTATTCGTCTTTGTCTGCAACTTTTGCAATTACCACGTCTGCTGCTTTGGCTGCTTTTTCGGTGGTGGTCAAGAATTCACTGCTGTTGATTCCGCCATCGAAGTACAACTGTTGACCAAGGGTTGCTTGATAAAGTGCAAATTTGTAAGTTCCTTCCTTTGCTTCTTCAATGCCTTGGAAAGCAACTTCTTTCAATTCAAGAGTAGCAAATTCAGCAACAAACTGAGAAACACCTACATTGGCTGCTTTGTCGCCACTGATATAGCTGGTTGCGCTTGCACTAATAGTGTTGAAGTTGTTATAAGTGCCAAGATAGTATGCTGTGCCTTCTATAGTCATTGTGAAAACTTTAAGATCAGCATCCCATACCCAGTTGGTTGTTGCGGTGTCTGCAAGATGCGGACGGATTTTGTTGTTGGTGTTTTTGTAGATTTCAAGATACTTTTCGCCAACTTTGATGGTGTATTCGTCTTTGTCTGCAACTTTTGCAATTACCACGTCTGCTGCTTTGGCTGCTTTTTCGGTGGTGGTCAAGAATTCACTGCTGTTGATTCCGCCATCGAAGTACAACTGTTGACCAAGGGTTGTTTGATAAAGTGTAAGTTTGTAAGTTCCTTCGGCAACGTCTGCCATTGCAACCGGCGCATAATCCGCTTCAACAAGAGTAGCAAATTCAGCAACAAACTGAGAAACACCCACGTTGGCTGCTTTGTCACCGCTGATATAGCTGGTTGCGCTTGCACTAATAGTGTTGAAGTTGTTATAAGTGCCAAGATAGTATGCTGTGCCTTCTATAGTCATTGTGAAAACTTTAAGATCAGCATCCCATACCCAGTTGGTTGTTGCGGTGTCTGCAAGATGCGGACGGATTTTGTTGTTGGTGTTTTTGTAGATTTCAAGATACTTTTCGCCAACTTTGATGGTGTATTCGTCTTTGTCTGCAACTTTTGCAATTACCACGTCTGCTGCTTTGGCTGCTTTTTCGGTGGTGGTCAAGAATTCACTGCTGTTGATTCCGCCATCGAAGTACAACTGTTGACCAAGGGTTGTTTGATAAAGTGTAAGTTTGTAAGTTCCTTCGGCAACGTCTGTCATTGCAACCGGGAGATATTCCTGAGTGGTGGCTGCATCGATTGCAACGGTGAATTCCCTAGTATCGGTAGCTTCGCCACGGGTGAGGGTTGCGATGAGTTTTACGGTTTGAGCTTCAGGTTGAAGTTCGACAACGAGGTGACCGTCAGCAACGGAAACGCCGGTGTATTCTTTATCGAGAGCCCAAGAAATTACAACGTCGGTGTAAGCAGCGCCTGCGGTTTGCAGTTCGTACTTGCCGTCGTAGCCGATGGTGGTTTCGAAGGAAACGGATTCCTTTTCAAAAGCAACAGCTTCTGCGTCAGAAAGTTGCGGCAACGAAAGGTTGGTGAACGGAGTGCCGCTGATCGGGGTCAGATAGAATTTGCCGTCATAGAGGCAGATGAGGCCGGTAACGTCGCCGGTTTTGCCGAAGTTCTCAGCAAAGCCTGCTTTGAAAGCGGAGATTTCTGCTGCGGTGAGCGGGCAGGTGGAAGAAGAAATACGAACGTAAGTCTTTTTGCCTGCGAGTTCGAAATAGTAGTAGCTGCCGTCGGAGCCGCCGTTTTCTTTAACGGTAACGCCCTTAACGGTAACAACGGTGGATTGTTTGCTTACCAATGCTTCGGCGCTGAGGTCGGTTGCGTTGGTGAAGATTTCGGTGTAATCGGCCGGGGTAACGGTTGTGATGTTGCTGTCGATGATTTCGACGCCTGCATCTTTAACTTCGTGAGTGCCGCTGTAGAGGTCTTTTTCGCCTGCTGCGCGAACAGTCATACCGACTTGGAGGCCCAAAGTTTCCGGAGTGGTGCCTTCAACCATGCCATAGATATAGTAGCCGCCGTCAGAATCTTGCATATAGAATCCGTTTACGGTGTTGCCGCGATCTTTGGAAACGATAGCGGTTACAACGCCCTTAACAACAACGGTGGATCCGTCCTCTGCTGCGATGTATTCAGCGTAGGTCAGTTCCTTAAACATAGGGATTTTGTGGTTGAAAGTAACAGTAACGGTGTTGCCGTCTGCGTCTTCGATGGTAGCGGTCAAGGTGTAGCTGACGTCTTCGGTAGCCTTTTCGTTTACGTCGACGGTGACGGTGTTGGCGTCTTTCGTAACAACTTTAACGTCATCGGAGTGGCCTTCGGTTGTAACGCTGGCCGTCCAGGTGATAGGATATCTGGTTCCGTTGATGACAACTGCCGCAACTCTGTCGAAGTCTGCAGGGGTGTTGCTGCCGTCCTTATCTCTGTATTGAGCATAGAGATAATCCTTAGCATCCTGCAATCCTTGTGGCACTTTGTTGCATGCAGCTATGCAGCCGACGCACAAAACAACCAACAGAATCAAAGCAAGAATCTTTGTCTTTTTCATTGTTTCTCTCCTTAAAATATTTTTATTGTTTTAAATCACAGCGGGCTATGCCTCGCCGAAATTTCGTAATTACCGTGCCAATCGGCACAAACGACCTTTATCCCCGACGAAAATCGGAGATAAACTGCCTTTTTAGTCCACTACCTCGATGTCGGAGGTGCGGAAAACTTTGATTTGATACTTTCCGTTGAAGCAATCCACAATACCTTTGACGTTGATGGTTTTACCCCTGAAATCGGCTTCCGTAAGCAGCTGATCGTTTTCGTCATACAGCGGGACGGTGCGAACGGAAACGGTTTTGCCGTCGATTTCGCAAGTAAAGGTCATTGCCCCGTCATTTGAAGAATCCTCGTTGTCGGTTGTGTAAATGCTCTTAATTTTGAGGCCGTTAAGCGAAGCGGACGTCGACAGCGCAAGTTCTGCGTAGTCCATCGGAACGACTTCAGTGCGTTCTTCACCGGTTTCAGCATCGATAGTTTCCTTTTCGATGTTTACCTTTCCGTTGATAAATTCGTCAGGATCGAGCTGGCGGTATTCAACGGTGTTGTTTCTGGAAACAAGCTGCACAGTGTTCGGATTGGTTTTGTCGTACGCATCGTACGTAACGTCGGAAATTTGATAGGAATCTCCTGTTTCGTAGTACTGCACGGTTCCGACCATCCTTACTCGGCATCCCGGTTTGATTATGCTTACGCCGTTAAAATTGAACCCGTAGTAAACGTAAATTCCGTAATACATATCGGTTTCGAAATCGTAATCCTCGAGGTAAACACCGTGATTGTACAACAAAATGCTGGTGCCTTCGAAGGCAACCTTTTTGCCGTTGTAGCTTTCGATATTGGTGCGAAGTTCCTTAAGGGTAAGTTCGATTGCTTCGCCGCGATAAACTTCAGGGTCTGCCACGCCGGAGTAAACGTACTTTTTCAAGGTTTCGGCCTGTCTAAGGGCCTTCATGCAGGTTTCGCCGTAGCGGTTGTTTGCCGTGTTGGAAGCACGAGCCAAACCTTCCTGCAAAATTTCGAGGTTAAGATTGCGATATTCGCCGTCGGCAGAGGTTTTGTACCAAACCCACACGAGGTGTCTGCTGCCGGTGGAGTCCAAATTCCAGTTTCCGTCATCCGATTCGAGGATTATCGACACGGCCGATTGAAGCTTTGCCTTGGTAAAACGGGATGCGGTGTGGCCGTAATCTTCGATTTTACCAGTCGATTCAGGAGTGTTGATTGCAAGATATCTCGCCTTCAAAATGCCCGAAGAAGAAACGGATTTGTCAACGTAAAAGTGAGTGGTGTCGCCGTCAACGTAGTTTTTGACGGTTGCACTCGCCTTTTTGCTGTCGGAACTCATGTCCAGCTTCAAGGAAGCGGCGTAATCGACAAACTGCTGTTGGCCGTTGTCATCGCCGTTGTCCTTTTCAACCGGTGCACCGCAATTGTCGCAAACCCCGTCGGAGTTTGCGTCAACGTGCGAAGTGCAAGGCTGTTTGTCGTCGCCGCAAGCAGCGACAAACGACAATGCCAGACACATCACCAACAGTATTGCTAACAGTTTAAGTGATTTTTTCATTATTTTGCCTTAACGTTTGTTTTTGTCTACAAAGCAATTAGCCCATGTATTTACATTCGTTGATTGCTTCTTTGAACAGTTTTTCAATTTCCTTGCTGCAGTCGTCGCCTTCCAAAATGAAGCAAGCGGTCATCAACGAACCAACCTGGTCACGAGCTGTGGAGCTGCCGTTGAATGCAGGAGATACGTAGTAAGCGTTGGCCTGTTCGAGGCAAACCTTGGTGCTGAGTGCGGCGATGAAGTCGTTGATATGTTCGCCGTCTTCGCGGTTTGCAGCGTCTACCTTGGAAATGTGAGTTTTGTATTTATCGGTTTCCTGAACGGATTTAAGGACAGGAACGTAGCCCGAAGCGATGGAGAAATCGGCTTGGAATTCGGCACTGGTGGTGAGGTATTTCACAAACAGCCAGCTTGCAACGACTTCCTGAGCGTTTTCTTTTTTGAAGATGCAGACACTCGGACCTTGGGAGATAACTTTCGGGTTGGAAGCGTCAATCTGCGGAATGGAAGTGATGCCTACTTCAAACGGATAGTTGCCTTCATCGTCAACGTCCGGACGTTGGTGAGTTGCACCTGCGGAAGAACCGATGGACATATAGCTCCGGGTATCTTCTGCTCCGGTCTTTACAAACAAACCGCTGGTGTATGCGCCGTAAAGGGTTTGGGTGGTAACGTAACCTTTTTGATACCACTCGCGGAATCTGTTTACAAATTCTCTGTTGGTTTTGTTGTTGAACAGATATTTGTCACCGGTTGCGGAGGTATAATCCGAACCGAGCTGTTCGCACATGGTGATGAACCAGTTGGATTCGCTGTCATAGCCGAGAGGGATGCAAGTCGGATCGATTGCTTTGATTTTTTTGCAAACTTCTTCCATTTCGTCCCAAGTGGTAGGAACCGTGAGGTTGTTCGCGTCAAAGAATGTTTTGTTGTAGTACAAAACCTCGGTGGACTTAGAGAACGGCAAGGTGTACATCAAACCGTCGCCGAATGCTCTGCCTTCCTCGTAGTAACCGGTAATGAAATCGGCTTTCTGTTCGGCAGTGAGACCGAGAGTTTCGGTGGTTCCGTCGGCACGGGTGGTTTCGATGGTGCTGTCGATGAGGTTGTCCAAAGTTGCAACTGCGCCTGCGGTGTTGTAAAGAGCAACGTGGTCAGGATAGCAGTAAGCGATGTTTGGCTGGTTGCCTGCGGTGATTTCGGTGCTGATTTGACTTCTAACGTCGTCATAACCGCCAACCTGTTTGTGTTCGATGTGGATTTTTGGATAAAGTTTGTTGAATTCGGCAATGTATTTATCCAAAACGGTCCTCAGGTTTTCACCCATGGTGTGATAAAACGTGATGGTTACCTCGCTTCCGTCGTAGCCGCCTTCCGGCACGTCGAAGTTAGGGATAGCTTTAGCCGAGCCGCATGCCGCAAAAGCAGGCACAAGCATAACCACAACAAGCATAACCGCTAAAAATTTCTTCATAGCTTTTTGTTTCCTCCAATTTTATTGTTTTTTGATTTTATCTAAATTTCGCACAAAGCGAAAACTTTAGCCTTTGATGCCGCTTCGGGACACGCCGTGCATGATGTACTTCCTGAGGAAGACAAACACCAAGAACAACGGGGCCGAAACAATAACGACTGCAGCCAACTGAACAGGATATTCCGTATCGCCGGCCGTCGTCGTGAATGCATTACGCAAGCCGTTTGTGATCAAGCGCATTTCCTTGTTGTTTGCAACGAGGCGAGGCCAAGCGTAGCTGTTCCAAGCGCCCATCATCTTCAAAATGGTGATGGAAATGATGGTAGGAAGTGCCAACGGAATCATAACTTTCCAGAGATACTTAAAGTCACTGGTGCCGTCAACCTTGGCGGCAAGGTACAGTTCGTTTGGAATTTGCATGAAGTTCTGCCTCAAAAGATAGATGTAAAACACACTTACGAGGAACGGAACTATAAGCACCTGATAGGTGTTCAGCCAACCCCAATTCGATACGGTTTGATAGTTGGTGATGGTGAACAGTTCGCCCGGGATCATCATTGTTGCCAACAATGCGCCAAACATTATGTTTTTGCCCTTAAATTCAAGCCTTGCAAAAGCAAACGCCGAAAGTATGGTAATGACAAGGGACAGTATGGTCGAAACGATGCCAACGTAAGCGGTGTTTAAAAACAATCTGCCCAAATCAGCCTGTTGAAATGCGCTGAGATAGTTTCGGAACACAACGTATTTCGGCAAAAACGTCGGAGCTTCTCGGATGTATTGGTCAACGTCTTCCAACGAGGCCATAATCATCCAGTAGAACGGGTAAAGCACGATGAGCGCCATTATGATAAGGAATCCGTAGCGCAACACGAGGCTCAACACCGTAGTAACCTTTTGCTTGGAGGCGGTTTGTTGAATGTTTCTTTCTTTCATAACGCCGTGAGTATCGGACATAATGCACCTCCTAATAATGCACTCTCTTCTTGCTGACTTGCAAGTTGATGAGTGTAACGATCATGATGATAACAAACAGTATGAGTGCCGCCGCACTGGCATAGCCGTATTTGGTGTCCGGCAAAACTTTGTAAATCATGCCGACAATGGTTATCATACTTCCGTAACTACCGACTTTCGGCCCCATAAAATCACCGAACACGCCGACCACGCTGGAATATTCCTTAAAGCCGCCGATAAAGCCGGTTATGACAACGTAAGCAATCATCGGGGACAACAGTGGCACCGTAATGCGGGTAAAGACACGCCATTTCGGAGTTCCGTCAACCTTGGCCGCTTCGTAGTACTGCTTGTTTACGCTTTGTAAACCGCCCAACAAAATGAGGATTTTGAAAGGAAGAGCATTCCAAACTATGTAAACAACCATAACGGCGAAGTTTGCACCCCAGCTCGAGCCAGGGTTGATCCAGTTTACGGGATCTGCACCGAACAATCCCAAAAGTTTGTTTATAAGGCCCACGTCAACCGTCATGTTCGGATCTTTCAAACCACTATAGTTTACGACGTTGAACATTGCGGCAAAAACCATGCCGATTGCAATGCTGTTGGTGACGTACGGCAGGAAGAATATCGTCTGCAAAAGCCTTTTGAGCGGACCGATCGAGTTGAGCGCAACCGCAATAAGCAAAGCAATTATAGTTGAAACAGGAACGGTGACCACAGTCAGAAGCATGGTGTTTTTAAGAGCATCCAAAAACATTGGCCATTCCAAAACGAACTCAAAGTTGTAAAACCCCACTTCAAACTTGTTTCCGCCTATAGCACCCAAACTGCTGTAGTTTTCAAGAAACGCCAGCCTGAAGGTGTTTATAATAGGCCACACGGTGAACACCAGCAACAGCACAATGGCGGGAGCCAGATACAACCATGCTTTCCATTGTTTTTTC
>CAZBVO010000030.1:0-8383 GCA_964495385.1 uncultured Faecalibacterium sp.
CCCAGCGTCTTACCCTCGAAGAATCTTAAGCATATAAAAAAGAGGCACATGCATTGTGCCTCTTGTGTGATTGTCGCCAAGTGTCATTGGTCGCCCGTCGTTATGGTGTTTGTTTTGCTTGCTCTGCCTCCACCTGCGTCCAAAACTCAGGACAGATTTTCTCTAAAGGAAGAATGCTATACTCTTTAATGTTTCCGTCATAATTGGCCATGTAGGTTATTGATGATGCATTATTGTCTGTGCTTTTTTTTGCGACAAAAATATAATTTGGATGTGTGTCTTTTTCCTGTTCCCAAGATTGAGCTATTTCAAAATTTGTATAGCCATTTGAGATCAGGTTTGTTATTACCACGTTATCAGAATGCGCTATATTTTCATTAAATAAGTCTTTGTGTTCACGGGCATTAATATTCACGCACGTGTTGTATGTTGATAAAATTGCGTTGTCTTGTGTCATCATTTCATATATCTGTTCATATGTCGCATTATCTTCCAACAAACCCGCAACATGAATGAACTGATTTATTGTTGAACAAATTTCGACACCGCAAATATTCTCTGACCGAACAAAATCAGCGTTTATGAGTAATAAAGAATCTGCAAAACTGTATATTCCGTTAATTTTTCTCAATCTGGCATTCCTGCTATCAATCTTAAATATGATATTTTCAGAAGTTGTTTTGTCAACGACATCAACTGTGTCAAAATATATTTTTTCGTGTTCAGCAGCTTTGATTTGTTCTTCAACTTTTTGTTGTTCTTCTTCCGCCGCCTTGATTTTCTCGTCTGATGCGCCAGAATTTTTGAGATCTTGGACACGCTGTTCAAGTTCTTGCTGGCTGTTTGTCAAATCTTCAAGTTGTTGTTTATTCTCTTCTTTTCGAGAATCATATTCTTCTTGTTCTTTTTCAACATCTTGTTGAAGTTTTTCTGACTCAACGAGTTTGTTGATTATCTCGTCTTTTTCTTTGTCTGTTTTGTCTTTATATTCGTCGCTGCCGATGATTTGATTAAACTTGTCGTCAAATTCTTTTTTGTTGTCGGCGTCGAGTTCTTTATATCTGTCGTCTTGCGTAATTTGTTGCTTGCGTTCGGCATCTTTTTCTTCGTCGGATTTGAAAGCATCTTTTACAGCGTTAAATTGACCTATCACCCAATTTCTTGCAGGGGCATAAACGGCAATTGCCGCAACAATAATTACAACCACAAGCAGAACTATCCCGACCTTTTTCATTTTTTCCTCACTTATCACTTTTTTGTTATTTTAGTTTAACAAATGTAAAACTTTCTGTCAACAGTGTCGCAAATTTTGCTGACATAAATAAGCATATTACGGTACGAGGGCGGCTTAAGGGGTGTAAGGCCTTATATGGGCGGTGAGGGGATAGAGCGGGAACAAAGTCGGTTGGATGCAAAAATTTAAAAGCGGCGGACCTTTTGTTTTCGAAAAGTTGCCGAGGTAGGGGCTAATATATTGAAAAACAAAAGATTTTGTGTTACAATTTAGAAAATGAAATTTGAGGAAAACTTTATGCTTACTTATTCATACGTCCGAAAGGGCGAATTCGATTTTGTCGAAAAGCCGAAACCTACCGTACTTAACGAAAGGGATGCCGTTGTCAAGGTGACGTTGGCGAGCATTTGTTCAAGCGATATTCACATCAAACACGGGAGCGTGCCGAGGGCAAAAGAGGGCATCACCGTCGGCCACGAGATGGTTGGTATAGTCGAAGAAGTCGGCTCGGCCGTAACGAACGTCAAACCGGGAGACAGGGTGTCGGTGAACGTGGAAACTTTTTGCGGAGAGTGCTTTTTCTGCAAGCGGGGTTTTGTCAACAATTGCACCGACAAAAACGGCGGTTGGGCGCTGGGATGTCGCATCGATGGCGGACAGGCCGAATACGTTCGCGTGCCGTTTGCCGATCAAGGTTTGACAAAAATACCCGAAACGGTGTCCGACAGGCAGGCATTGCTTGCGGGCGACGTTCTGGCAACGGGATATTGGGCGGCTCGCATTTCGGAGATAACCGAGGACGACACCGTGCTTATCATCGGGGCAGGGCCTACGGGAATTTGTACTTTACTGTGCGTTATGCTTAAAAAACCGAAAAAAATTATCGTTTGCGAAAAGGACGAACGGCGGCTTGAATTTGTCAGAAACCGTTATGAAGAAGTGCTTACGACTCCCGAACGGTGCGCGGAGTTTGTGGGGCAAAACAGCGATTACGGCGCAGACGTCGTGATCGAGGTCGCGGGCGGCGATTCGACCTTCCGCCTTGCTTGGGAATGCGCCCGTCCGAATGCCGTAGTTACGATTGTGGCACTGTACGACAAAGCGCAAACTTTGCCGCTTCCGGATATGTACGGCAAAAATCTGACCTTCAAAACGGGCGGAGTGGACGGTTGCGATTGCGAGGCCATTCTCGGCCTTATCGCCGCAGGCAAACTGGACACCGAACCTTTGATTACGCACACCTATCCGCTCTCCGAAATCGACCAAGCATACCAATTGTTCGAAGATAAAAGAGACGGAGTCATAAAAGTTGCCGTCGAGTGCTGAATTCGGGCAACGTAACCTTTTAAAAGGCTGTTTAAAATTGTCGGTGCTATTTGAATTCACCATCAAACGCCGAGAAAATCAAACCGGGCGCAGAAGCTTCTGCGCCCGATTTTTGACGGTTTTTCGGTTAAACTTGTTCGGACTCGGCGGTTGCGGCTTCTTCGCCGTAAGTGAAGTTGTTGTCTTTTTCAAATTCGTCGCCAAATTGCTCGTAATAGCCTCGGTCGGTGAAATAGTACGGGCTGTTTTCGTCGCCGAGCACCATTTCGGGCAGGTTTATGAGCAAGAAGCACAATCCGAACATTGCAACGACGGCCATAATCCACTGTTTTGCCGATGCGCGGTTTTCTTTTTTGAACAGATGCAAGGCCAGGCCTACCGTTACAGGCAAAAATCCGAACAGCGAAGTTATCAGCCCCGGCGAATAAAGCGTTTGCATGCCGTACTGCCCGAAAGTTTTAAGAGAGTTTATGCCGATAACAACGTGGATGACCACCTCGAAAGCGGAGAACAGCATCACCGCTATGCCTGCCGGCTTTCGAAAGCCCCAAATTTTCAGCACTATGCATCCGAGAACGACGCCGCCGAAGTTGGTTATCATATCGGTAAGTCGGTTCATCGGGAAACGCGCGAGGTCGGTGGAGCCGTGACTGAAGTTGTACGAATAGTGAAGTCCGCCCGGCCACACCCATTCTTCGAGGACGTGCAGAACCAATACGATGACGGCAAGGGTGCAATAAACGTTGATTTTGTCCCAGGTTTTTCGGTTTTTCCACACCTTTACGGCAAGAAAAATTCCTATTGCGGCCATGACGTAAAGCCATATCGAAAGCCATGCATTGACAATTTTTTCCATAAAAATGCTCCTTTTTGAAAATTGTTTTTGTGGAACTATTGTATCATATCTGTTTTTGTGATAGGATATTTTAAGCTGATGATTTTTTTCAAACGAAACAGAGGGAGGCAAATATGTATCATATCTCAAACGACGCAAGGGCGGTGCGGTCGGCAAAAAAAATCGGCAACGGCATTTTGAAATGTTTGGAAAACAAAAAGTTTACGGAAATCACGGTGACCGACGTTCAGAAAGCTTCTTTAGTGGGGCGGGCCACTTTTTACAGATTGTTTGACAACACGTCGGACGTTTTGTCCTATTTGTGCGACGGCGTTTTCGAGCAAGCGTCCACAGAATATGAAAAATCGGCGGATTTAAGTGCCGACCGAACCACTTTGACGTTTATTCGCATTTGGGAACAAAACAAAGTTTTGCTTAAAGCCATTGTCGATTGCAACCGAACGGATTTTATTTTGAGGTCGCACATGAAATATTTGTTGCCGTCAAAGCAATTGTTTTTCGGAGATTTAAAAACCGACGAGGCGCAGGCGGAGTATTTAATGGCGGTTTTGACCGCATGCACGTCGGCGATTCTGACGGCTTGGTTGGCCAACGGAGCAAAGGAAAATGCTTTAGAGGTGCAGCAGCGGCTTAAAGGATGTTTCAAAACTTTGGGGGCGATTTTCGATTGAGCGGATATAAGTTGAAAAATCAAATCGGGCGCGAAAAATTCCGCTCCCGACCTTTTAACCTATAATTTTGCTTGTTTAAAAATCAAAAACCGTTTTTTACCAATTATTTTTGTCCTTGTTGCAGTCGTGCTGTTTTTTGCGCTTGTCAACCATTGGTTTTATTCGCAAAAAGAGGGGCAAAGGCGTTTGCCGAACGAAAATTCGGGCAAAACGCAAAATAACGGTATCGATTTTCTTTACCGATGTAAAATGCGGCAAAGCGTATGGTATAATTGTTTAAACAAATAAACGAAGGAGGTTTCCCGTGAACGAAATCGAAAAGTTGGCAACCGAGTTTATGGCGTGCCGCAAAATTCTGATTGCACTCGGCGACGAAAACAGGCAGCACCTTGTTTTGACCATGATGCAAATGGGTGAATGCAGAGGAGTCAGAGTGGGAGCAATCACCGAAAAAACACATCTTTCTCGGCCTGCGGTGTCTCATCATCTGAAAATTTTGAAGGAAGCGGGCTTGGTTAGGGTGCGCCGCGAAGGCACTAAAAATTACTACTATTTCGATGCTGACCAAGAAGCGATGAACTCGCTTATCGACATGATTTTGCATGCAAAAAACATCATGGAAAACCTGCCCGACAGAAAAGGAGAACAATAATATGAACGTTTTGCAAGCAATGGAATCGCGTCATGCGGTCAGACAGTATTCGGACAGGCCTATAGAGGCCGAAGTCCTTGCCGAATTGAGGGCGGAAATCGCCGCTTGTAATGCCGAAAGCGGATTGCATATTCAGCTGGTTACCGACGAACCTAAGGCCTTTGACGGCTTTATGGCACACTACGGAAAGTTTTCGGGCGTGAAAAATTACGTCGCTTTGATAGGTAAAAAGGGCAAAAACCTCGACGAACTTTTGGGCTATTACGGCGAACGGATCGCCATTAAGGCGCAGATGCTGGGGCTTAATTCGTGCTGGGTTGCCATGAGCTACAAAAAGGTTCCGTCCGCATTCTGTTTGGAAAAGGGCGAAAAACTCACGTTGGTTATTGCTTTGGGATACGGCGCAACCGACGGCGTGGCGCACAAAAGCAAAACCGTGGAGCAGGTTTGCGATGCACCCGCCGATGCACCCGAATGGTTTTTTGACGGAGTCAGGGCGGCTTTGTTGGCACCTACGGCAATGAACCAGCAAAAATTCAAATTTGTTTATAGTGACGAAAAAGTTTCGGTAAAACCGGGCTTGGGCTTTTACACGAAAGTGGATGCAGGCATTGTCAAGTATCATTTCGAAGTGGGCGCAAACAAAAAAATAGAATGGTAAAAACCACAAAAACGGCGTTTCGACGCCGTTTTTTTTATGTAATAAAACATTGCTTTTGAAAAGGCGGCGGGGTATAATTAAACAGGAGGCGTTTTATGGACAAATATTTGCAACTTAAAAACATCATCGACCAATCGTCGTACACCGTTTTGTTTACCGGCGCAGGCATAAGTTGCCCGTCCGGCATCCCCGATTTCAGATCAGAAAAGGGGCTTTACAGCGAAAAAGGTGAGGGATACAGCCCCGAGCAAATCATAAGCCACGGTTTTTTTGTGTCGCACACCGACAAATTTTACGATTTTTACAAATCGAAAATGGTTTATCCCGACGCAAAACCCAATGCCGCACACCTCTATTTTGCCGAGCTTGAACAAAAAGGCAAACTGGCGGCGGTCATAACTCAAAACATCGACGGATTGCATCAGGCGGCAGGCAGCAAAAACGTTTTGGAATTTCACGGAAGCGTGCTTCGGAACTATTGCACCCGTTGCGGCAAATTTTACGGCGTCGATTTTATCATGCGGTCAAAGGGCGTTCCGCACTGTTCGGTTTGCGGCGACGTGGTAAAGCCCGACGTTGTTTTGTACGAAGAGGGCATCGACGGCGAAATTTATCAAAAAAGCATCGAGGCGATGGACAGGGCGGACACGGTTATCGTGGTCGGAACCAGCCTTGCGGTTTATCCTGCCGCCGGGCTAATTAGTTGTTTTAACGGGCACAATTTGGTTTTGATAAACAAACAGCCCACTCCGTTCGACCGCTACGCAGGCCTTGTTTTCAACGAGGACGTAACCGACGTGATAAAAAAGCTTCGGGAGCTTGAAAAATAGGGCTTTTTCTTTGAAAAAGTCCGTTTTTCCAAACATTGTCAACACAAAAAGATTTTTGTTTATATATTTCGGTTGACATATACGGTTAAATTCGATAAAATTATATCGATAAAAAATTACTGATTGCGTTTTTTATCAAAAAAACTTCAAAAAAATAACGGCACTTTGTGCTCAAAAGGAGATAACTATGAACACTCGCAGCAAAAAAATCACCATTTTAGGAGCAGGCAACGTCGGCGCCTCTATCGCCTATGCGCTCACCATCAGCGGTATGGCCAGTGAACTCGTGCTCATCGACATCAATCGCGACAAAGCGGAAGGCGAAGTGATCGACCTCAGACAGGCCGCTTATTTTGCTCCCGATATCAAACTGACCTGCGGCGACTACAGCGCGGCGGCGGACAGCGACATCGTTATCGTAACTCTGGGCATTGCAAGAAAGCCGGGCCAAACCCGCATCGATCTTGCAAAGGTCAACGTCAACATCATCCGACAGGTTATGCCTGTGGTTGCAGGTTATGCGCCTAACGCCATGTATATTTTGGTTTCCAACCCGGTTGACATTCTTACATACGAAACCATCAAATGCACCGGCCTCAAACCGAGTCAGGTTATCGGCACCGGCACGCTTTTGGACACCATTCGTCTTAAGGACGCTCTCGGCGAGTACATGGACAACACCAGCAGCAAAAACTTCAACGCTATGGTTTTGGGTGAACACGGCGACACCAGCATGGTACCTTGGTCGTTTGCAAACGTAGCAGGCATGCCGCTTATCGATTACGTTGCAATGGTTACCGGCAAAAGCACCGAACAGGTTAAGCAGGAAGTTACCGAAATTCACCAGCAGGTTTTGAAGAGCGGCGGCAAAATCATCAAACTTAAAGGCGCAACCTATTACGGCATCGCACTTAGCGTTCGTCACGTTTGCGATTGCGTATTCCGCAACAAGGACGTTATCCTGCCGCTTTCCACGCTTCTCGAGGGCCAATACGGCATCGAAGACGTCTGCCTCAGCGTTCCTGTGGTTGTAAACAGCGACGGCATCAGGAAGATTATCGAACTTCCGTTCTCCGACGAAGAAAAAACCGCTTTGCAACATTCGGCAGATGCGCTCAAATCCATAATTGCGCAACTTGACTAAATGACCGACAAAAACACTACAAAAAAAGAAAGGCTGTCCCTTGCCACGGTAAAAAGGTTGCCAACGTATCTTAGGTATCTTAAAAGCATGGAAGGGAAATGCGAATACATTTCGTCCGTAACGATTGCCGAAGCGATGAATCTTTCGGCAATTCAGGTTAAAAAAGACATTGCAGCCGTATCGAGCGTCGAGGGCAAACCTAAATTGGGGTTTGTCCTTAAAGACGTTGTGGCGGATATCGAAAAGCTGCTGGGCTACAACAAAATGAAGTCGGCGGTTTTGGTGGGTGCAGGCAAACTCGGCACTACTTATTTGAGTTATACGGGTTTTTCCAAGTACGGAATAGAGATAGCCGCCGCCTTTGACAGCAATCAATATCTTTGGAACACCGAAATAAACGGAATCAAAGTTTACCCTATGGACAAACTTGACGGTTTTGTCCGAGAAAACGGCATAAGCATGGGCATAATAACCGTTCATAAGGATCACGCACAGGAGGTTTGCGACAAACTTGTGGCGGCGGGCATCCGAGGAATAGTCAATTTTGCCCCTACGCACCTTATAGTTCCCGACGGCGTCGAGCTTCAAAACGAAGACATAGCCGTTATGTTGGTGGTTTTGAGCTACAAACTTCAAAACCTTATGGACAACGACAATAACTGATTATATATTAGGAGATATTTATGGATTATCGTATTGAAAGAGATTCGATGGGGGAGATGCAGGTCCCTGCCGACAAATATTGGGCGGCTCAAACACAGCGTAGTTATCAAAATTTCAAAATCGGCGGCGAAATCATGCCGAGGGAAATCACGCACGCATTCGGCATTTTGAAAAAGTCTGCCGCCATCGCAAACAATCGCCTCGGTCGACTTGACGGCGAACGCCTTGCGGCAATAACAGCAGCTTGCGACGAAGTTATTTCCGGCAACCTCAACGACCATTTCCCTCTTGTCGTATGGCAGACGGGAAGCGGCACGCAGTCCAACATGAACGCCAACGAGGTCAT
>CAZBVO010000031.1:0-1185 GCA_964495385.1 uncultured Faecalibacterium sp.
CAGCAACAGCACAATGGCGGGAGCCAGATACAACCATGCTTTCCATTGTTTTTTCGATTCTACCATGCTATTTTACCTCTGTATAAATTCTTTCTTCGGTATCTTTTGCAAAGATAAACGTTTTGTGCGGTTTAAGAGAGAATCTGACCTCGGTAGCATCCGCAGCTATTTTGTTGTCGGCATCGATGATGGAACGAATGATTTCGCCCGTCATGCCTTCGTGTTCGGAAACGATGCTTACGTCGCGTCCCATAACTTCTACACTTCTGAGTTTGCAAGTCATCGGACCTTCTGCATCCAAAATGAAGCCTTCCGGTCTGATGCCTACCCAAACGTCCCTGTCGGCAATGCCTGCGGCATCCATAACAGCATCTTGGCCGATGTAAAGCTTGCCGCCTGCAACTTTGCCCTCAAACACGTTGATAGGAGGGGTGCCCAAGAACTTGGCAACAAACAGGTTTGTAGGATTGTCGTAAACGTCCTGCGGACGGCCGATTTGTTGCACAACGCCCAGCTTCATAACAACAATCATATCGGAAATGCTCATTGCTTCTTCCTGATCGTGGGTTACGAACACGGTTGTGATTTTGGTTTCGCGCTGAATGCGACGAATTTCTTCCCTAGTCTGCAAACGAAGCCTTGCGTCAAGGTTGGACAAAGGTTCGTCCAAAAGCAAAACTCTCGGCATCTTAACAAGCGCACGGGCGATTGCCACACGCTGTTGCTGACCGCCGGAAAGCTCGGACGGCTTTCTGTCCATAAGTTCGTCAATCTGGACAAGACGAGCCGCATCGTAAGCGCGCTTGATCATCTCTTCTTTTTCGAGTTTGTCGGCGCCCTTGAGGTTTTGCAGCGGGAACATGATGTTCTGCTTAACGGTCATGTGCGGATACAATGCATAGTTTTGGAAAACCAAACCTACACCCCTGTTTTCAGGAGTAAGTTCCGTTACGTCGTCATCGCCGAAATAGATTTTGCCGCTGGTAGGTGCCTGCAAGCCGCTGATCATGTAAAGCGTGGTGCTTTTGCCGCAACCCGAAGGCCCGAGCAAGCCGATAAGTTTGCCATCCGGAATTTCAAAACTGAAATTGTTGACGGCAACCACTTCTTCGCCGGACTTTTTGTTGCGGCTAGGGAAAATTTTTGTTAAGTTTTCTAATACAACTTTCATAATTCCTTATCCTT
>CAZBVO010000031.1:1285-7946 GCA_964495385.1 uncultured Faecalibacterium sp.
AATTGGTGATGAGCGATATGATCCACATAAATCCCGTGGCAAGCACCGCTATCAAGATTATGTCCAGCAAAAATGCGGACGCCCTCTTTGTTATGCTTGCTCGCTGTGTATCGAACATCATATGCACCATCCCTTCCGCCCCGAGGGCGAGAAACCGTCAAAAGGACGCAATTATCCTTTTTATATCGGTTTAATTTACATTATAATAATACAATATTTTAGAAAACAATTCAAGTGTTTAACGACATTTTTCACGTTTTTTTAACTTTTCTTTGCATTTTAATTTTTAAGCCGACTCGGGCCGATTAAACTTGTTTTTTCGGCGTAATCGACAAAACAAGTCTTTTATCGCCGTTGTTGCGGCATTTATATGGCGGTTGCGTCGCTTGCGACAGATTTTGGCGACAAAAAAGCCCTCCCCGTCAAAAAAGGAGGGCCCGATGCGTTTTGTTTCAAAACACGCTGTTTTTACAATTTTTTCCTCTTAGTCGCGTTCGATTTCAAATTCCAGAACTTCACCGGTCACGGCGTCGATTTTGCATTCGTATTCTACCCCGTCCACAACAAATTCCACTTCGTATTCATAGCGGCCGTCTTCATACTCGAGCTCGATTTTTTCCGCAACAAAGCCCGTCGGCTCCTCGAAGCCCGCACGTTTTATCGCTATTTTCCAGGCAGCGTACGCCGAAATGTGTTCGCCGCTTTGCGCCGGAGTTTTCGACACGGTTTTGCACTTGGCGGAAAGCACTTTTCCCGTCGTTGCGTCGACGTCGATTTCATATTCGGTGACCGTTTCGACCCGTTCGATCACAAATTCGATTTCGTACTCTGCGCCGTCGTCGTCCGCATCCAGTTTGATTTTTGAAAAATACGTTACGTCTTCCACGGTTTTTCCCACGTAGTTCAATGCGGCGGCTTTCGCCTCGTCGGCCGAAACGTATCCCTCAGGCTTAGTCGACGGCGAAGATTTTTTGTTTTTGACCTTCTCTTTTGCCTTTTCGCCGCTTATTGCGTCGATTTCGTACTCGTATTCTTTTCCGTCGGCGTCAAACTCGACTTCGTACACGATTTTGCCGTCCTCGGCCTCGAATTCGACTTCCAAACCGAACACTTCCGCTTCGGATTTCCCGGCCAATTCAAGGGCAATCGCCTTTGCCCTGTCGGCGGAAATATATTTCGAGGTCGATGCCGTCCCCGTGGATTGCACGCCGTCGGGTACGGTGATTGCATTGTTTATCAAAACGTTAAGCTCGTTTACCGTCAATCCGACAAGCTGTTCGAACGTGTATTGCGGAGCGACGTTTAAAATGTTTTCGATAAGTTTCGCCTTGCCTTCGGTGATGCCGTACTGCTCGGCAAGCTTTTTCAAATCCTTGCTTTCGGTTACGTTTTGAACCAATATTGCCGCACCGAGGCCGCTTTCGGTCATCTTTTTGTTTATTTCGTCTGTTATGCGTTTTTTGATTTTATAGCCGTTTGCAGAATCGAAAGCCTGAACGCTGAGCAGAATGCTGTTTTGCAATTCGCTGAGCTTGCCTGCCTGCACCATTGAGCCGACTATGGCGTTGACGGCAACTTCCACGGTGCATCCCTTCAAATCCATATCGCCGAGGATTTCGGCCGCATCGTCGTTCATTGCCCGTACGTTCAAAACTTTGCCGTCTTCGTCAACCTCCAGGCGGATGCTCGGGTTTACGTCGATCGAAACAACGGCCGCCGCCTTGTCCCCTCCTGTAAACACTATGCCTGCAACCAGGGCGAATACGGCGACGAAACATGCCGCAAACGCTACCATAAATTTTGTTTTTCGGTTTATTGTTTGTTTATTCACGGTTCTGACCTGCCTTTTTTGATTTTTTACGTCAGAGAGGACGGAATCGAAAACGTCGGGGGTTTCGTCCGAAAAAACCCGTTTGATTTTTTCGTCAATGTTCAAATCGTTTCTGTTCATTCTTCTCTCCTAAAATTTTTTGCGTAGCTTAGACAATGCGCGGTTATATTTTGAAAGGACCGTAGGTAACGCGAGGTCAAGCACTTCGGCAATTTCACGGTGCTTAAACCCGGAATATGCGTGCAACACGACTATTTCTCGCTCCGTATCGGAAAGCGTTTTTAAAAGCTCGCTCATAAACATTCTGTCCTCTGCCGACAGCGCGGAATCGGGCGACAACACGTTTTCAAGCAACGTCTCGGAATTTTCGGCCGAATACTTACGGTTTCGCAATTTTTTCAAGCAAAGGTTTTTGGTTATTTTGAAAATCCAAGCCATAGGCTTGCCCGAAGGTTTGTAGCCTGCCGCCGCATTGTAAACTTGCACGTATACGTCGTGCACGACGTCCTCGGCGTCGTGTCGGTTTTTTAAAACCGAAAGTGCAAATCCGAAAACGGCCTCGTTCGTTGCGGCATAAATCCTTTCGAACGCCTCGACGTCGCCGCATGCGGTAAGCAGGATATCCCCGTCGAGATCAACCGCCGTTTTTTCAGAAGGCAAATTGCTTGCCGATGTCCTGCCGAATTTGTTCACCTTTCGTCTCCTTTCACTATATAAATCCACTCGGCACGCTTTTTATTGCAAGTCAAACAAAATTTTTTTATATTGCCGATTTAAATCGGTTTGACTATAACACAAATAAAATAAAAAAACAACAAAACGCAATAAAAATAAAAAAAACCGAAAATTTAATTTTTTTAAGGAAATTTTAAACCTTCTCGTTTATTCTGTAATTGTAAAAGGCAGCAAACGTCTGCCGATTACGTCAAAGCAGCATAATTTCTCCCTCCTTAAAACGGCGGTCTTTCCTCGGAAAGCCGCCGCTTACTTTTTAAAAAACCGCCCCTTACGGAGCGGTTTGAATTTTATTCTGCCGACAACAATTCGTTGACCAGTTTTTGATTGTGATTGAAAATAAGTTCGTTTACTCTTTTGTTGAAGTCGTGGTGATCGCTGGTGCAAAAATCCACCTGAAACACCGGCATGGTATCAAGCCACTCGTCAAAATTTTCGTTTTCGATAAGCAAAACGTTATAATCTATCGCAAAGCGCAACAACGACCAGTTGGTAACGCATCTGACAACGTCGCCCACGCCCGCCACCGACAGCGACGCCTGCGTTTGATTTACGCAAAGTTTGCCGTCGTTGTCATCGGCCGAAGAAAACAGTTTATCGCTTGTGGCATTAATTTTTTCGATAAGCGGGCCGGAGCCTATACTGCTGTGCCATTCGTGGTCGGCGCAACTGTCCATATCGAAGCATTTTGCCGTCAATTCGCCCGTGCCTTCCCAGTCCGACTCAAAAACGCCGTCCTCTCGTCTTTCGAGAATAACCACGCCCGGTTCGGTTCCGTTTTTTGTCAAATCGTTGTAGGTAAGTTCGCCTATTCTCGTTCCGCCCGTACCCGTGTCAAACACGTCGGCGCTGTCAAGATAAACGTAATCGAACAGCGACTTGCCCTCGTAGCGCACGCCGTCCAAAAATTCGTTCAAACTGTCCAGCGTAACTCCGTCGCCCATATACATCGGTTGAAACAGCAACGTAACTATTTCGCCCTTGGCGGCATCGGATGCCAAATACTCGAGCACTTCCATGATATGCCCTTCCAGTTTACCGCAGAGGTGAGCGTGCGTTCCGTACCATTCGCCATGATAATCGGTGCATTTTATATGCATAAACCTCGCTCCCTGTCGAAGTTGCGCTCCCAGCCCCACAGTTTGAGTCTTGCTGTAACGGTACTGAAATCCATAGGATATAAACTCGATTTTCCCCAAAACCGAGTCCTTGTCGTGCAGGTCCATGTCCCCGTCGGGTTCGACGGCAAAGGTAACCGCATCGTGCGAACCGAGAACCGCTATGTCGACGTATCTCGGGTTTGCCTCCACTATGCCGCTTATATTTGCCATTACGGTTGCGTACGCACCGTCGAGTTCGCCCTTTTGCGATGCAACCGTGGTGTCGTAACCGGCAACAAGCACAAACGCAACAAACAAAATCACGGGCACAAGCACCGCAACCAGAATTTTTCTTTTTTTAGTCATAAAAAACCAACCCTTATCCTTTATGTAAAAAGTGTATCACATCGGCAAAAACAAAGTCAACGAAAAAACCGACAAATTAGTCGGTTTTGTATTTAAATTATGTCGGATTAATTTTGGTTTGTACGGTTGTTTGCGTCGCTCTCGATTGCCTGCAACAACTTTTTGGCAACGGTGCGAAGATGCCTTTTGGCGTTTAGCACCGAATCACGCTTAGACGATGCCTCTTCTGAAAGCGCAACAGCGGTTTTTATTCCCAATTTTTCGCACTCGGCACGGTCAAGTTCGTTGATTCCGACAACCGCATAAACGGGGACGCCTGCCCTTTTAGCCGCCGCGCACACCTTGAAAACGGTTTTGCCTCGCAATGACTGGCCGTCCAGCTTGCCTTCGCCGGTTATCACCGCATCCGCCGCCGATGCTTTTTTTTCAAAATCGGTGAGGGACAAAACACATTCCGCACCGCTTTTTACGTCCGCTTTCAAATAGGCGACGAATCCGCCCGCCAATCCGCCTGCCGCACCCGCCCCGAGTTTGTCGTGCAATTTTACGCCGGTGATTTTTTCGGTGACGTCGGCATAGTTTTGCATTCCCTTCTCCAGCATGTCCGTATCGCTCGGCGAAGCGCCTTTTTGCCTGCTGTAAACGTATGTTGCGCCGTTTGGCCCGACAAGAGGATTGTCAACGTCCGATAGCACGGTAAACTTTACGCCGTCGGTGAGGTTTTTTGTTCTTCTGACGCCGACTATTTGCGACAAATTTTCACCCGTAGGGACAATAGGATAGCCACTGCCGTCGACAAATTCAAACCCAAGTGCCGCCAATGCGCCTATTCCGCCGTCGTTGGTTGCGCTTCCGCCCACAAAAACATATATGTTTTTGGCGCCGCCCTCGATGGCCTGCCTGATAACCTCGCCCGTTCCGTACGAAGTGGTCGCTTTTGCACTGCATTGCCGAGGACTCAACAGCATAAGTCCCGAACATTCGGCCATTTCTATTATTGCTTCGTCGCCCGAAACCAAATATCTTGCCTCTCTTTTTTCAAACAGCGGCCCGTGGCAAATTGCCCTTTTTTCGACGTATTTTCCGCACGCCGAAAGCGCATCCAGCGTACCTTCTCCGCCGTCTGCCAAAAGCATTTCGACAATTTCAAAACGTTCGGGAGCGAACTCCTTCGCAACCTCCGAAAAAGCCTCCGCTACGTCCTTTGACGTCAACGTCCCCTTGAACGAGTCCGATGCAACCAAAACTTTCAACATCTTTGCCACTTTCTCCGCTCTGTTGTTTACAAAACCATTATAACACGTTAAGTTTCAATTTTCAACACCTAACCAAAACAACCTGCCTTTTCCGCCGCCAAAATACTATCGCTTCGCTTGCCCTCTTCCCTCGCACAAAACAAAACCGAGCCAGACCTTATAGGTTCAGCCCGGCAAATTCGACTAAGTGAGTGCGTCACTCATTAAATTCTTGATTGGGGTTTCGTCCGCTCATTCGAAAATAACTTTTAAGTCTTCTTCTTTTATGGCGGCAGGAATTTCGGTGGTTTTCCAAACACCGTCCGTATCTTGAAAAATTTCTCCGTCAAAATATACAAACCAACGGCCTGAAAGCTTTTCGTCTAAAATAATGCCTCTGTCGCCCTTTTTTATTCCTGCGTCTAAATATTCTTGACGGTCTTTAATAAGTTCTACTCTATCATATTCTTCCATATTATTCTATTACCACCTTTACGTCTTCTTCCAAAACTGCCGCGTCAATTTCCGTAGTCGTCCAAACCCCGTCTTCGTCTTGATATATTTCACCGTCAAAAACAACAAGCCAGTATCCGTTTCGTTCTTCGCCCAGAACAATTCCTTTGTCTCCTTTTTTTAATCCTTGGTCTGTATATCTTTTTTTGTCAACAATAAGTTCCACTCTGTTTAATAACTTCATACTATTTCGCTCCGTATGGCGTAGTCAACACAATTCTTCCGTTTGGATATACCATCCAACCCGAACGAAAAGTAATGCTCCCCTCTTTATTTTTCCGTTTTAATTCAATAACCACGTTTATTCTTTGGCCATAATCATTAAGTTTGCCCAATGCATAATCTCCGACAGAATAGGCAAGGTTAGCTTGTTTTTCAATTTCGTTTTTTATTGTTTCCGAGTCTATTATACTATAACCCCAACTTTCAAACAACTCTTTTTTGCCATTACTCTTCAAGTCCGAAAAAATATAATCCCTGATTTTCTCAATAGGGCATTCGGCCGTTGTGGTTATTGACGGAATATCAATGGTATAGCAGTGACAATTGATGTGTAGTGGTTTCGGCGGACATTTATTTATTGCAAAACAACAGCCGTTAAGATTTAAACACATTGCACAATGTTTAGATAACGTACCTATAAAAACGTTATTGCTTTTCGCAGAATTGCTCTCTGCGGGTTTTGTCCCTTCATGCACCCATTTCACCCAATTTGTTGAAAACAACTTTTTTGCGTACTCGTTTGCTTTTTGTAAATTCATATTGCCTCCTTTTGGCGAAGATAATATCACGGAAATTTTTGATAATCAATATTTTATGACACTAAATTTGCAAAAAATTTAAAACAAAACCGAGCCAAACCTTGTGGGTTCAGCTCGGCA
>CAZBVO010000032.1:0-7704 GCA_964495385.1 uncultured Faecalibacterium sp.
AAAAGTCGCATCGAAGGGTGCGGCTTTTCCTTTTGTGTTGTTCTCTTTTCTTAACGTTGCTATTGCGGTTTTTTTGTTTGAAGCAAAGATAGGGCAGAATGGGAATAAGGCTGAAAAGTATTTGCCCGTTAGGGTAGACTTTGGCGGGTTTTTGTGATATGCTTAATATGTCGGATGTGACAAAAGGCGGCGGCCGTCAAAATTAGTTTAAAAAGATGCGCCGTTACGCCGTTTGAAAGGTTTTAGACAAATATCGAAAATGTGAGAGGGACTAAGATGATTTATAAAAATTTCGGAGACGTCAAATTGTCGGCACTCGGTATGGGAAGTATGCGTCTTCCCGTTTGCGACGGCGACTATGCAAAGGTGGACAAAGATGCCGTGCGCGAAATGGTTGCTTATGCAATGAAAAACGGCATCAACTATTATGATACCGCTTGGGGTTATCACGAAGGTAATTCGGAAAGGGTTATGGGCGAAGTGCTTGGGGAATATCCGCGCGAAAGCTTTTATTTGGCCACAAAATTTCCGGGATACGACCTTAGAAACATGGGCAAAGTGGAAGAAATATTTGAAGCACAACTTGAAAAGTGCGGGGTTGATTATTTTGATTTTTATTTGTTCCACAACGTTTGCGAACTGAACATCGATGCCTATTTGGACAAAAAATACGGCCTGTACGACTATCTTATCGAACAAAAGAGGAAGGGGCGCATCCGCCACCTGGGATTTTCCACGCACGGAACGCTTCAGACAATGAAACGTTTTTTGGATGCTTACGGCAAGGATATGGAATTTTGCCAAATACAGCTCAACTGGCTGGATTGGAAAATGCAAAACGCAAAGGCCAAGGTCGAAATGCTGAACGAACGTAACATACCCGTTTGGGTTATGGAGCCCGTTCGCGGCGGCAAACTTGCATCGATACAACCCGAATATGCCGACAGATTGAAATCGCTTCGTCCTGACGCAACGGTGGTTGAATGGGCGTTCCGTTTTTTGCAGTCGATTCCGTCGGTAACGGTGACGCTTTCGGGCATGTCCGATATGGAACAGCTGAAACAAAACATAGCCACCTATGCTTCCGACAAACCGTTGACCGAGGCTGAAACTGCCGTGCTTTTTGACGTAGCAAGGGCCATGACCGCAAAGGATACTTTGCCGTGCACCGCTTGCCGTTATTGCACGTCACATTGTCCGATGGGGTTGGACATTCCGTCACTTATCGAGCATTACAACGAGCACGTTTTTTCGGGCGGCGGATTTTTGGCTCCGATGGCAATAGGAGCTTTGCCTGAAGACAAAAAGCCTTCGGCATGCCTCGGGTGCCGTTCGTGCGAAGCGGTTTGTCCGCAAAAAATCAAAATCAGCGAAATGATGTCGGATTTTGCAAAAAGGTTGAATTTGAAAAAATGAACGACCTCGTAAAAGCCGAACGGCTGCTGACTTCAAATGACTACACCTGTGTGTTATGTAAGGATGAAGAAGTTATTGTTTCAACACAACGAGGGGTTAAACCTCTTGTTGCGTTGTTTGAAAGCGACAAAAGCGTCAAAAACTTTTGTGCCGCCGATAAAGTTGTCGGGAAAGCGACGGCCTTTTTGTACGTCTTGCTCGAGGTGAGGGCAGTGTATGCCTGCGTGATAAGCAAAACTGCATTAAACCTGCTGACCGAGCACGGAATAGAAGTTCGGCACGGTGTTTGCGTAGATAATATTATAAACCGACAAGGGGACGGCATTTGCCCGTTTGAAGAAGCAGTTCTCGATATTGTCGAACCGAAGAGCGCATATATGGTCATTCGCAAAAAAATGAGCGAACTGAACGTTAAGTCGGACGTTTGAACCGATTGTTTAAATTGCTTTTGCAATTGTTGCAGGACAAAGCAGGGGCGACGTATAGCACAAAGGTTTGACTTGCACGGTCAAACCTTTTTGGGTTTTTTGTAATACTCCGCTCGGGGACAAAAAAGGAGGACAGAGATATGTCAAAATTTAAAGAACTTGAAGACATCGAGCTAAAGGAAGAAGTACCCGAATTGGCGGCAAAAGGAATACATAAAGGATATGGCGGAACCATAGCAAAGGTAAACGGCGAAGTGTGCACCGTTTGGTTTTTTAATCCGACAAATCAGGGAGAATACGCTTTTGCTGACGTTCACGAAAAGCATCTTGTGCATTTTGAAATTGAGTACCACCCAAGGTTAATAGAAGAAATGAAAGAATTTTTGACAGAAGTAAAAATGGAGAACTACACTACGTTGACCGAGTGCGACGTGAAAGAGTACGACGTAGTAGAAGTCATAGTTGAAAAGGAAAAATATGCCAAAGAGGGTGTCCACAAGGGTTGTTTGGGAACGGTGATGGAACCTTATTCCGTGGAAGGGCGTTGGTATGTGATATTCACAAATCCCGAAACGGGTTTGGACATTGCAGACATAGAGGTAGCGAGGGAAGATTTCAAAATCGTTTACCGCGAAGATCGATAACGTTGCGGTTGACGTATGCTTTGCAAAACAAAAACAAAAGCAGGCCAAGAGGTCTGCTTTTTTAACGCCAAATCGGGAATCGTTAAATCGGTTTTTAGAAGCTCAGTCGTTTGTTTGGGGTTCATTTAAAAGTTCGTCGGCAAGTTTTAGGATTTCGTCCGAATGCCGTGTTTTTTTTCTCTTCAAAACATAATTGTAGGCCGGGTAGGCAAGAGCGATCGGCACACAGCCTGCAAGCATGACGACAATTCCGCCGACGATTAGATTCCACTCGAGAATCATCGTAAGGCCCAGCCCGAAAATAAGGGTTCCCGGTACGCCGAGAACAAGGCCGGTTACGGTCGGAGCATTTTTCACTTCGGCATCCAACTTTTTAAGCCGAGCAAGTTTTTCGTTTCGGTCGTTTGTTTGATAACGCTGTTTTATGTCCTCGATTTCTCTGCGCTCGTTTTCGTCGGGAGCGGTGTAAGTGTAAGTGAACTTGTCGTTCATTGTTGTTCTCCTTTTATAACTTTCAGTTTTTTTCGTGATTTGATCATCATTATAATTGCCATGATCGCCGTTGCGGCACAGGAGGCAAAACCGACGGCCGCCTTTAGTGGCAAAAGTTCGGTTCCGTCCCCGAAAGTGGCCAGCATCAGCACCGTCAGCGACGCCATCGACATGCAAGCATCGGCAAAGTTGACGTTTCTTAGGGCTTGAGTCACGGGGTCGTTCAACCTGCTTGCTTTTGCCAAATTCAGCACCGTTGCGGTTGTTTTGTAAAAGGTGTAGGCGGCGTTTGCAATGGCCATTATCATCCCGCCCGACGTGCTGCGTTCGTAAAGCATCATAACCGTTATTGCGGCCGCCATGCCCACTTCGACAACAATCAAAAACGTGCCTGCCGAAAAATATATTTTCCACTCTGTTTCGGTTCGGGCAGGCTCGGCCTCGCCGTGCTTGCATTTTGCGTCGGCAAGCATCACGCTTCCCCTAAACAGCAACAACAAAACGTAGTAAACGGTTATGGCGACATACCATAGTTCGCGATATTTTATGGCACTTACAAAGTTTATTGTTGCAAAAACAAGCGTTGAAGCGACCGAAATAAAAGATAAAACTTTTGTTTTGAATTTATAATTGCTAAGGTAGTCGGAGGTGAAGCGGTTGCGTTTTAGAAGTTGGAGCAGTTTGTCTTTTGCCGCAGGGTAAATTGCAACGCCGGTGTAAACGCTGTAAGCGAGCGAACATGCGGCAAGAGCGTAAACGACGTAAATTAGCGGATGTTCGACATTTGCGGCTACCGTCAATACCGACAAAACGGCCAAAACCGCCGTGCAGAACCACAGAAGCGCAAGAAGCAAGCCGCTTGGCACGGGAAGGTTGTTGTTTTTTCGTTTATTCACGTTCGACACCGTTTAAAACAACCGTGAAAACCGAGCCCTTTTGCGGTTCGCTTTCGACGTGGATTTCGCCGCCCAAAATGTCGATCACTTTCTTTACCAACGCAAGTCCCAAGCCGTTGCCTTCGGCGGAGTGGGATGTGTCGCCTTGATAAAATTTGTCAAAAATGTGTTCGCCCGTTTCCTTGTTCATTCCGCAACCGGTATCGGCCACAGTGACTACGGCTCGGTTTGCATTACGTTTCAGAGTGACGGAAATTCGACCGCCGTTCGGGGTGAATTTTATTGCGTTGGACAGCAGATTGTTCCACACTATTTCGACCAAGGCCGGGGAGGTTAGTGCCTCGGTTTCGTCGATGTCGCAGTTGATTTCGAGGTTTTTGGCTTCGATAAGTTCGTCAAAATCCAAAATGGCTTGAGCAAGCGACTCGTCCAATCGGATTTTTTGCGTTTCCGGCAAGAGACGTTGGTTTTCGAGTTTGTTTAATTTTAAAATGTTTGAAACCAAGGTCGAAAGTTTTGCGGAAGTTTGTGCCAAAGTTTTGGAATATGCCGTGCGTTGCTCGGCCGAAAGATTGTCGTTTTGCAGGGCGGCGGCGTAATTTTGTATGACTGCCAGCGGAGTTTTGAGTTCGTGCGAAACGTTTGAAACAAAATCCGACTTCAAAATTTCGTTTTTTGACAACTCGTCGGCCATTTTGTTCAGGTTGTCCATTATGATGTCCAGATCGTCGTATTTTGCGTAGGAATGGTGCGGTTGCAGACGGATGTTGAAATTGCCGGAGGCCATTTTGACGGTGGCTTCCGAAATTTCTTCAACTGCTTTGTCGACGGTAAGTCGGCGTCGCAGAGCATCGATGGTGGCGCAAATAAGGGATAGCCCGAAGCATACCACAAGCATTATTGCGGATATGGCGGCCGTGTTGCCGTCAAAAGTTTTTTGAACGGCACTGAAAATCAGCACTGCGGCGGTCACCGTGCCGGCAACCAGAGCAAAAAATCCGAGATATCCCAGCAGCGCCTTGCGAAATTTCGGTTTTTTCATTTCAGCACCGCCTTGTAGCCCAGCCCGTGAACGGTGACTATTTCGAAGCCGTTACATTTTGAGGTCTTTTCGCGCAGTTTCGCCATGTAAACGTCCACGGTTCGGGACGTTGCCGAACTGTCATAGTCCCAAAATTCGTCCATCAGCTGTGAGCGTGAAAACGTTCGCTTCGGGAAGGACAGAAATTTGAACAAAAGGTCAAATTCGCGCACGGTGAGTGGCAGTTCTTCGCCGTCGACGTAGGCGGTGTGTTCGTCTGCATCCATCCTAAGATTGCCTGCGGTCAGTTGGCGGCTTTTTTCGATGCCTGCTCGGCGGAGAAGTGCGCCGACTCGAAGCATCAATATCTCGGCATCGAACGGTTTGACCACATAGTCGTCTATGCCTATTTTGTAGCCGTATTGCTTGGAAGGTTTGTCGTCCAAGGCGGTCATAAACAGAATGGGAATGTTTTTGTCGGCAAGACGGACTGTTTTGGCCAGCTCCCATCCGTCCGTTTGCGGCATCATTATATCGCTTATGATCATGTCGACCTGTTGTTGTTCCATAGCCTCCAAAGCTTCTTTGCCGTCACGGCAGGAAATCGATTCGTAACCGTTGTCGGCAAGATAAGAGCATATAAGTTTGTTTAAAGCCGGATCGTCTTCGGCAACCAGAATTTTAGTCATTTTCGTTCTCCGTAAACTTTATATTTCAATTATAACACCTTAACCTTGTTTATTTGTTAATTTTTTGTAAAAATTTTGTAAAAGCAATCATTTGTAGTATGGGCGTTTTTCCTAAAAAGTTCGGTATTTTTTAAAGTGTTTTTTTCAATATAACAAAACAGTCGGCAATGCGGTTTGTCGCATTGCCGACCGAGAGTCGGTTTGTCTGCAAAATATGTAATATTTTTCAACGTGTTTGTCAAAGTTTTTCAATAGATAACGTTTGTTTTTAATGCACATTCGTGCAGTTTTTTAATGTTATAAACGGTTAAAATTGAATATTTTCACCCTTAACCAAACTGCTTCGCACTTTACAGACCGAAAGCGTTCGCAGGCAAAAATAGCGGAGCGGAGAAGAAGTCAATCGCTGTATATCAACGTTTCGGGATGCGAAAAATTGAGCGTGATATTTTTGTTAGGATTGACGAGCAGGTTCAAAACGCCTTCTTCTTTTGTACCCATTTTTGTGTCGAAAACCAGTTTTCTATACGGTTTAAATCCGCATTTTTCCTGAACTCTTTTTGATTGAGCGTTAAATCCGAAATGTCCGCAAAGAACAAAATCAAAATCCTGCACGTTAAACAAATAATCGCAAATGCCGCGCACCGCTTCGGGCATAAGCCCTCGGCCCCAATATTCCTTGGACAGGACGTAGCCGATTTCTCGCCCCTTGTAGCCGTGAAATTCGGTTAAAGTGTCCTCAAAATCGTAGCGGTGAATGCCGAGCGAGCCGATGACCTTGTTGTTTTCTTTCAGCACAAGCGCAAAGACGTTGTCTTTTTGAATAAATTTGTCCAAAACCTCTTGCGTTGTTTGAAGGTTTTCGTGCGCCTTCCAGCCGGCCATTTCGCCAACACCGTCGACAGAGGCATACTCGAAAAAGTCGTTCAAATCGCCTTGTTCAAACGCCCTTAAAACAAGCCTGTCGGTTTCTATTCTTTTTTCCCCGACGTGAAACTCTGCATTCATTTAACCTTTCTCCTTTGGCCGACTTTGTCCGAATTTTGCATTATTGTACCACAAAGGAGCGTTTAAATCAACATAATTCATTCAAAACCCGACAACTTTTTAACAATTGTCCCAAAGCAAGAGCTTTGGGATTTGCGTGGTCGTGTGCCAATTCGCAGCAACATTGTCGCATCTTTTTGAGACGTTCGCGTTTCATTTGAGATATTCAAACCGTAAAAACATTCTTTAATCGCAAAAAACGATTGAAATCAATACCGAAAGCAACAAAAAAGGCAGCCGAATTTTGACTGCCTTTTAAAATTGGCGTTCCTGGCGGGAGTCGAACCCACGGCCTTTCGCTTAGGAGGCGAACGCTCTATCCTACTGAGCTACAGAAACATTGCAATATTGATTTTACATACAATTTGAAAATTTGTCAAACAAATCAACCCGTTTGCCCGACGCCTTTTGAAAAGACTTTCGGTTGAAGCAGAAAAAATTGTTGACTTTTTGGAAAAAAGTGTTACAATAACAACTGTACCTTTGTGGGGGTATGGCTCAGTTGGTAGAGCGATGCGTTCGCAACGCATAGGCCAGGGGTTCGAATCCCCTTATCTCCACCAAATCTAAAATCATCGGTTTGACCGATGATTTTTGCATTTCTATGGCTATTAAAGGGGATTCGAACGAGAGTGTTAAGAAAAACGTCCAGTGGACGTTTTTTAGCGGCTGACCGACGGCAATGTCAAAGCATACACTGGATAATTATTCTTCCTGCTTTGGCATTGCCTAGACCGAATCCCCTTATCTCCACCACTTGGAACCGCAGTCGAACCCGTGGTTCCTTTTCATTTGTGTTAAAGGCGTTGCAGGAATTATCGTTAAGACTAAAAAACGCGAAAAGACAATCTCCTAAGTTCCTCTTTGGATTCTTCGACGTCCTTTTTGTTAAGGTCGGCGAGTTTTATGTATAACGGTATATTGAGCGTGTAACCGCCTTTGGGAAAAAATCAATGTAATATTTTATCTCAACATATAAAAACGATTGAATTTTTCTTGAATTTACGCTATAATACAGGAAATATTAGAAAAGGAACGGTACGAAAAAAGTGCTCTTTAATCTCATTTCCA
>CAZBVO010000033.1:0-6346 GCA_964495385.1 uncultured Faecalibacterium sp.
TTTATAAATCCAATCGCGAAGCGATTCCGAAATTTTGCATTTTGCATTTTGCATTCTGCATTACGCGACGCGCACGCGGTGACCGCTAAGCATCCTCTCCGCCGTCGCGCAGTCTAATACGTCCACTACTCCGTCGGAGTCCATATCTGCTCTTGCGTTGTACACGGGTTCACTTGTGAGCGCTTTGTTAATAAGCGCCTTGTAATCCGTCTCGTTCATTCCGCTTCTTTCTGCGAGCGCGCAGTCAAGAACGTCGAACACGCCGTCGCCGTTGAGATCGTATTTTGTTGCGGCTGTCTTTGTGTTGCTGTCCGAAAGAGCTATATTAACAAGCTGCTGATAATCGGCAATTGTTACCTCGCCGTCGCCATTCGTGTCGCCCTTGTGAAGCACGCTGTAGTTTACAACGTCGTCCCCGCTCTTAACGGGTAAAACTCTGTAATCCTCGTTACTTGTAAGAATCGGCATTGCACCGTCCTCGCTTGAAGTCTGTCCCCAAACGAGCGTACTTCCGTTTGCCTTTTGAAGAAGGTAGGCAACTTCACCGTTTGCGAATTGGTCGGCTGTTTTTCCTTCAACGCGTGTAGCGGTAATAGTGCCGCCATTTGTGCCTCCGAGATATCCGAGACCGTTGGTTTCGCAATAATAAACATCTGTAAACGGGCTTCTTTTGCTCTTGTTGTTACCGTTATAGCCCACAAGAGCACCGACATTATTTTTGCCGGTAACAGTGCCCATATAAGCGCAGTTAGAAACATTTTGTATTGCCTGATTGCCGTTCCAAATACTGCCTATCAAACCGCCGGTATTGCCACCGCCTGTAACATTCGCATAAACGGCGCTGTTTTTAATTGTAGCCGAACCGCCGCCGAAGTAGCCCGTAAGACCGCCCGTATTACCGCTGCCCGAATTATTGACACTACAGGTGGAAATTACATTTTGAATTGTTGTGGAGTAAGCGCGGTTTACCAATGCGCTTGTATCACCCGACTGATTACAGGTAATGCTACCCGCAAGGTACAGATTTTTGATTGTTGAATAGTTGTAGTTTGCAAACAATCCGAATGTTGAACCTTCTTTTGTGTTTGCAAAAGTAATGGTGTGATTGTTGCCGTCAAAGGTACTGCCGCAATGGTCCGGCAAACTAATCGCTTTCCAGACAACGGAGTTATCAATTGTGATGTCTGCGGTAAGCTTTGCCGTGTGGCTTGTAATTTCGCCTGAGTTAATCTTAGAAGCAAACCACATAAGCTGACCGAGGTTACCTATTTCGTACACGCCGTCCTTGAGCACAGCCGGCTCGTAGCCTTTTCCGCAGTTTTCACAGAAGCCGTTTTCCGTGTATTTGCCCGTGTGCACAACACCGTCTGCGGTGGCGTTTGCAAAGACCTCGCTTCCCGCGCAGTTTTTGTATTTTCCCACAGTGCCGCCCGTAAAGCTCGGGTATTTGTCCTTACCTAAGTTCTGTTTCCAAACCAAAGTGCCCTCAGAGGTTTCGCCGTTTAAAATCCACGCAAGCTCGCCGTTTTCAAACTGCGTTGCTGTCTTGTTTTCGCCGACCGACGCTTCATTTGCCGTGTCCGCTTTGTAATAGCAGTTTGTAACAGTTCCCGCAGCCAAAGCAAATGTGCCGTATGTTGTAAAGCAATTTGTCAAGGTCGTGCCCGAGGCCTCGCCCGCAATGCCGCCTGCCTGGGCGTTCGAGGTTTTAACGGTAATGTCCCCTGCCGTAAACACATTCGTCAAGTTGGAGTTGTGAAGCTCGCCGCCTATAACGCCCGAGCGAATGCCCTGCGTGCTTTCCACCGTAGCATTAATTACGCCGAAGTTTTTAAGCGTAGCACCGTATGTACGGCTGAAAAGACCAGCTTCGTATGTGCTTGTAAGCTTTACATTAAGGTTACTTATTGTACGGTAATTTCCGTCAAATGTTCCTTCGTAGCGAACATTGTAGGTCGAATCCGGTTTTGAATCCGAATACTGCCCTATCGGCGTAAATTCTCTGTTTTCGAGGTCAATGTCTTTTTTAAGAATCGCATTCGCCGTGCCGTTGCCGTCATTTACAAAAGCTGCGAACCAGAAAAGCTGTCCTGCGTTGGAAATTTCGTACACGCCGTTATTCAGCACCGCAGGCTGATAGCCGCCGCACTTTGTGCAGAATCCCTTTGCATCATAATCGTGAGTGCACGAAGCGTGGTTTGTGTATTTCGGGTAACCGCTTTCGTTCTTGTAAACCGTCAGTCCCGTAAAGTTCGGGTAGGTGTCCGTTCCAAGTGTCTGCTTCCATACGCCGTCCGACTTACTGCCGTTTAAAAGGTAAGCTATTTCGCCGGTTTCAAAGCGGTCGGCAGACACACCAACCACATTCGTCGTGGTAAGCGTTCCGTTGCTACCGTTTTTAATAACACCGCCGTGTGGGTTCACCTTCACATCATAGTAGCAGTTTTCAACGGTTATTTTAGAAGACTTGTTGCCTATACAAGCAGTCGTAATTCCGCTTTTATAGTCATCGTTGTTATTTGTGCCCGCAAAGTAACAGTTCTTGATGGTAGATGTGTATTGTGCACCACCGGCAATGCCACCGACAAATTTGCTACCGTTAAGAATACTTGTGCTGTAACAGTTAGCTATATTGCCGTTGATTAGGCCACCTGCAATACCGCCGACATATTGATCACCTTTAATAATGCAGTTAACAGTAGCACATTTTTCGGCAGTACCCCCCAGCCATCCGACAATACCGCCAACAGTACTACGAGAGCTCTCAATGTAAGAATCCGCAACAATCAGATTTTTCACGGTGCCGCCGGTAAGACTACCTATAAATCCGGAGCAATTAACAGTCGATACAGCATAAAGCCCACTGATTGTATGTCCGTTACCGTCGAATGTTCCGGCGTAATCCTTCTCTCCGTTATTATTATAATCCCCTATCGGACTCCACGAACGGAATGTACTTGTATCCGAAGCCAATGCACCGTTTACGACAACGTTTTTGTTAACCGTAATGTCTTTTTTAAGCACCGCGTTTGCCGACGGGTTTTGCGGTGTGCCGTCCGTAAGCTTGCCGTTTGTAAGTGCAGCGAACCAGTACAATTGACCGGCATTTTCTATTTCGTAAACGCACGCTTCGCCGTTCCAGGTTGCGGGCTCAAAGCACTTGCATTTTTCGCAAAAGCCCTCGGAGTCGAACTTGTGCGCGGGAACGGTTTGCTTTTCGTTGCTGTAGCCCGTAGCTGTTGCGGGGTCACAGCTTGTCTGCACCTTGTAAACCGTCTCGCCCGTAAAGTTCGGGTAAGTGTCCGTGCCGAGCGTCTGTTTCCACACGCCGTCGGTGCTTGCTCTGTTCAAAAGCCATGTAACCTCGCCCGTGCTCATATCCGTTTTTTGCGTTGCGCCGCCGGGAACGTCACCGAGAGCCGAAACATAGTAGCAGTTATCTACTACAACATAGCTCGGGTTACGCGAGAAGGTATTACTTCCGTCTGTTTTAGCCTCCGAAAAATCAGCTGCCAAATACGAATTTGTAATGTACGCTTTTGCGTTTTGATTAGTCCAGCCTATAAATCCGCCGGAGTTTGTTGCTGTTGTTGTAACATATTTTCCGACAAATGCGCAATTGTTGATCTTCAGCTCGCCGCCGCCCGCATTGGCAACCAGACCGCCGTTTGTACCGTCACCACTTGCGGTGGAAGTGATCGTAACCTTGCTGATGCATTTTTCAAGCGTCACCGTGCCTTTGGAAAGACCGATGATACTGGCAGCAAACTTTTGCGACGAGGTAATACTGCCGGTAACGGTCAGATTTTTGATAGTCGCACCGTTTACATAGGCGAACGGTGCAGCGTACCGTTCCGTGCTGACGATCTGAATATCCAGCGTCTTATTGTTGCCGTCAAAGACACCCTCGAAAGAATTGTCATCCGTGCCGATGCCGATGATCTTCGCCACATCATCCTTACAGTTGACATTTGCAGTAAGGATGGCATTGATTTTGGTATTGCCGCCGTTTACCTGATCTCTGAACCACAGAAGGTTGCCGAGATTGGAAATTTTGTAGGCATTACTGCCTGTATCAAACTCTGCCGGCTCGTAATGAACTTCGTCAGTCGTGCCATGGCAAAGACCGTTACTGTCATAAACGTGTGCTACCGCCGTTTGCGGAGAGTTTTTAAACTGTGTCCCGTTTTTGCCACCGCAGTCTGCAGGCATAACATAAACTGTATTGCCCGAAAAGTTCGGATATGCATTTGCATTAAGCGTTTGTTTCCACACACCGTTTACAGATTTACCGTTCAAAAGCCAAGTTATCTTGCCCGAAGAAAAGTCCGTGTCACTTATACTCGTTGTACAGCCGCTTACATTGCCTGTGCGCTGACTGTTTTGAATGTCCGAAGCCGAGGTGTAGCAATCGGTAATTGTACCTAATCTGTCCGTGTCGCCCCCGTCACCACGGTTGTCGCCAACAATACCACCGGGACGACCTGCCGTTACCGTTACTTTGTATGTATGGCAGTTTGTAATCGTTCCGGCATAGTTGCATCCGGCGATACCGCCCGCAACCTTGCCGTTTGCGTCAATCGTTGTGTTTGCGACAAAACAGCTTGTAACCGAACCGCCGGTTATAATCTGACCGACAATACCTGCGGCACGGCAGTCGGAACTGCCCCTTGTGAAATTCATATTTTCAACGCCGAGATACGATACCTTACCGCTCAGTGTACCGAAAATACCATAGGTGAGTTCTTTATTGTTTGAACCGGTAAACGTAAGATTTTTAATTACGTGTCCGTCGCCGTCAAATGTGCCGGAATAACCTTTGTCCGCACCTTCCGCAGAGTAGTAAAGCCCCGTTGTGCCTATCGGCGTATAGCCGGTAACGTCCGACATATCGATGTCGTTCATCAAAACTGCATTTGCCGACTGATTTTGTGCAGTACCGTCAGTAAGCGTTCCGTTCACTAATTGCGAGAACCACACAAGCTGACCGGCATTCCTTATTTCGTATCGGTCTGTCATTTCATTTCGAACCGCCGGTTGGTAGTGAACCTGATTTTCGGTTCCGTAGCACAAACCGTTGCTGTTGTATTGGTGTGCTATTGCGCCGGGCTTTGTGTTAGTATAAACCGTCCCGTCATTGCCGCCACAGTCTTTGGGAACAGCATACACAGTATCGCCTGTAAAGTTCGGATAGGTATCCGTACCGAGAGTTTGCTTCCATACGCCGTCCGGCTTGCTGCCATTTAGCAAATAGGCAATTTTGCCGGTTTCAAAGGTGCCGGTAGTTACATAATTGACATCATTTCTTACAAAAGTACCGTCAGAAGTGTAACCATCCATACCACCTACATTTTTCAAATTTGACTTGTTGTCGTAATAGAAATTCTTGATTGTTACATTAGTGCTATCGGCGTCCGGTGCAAAAGTAATAATTGCCCTGACGCTACCACTGCAGTTAATTTCCCCGCCAAAGTAACCATTTTGTATTATACTTGTATTCCGGGTATAACCCGCAATTCCGCCGCAGTAATTAGGAGATATAACAATACTTGTACTGTAGCAAGTTGTCAGATTCCCGTTACTGAGTACGCCGGCAATTCCGCCGACATATTTATTACCTTTCACAATACAATTTACCGAAGCACATTTTTCGGCAGTACCTTTCAGCCAACCGACAATACCTCCGACATTTATATCTGAACTTTCAAAGTAAGAATCGGCAATGTTCAAATTTTTAACACCACCGCCTCCGATTTCGCCTATAAAGCCCCAGTTTTTAGAAGTGGTTACAGTATAAACTCCGCTGACTGTATGTCCGTTTCCGTCAAAGGTACCGGCATAAGCTTTATTTCCGTTATTTGTCCAATCACCAATCGGTGTCCAAGCAAGGAAGTTACTTGTATCCGCAGCCAAAGCGCCGTTTACTATTACGTTTTTATTTACCTCAAGGTCTTTAAGTAAAACAGCATTTGCAGCCGCATTTTGCGCCGTCCCGTCCGTTAAAGTGCCGTTCGTAAGTGACGCGAACCAATAAAGCTGAGAAACTGTTTGAATTGCATAGTAACCGATGTAGTTGCTGTCAAGTCCCAAGTTTTTATAATTATCATTTGTAACAACAGTCGGCTTCGAAAGAAACGCACCGCAATATTTACAGGCATCCTTTTCATTGGTAAGAAAAGTGTGGCTTTCCGTGCACGCCTTAACTCCGCAACAAGCGTAATATTTATTGTGCGTGTTGTTATCTACAATTTCGTAAACAAATTTCGGTTCGTGTGCCTCGCTTGATGCTGAATATTCCGTTTTTGTTCCGCTTGTTATCTTGCCGCAAACAAGACAGTAAGAGTAT
>CAZBVO010000034.1:0-5930 GCA_964495385.1 uncultured Faecalibacterium sp.
CCGGCTACTGCTCTGCTTATTACGTTAAAGTAAGCGGCACCGTGCCGACGCTGTAAGCCGAACACGCCTTGAAGGCGTGTTTTCGGTATTTTGCGTTCAGCCGCAAAGGATTGCGGTGATTTTGTTGAAAAAATGAAAAGAGGAAAAGGCGGAAATGAATTATAATAAAAAAGCGGTAGAAGAATTATGGAAAGAGCACGAGCCGTATATTCGCAGGATTTGTACATATAAGCTGGAAAGTATGTCGGATTATATTGATGATTGTATTCAAGATGTCTTTCTGGATTTATCGGATGCATTGCATAAGGGAAAGGTAATAGAAAACCCGAGAGCATGGTTAACAAGTGTAGTGAATAACAAAATCAAAGACATTTACGAGCATTCGAGAAAAGAGGCACAAAGACTTATTCCTTTTGACCGTCAAAATCTTGAAAATACACATTTCGGCGCTGTTTATGATGAGCATTTTTCGGTAGGAGAAGAGCAGATCGCCGCTCTTTCGGAGAAGGTTTTAAATATGCTTGATGAAAAAGAACAACAATTGCTCTCAGACAGGTTTAAGCTGGGAAAGCCCATTTCCGTAATCGCCGAAGAATACAACACTACAGAGAATAATATTTATCAAAAATTATTCAGATTGAAGCAAAAAACCAAAATGTTAATAAAAAAAGTATTAGACGATACAATCAACCTACAATAATTGCAGTCTGATTGCATCGTCCGGACGAATAAAAAAAATTAAAAAAATTTTGTAAGAAATCCGAATATGAGAGACTATATAATCGGAGGTAGAAAAAATAATGCTTACTAATAAAGAATTTTTATCCTTCATCAATGATGAATCACTTGACGGTTCATTGGAAGAAAACCTCGGCAGATTGATTGATGAAGAGATGGAAAAATCCGAAGAAGAAATGGACACGGAGCTTATCGAGTATTGTTTGGATGAATTAAGTAAAATCCAAGCACAAAAACAGAGTACGGAAGAAAAGAAAGGAAACGGTGAAGCCAATGGTAAACGAATAAAACGGAAATATAAAAAGATAATTGCCGTAGCGGCTGCAATTGCGGCATTACTCGCCGGTACACTGTCTGCATCTGCATATGTATTTGATGTTAAGCTGTTTGACGGAGTTGTCGAGCTTTACAACGATTATATTCGTATTAACTTCGACAAAACCGATAATAAATCCGAGGATTATGAGCTTCTTGACACCGACCTTGCGAAAGAGCTTTCCGACAACGGCTTTGATGAGGTGCTGTTACCCGAAGCGATTTTTTCGGGAGAATACAAAATAACAAAGATTGAGTATGAGCCGCTTGAATACAGCAATTCTGTTGACATTACATTAAAATACAAAAACAAACAGGGGCGCATATATATATCAGAATACAGTATGGCTGAATTAGTGCCGGATTTTGAATTTCAGAATGTAACAAGTGATATTGAAAAAACGGAAATAGGTAATATAACCGCATACTGCTTTATGCAGGGTGATAAAGCGGCAATTACTTATAGGGACGGATTATCTGTATACTATATACAGATTCCGATGGATTTGGATGATGCAACAGAATTTGCAAAAACTATTAAATAAGGAGCGTTGATTATGAAGAAAATTATATCAATATGTTTAGTATTATTATCAATTACAGGTATGTTGTCAATTAATGCTTTTGCGGTAGATTTAATTGCTGCCGATTCCCAAGTAGCGGGAAACGACATAATCGAAGAGGTGTACGGATTATACAATACTGTGAATGATTCGGATGTTAGTTTAACGGCAACAGGGTTAATAACGTCTCAATCTCTGAAATTATCAAAAACTACAGATAAATTGATAATTAGTGCTAAAACGGTAGGTGATTCCAATGTAACAAAATGCGGTTTTACTTATATTAAATTGCAGAGATTGATTGGCGGAACTTGGACAGATTATACGGCTTACTGCTATTATGACCAATATTCCGAATCAAGCTCAAAAAGCTTTGAAAAAACCATATCCGCGCCAAAAGGTTATACATACCGCGTAATTTGCGAGCATTATGCCGAAAAAACAAAGCTTTTGGTATTTAAGGATACTGAAACAATATATAATGTTACATCATCACTTGAATTTTAACCGCTAAATAATTTGTTATTTATATTTGATGACTCCCGCGTATTCCCGTTCGGAAATGTGCGGGACTTTTTAATGCGAAATTCGGCGAATTACACAAAAAACAGGTGCGAAATTTGGTGAATTTAAAATTGTAAGATTTGAGTTTTGTGAAGACTATATTATTGAAAGGGGAAAATTGAAAAAATATCAAACGGAGGTGTGCTGATTATGAATTAGTAGCGTTTAAAAATATAGAACAAAAGTCAGAAAGATTATATTTTATAGTATTATTAAAAGAAATGGAGATTTTTATGAGAAAAAACAATTTAGTGAAAATAATTATAAGTGCTACCTTAACAGTTGCGATGTCGTTTTCATTTTTAATTTCATCATTTGCTGTTTCAACTGATACTGATATCCTAACCGAATCAGAAGAAACACTTATAAGTTTTGGATATCCCAAAGATATGTTGAATTTATTAAGTGAAAGTGAAAAAAATGAAATGGCAACAGAAATGAATAATAAACCGGATTGTGTGCAAATAGATGTAACTACTGTTCATTTTGACGAATTGTACTGGGTTGAGTTTATTGCCAATTCATCTGATGAAGAGTTATTAAAAAATGGTTTGAGTTTTGAAGAAATTGAAATAAATCGAAATAATATTCACGAATTACGCGAATTGAGCTCGGATGACCTTAAGCGAATATATGACAGAAGCGATGAGGAAATAAAGTTGTTAAAGATTGCTGCAACGCCGAGAGAAGATTATCAAAAATCAAAAGAAATTGACAATAAGAATAAAGTAACAATTTCCCAAATTAGCACAACGACTATGTCATTTGTCACTACAGTCAGTGATAATACATCCAGCACAAAAAAACCTGTTTCCTATTCTGTGACAATAACTTTTAAGTGGAAAAGACATCCCGCGATCACTTTTTTGAAAGATAGAATTGCTGCGACTTGGGGGTGCAACTTGAATTCTATGTCTGAAAGAGGAGCAATTTCTTTTACCGGAAACGGTGGAAGTACGCGTTCTCCTGAAATTGAAATCGAACCTAATAGAGGTTTAGTGTTTTCTTTTTGGCAGAGAGCTGTTAATGGTTTTGGCTGGGATCTTCTGGAAAGCGGTACGGTAAAATTTACTATATTTCAAACTCGCAAGCAAAATCTTTCGGCCGCATTTGTAGCACAATATGGCCATGAAATAGTGACTATTTCAGGTGGTGGGGTCTCTTTTGGTGATGCTGGAATCGACTTTGCAAAGGGTATTGATACTTCTTCTCCTTTTAAACGTAACTTGTCAGTATGATTTTACGAATGGAGATTTAAATGAAAAAATACAAGTGTTTAGTTATTAGGGTTGTCACTGTAATAAGTTTGGTGAGCTTATTAATTGTTTTTCAAAGCAAGGTAAGTAATAGTGAAAACTATGGAAATAATTTTAAAGAACAGTGGGGGCTAAAAAATACCGGACAACTCATAAACGGGATAAAAGGGGAAAAAGGGTATGACATTTGCATAGAAGATGCTTGGGAAATCACCAAAGGCAGTAATAATGTGTTGGTCGGTATATTAGATACAGGAATACAAATTTCAAACAATAATATTGCCCACAGCATTTATACTAATGAGAACGAGATTCAAAACGGAAATGATGATGATAAAAATGGTTATATTGATGATATAAATGGTTGGGATTTTTATAATAATAATTCATCTGTGTATGACAATTATTTATATGATTATCATGGAACTTATATTGCAAGTATAATTTCCTCATCTCATGAAAGCCAAATATCCGGTGTGGCACCGGATGTGAAAATTGTTCCTTTGAAATTTATGAATGGAACTTCCGGAGATATTAATGATGCAATTAAAGCGATTGAGTATGCACATTCAATTGGAGTTAGCATCATTAATTGTAGCTGGGATTCAACGGATTACAACCCATTGTTGGAAGAGACAATGCGAAAGTATTCGGATATTCTATTTGTGTGTTCATCGGGTAAATACAAAAACGATTTATCAAAAGTCCCGGCTTATCCAGCTTGTTTTGATTTGAATAATGTTGTATGTGTTACCGCTGTAAATAATAAAGGGGAGATTTATGAATATGCCGGATATGGACCATTAGTAGATGTTGCAGCGCCTGGGTGCGATATTTTAGGAATATATCCTGATGATGATTTATCTTTCGCAAGCGGTTCTTCATGCGCAACAGCATATGTAACGGGAATTGCAGCGCTTATTAAAAGTGTTAATTATGATTTAACAAGCATAGAAATTGCATCCATATTAAAACGTGGAACTACTGAAGTCGAGAGTTTACATAATTTAGTGAGTTCAAACGGAATAATAAACGCATATAAATGCGTGGAAATTGCGATGGAAACGGAGTGATAAAGGTGAAATTCAAAAAATCCGGAAAGCTGTTATCCGCGACTTTATTTCTTTCCTGCTTAACGGAAGCGATGTTGTTATTAACAGTGTTATTTAACGCTTCTTCTTTAAGCGGTCTCAGAGAAATTTCAGCAATAGCGGCAATGCTTTTATTTGTGTTGATTATTCTTCAAATTATTTATTGCCTATGTATATTTAGGGTGAAAAGAAAATCAGCATCAGAGAAAAAGGCAGGGAGCAATTTGTTGGTGTTTTCTTTTTGTGTTTCAAGCTTGATTTTAGTTTTTTTGTTTCTTTTAGTATCTAATCATCATACAAAGACTTTTTATGTGACTGAAATTAATAAGGAATGTAAGGATAATGTTTATTACATTGTTGTTAACAACGAAAATGTACGAATAACCGAACAACAGTTTGACAGTATTATTGCTGGGGAAGCATATATGGTTCAGTATTATACCAATGATTTAATTCATTATTCAAAGGCATTCTTAATAGAAAAAGATAATACGAAGACTGTTAACTAAACACAGCTTGCCCGTCGGTTCCGTCAGTTCGGAATCGGCGGGTATTTTGCGCCTTTATAAGATTTTTATGCGGTGAATATTACAAACTTCTTAAAAAATGCCGTTAATTATTACAAGTTTCTTAAAGTCATTGACAAGGTTTTGTTAAAAATATACAATGTAGATGAAGGCAGGGGAGAGCGATGCGGGAACAAAATATTAAGGAGTGTTAAGTATGAAAAGCGGAAAAAATATGAAAAAACATACGCAAATTATTATAGGAATTATCGGCTCGTTGCTTGCTTGGGGCTCGGCAATTCTGCTTTCGGGTCATTTCAATGAAAAACAGATTTTAGGCTATTCTTCCATGGCTTTAGGTAAAATTCATATTGCACTTATTTTGGCATGGAATATAGCAGTTGCGATTTATTGCAAAAAAAGAGAGTATAAATATCTGTTTTTCAGTTCGTTTTCAGTAATGATTATTCCCTCGATCGGTTATTTTTTAATGATGTTGACAATGGTTGTTCCATTTTTAAACTTTTTGTCAAATGTCGTCTATTGGTTTACAATGCCGTTTTGGACACCGATGGTTATTTATTCCGACAGTGTCGCTATTGTTATTACCGCGGCAATAATTTATGTTCTTTCACCTTTGGCAGGTCTTATAATATTTAAACATAAAAAGCACCTCGGCAAAAGCGAACAACCGAAATCGGAATGTGAGAATTTTGCCGATTAGGACAAAAGGCTTTTATTGAAAACGTTCTTAACAGAAAAATATTATAAGAGGGCTGTTAATTAGCACAGCTTACCCGTCGGTTCCGTCAGTTCGGAATCGGCGGGTATTTTTGGAAGACTTTTTGCGGTGAGTTTTTCTTTTTTCTCTTTCAAAAAGCGACATTTAATGCCGAG
>CAZBVO010000035.1:0-5174 GCA_964495385.1 uncultured Faecalibacterium sp.
TAAATACGGCATAAATTATCAGATATAAAAACTAAATATAAAAAAAGAGCTACTTCGGTGGTTCTTTTTTTATGCCATAAAGGAGCAATAACGTGATAAAGATGAATATACAGCATTTTGGCGGTAGAGGAGCAAACAGCGGATTCGGAGAGGGAACAAGTACCGGCGGAGAAGACCACCACGTTTCTGCATTTTATGATAAAACCAAAAAATATCAGGGAATGTCTATTCATCAGTTTGAAAATGCCGTTCGGGATAAACCGGTCGAATACATTGCTTTGTATGATAAGGGTGGGAAGCTCATTGTTGCCGGAACAAGCAATAACAAAGGTGCCGTTGCAATTCCGACAGGACACCCTAATTTTAAGGATGTGGTTACATTGACGCACAATCATCCGTATCAGGGCGGAAGAATTATCGGCGGTTCCTTTTCGGGTGTGGATATTCAAAATCATTTGCGCTTTGGATTTAAGGGAGAAACGAGAGCGGTTTCAAACGGCCCGAATGAAAACACATATATTTTCAGAGCGAAAAAAGGGGTTGAGCAAAACACGAAACAGATGACTGCTATCGCGAACAGATTTGATGGTAGATATAAAGCCGCAGCGAAAAAGACGGTCGAAACAGTTAGAAAAGATCTTGCCGCCCACGGAAAAACTCTGAACGGCAAAGATAATCAAGTATATATCGGTACGGCTAAAAGGCTTTGGAAAAAGAGCGGACTTGAAAAAGCCGGATACGAATATATCGAAGTCAACAAAAAGCGTTGGTGATAAAAAACAATGGGTGGACGAGGAGCAACGAGTTCGAATTTAAAAGAATCGAGCAACATACCGAGTAATGTCAATAAAAACAACGGTTCAACAAGCGACGATCGCTTTTTTGGAACTGTGCAGCATGAATCTCAAAAGTATTTTTATTTTGACCAGGTTGAAAACAGAGATAGTGATACTTGTATTGTTATGACCAACAACATAAAAGTGGTAAAGGGGAATCCTGTACTTGTAACAGGTAACAATACTGCGATATATTTGAAAAATTGGCAGTTCAGATTGATGGAAAGCAGAGAGGGCATGGCTGCTTTTGCCGTCAAGGTTAATAAAAACTATTTCAAGGAATACACCTTTAAAAACAATTTTGACGGACTTAGCTTTGAAAAGAAAGACACCTTTGAAAGTCTGCGTGAAGTGGCAATCGAGCAGCATAAACAACGCAGGGCGTGGAAGAGCGGCGGGATGGTGACTATTGGCAGTTATGACATTAAAAACAAGAACGGTTTTGTTGTTACAAAATGAGTAAAAAAATAGACAATTTAGGAGACAAAAAACACATTTTAACCGCCGAGGAAGCGTCAAGGGGCGGAAAAAAGTCCGCACAGGTTCGCAGAGACAAAAGAGATGCGAAAGAACTCGCTCAACTTGCTGTGTCTCTGTATCTTAAAAAAGGCAAACCGGCAGAAGTAAAATGCCTTGAAGATGTTCGTGGTAAGAATATTTCGGTGCAGGAAGCAATGATCTATGCACAGATACAGCGTGCGTTGAAGGGTGATACAGTTGCTTTTAAGACTATCATGGAAATGGTAAGCGAAAAAGGCGGACAGCAGCAGGGTGATATATCTGAGCTGTACAAGGCATTGGACGGTGAGGACAAATGAAGATAACTACACTTTCGCCAAAGCAAAAAGAGATAATGAGATGGTGTCACGGCGCACATAAAAGCGAGTATGACGCGATAATCTGTGACGGAGCAGTGCGTTCGGGCAAAACCGTCTGTATGATTATGTCATTTATCCACTGGGCCATGCGCTATTTTGACGGTGAGACTTTCGCTATTTGCGGAAAAACTGTACAATCAGCAGAGCGTAACATCATCACGCCACTGTTGGGTATGACCGATGTTACGGCATATTTCGAGCTGCAATATAAACGCACCGAAAAGCTTCTTATCGTCAGCGGAACGGGCAAAACCAACAGATTCTATGTGTTCGGGGGCAGGGATGAGAGTTCGGCAGGATTGATACAGGGTCTTACTCTTGCCGGTGTGTTACTCGATGAGGTAGCACTTATGCCACGCTCTTTTGTCGAGCAGGCTCTCGCAAGATGCTCAGTTTCCGGGTCTAAATACTGGTTTAACTGCAACCCCGACAGCCCCGCACACTGGTTTTATGAAGAGTGGGTAACAAAACCCGAAGAAAAGCGTGTGTATCATATACACTTTATGCTTGATGATAACCCGGCTTTGAGCCAAGAGGTCAGGGAGCGATATTACAGACTATATCCGTCCGGAGTCTTTTATAAGCGGTTTATTCTGGGCTTATGGGTAGCTGCGGACGGCTTGATATACGACATAGATGTGAATACTCTTATAGACGATAGTGTTCCGGAGACGGGACGCTATTTTATTTCTGTCGATTACGGCACATTGAATCCTTTTTCGGCAGGCTTGTGGTGTCTTAACGGTAAAAAAGCTACACGAATCAAAGAATTCTATTATGACGGACGTAAACGGGGCAGACAGATGACCGATGAGGAGTATTACGACGAGCTCGAAAAACTTGCCGACGGGTATGAAATAGAAAAAGTGATAGTAGATCCCTCAGCGGCAAGCTTTATTGCCTGCATACGCAAACACGGTAAGTTTAGGGTAAGACGAGCAAAAAACGATGTTATTGACGGCATCCGAGTGGCATCCGAGATGATAAAAGGCGGCGTGATAAAGATAAATTCGAGCTGCCAGGGCATTCTCAAAGAATTTGGCATGTACCGTTGGGATGAAAAATCAACGGTAGATAAGGTGCTTAAAGAGTACGACCACGCTATGGATGAGATGAGATACTTTTGTTACACCATCCTCCGCCGTGAACTTCGGTGGATGGGTTATAGAGGGGATAACGATGACAAAGATTAAAAGGTGGATATGTGATAAGTACTTGCCGGTGTATGCTCGTGAAAGTTTTGAGACCGAGATATTAAAACTCCGATGCAAGGTTGATAAGCTTGAGCGAGAAAACGCCTGCTTGCGAGCATATGCGGATGGATTCGAGAGAGGGACAGCAAAGCTCAGAAAAATAGTTATTAACACGGGGGAAAGTAAATGAGTGTTATATCGGCACTTTTAAATCGCAATAAAGTATACAGTTTTGCCGATGCGTTCGGGGCAAAAGACATAACCACAAGTGAGATGCAAGAGGCTATAAAGCTTTGGTTGACAATGTATTTTGACCATTCGGACAAAGATTTCGACGACTGTCAGAGGCTGCCCGTGCTTATTGTGAACAAGCTTGAAAAAACAACCTTTTCAGAGTATGAAACGAGCACCAAAAATACATTTGCAGAAAGTATCCTCAATTCGTTGGAGAGGGTGCGCAAAAATGCATTTCAACAGATGCTAATTTCGGGCGAATGCCTTATTAAGCCAGTCCCGACCGCTGATAGTTTCGTGTTTGTGCCTATCAGACGAGACTGTTTTGTGCCCCTTTCAAGGGGCGAGAGCGGAGAGCTGACAAGTGTTGGCACGGCCGAACTCACAGTTGAGCGTGGTAGCTATTACACGCTGTTGGAACGCAGGACAGCAGAAAACGGTCTGAAAATCGAAACAAAGTTATTTAAATCGGACAGCGTGGGCACACTGGGAACGGAAGTTCCGTTGAACTCCCTTGAAAAGTACGCCGCCTTGCAGCCGGAAATCAGTCTGCCCGTTAAGGGATTAGGACTCGTTTCCATGAAAACACCGATATATAACACTGTTGATGGCTCGGCTGACGGTGTCGCTATATATGCGCCTGCCGCAGAACTTATTGCACACATCAATCAAAATGAGCGACAACTGTGCCGTGAATTCGAGCTCGGAAGGTCAAGGATTATGGTTTCGGAAGATCTGTTGAAACGAGACAGAAGCGGCAGAAAAACAGTCGAGGACGATATATTTACCAAATTTGACGGAGATCCTCAAGATTTTGGAGTAACGATATTCTCACCTGCGTTTCGTGAACAAAGCTATCTTGCGCGAAAGAATGAATATCTCAGAAACATCGAAAGTGTTATCGGTTTCAAAAGAGGCATACTGTCCGAAGTGGAGTCGGCCGAGCGCACAGCGACGGAAATAACATCTTCTGACGGCGACTATAACCTGACGATTATTGACTTGCAAAGAGTGTGGACGCAGGCGGTCAAAGAGGTGCTGCAACTTTGTTCTGCGCTTGCCGAGGTTTATCGAATAAGCGGTCGAGAGGCTATTGACCCCGACGAAGTAATACTTGACTACGGCGACGGTATTCTTTATAACCGTGATAAAACATGGAATGAGTATGTAAATATGGTGCAAATGGGACTTATTAAGCCCGAACTTGCGGTTGCGTGGTATTTTGAACTTCCGCATGAGACGCCGGCAGACTTTGAGAAAATCCGAACGGAGTACATGCCGGAGCTTGAACAAATGGCGGGAGAGGGCGGAGATGATGGATAATGCTCTCACCGGCGAAAATAGAAGGCTTAAATGTTCTGTCGGGCAGAGTGGTTGACCCCGTTGCGCAGTATTTGTTGCGTGACATCGCCCGAAGAATCGCACAGGCGGGTAAAATTACTTCGACGGCAGGCTATCAGATTTGGAAAGCCCAACAGCTCGGTATGAGCAGAAACGAGATAAAAAAAGAGGTCGCCAAACTGCTTGAGGTTTCGAACAATCAAGTTGAGGAAATATTCTCACAATCCGCAAAAGCAGGGTATGACTTCGACCTCTCAAAACTTCCAACGACCGAGGCCGTGAAGTTTGAAGATAATCAGAGCTTGCAGCAGATAGTCAAAGCCGCCGTTAAGCTTGCAAAAGCGGACTTTTCAAACATAACGCAGACAATCGGCATGATAGACCCTTACGGCAATCCGTTGCCCTTAAATAAGGCATATAATGTTTGCTGCGATTATGTATTCGGTCTCGTTTCAACAGGTGCGACAGACTACAACACGGCTGTCAGAAAAGCGTGTAAAAACCTTTACGAAAAGGGCCTTGTGACGATAGATTACGAAAGCGGCAGACATACCTCGCTCGAGGCGGCTGTGCGCCGGAACATAATGGGCGGCCTCGGCTTAATGCAGGAGAAAATAAGCGAGGACAATCATGACAAGTACGGTGCGGACGGTTGGGAAATATCTGCTCACGCAGCGAGTGCGCCCGACCAT
>CAZBVO010000036.1:0-4374 GCA_964495385.1 uncultured Faecalibacterium sp.
AACCAACGGTCAGCCCTATTGAGCCTTGTGCCAGAGTCAAAGTCTGGTGCCTTACCACTTGGCTATACCCCAATATAAGTTTCAGCTTGACTCTTTCCACACTATAGAGTTATAACTTAACCCTTCGTCATCAACAAATACATTGCTCTTGACACAAGCAACGTCCGCAAGTTGCTCTTCGGCAAGTTGCACTACAGTTTCTCTGCCCAGCGCTTTGATATACTCTGCCAAATAATTATAGCGTTTCTGTTCCTCGTGCCGAACAAGCTGCTCCCCAGTGACATCCTTTGCGCCATTACGACACAACGGACTATAAGCAATAATCGAGTTAATCATCTCTATGCAGAAGATTTTCTCGTGGAGCATTTTTATTTCGTCTGCGTTTTTGCTACCTGCTTCTCGGATGCCTCTCAGTTCTCTTTTTAGGTTATCAAGTTCAATCTGTGTCATTGTTGACTCCTTTCAAGTGCCGCTTCAGCTTCTTCGTGTGTCAAAAATACCGTTTTCCCAAATGCATCAAAAGACGGCTGATACAGCTTATTCTTTTCATCAAAACAGTTAGCCACATTACACGGCTCGCCAATCACAAAGCCCAAGCAAGCCATAGGTGTAATTTCTTTTCTGCCGTTTTCTTTTGTTGGAATGACGAACACAGGGTCGTCTATCCCACACGGCAACGCCACAATGCCGTTCGCAAGTAAATAATCGGCAAATCTTTGATAATCGATGCTCATAGGTTCGCCATAATAATGAGGTGATTTCTCGCTGTTGCTATGTCCATCTATCAATAATTCAATCAGCTTTTCTCGCATTTTCGCATTCCTCCCTATCACATCTATAATCAAGCAATTTCCGATTTACACCAACATACAACACACTTGCGTAAACGGGCAGACCCAAAAATGCAGCAATGTCCCTAAAATACTGTTTGTCAACAAATTTTTCTTTTTTTAGAATAATGTACTCCGTTCCTTCTTGGTAATCATAGATGCTCATTATGACTTTCCTCCGTCATTTCTTTTACGAGGCCGTCAACATCCCGAATATCAATTGCTTGAATGGCATAAGTATTACCGAGATATCTACAGCTGTGCAAATGAGCTTTCCCTTTCAGCCTCTCCGCAAATTCTTTTATAGCCTCGGATTTTGCTCTTGCAATATGCTCGTCATAATATTTATCAAAAGAATAGTTTTTAGTCAAGAATTCTTCGTCTCTGCTTCTTAATTGTTCAATCTCGCTCTTTTGGCGGTTGATGAGGCCAAGTGCCTGCGACATAAGCCATTCCCTGCATTCGTCCCAACCGACAGGTTCAGTTGCGCACACAGAGCAATCAGCTTCTACATCTCTATGAGCGCACAAGTTCAATCTATTTACAATCTGTTTGTCTGTCATGTTTTATTTTCTCTCCTCGTAACTTGTTGCGTGACACCGGCTGTCACGGGGCGCCCAGAGGGTGGACACGCTTGAATTCCACATTGGACTTTAGCCACCTCTCATCGTCCAAAATGAGATAGTGAAGCGCTTTAGGTTATCGCCTAACCATTGGTGCGGATAACAAGAGTCGAACTTGCATGGTATTAAACCACATCTCCCTCAAAGATGCGTGTCTGCCAATTTCACCATATCCGCATATTGGCGGCTACGGTGAGGCATTCCGTAGCCATTATAATACGACTAAAATTAGTCGAGCTGTTGCCTCGCCGCCTCAGCAAAGCGTGTTGCATTATATCCCTCAGAATGTTGCCAGCTGGATTGTTACGCCAACTTGTACTGGTTGCAACCAGAAAGTTTCTTTGGACAGTTCTTGCTGGACAGTCGTGTTTTCTACCGCAGTTGGGTAACGTCTCCGATGTTGGAAAGTCCTTGATTTATCTGGACTTTTAACCCTTTGGTTGGGTAGGGTGGTGCTTTATCCATTTCGTATCTTGACAGTTCAGTTATAGCTTCTTGAGCTGTTTAGATGACCAAACGAGTTCCGATGCCCCCAGTTTGTCCCTCTGACATTTTGTTACTCCCGATATAACCGAAAGCACTATCTTGTGGATAGTAATTAACGAATATAATGCTTAGGCGGCGCGGCTAACGCCGCCCATCAAAGTTAATTTTGATTAGCCGTAATATGTGCCTACGAAGTGCTTTATATGGCTTCTGTAAGCAAAGTCGGGCAAATAATTATCGAGTTGACTTCTAAATTCCGCAATCATTTCGTCCATGTTTGCGTAGGCTATCTTAAACAAGGAAGGTGCATTGTCAGCTACAAGAATATAGACGGAATCATCATTAAAGTAGGAGGTTTCACTATGATAATCGTTGTCGCCGTCATCAGTAAGTTTGAATGCCTGCCCCGTAAAGCTGCTGATGTAGTCAATGTTTCCGAACTTTGCCTCAATATCTTCGTTAAAACCATAGGGGTCTTCGTCATAATTTTCATCCGTATAATCCTCACAAATTTTCTTAGCGAGAGCTTTCATAGTCTTTTCATCGAGCAATAATCCATACTCGTCCACTGCATACTCTCTCATACTCATATGCTATTCCTCCTCTTTTTTGGCTTGGTCAATATCCCACGTTCCGTCGGAATTTTCATATATTTTGTCCGTCGGGATACCACAGACCATTTCTCTTGCTTCTTCAGAAGAAGCCGCCCTTACATACACTGCACCATCGTAGCAAATCGGCACTCGATATAACGGCAAGGCATCGCAATTTTGACATTCAGGATGCGTGTGCTCCCCATTTGCGCCAAGAAATTCGCAGTCAGGGCTACAAGAAATTCGTTCGTCAAGTTTACATGGATTTTTGCAATCACAACACGGCTTTCCACACCAATCTTTGTGCATATTTATTCACTCCTTATACAAACATTTTATGCCTTGTGCTCATCTTCGATTGCGCATTTCAAATTATCTACAAGTTCCAACACCTCTTCAATACTAAGCCCAACAACTGACACCGTGTTGAGTATCTCTCTGAGACTCAGTTCGTTCTTGCGATATATATCAAGTATTTTTTGCTTTGCGTGCAGAACACTTTCAACTTCGATAGCATCCGTATGCCAGTCAACTGCCGGCATAACCTCGCATAACTCGCCATTCTTGATAACCCACCGCCAACGGTCTCCGTTTTCACCCGCAATTTCTATATAAGAATCTTCATAGCAGAATTTTGCGATAACACTTAAAAAATCCTCTTGATTCCAAAGTTTTTCGCCAATGTTATACAGATAGTATTTAGATTTTTCGGCGTTAAAAATTGCTTCCATACCGAATTTGTCGGCAAACTCTTCGATTTTGCCACACTCATTCCAGTCGCCCCATTCCGTTTCATCTTGTAGCCATTTTTTGATTGCATCAACTGCTGAATTGACATTTGTTAGCGGAAGTTCTATGCTTCCCCCAACTTGTTCTATATAGTAACCCACTTATAAATCCTCCACCGTAGATGATTCTCTCGTACTTAGTATGTAGCATCCGAGCGGCGTATCCATTGTCAGACCATCAATAATCCGCGGCATTTTGCCATTATCATAATGCTCATAAATCTCATCAAGCTGTTGTTCTGTGCAGTCAATGATATACTGTTTGAGTTCACCGTACCAATTGCCGTCCGGCATACCGTTTTCAACAACTTCTTTAAGAGGAATGTATCCCCAACAGTATTCCGTAAAGCGATATGGTGTATCGGTTCCATCTTCGCTGCAATAACTATCCCCGTAAAAATGGACGACCTTTTCGCCATTCTCATCAAGTTCTACATTAACGACCGAAGCTTCAAGATACTTGCTCATACCGTCGCCTCTCAATCTTCAGAAAAGTGTGCATCGCTTGTGATGTCAATGTATTCCAGGAAACCATCTTCCGAGATAGGCACCGACTCCTCAATGGTAAGCAAATCCCCCGCCCAAGAGCCAACCATACGCTGATTGATTGCTCGGCTTCCGTGATAATCTCCACCACCACGACCATTGCCAACCGCCGTGAGCAGAGGAAGCGGGTGAATTGAACCCCCCCACGAGTTTCGATTGATTTTCTCGAGCCGCAAGAGGTCTATGTACTCGTGTGTGCTCTCATTGACGAGATAGCACGGTTTTGAGAAGTCAAAAGACTCATTGATAACTTTCGGAGTAACACTGTCGCCCCAAGTAGACTTAACGGGATTGTACTTCTTTTTCTCCTCGGGAATGTCGTCGTCTTCGGCATAGTCACCCATCCACCAAACACGCAATGGTTTTTTATCTCGGCACCAATTCGGTGCCAACATAGCGAGTGCCGCTTCGACAAATCGGTTATGATAATACGAATGTTCCATTAACTTCGCACCGTTGCCGTCAAAGTCATACGAACTGAACACCGTCTTGTCCGCACCATCATCGT
>CAZBVO010000037.1:0-3895 GCA_964495385.1 uncultured Faecalibacterium sp.
GCAAGGGTTGTCCCTACGGTAAAAGACAGCATCGCCGTAAACCACCCACCCGTAGTGACAACCCTTGCCGCAAAACCGAAATTGACCTGAAAAATTATTCTTTATTTCGCAAAATAAAACAATGTTTTTTATTGTTATATATTGACATTTTGCGAATAAGCGTTATACTAAAGTTGCGACGCAATTTTATATTTTCCCTGATGCTATAAGTGTGTACTTTTTTACCTCGGTAAAAATGCATGCTTTAGGTCATCATACTTGTATCATACTTATAGAACAGGGAATGAATTGTGTCGCAGCAAGATCGAAGCAGCGTTTTTCGTGCGCGGCTTCGGCTGCGCACTTTTTTATTACGGGGGTATTAAAATGAAAAAATCACGAAAAATCGCAAAATCCATCCTCTCCCTCACCCTTGCACTCATCATGGTGCTTGGGGTTGCACCGCTGAGTCAGCTTGCAGGGGTTGACTGGGCAGGGCTTTTTGCACCCAAAGCGGAGGCTTTGCAGATAACCTCTTACAAAACCGGCGACATCATTGAGTTCGGCTGGTATCCGCAGAGCAAGGTCACGGACAGCAGCCTTATCTCAGCTTTGACTGCCGCCGCAGGCGACAACAAAAGCTGGACCTCCTACGGCTATTACAGCGGCACAGGCTCGTGGTCTGACAGTCAAATGACCGCAAGCGACTATATGCGTTACAAGGATGTTGTATACGGTTTAAACAAATACCGTGGGGTTGTTTTTGACTCTTATAGACCTTACGGCACAGGTTATACTTCATCCCCCTCCTACACTTATCAGGACGACAACGGCTACTCAACAGGCACTGTGTACTGGTTCAAATATGAGCCGATAGAATGGCGTGTGCTCGACCCCAATACCGGTATGGTCATGAGCGAGACCATACTCGACTCTCAGGCTTATAACAATTATATTCTTTCCTCCGGCACAGATGAATACGGCTACACCGCATACTGGGGTGATGCCTCCAAGACCTATTATGCCAATAACTATGCCGAGAGCAGTATTAGAAAATGGCTTAACAACGACTTTTATAACACTGCCTTTTCCGCAGAACAGAAGAACTCGATAAGCACGACCCACCTCGATAATTCGGCATATAGCAGCTCATATTCAGCTTACGATTCCGAGGATACATACGATAAAATTTACCTCCTTTCATATAACGATGCGAAAAATTCAAGCTACGGCTTCAGCTCAAATGCAGGAGATTACGATACCGCTCGCAGAGCACAGGGTAGTGATTACGCCAAGTGTCAGGGTCTGCGGGTTTCGACGAGTAGCTCATACTCCGGAAATTCTTACTGGCGTCTGCGCTCGGCTGGCAGTAAGTGCAGCCATACATGCATTGTCAGCTACGACGGTAATGCCTACAATTACGATTTCGACAATGCCAGCGGCAGCGACCTCGGCGTGCGTCCCGCTTTTAATTTTAATCTGAAATCGGGAATCTTTCAATCTGATGTCACGGATACGGGAAATTCGTCCTCGAGCGGTTCGGGTACTGAGGAAGATTATTCAAGAGAACAGTATGTCACAGAGCACATAAACTTTGCAAATCAAAAATACGATTCATTTGAGCGTGACAACGGATTCTATAATGTTGTATGGTCGGAAGAAAACTCAAAGCGTCTTTTTTGGTTTAAGCTTTGGGATGTAGTTGGCGATGTGGGAGAAATTGCCACATTTAAATTTGATGACCTCACAATATCTGCGGATTATTATCAACTGTTTCTCGCAGATCTTATCGTTAAAATAAACAGCTCAAGCGACACAATGCAAAAAGAGCTCAACAAAAAAGCGTTTTCAACTTATAACAGCACCTACGGCAAACTGAAAAAATGCTTGAAATCTACAAGCGAATGGGAAAAGAGCGTTTCGGGAGATACGGAACTGGAGATAGAAGGTTTTTTCACCGACCCGGATTATAAACTGTCTGAAAAAACCGAAGGAATACTTCGCAAGATTTTGAAAGAAAGCTATGAAACCGATAAGGAGACGATGAAAAGCGTTTTTAACGGTTTGAGTGTGGCGAACGACCTTTGTGATTATATCTCGACAAGTGCGGATATAGTCAATGCTTTCAGGGAAGCAAATAACGCTTATACTGTTGCACTCAGCTTTAAGAGTGTCAATTCCGAGATATTCAATATCCTCTATGCGGCAATTGACGAAATGGAGACTACGAATCCGAAGTATGCAAAATGGTTTAGAGAGTCCCTTGATTTGTATTACGCAATGAATGTGACAGACAAAGAAATCGTTTCGTGGGCATTGTCGGTTGCAAAAGATACAGCAACATTGACATATGATCTTGCCGTAAAAAAGCAGATTCAGAACTGGTCATATAAAATGGTATCGAAGGTTTTGGGCTGTGATGCCGGTAAGCTCGGAATGTCAGCTTTCTGGATTACTTTTTCGTATAATACCACCTACGGTGTTCTTAATGCTCTCTTGCCAATGGGAAAAGCTTCTACGCCGTATTACATAATGAACTATGTTTCTCCTTTTGAGGATGCACTCAGCAGAACGGTGAAGTCCTATGCAAACAAATTGAAGAACAATCAAACCTATGAAAATGCAGTAAATTATGATTTTGCTTACAATGTTTTGAAAGCAACCAATACATATCTTTACGAATGCAGCTATAACTTTTGTGCCGCTCAAAATGAAAGTGAGGATATGAAATATTCCACTTATTATAAAAATATGTGGGTTAACCAGAAATGTCATGACGGAACGCTCAACTCGAGCAAGACAAAATATGTCAGCGCACAGTGCCCTGTAGATGTGTATGTTTATAACTCTTCCGATAAACTTATGCTCTCTATAGTAGATGAAAACATAACCGAGTGTGACTCTTCCGTGACAGTTATGAATTATGACGGCAAAAAAGCTTTTTGCTATTCTGCGGATGATGAGTACCGTGTTGAGATAACGGCGAGAACGGATGGCACTATGGACTATTATGTGTCTGACATGAGCGACGGCAAAAGCGAAGCTGATTTTGAATTCTATGATATTCCGCTCAGCAAGGGCGAGAAATTTACGGGTTCGCTTTCTATATCCACTAATCCGAATGAAATTGACGACCGGATAAAATCGGATAAATGCGGAGACATCGAGTGTAATTATAACAGCTCAAAAGCGACCTCTTGTGCCGAGAACGGACACCAATTTGGCGACTGGACTGTTCGTAGGGAATCAAGTTGCTACAAAGCCGGTTGTCAGAAACGAGTCTGTACCGCTTGCGGAAAAAACGAGTTTAAAGGAATCGACATAAAACACGGCGAAGCCGAACTTAAAAACTACAAGGAAGTTGGCTGTGAAACCGACGGATATACCGGCGATAAATGCTGCAAAATTTGCGGTGAATTGCTCGAAATGGGTGAAACTGTAAAAAGTAGCGGTCACTCGTGGGGCGAATGGAAAACTAAACTTGAGCCAACCGTTACATCTGAGGGTTGTAAAGAGCGAGAGTGTGATAAGTGCCATGGTATTGAAAGCGAAAAGATACCCATGCTTGAACCGATTTCCGTATCTGAAATCAGTTTGAATTTGAACGAACTTTCTCTCAAAGTTGGAGAGAACAATTCACTTGTGGCGACTCTTGCTCCGGACAATGCAACGGACAAAACTGTTACATGGACTTCATCCGATTCCACGGTTGCTACCGTTGATGAAAACGGTGTTGTTACTGCCGTCAGTGTCGGCACGGCAACAATAACAGCCACTGCTTCAAACGGTCTCACTGCCGAATGTGCGATTACTGTCGAGGAAGAGTCGAAGAGCATACTTGATATAATCCTCGGTATTTTGCTTAAACCTATATATAAAAATTGATTATCTTCTTATAATTTCTCAAATGCCGTTA
>CAZBVO010000038.1:0-3808 GCA_964495385.1 uncultured Faecalibacterium sp.
CAAGTTCGGCGCTCAGAGGCTCGGCGCCTTGCGCCTCGTGTTCCGTCTTCGAATGAGCAAAATATCAATTTATCAAAAATGTATAATCCGTTAATACACAAAAAACCATATGGAGCGAGTGTGCGTGGGCAGGCTACGTCAATGATTTTTCCCGTTGATTGCGATATGCAAATCAAGCGGGTTTTTGTGGTTATCCGAAAAGCGTTTCCAAACAATGGGAGCGAACTTAGATATGAATTGCCGTATAGATATACCGCAGGCGGACAAGATGTGTTTGAAGGCGCGTTTGCCATAGATGACTACGGTGTCTTCAAATATCGCTTTGAAGGTGAGCTTGAAAACGGCGCATTAGCCTTTTTGGGGCGTGGTGACGATGGCACTGCTATAAGAGGAGATTGGCTACCGGAATGGCAGTTAACCGTAACAAAATGCGATTATAAAGTGCCGAATTGGGCAAAACAAGGCGTTACATATCAAATCTTTGCAGACAGGTTTTGTAGGGTTGGAGACATGCCTTTCACAAAGAGGGGGAGACTGCATTCGGACTGGAACGAGAGGGTGGATATCGCTCGTGACGGCGAAGATTATCTTGCCAATGACTTCTTTGGCGGAAACATAAACGGCGTCATTTCAAAGCTTGATTATCTTGCGTCACTTGGGGTGACCTGTATATACTTCACGCCTATTTTTGAGTCTAGTTCCAACCACCGCTATGACACCGGTGATTATTTGAAAATTGACGGCTTGTTTGGCACGGAAGAGCAATTCAAAACGCTCATTGATACTGCGCGTGAAAAGGGCATAAACATCATGCTTGACGGCGTGTTTAATCACACGGGCTCGGACAGCAGATATTTCAACAAGAACGGCACATATCCCGAACTCGGAGCATATCAAAGCACTCAGTCACCGTACTATGATTGGTATTATTTCAACAAGCACCCATACAGCTACGGATGTTGGTGGGGTAGCACCGTTGTGCCAACGGTCAACAAGAGTGCACAAGGCTTCCAAAATCTCATTTTGGGTGATGGCGGAGTTATTGACAAGTGGACAAAGCTCGGCGTCAAGGGATGGAGATTGGACGTTGTGGACGAGCTCCCCATTGACTTCACCAATAAGCTTTGCGGTCGCATAAAGCAAGATGGCGATGATATGTTCATTGTTGGCGAAGTGTGGGAAGACGCCTCTACCAAGGTTGCGTATAGTGAGTGGCGCCCATATTTTATGGGTGAACAACTGGATGCCGTTATGAATTATCCTTTTAAGGATGCAATCCTTGCGTATGCGATGAGCGGTAATAAGGATGAATTTGTCAAGGTGGTTTCCCACATTCTTGAAAATTATCCAAAAGAATCGCTGGATAGCGCGATGAACTTGATCGGCGGTCACGACACCGTGCGTGCAATCACGGCGTTGAGCGGTGTGAGCGCACCATATACCAAGCGAGAAAGAGCAGGCTTTTGGCTGTCTCAAAAGCAGTATGATATCGCAAAACATCGTCTTATGATTGCAAGCGTTTTGCAGTATGCATTGCCGGGAGTGCCTTGTGTATTCTATGGTGATGAGGCAGGAAAACAAGGCTTTGAAGATCCGCTAAATCGTGGCACTTATCCGTGGGGTAATGAGGATACACAGCTTCTTGCACACTATAGAATGCTTGGCGAATTCCGCAAAAAATATAAAGATTTCCTCATCGGAGAAACGCATTTTGTTGAGGATGACAATCTGTTGATATTCGAGCGAGTGAGCAATAACGGCGTATTGCGCGTTGAAAGCAACGGAGAAAAAATCAAGGTAAACATAAACAACCAAACAGTTTTAGATATCTAAAAAAGAGGCTCGCAACCGCGAGCCTTTAATATTATTTGAGAGTTACTCTTTATTGAATTTTTCAAAATATCCGTCACCCCAATCATAGGCATAAACGGAATCTTTGTTTTGCGTTATTTTTTCGGGCAATTTCAAGGACATTGCGCCTAGAATAATTCCGCAAGCAAGCCCCACAATCCAATGCCACCAAAGCGGTGTAGTGTCAATGACAAAGGATACGATGATTGCAACCGCAATGGGAAGATAACCGAATAGAGTTGTGAAAAATCCCGGATTATAAATGGTCTTTTTGCCTTTTTCTTTGAAGCGTTTGTATGAGAAAATCCCGCCTTTTGTGTGCCCTATCATCTCTGCAACGCAAAGGAAAAGTTGCATAATCAAGAATATCGGTTGCATCCCCACACACAAAATCACTATGCCAAAAACTATTCCTATGAAGTTTGTAAACATATCCGAGAGTTGGTTCATGGGGTATCTGTCGGGCGCATCCGAGTTGACCATGATGTTGTACATGTAGTGAAATCCGCCAGGGAAGCGCCACTCTTCCAAAACATGCAGAGGAAGAAGCGCAGTCGCAAAGGCGAAAATCTTGGTTTGCGTGGACCAATCCTGCCAATTTGCAATCAGCAAACCGATGACAATGCCGGATATGAGCGTTATAACATATAGCCAAACATTCAGCCACGCTTTGAAAAATTTTTGCATAAAATATCTCCTTAAAATTATTTAACTGAGTTAAGTATATCCGCAAAAAAATAGCACCCGATTTATATGATATCGGGCGGTGCGGATAGATTGTTTCTGATTGCCGAGTTGATCTCATCGTTTAAGCGGATATATTGTTCAATCTTTTCAATCCCCACGGCATCTACTATAATTGCGATATTTTGGCATAAAATGTCGTGAAGATTTTCAGCTTCTGCATTTCCGAGGTCTGTCAATTTAATATATGAAACACGCGCATCGGAGCCACTTTTTTCTTTGATAATATAGCCTCTGTTTTGCATTTTTTTCAGCAAAACTGTCATCCTCGCCTCGCTTACATCCATAAGTTCGCTGATTTTGCTTGCGGTTATCGGTGCGGAAGATGATTTGAGTATGCGAAAAACCGCTCCCATTCCGCTGTTGGAATCATTGAAAAGCTTCAATAACTCTTGAGAGGAATTCCCCATCAAATGCTCAAATATCATATCGATTTTTTCTTTGTCCTTCATACCATCCTCGCAGTTGCTTAACCTAGTTTAGGATATTTTATATCACATTTTGAAGTATGTCAAGCAGAGAAATTGTTTAAAGTGATTGAGTCTTGAAAATGACAGTTTCATATGCTAATATAAAAGAAGCGATAGAATGTTTTTTAAGGAGACCGATATGACAAGAAAAAGTAAGACAATAACAATCGTTGTTGCGGTGCTGATAGGTGTGTTTTTGATTATCGGTGGAGTGCTTTATGCGTGCTGGCATACTTGGATAAATCAGGGGCCATTGCCTGTTGTGGCAGGTGTGTTCGAGGGAAAAATGGAAGATAATAACGGCGAGATTTTGTCATATGCTCGTCTAGAAATAACGGAGATAAGCGAAGGTGAATTCTTGTCTGCGAGCGGTGTGAATGTTGTTAAGGATGCATCTAGAAGGCGAACGGCGGATTTTTATCGTTTTGAATTGTACATAGGTGAGGATAAGGATAATTTAAAGCAAGTTGATGTTGTTGATTTGAAATTCGATGACAACGAAGATCCAAACTATCCCTATTACTCGAATAAAGGTGCAGAATCGGCACATGTTGGAATGTATGTATACAATGACAAATATAGGGTGACAGATTCGGACGAAAATGCGGATATATATTTTCAAGATATGCTTTATAGTATATTGTGAAACTATTATGACGATTATTTTATTGGCAAAAACCGCCTCTTTGGGGCGGTTTTGTTGATGAAAAGTGAGTTTTGGGGTGGCGGAGAATAAATGTGTG
>CAZBVO010000039.1:0-3682 GCA_964495385.1 uncultured Faecalibacterium sp.
CCTTGTCGAAACAAGTATATTCTATCCCGTAACGGGAGAGTCAAGAGATTTTTTTTACTTTTTTAATATTTTTTTTGAGATAAACGATTTTTTATCATAATTTGAACGACATTAAAGCCGTATAATCCGCCTTTTATTCTTTGCACGATACGAAATACCGTCTAAGTCGGATACATTGACTTTAATAGTTTGTTTAATAGCTCTCTATTCTCGATATCTTCTACAAGGAGCATCTCTTTTGCATTTTCGTATGGGAGTTCTTTCGGAGCATTAGGCAACAATGCAAGCGAAATCGGCGTAAGCTTTATTAAAAATCTATTGTCGTATATACCACCAACTATTTTTTCTCGATAATAGATAATATACTCGCCCATCATCGCACGGTATGAAATTTCCTCTAAATCGGATAACTGTTCCAAAACAAAATTTAAATATTCTTTACTTGAAGCCATAATTCTTACTATCAACTGAAATTTGACAAAATGTGTTACGCGGGAGTTCCAACTTCAATCAGATTGCCGTCAGGGTCGTAAAATCTGACCGCCTTTTGCCTCCAACTGTGTGCCATCAAACGATTGACGTATTCCGTTTCGGGGTAAAGCGTCTCAAGACGTTTTACAAATTGTTCTATATCGGGCTCTTCAAAATACAGTTCGGACTGATTACTGTTTGCAATCTTTAACAACAATAAGCGTTCCTTTATATTTCATGTGCTGCTCCTAATATCGTTTTTTAAAACCTATACGGCAGATAATCGTGACGATTGAATACTTTTAACTGCGTTTTTGACGTTTTCATGGGTGCATTTGGCGATAAACTCGTCCGTATTCATCCAGCCGACCGACAACATGCGTTCCTCTTTTGCCATAGGCTCGCCTTCGCTTTTTGTTACAAAAAGAAACGGCACTACGGTTTTTCGAACAAACTTGCCGGACGGGGTTGAAAACTCGTACGAATACGAAGCCAACTCTCTTATCAAATCGTCTTCGGTAACAACGATATTGGTTTCCTCGAAGCATTCTCTTATCGCCGTTTCGACCAAGGTTTCGCCCTCTTCCTTGTGCCCTTTCGGCAACGACAAAACTTCCTTGCCGTAAATCATTTCGTTTATGGCCAGAATGCTTTCGCCGCACAAAACCACGGCCATTGCGCTCAGTTCGATACTGTCCGGCGCCCTCTCCTCTCTATCGTAAAGTTTTGGCGAAGTTTGAGGATGGAAAGGCTCGGACGACAAATTATTAAATTCTTTAATTTCTCTCATTTTTCATTCCTCAACCGAAAAACGCTTTGGTACAGCAGTGCCAGAGCGTTGCAACCCAACGCAACGGGCAGCGTCCAGGCCTTTTCGTAACCAAATATGGCAAGGCACAGAAAAACCAGTCCCGCAACGCCAAGGGCGATGCTTGCAATCATAAGCAATTTTTTCATAATCGTTTCCTTCCGCTTTGTTGTGTCATAAAAGGGAATCGGGCGGCAATGCGGTAGTCGCATTGCCGCCGGCCCTTTCGTCCGTTAGAAAGGCTGACCGTCCGGTTTCAGCTTCTCCTTAGGCGGGAAGGCTTTGTCAAATGCCTCCGCCTGTTTCTCGTCCACGAAGTATACTTCCGGATTGGCGTATTCGCCGGTAATGCCGTCAAGATATCCCGGTTCCAACTCTTTGCAAAGGAAAAAGGAATCGTCCATTCCCTCCGGCAAGCCATGATATCGGATGCCGAAATTTCCGGCGTAATCAAAGCCGCTTTTCCCGTAGAAGCCGATGTCTCCCTCTAAACACAGGGCCTTAATGCCGTATTCTCGGGCTTTTTCCAACGTGTAGTCCAGCAAAATCTTTCCATAGCCCCGTCGCTTAAATTCCGGAGCGATGCAAATCGGTCCCATGGCGGCAATGGAAATATCTCTGCCGTCATCTGTCCTGATCGCTGCTCTGACAAACACGTTCTGCCCGATGATTTTTCCGTCCTTCTCCAAAACGAAGTTCAGTTCCGAAATAAAGTCCGGATGGTTTCTCAAGCAGTGCAGAACATAGTGCTCCAAGCAACCGGGACGATAGACGTTCCAGAATGCTTCTCTGACCAGATTTTCGACTGCGCGGCGTTCTTTTTTTCTTTCCAAACGAATTATAACGTCATTTTTATTCATTGTTTATCCTCCTGAAAATTGTTGACTGCAATGCGGGAGGTTTGCGTAGAAATTGTATTTGCAAGCCTCTCGCTTACGCCACAATCTCCGTTTTTTTGATTGTTTTCTTCAAAAAGCAATCTCCTTTAAATTGTTATTATTTATAATCAAGCCGTTTAGCAGATTATCGGTGTTTGTACAAAACCAGTTCCGGGTTTGCGCCGTTTTCCCCGTATGTGCAAATGAGAACAAAACTCTCTCTTGCGATAATACCGAAGCAGGTTTTGCCGCTGTCATCTAAGTATGTATGTCTATCAACACGGCTCTGCACGGAGAGCCGTCCGTTCCTGCCAAATTAAGGGGTGCGGCATTTAAAAAATACACGCCCTCGGGCACCTCTGCCAATCGAATTCCTTCAAGCAAAACAACGTCGGCCCCCAGAAGCACGAGATGCACCGCCATCGGCGCATTTTGAGATCCTACCGTCTGAGGCTCATTTCCCAAAAGCAGCACGCCTGAAGCCGCAAACACCTTTGCCGCCTCTAACGACACCTCAACGTCTCCTTTAATGAGAATTCTCTTGGCCGCCTCCGTGTTCTGTTTTTTGGCTTTTTGGATTATTTCTACCGCATCATCGCCGGTAATAATCCCCCTGTGCTCGGCAACGTAAGCCATTCCTATAAAGGTATCTAAGCTTATATTGTCCACGGTTTTTCCGTTTTTAACAAAATGAAAGGGAGCGTCTATATGCGTACCGTTGTGCGAACACATACTAAATGCCGTCAAATTATATGTTTCACCCTTTTCCATCGATTTAAGCACCGCTTTCTTCGGCGACGGATCGTCCGGGTACACCTGACAGCCGAAAACTTCTTGGGAAATATCATAAATTTTCATTATTGTTCTCCGGTAAATTCAATTTGTCGCTGAGCTTATTATATCACAAAAACACGAGCTTTTCAATCTATGACAGTTACGGCAAAAAGAAAAAGGTTCAATATTTTTCAATATCGAACCTAAATTCTATGGTCGAGGTGACGGGATTCGAACACGCGACCTCTTGGTCCCGAACCAAGCGCGCTACCATCTGCGCTACACCTCGTAACGAATATATATTACACACTTTTTCAAAAATAAACAAGCAGAAACGGCAACTTTTTTCAAAATTGTCAAAAAATTTTTGGTTTTTAAACCCAAGTCAAAAGTTTGACACCGTATATTTATTTTGATATACTTGTTTAGTGCCAAAAAGAATTTTGTCCTTCCCTTCTCGGTCGGATTGAGCGGCATATTACGGAGGCATATCGAAGTGGTCATAACGAGGCGGTCTTGAAAACCGTTTGGGTGAAAGCCCACGGGGGTTCGAATCCCTCTGCCTCCGCCATTCAAAACCTAAATCGAACCCATAAAGTTTGGTTTAGGTTTTTTGTTTGCAAAAAGCAAGTACATATCTACGTTTTTCGGTTGTGGTAATGCAACCGTTTTTCTTTTTTGGTGTTCGTATAGCCGTTGTTGTGTCCGTTATTCCGTATCGTAAGCAGACGGTTTTATGCCGCGAAAGCCG
>CAZBVO010000040.1:0-3165 GCA_964495385.1 uncultured Faecalibacterium sp.
TGCCTTTACCGAAATGGTCATCGCGACAGAGGAACAAAACTGCGAGAAGATGAAGGAATTTTTACAGTAATGGCAGATGTCAAAAGAGCCACTCTAAAATGCGGGTGCATTTTAGAGTGGCTCTTTTGAATGACCGTTATTCTTCTTCAGTTTCTGCGACTTCCTTGATCGCGGCAAGTCCGCCGACCTCGGGGCACATCTTCTCGTGAAGTTTCTTCATCGCAATGCCGGACGCGATTATGATCAGTGCGCCGACAAATATCAAAATAAGTTTGCCCATAACATCGTCGCTCATATCATAGAGCGTCTCGGGCGAACATTTGACGTATTTTTTCTCATCAAAATCGTATGAGTAGTCGTATGCGGTCTTTGTGAATTTAAGAGCAAAAGCACATAATGTTGTGACAAGCAACGTCACGCCTTTCGATATGAGTGATTTCGATGCATCCTCGTTTTTGCCCTTGAGGGCTATCATAGACCATATACGCGGCGCGGAATCCGCGATTCTGGCAGCTCCCGCGGCAACAAAGAGCAGTGCAAGGAGACCATCTATCAGAAACGCCATATTGGGGTGGAATTTGGTATCGGCCGCATGCATGAGAATTACCTTTGAAGCGTATTTATCAAACGCATTACAAAATTCGCGGAAGAAGCCAAGATCGATCACGGTAAAGAAGCAGATCAGAGTTCCGACAGTAGCGCAAATGGTGCACGCCTGATAAATGTTTATGTAGCGAAGCCCTACGGCATCGTAGCGACGGAATCTCGTGAGAACGCCGGCAACAAGAATGTTGGCAAGACAGAAAAGCATGACCGCCACAAAACCGACCCCGAGTGAAATGCCGTCAAACATTGCCAATAAGAGCGGGAGAATGAGAACAAATATAAGACGTTTTTGTATATTGTTGTAGAGTTCGTCGGCAACAGAGTCAAGTTTCCTGCGATTAACTATGAACTTTATAATGGAAGAGACCAGCAGTATAATGCCATTGATCAAAAAGATGTGTATAAAAGCACATATTAAAATCAGAAACACGATTCGAACTATAATTAGAACTAAATTAAGCCCGAAACCGCTGTTATCATCCGAGGATGTGCCTATATTCCCAGTGCCGAACAAATTACCGATATCGATCGCCTTTCCGAGAAGCGTGATGAAGGCAAAAAACGCCTCTCTATCGGCGGGATCTTCGAAACTCGAGATATAATCCTTTGTCAATTTATTAAATTCTTCGGTTTTTTCCGGAAGCACTTTACCGTTTTCCTTAAGCGATCCGGTTTTTAACAAATAGTTCATCGTTTTGATAAAAACAATATCTCCGCGAAGTGTCGTTCCGAGGTTATAGTTTACCTTTTCCGGAATTTCGATATCAACACCGATTTCGGAAAACAATGCGTTCAGATCGGCAATATCTTCCTTTTCACCGACTTTGATGCTGATAATGGGAAGAAACGAGAATACACCGATCAGTATGGCCAAAATGAAGCTCGTTATCGCTTGTATTGTGGATATCTTTTTAGGGGATAAATACTTTGCTTTCATAATACTGTTCATCCTTATTGTTATACTTAGTCTTTTGAGCATAAAAAGATGCAGGAGAAGAGGAGACAGTCCCTCTCCTCCTGCCCTTTTTACCGATCAGTCGGCGTATGATATGTCGGGTGACGATGTGATCGTGTTGCTGATAATGATCTCGCCGTCCTTTATCGCGAAAACATTCCAGTAGATGTCTCTCGAAAGATCGGTAGGAACATTGAACTCGGCAATGAGAACATTGTTGCGTTCCACCGTGATCTTCGCTCCCGAGGTCACGATAGCGCCATCTCTGCTGTAACGATGTATATAGTAATAATAGGGTGTATCGGCAGTGATGTTAAGCGTTATGTGCTCGGGGCCGTAGCTGTCTGTATCATCGTAATCGAGAGAGCAGAGCAGCTCGCCGTTTTCATACTCGTTCATATGTCTGTAATAGACATGGAAGTTGTAACCGTCAAGGCGAGTTCCCTCAACGTGTGAGTCAAGGTCGCGAGGACTTGCCCCCCATGTAAGTGTGATAAGGTAATTTGCCTCGTCGCTTTCCTCGATTATCGGTGTAATTTTACCATTTTGATTGGATGTAGTTCCTTCTTGCACGATGATGTTAAAGGAAGAAGCTGTATGTCCGTCCTTCGTTGCAATTATGGTATAGTTGCCAAGCGGAAGCTCGAACGAATAATAGCCGTTGTCATCGGTGACCGTCGTCGCGACCGTTTCGGCATTCTCATCCGAATTGTTCCAATTGTTTCTTACCACGAGCGTTACGCCGCCGAGTCCGTAGCCGGTAAGCGAATTTACGACCTTGCCGCTTGCAATGCCGGATTCAGCATCCGAACCTTCGATAAGAAGGAAGGTCTCCATATAGGTGTTTTGACGTCCGATGATCCTTGCGTATGCCTCAAATGTGATATAGTTTTCGGCGGTTATCCTTACGAAGTATCTTCCCGCGGGAAGCGTCATGCTGTAGTTGCCCGAATCGTCCGAAGCCATGTTTTTCACAAGAGATCCGTTCTGATACACTTCGATCGTCGCGCCGGGAATTGCGGTTATGTAATCGGATGCGCGGCAGATCTTGCCCGAAAGTGTACCGTCAAACGCCGCATTTATAATAACGGTCTGCTCCGTGTCGGATACGACAAATTCTTTTTTAAATTCCTGACCCTCGACCGTGCAGACCGCGTCATAACTTCCGACAAAGAGGTAAAGAATCTGTCCGGAAACTATCGTTTGCGAGTATTCGCTTTCCTCATCCTTAAGGGTTACGATGATCTCGGTATCGGATATTTCGTCCCCGTTTTCGTTTATGATCTTAAAGGTTGTTTCATAGGTCGTTTGCTTGTTGACTTTTCCGACGATCGTATATTCGCTGCCACCGGCTTTTATGGTGGTATCGACGGTTATTTCGGTAAGAACAGCGGTAGTTTCTTCTGCCAGAGCGGTCAGCGGAGCGATAGTAAAGAGCATCGCAAAGCAGAGGACAAGTGTCAGCATTTTCGAGCATCTTTTACTCTTGCAAGCGGCAATTATACCGACAATTGACAGACCGGCAATCAACGCCGCAACGACGATCTGAAGGCTCATGCCTGTTTTCGGGGTCTCGGGTTCGGTTGTGGGAGGTTCAGGTTCTG
>CAZBVO010000041.1:0-2940 GCA_964495385.1 uncultured Faecalibacterium sp.
GTGTACTATTACAGAGCGCCCAAAGAGTAAAATTAAACTATGCGTAAAAGACAGCAGATGTCTATAAAAAAGACTGATTGAAAAATCAGTCTTTTTAAGAAAGAGAAGAGTAATAAAATTAAAGAATGTTTTCGTAATTTCGCATTCCGTATAAAACACGGACGATATGTATTTCGTTGTTTTTTTCTCGATAAAAAGCAATATAATTGTTAATGATTAATTTGCGTAAATTTTTATCTTTAACGTAATCGTTGTTAATTTTGGAGCAAGATTTAGGGAATTTGCAAATATTGTCAAAAGCTGATTCAAAATCATTAATTAAAGCAATAGCGGCAGAAGGATTGCAAAGTTCTATTGCGATATAATTAAAAATTTGTTCTAAATCTTCTGCGGCTAAAGGAGATAATTTAAATGTATAGTTATTTTGCATATTTTTCTCTTATGGAATTAAAAAAATCTTCACCGGCAATAAGAGTATTATTTGAATCAATTTGATCCAATCCGGCATTAACAAGAGCGGCAGTTTGCATTTTGACAAACATTTCTTCATAAAGTTTAACACTCATCATAACGGCCTCACCGTATCCGTTTTTTGTAATAACAATAGGAACGAGGCTGTCTTGACAGGTTTTTAGAATGTTGGCAGTATTTTTAAGTTCGTTAACAGGTAAAATTTTAGGTAATGGTTGAGTCATAATAAAGCTCCTTATTCATATTATGGTATAATTATACCATAATATACACCTTGCGTCAAGTAAATTGATCTTGTTTACTAAAATTTTAAGAAATTTTATTAGTTTACTTAAAATCTGCTTGACAAACACCTATTAGATGTGTTATTTAATAAGCACATCCAACAGATGTGCTTATAACAGCTTGGCTAGCGGCTAAACGGGCAAAGGAGCAGAGATGCAAGGATTATTTAATTGTTATGCGGTCGGAAAGACCAAAGAAAAGAGTAAAACCGGTAAATTTCATTATTTGTTTATTGCCGGCGAGAAAGAACAGAACGGAATGTTTAGTTCCTTTCAACCTGTAGACTTCTGGATCGAGGACGACGTTTCATTGGCGCCGGGTGCTTGTTATAGACTTGTGCTTGATGTAAACGGAGAAGTTATTCGTTTTGTTAAGTTTGAAACGTCAAAATCTTAAAAGTGAAAAAGTATAGAATACTTTTAGAGTTTAACGTGCAAATCGAAGATCTTGTTAAAGTCGAAAAAGAGCAGCAAGCGGAAGAGACGAGACGTGAGCTGGTAGCATTACAGCAAAAGCGATTGGCACGAGCGGAGGAATTGCGAAAGCAAAATCAAAAAGGCTCATAGGTTTTTTCATAAAACCCTCCTTAAAAAAAGATAGGCACCGAAAGGTGTCTATCTTTTTAGTTAATTTTCAAAAAGTTTTTGAATTTCGTTTAATGTAAAATAACGTTCGATGTTTTTGTTAAAGAGAATTTCTTCTTTTTCGTCATCGTAATATTCCGGGTAAAAAGTGGCAAGTTGCGAATTTCGCATTTCGACGAACATATAACTGCCTCCAAAATAGTAGTCGGTGTAGATGTGATTTGGTTTAAGTTCGGAAAAGTGTTTAATTTTATTCATAATGAAAAATCTCCTTAAAAATAGTTGACAAAAATATAGTAGCCGTGATATAGTTTAGACAGCCAATCTAAGAGGGTGGCAAGCCCTCTTAGCGACTGTTTGGTCGGTTAGCGACCGGGTTTTGTGTTACGCCGTTGTTTTCGTGTTTCGTACGATTTCAGCGGCTTCTTTTACGGAAGAAGCTTTAACTTCAATAAGTTTAGCTAAAGTTTCGAGCAAAGCGTCGAATTGAGCATTATTCAATTCAAAATCACCTCCTTCAAAAAAAGAATTTTTTTGAACGTTTGCCATGTAGTCACCTCCTTTAGGCGGGTTACCGAATACCCCAAAAAAAGATAATAAAGAGAGGTATAAGGCGCGCCTTATACCTCTTAGTAGGGAAACAATAGAGCCAAAACGAAGTAGTCAAGCAAAAAGCCGCAAAGCGGCTTTTAGCAAAAAAAACTTGAGGTAAGCTACCGCATTAAGGAACAAGTTTTTTTGCGGTGCTTGACGACAAGTTTTGGTTCTATTAATAAAAAACAGAACGGAAGCGACTAAGCGAAGGAAGGAAATAAGGCGTAGGGTAGCAATTAAATAACGTAAAAAAACGCAGGTATGAGCGAATTAGCTCGCCTGCGTTTTTTACGTTATTTTAGCCTAACGCCGAATGGAAAAAAGGAAAGCAATTAAGGATTAAAATTGCCGGAGTTATTAGAGTTGTTGTTAAAGCTGTTGCTGATGTAAGTTTTGTAGCCGTTGTTAGAATTATCGTTGATACAAAGAATGTCGTTAGCATCGAGATCGAGGACAACGCAAAGATTTGCGAGAGTGTCAAGAGCCGGCATTTTTTGTCCATGCAAATAACACGAAATTTGTTGTTGACGAACGCCTATTTTTTCTGCAATGTCTTTTTGTGTAAGTCCAGAAGTATTAATTGCTTCAGCTAATTTAATTTGTATTTGTTCTAATGTAATATTCATAAAGAAATTATATTACCTATTGGGTGTAAAATGTTTGACATACATCTATTGGATGTAGTAATATATTAACATCTTAAGGATGAATACGAAATGGAAAAGAAAGTAGTCAAGAAGAAAGAAGATAAATATATCGAAGCATGTCTAAATTGCAAACTTCCGGTAGGGAATTGTAAAGGGACTTGCACTAAAAAAGAGATATTGCGTAACTCTATGCAAAAACAATAAAGCGTAGCAGTTATTAAATAATGTACCGTTCGTAAAAGTAATAATGGACGAGCAACGTGCGGATAGTTTAGGCGCAAACGATCGAGAATTATGCGACATAATTCATATTAATGAAGTAAAAGAAAGTAAGCTTACGTTACCGTTGTTTACGTTAC
>CAZBVO010000042.1:0-2831 GCA_964495385.1 uncultured Faecalibacterium sp.
GACTCTGGAGCGGACTCAACCCCTTCCGTTACCGCGGCTACTACTACGACACCGACACGGGCCTCTACTACCTCGGCAGCAGATATTACAACCCCGAAGTAGGCAGGTTTTTGAACTCCGACTCAATCTTAAGCACAGGCGCGGTATTAGGCTTTAACAACTATGCTTACTGCCTCAACAACCCCGCCAATATGTCCGACCCGTCCGGTAATTTGCCGTTTTTCGTGGCAACTGCCGCAGTCGGTGCTGTATTTGGTGGAATAATCGGCGGTGTTTTAGCTGCAAAAAACGGAAAAAATGTTTGGGCCGGAATAGGAATCGGAGCAGCTGCCGGAGGGCTTTTAGGAGCAGGTGCCGGTTTGTTTACGGCGGCTGCGCTTGCAGGGAATGCTGCAGCTACAACAGCAATGGTTTTCCAGGGAGGCGCTGCATTAGTTTCTACTATTTCAGCCGGAGGGCTAAGCGCGGGAGCGGCATATATTGCAGATAATCTAAACCAAGCTGTTAGTAATATTACAGCCACTACTACACCTATAAACAACTTAAGTAATAGTAAAGGTTTTGATTCGTTTTATAAGCTGAAAAAGGATGTTGGTTCTCCGGGAATTGGGTGTGAATGGCATCATATTGTAGAGCAGTCGCAAATCAAGAATTCTGGTTTTTCACCTTATCAAATTCATAACACAAATAATATAGTATCTGTTTCTCAATCGACACATCGCATTATAAGTGGTTATTATTCTAGTATACAACCATTCACTGATGGTTTAACTGTTAGAAAATGGCTTATAGGGCAAAGTTTTGAAGAACAATATAATTTTGGTATTGGCGTAATAGAGATGTTTAGTTGAGAGGGTTGTTATGAAAGATTATTATAGTATATTTGTAGATTACTCACTTCATTTATGCAATGAAAATGATTATGATAATAAAAACAAGGTGCGACAACATAATGTGTTTGCAAAAAAACTTAATACCATAAAAACTGAAATGAAAAGCATCGATTGTACAGGTGTTATTTATCAATTGTTGTTTCATGAGGATGAACGCGTTGTAATTAATGCGGTTGATTTATGTTATAGAATTGGAGTATTGCCAGAATTAGCAAGTGCCATAGCTGAAAAATTATATGAATCTTCAGAAGATAAAACCATTAAATTTGCAGCAAAAATCATGATCGACAAGTACAAATAGTATTTGTGAGCTTCTGTTTTTCTAATATCTGTTTTCCAACGGCGACTCTCAAAGCTACACTTATACAAAAGAAGGCTTTTTAAAGAGCACCGTTTTAATACCGAAAAACGGCACGGCAAAAACCGCGAGCGTTTTAACGTACGATTCCACGGGACGGGTTGCCACATTAAGCGACAAGCTTTCCGACAGAAAAACATATTACACATACGACTCTTTAGGCAGACCCGTAAGAACAAGCGTTTCCGACGGCTCTACAGGCACGAGCATTGCTTGTGTTGATTACCGATATGATGTCAGAGGTAATATGACCCGTTACGGAATAGCGATAAACGGACACGATGCTGCTAATGCGTTTTACGATTATACAAAATTAAAAGATTCGGACGGCAATATCATTGGCTACTCGGACGATTACGAAAGAGGTAATCTGTTAACGAGATTCCGCATACATAATAACCGCTATACCGACTATTCATACGACCGTCTTGACAGACTTTCGCAAGCCGCGTTTTACAACGCCGGAAGAACCGTTTACAAGAGCTATTATTACAACGAAAGAGCGAATCAACCGGAAACGGGCGTAAAATACAAAACCACTCAGGTTCTTTCGGAATATATCGACAACACCGCGTACCGCTTCGGTTATGATGACTTAGGCAACATAACATCGGTAAAGACTGCCGGGAGAACGAACCCGGACACAAACAACACGGCAATCGGCGCACAGAGCGAGTACAGAAGCTACGAATATGACTCGAAGTCACAACTCGCCCGCGAAAACAACGCCACAACCAACAAGACAACCGTTTGGACTTACGATACGCTCGGTAACATAACCTCGAAAACAATTTATCCGTACACAACCGGTGAATTGGGAACAGCTGAAAGTACAATCGATTACACTTACTCAAACGACGGTAAGACGGGTTGGAACTACCTTCTTACAGGCGTTGGTAACGACACAATTACTTATGACGAAATAGGCAATCCGACAAGTTACCTCGGTGCGAATCTTTCGTGGTTCGGGCGCAAATTGCAGAGCTACGAGAAGGATGGCACAAGCATTTCGTATACATATGACGCAAACGGAATGCGCGCTGCGAAGAGAGTAAACGGCGTTAAAACCGAATACTTGTACCTTGACGGTGCACTACGCTACGAAAAATGCGGTACCGAAGAAAAATTCTATCTTTACGACGCAAACGGACATCTTGCGAACATAAAGCATTACCAAGACGGAAAGATAAAGCTTAACATCTACGTCATCACAAACCTTCAAGGCGACGTTGTAGGTCTGTACGATTACTTGGGCGTTATTCAAGTTTCGTACGAATACGACGCCTGGGGCAACACCGTTTCCGTTACCGACAATTCCGGCGCAAATTGGAACGACATAAACCCGTTCAGATACAGAGGCTACTACTACGACACCGACACAGGCCTCTACTACCTCGGCAGCAGATATTACAACCCCGAAGTAGGCAGGTTTTTGAACTCCGACTCAATCTTAAGCACAGGCGCGGTATTAGGCTTTAACAACTATGCTTACTGCCTCAACAACCCCGCCAATATGTCCGACCCTTCCGGTAATTTGCCGAAATGGGTAAGAGGAGCTTATTATTTAATAAGCGGAACAA
>CAZBVO010000043.1:0-2816 GCA_964495385.1 uncultured Faecalibacterium sp.
CGTTCGACTTGCATGTGTTAGGCATGCCGCCAGCGTTCGTCCTGAGCCAGGATCAAACTCTTAAGTTCAATCTTGACTAAACGCTAATCTTCCTAAAATATACTTGCGTAATTTCCTGTGTTTAACGTTGTGTTTCCTTGTTTAATTCTTACAATTATTCACTTCGCTTTTCCTGTTCTATTCGGTTTTTAAGTTCCATGCCGTTCTTTATAAACAGCTTTCTTATCTTATCATAACAAACCATTATTGTCAACGATTTGATTAAAGATTTTCAATATTTTTTTGTCATTTTTGACAATTTCGGTTTTTTTTCGAATTGACCGTTGATAACTCAGCCGAATTGTGCCAAACAAGGTTTTTTTTGACAAATTTTAAGCAATCTGTTGCAATCGGAATGCAAAATGTAGTATAATTTAAGCAATATCGCAAGGAGGTATATCGATGAGTAAACCAAAAAACAATCAGTTGATACCGCTCATCTGCTTTATTGTTTTCGTTGTATGGGCCGTTGCTATGCTTTTGAACTGCTTTGATATCGACGCCGATATTTTGGACGTGGTTCTCAAAATCGCAAACATCGCGGCATTTGCTTTTATGACATATTATGCATACCTTTACTACAGCGCAAACAAAAAGAACACGGTAATCACCGTTCTGTTCTGGCTGGCGGCCATTGTGGGCATTATAGCAGTTGTTTTGCCGCTTTTCGGCATTTCGTTTTAAAAACTAGTTTGAAAAACAGGCTTCGGCCTGTTTTTTATTTTATGCGCGCATACGCGCGCGAACAATATAAATAATATCTATTTTTGTGCCGACGGAAGAAAATAAACCGTCGGCGTTTTTTTTTGAGATTTTATCGTTGACAAAGCAGACTTTGGTGCTATAAAATTGTTTTATACATCGGAGGTCAACATGAGAAAAGCCGAACTTTACCACAAGCAAATTTTGTCAAAAATACTCGACGAGGGCTATTTGGACGTCAACCCTCGCCCGCACTACGCCGACGGCACGCCTGCTCACACGCTCAGCGTAAACCACGTTATGACAAGTTACGATATCTCGAAGGGCGAATTTCCGATAATAACCCTGCGCCCTATCGCCTGGAAAAGCTCGGTGAGGGAAATTCTGTGGATTTATCAGGACCAAACGTCCGACCTTTCGGTGCTTGAAAACAAGTACAACATCCATTGGTGGAACGATTGGGAATCGAAAGACGTTCCGGGTACGATAGGTCAACGCTACGGCGCAACGGTAAATCGCTACGACCTTGTCAACAAGCTATTAAACGACATCCAAACCAATCCGTACGGCCGCCGACACATTATGAACATGTGGCAAGAAAACGATTTTTCCCAAACCGACGGACTTATGCCGTGCTGCTACGAAACCATTTGGAACGTTAGGGGGGAATTCCTCGATATGGTGCTCGTTCAACGAAGCAGCGATTTTGCAACCGCAGGAGTCATCAACGAGCTTCAGTACGTTGCGCTTTTGATAATGGTGGCACGCCACACGGGCTACAAGCCGGGCGTTTTTTCGCATCTGATGGCAAACGTTCAAATCTACGACAGACACGTCGAACAGGCCAAAGAACTTGTTTCGCGCGAGCCGGTGGACTGCAACCCTCGCCTCGTACTCAACCCGGACGTCAAAAACTTTTACGACGTAAAGGACACCGACTTTACTTTGGAGGACTACCCTCTCGACCAAATCAAAGCGCAAAATCCGCAATTGAAATTTGAATTGGGAATTTAAAATCACCGCTTAAACACAAAAAAACCGAGCATAAAGCTCGGTTTTTGTTGTTTTGTTTACTCTTCGTCCTCGTCGGCGTATTCATCCAACAAAACGCAGTACGTTTCGTACACTTCGTCCAAAACGTCGTCGTCCGTCTCGAGTTCGAGGCGCCCTTCGCCCTCTTCGATGATTTTGAAAATCATAACTTCATCGTCCGCCACGCCTTCTATCGGTTTTGTCGGCTTCAAGATGGCATAGTTGTCGCCGTTCGGAAGCGGTATGGTGGCAATCTGCTCGAAATCGACCTCTTCGCCGTTGTCCAAGCGAAGCGTTATGCCGTCGACGTTCTCTTCGTCAAACAAAATATCGATAAGTGTTTTGTTGTCTTCCATCGTTTATTCCTCTCTTTTTTGTTTTCAATATGAGGGCGAAATTTTTGTGCCCGTGCTTTTATGATAGCACAACACGAAATAGATTGCAACACTACGACGCTATAAAACCAAATCGGTTTTTGAACGGTTTTATAAGTGGTTTTTTTAGTGTGTTTATTGTTTTTTAAGTTCCGGATTTTGCCGAACAACAAAAAACATCGCTTCCGCGATGTCGTTTTGGCAAAGCAACAGGGCTCGTGTATTAGCGAGAGCGTGGTTGCTTGCAACCTAAAGCGGAGCGTCAGCTGTGACCCGGGGACACGACGCGTGAAACGCGGACGGCGACAGCCGTCGGGGTTCGAGCCTTGGCGAGCAACAAAAAAACATCGCTTCCGCGATGTCGTTTTGGCAAAGCAACAGGGCTCGTGTATTAGCGAGAGCGTGGTTGCTTGCAACCTAAAGCGGAGCGTCAGCTGTGACCCAGGGGCACGACGCGTGAAACGCGGACGGCGGCAGCCGTCGGGGTTCGAGCCTTAGCGAGCAACAAAAAAACATCGCTTCCGCGATGTCGTTTTGGTGGGAACAACAGGGCTCGAACCTGTGACCCTCTGCTTGTAAGGCAGATGCTCTCCCAGCTGAGCTATGCTCCCAAATTGGTGACCCCTACGGGAATCGAACCCATGTTACCGCCGTGAAAGGGCGATGTCT
>CAZBVO010000044.1:0-2634 GCA_964495385.1 uncultured Faecalibacterium sp.
AAAAGCGGTTTTGTCATTCTGAAACGTGCAATAGGGGTTCGCCCCGTGAAGAATCAAAGGCAAAAGCGGCCAAGGATTCTTTGAGGGTAGCGCTTCGGGGAGCGACGCAGAATGACACACCGATAAAGCCTTCACCTGAGGGGAAGGTGACGCACGAAGTGCGGCGGAAGGGGAGGTTTGAAAAGAGAAGATACTCTCCCTTCGTCACGCAGTGGCGTGACACCTCCCTCGCAGAGGGAGGCATAAGCGGTCAAGGATTCTTTGAGGGGAGCGCTTCGGAGAGCGACGCAGAATGACAGGATAGGATTTTGTCATTCTGAAACGTGCTATAGAGGTTCGACCTGTGAAGAATCTAAGGCAAAATCGGTCAAGGATTCTTTGAGGGTAGCGCTTCGGGGAGCGACGCAGAATGACAGAGTGATTAGCATCTAAGCAAAAACAAAAATGCGTGCCGAGGCGCGCATTTTTTGTGCCTGGCAAAAATGGCAAATTCAAAAAGAGGCAGGGTTTTTGCGCAAAGTGCAAAATATCCCGTCAATTTTCAGACAAAAAAGTGGCAAATGAAACTTTTTTCAAAAAACTTATTGCAATTTAAGTTTTATTATTGTATAATAAAATCATAAATGAAGGGCACTTATGCCCACGTTTAAAATAAAACACTTTTCATTATCTAGGAGGATTAAATGATGAAGAAATCTAACAAAAAAGGTTTTACACTCGTAGAACTTATCGTAGTTATTGCTATCATGGCAATTTTGGCCGCTGTTTTGGTCCCTACTGTTACTTCCAAAATTAAAGACGCAAATGAATCTGCAGCTAAATCGGACATGAGCGCTATTGCAAATACTATCCAAAGCGACTTGGTTAGCATCAATGCCGGTATTACCGGAAACTTGACCATTTTGGATGCTAACGGTGCTGTATTGTCTTCTTATGCTAAACCGGACAAAGTAACTATTACCAAAGTCGAAGGAAAGGGCTACAACATTACTCACTCTGATTATGCAGATATCGTTTACACTGTTACCCTCAAAGGCGTAGTTTCCGGTCCGGACGCTACTGTACTTGCTTAATTTAACTTAAGTAAATTAACATTTTTAAAAGAATGCACTATTGTGCATTCTTTTTTTAATGTTTAATTTACTATATAATATAGTATATTTAATATTCGTACATACTTAAAAGTATAAATGATGTCGGGCGATGTAAAAACAAGGTTTTTTGCGCGCCAACCGATTTTTGCAACGAACGTTGCAAAAGAAAAGGGATGATTTCTCATCCCTTTTTGTATTTACTTGGTTCTTTATTTAGTTATAGTGCCATCTGCAACAGCAATAGTGTAAACAGAAGAATCTTGACCGCTTACGGTTGCTTTTACGGTAAAGCTTGTACCTTCAATATAGGTGATAGTTACATTTGCGTTGCCTTCTGGAAACGCAGTACCGCTCGTAATTCCAACTTTAAGACCACTAACTACGCCATTGGTTCCTGCAACATATTTGTTGTTAGTATCTTTCACACCAGAAAGAACAGCAACTATTTCGGATTGAATTGTGTTAGCGATAGCACTTGCGCTTGTTTCCGCAGAAGATTGGTTGGCATCTTTAATCTTATTAGTAACAGTAGGGACCAAAACAGCGGCCAAAATTGCCATGATAGCAATAACTACGATAAGAGGGAAGTGTCAAATATGTCTCGGGCGGCCGATAAAGAAAGAAATTTGAAAAAATCAAATAAAAAAACTTCCCCAAAAGGGAAGTTTTTGAAAATAACGATTTTTATTGTTTAGTTTGAGCTTTTTATCGGCAAAGTGCGAGAAAACGCTTCATCGCCAACCAGTGCATTGCCACTGTTGTCGCAAAGAGTCAGGGTAATGTCTGTTTCGGTTTTTTCATATTTGATTTTGTAGCTTGAAGACGTAGAGCAGGCAATATAGTTGTCTACAACGTTATAACCGTATTGAGACATCAATTCAGGCTCCAAATTTTCGCTTGCGTGGCCTTCTGCCATAATGTTGGTAATGGCACTGCAAACGTTGGTTAATTCGGTTTTACAGCCCGCTATGCGGCTCTCTTGCACTTTGTTGGTTACGGTTGGAACCAAAACGGCCGCAAGTATGGCCATAATTGCAATAACAACGATAAGTTCAACCAGTGTAAACCCTTTTTTTGAGGTTGAAGTTTTGGTCGATTTCATAGTCTAAATCCCCTCTAAATCGAAAATGAAAACAATTTTGTTATTTTATTATAGTGTCAAGGTGCCATTCTGTCAAGCAATTTTACGGACATTGCAAAAAAACCGTATTTTCCCCGAGCCCCTTTCCTAAAATATTCATTCTGGCCGTTTGGGCAGAGTACAGCATAATCCAACAAAAATTTTTTCAAATGACTGCAATTTGCTTGCGTTCCTAAAAAACTTGTGCTATTATATAAAAGCATCAACGCCGGTGTGATGGAATTGGCAGACGTAGGGGACTCAAAATCCCCCGCTGGTGACAGCGTGCCGGTTCGAGTCCGGCCACCGGCACCAAAAAGACAAGCTCAGGCTTGTCTTTTTTTTGTGCAGTGGCGCTCGAACAATGCAAACAAAGTTTGCATAAGCGGCAAAGCCGCTTGGCACGCTCGTGCCGCTGAC
>CAZBVO010000045.1:0-2613 GCA_964495385.1 uncultured Faecalibacterium sp.
TAAATCCCGTAAGTGCTCTGAGCTTTTCGACGATGGGGTAGTTCAGCATCGAGATGTTGTTGGCATATTCGACGATACCTGTGTCGCTGTTTGCCGTACCCGGGGATGCAATGCCGCAACCTGCGATATCGTCGGGGGTAAGTCCCCCCTCGCTCGTAAGTTCGAGGCAAAGTTCCGCCATGACCTGCATAATGCGGTCGGGGTCACTTCCGCCACCCGTGGGTGCGCTCTTCTTTTTGACAATGTTCAGTTCCTCGTCAACCAGTCCGACGGCGATATTCGTTCCGCCGAGATCCACTCCGATATAGTATTTCATAGATAATTTCTCCTTTATTTATCGTTTACACGGTCGTTGCCGTTATTTGTTTCGTTTTTTTCTTCGGGATATGCCGCCGCAAAAAGGGTGTCAAGCCTTTCGCGCTCGCCGCTCAGCCAAAGATAGGCAAAAAGTGCCTCAAGTGCCGTCGCCTTGCGATATTGCGCAGGCGTCGCGCTTCTCGGAACGGCGGCTTTTGAATTGTTTCTGGCGCGTCTGAAAACGTCGGCTTCTTCATCTGAAAGCAGTTCGAATATTCGGTCGGCGGCGTCCGACTGCTTAACGGCGGTCACATATTCCGCCGCCATGCGGTTGAGTTTCCCCGCGCCGGAAACGCCCGACCTGACCAGACGCTCTCTGACGAGCAGTTCTGTCACTGCGTCGCCGAGGTAGGCAAGATCGGCAGACGGTATCTGCGTTATTTCCATAAAAATCTCCTGTTTACGGGCTATGCCGTAGTCCTTTTATTGTACCATGATAACAAGTTTTTGTCAATAGCTACAGAAAGATTTGTCGAAAATAATAAAAAATATTACCTTGAAAGCTCGCTCATGACCACCGCTTTGCTGTTATAAAAGCGCAAAGCCTTCAAAATTCCGTTGGTCGCCTCAAAAAGTACGCACACCTTTTTTCCCTGCCCGTCGACGCCCATAAGCATATAGGAGTCGGGACAGTCGGGGAAAGGGCGCAGATCGACAGTCCCTGCCATATCGGCAAGCGTGGCATCAAACGGTTCGACGCACTCGATATCCTTTGCCGCAAGCTTTACGAGCGTCCTTTCGCTCTTGCCGCCGTAAACGGCAACTGCGGTAAAGGTTGCGTGGTCGACGGTGTACTTATATTCGACCGAGACATATCGCCATGTAAAAAAGACGAGCATCCAACCGAGGATAGGCATTATCGCGATGCCCATCGGGAATTTGATAGCGAGAAGGACGCACAGGCCGCCGATAAGCAATATGTAGCCGACGATCACCGCTATCCTTGCCGATCTATAGCTTCCGCACGAGCTTTTCTTCACCGAAAACTCGGCGTATCCCCGATTTCCGAACGCCTCGTCGGCGCGTGAGACTATGTCGTCTCTTTGTTGTTTCTTCATTTTCCAAGTGTTCCTTTCACGAATGTTCTACCATCTTATTATAGCATTTTTTTAATGAAAATCAAACTGTCAAAATAGACAAAAATTCGTTTCCCAAACATCTTTTTTGCTCGAAAGCGGCAACAAATTATCCGTTGCCCCCAAAAACTGCATAGCCGGAATAAAAATCGTAAAAAAACCGATAATAACGGTAAAAGTCGACTTTCGAAAGGAAATGCGATATGCTGATCTATAATATCATGGGACATCTGTCGCTCGGGCGTGCGATAAGGGTCTCGATCGACAAAGAGCACTCAGAGGACGAATGCGCCGATATATGCGCGCTTATCGCCGAAAGGGCGAGGGGACTGCGGCACATTCCCGAGCAAAGTCTGTCGTCGCTGAAGAAAAAGCTTCGCCGTGCGGCAAGACTTGCCAAGGACGACGGAATAAGGCGTGCTCTTTCCGAGATGGACGAGGGCAGGCTCGAACGACTGTGTGAGGACATATCGCCACTGCACGCCTATTTGACAGAGAATGACACCGTATATCTGCAAAGTGACAACAGAACAAGGGAGACGATGCGAAAACGGATAGTCGCCTTTGCCGCACTGCATCACTTGACCCTCGAGCAGGCGGCAAAGGTAGTCGACCGAATGCCAAAGGTCAGACGACCCGGAAGGCACGCACTGCCCACTGCTGCGGTCGCCATGACGCTTTCGCTTTTCCCCTGTCTTTGCGGCGCGCCGCTCGGAGTGGCATTTCTCATATTGCCGATAGCCCTCGAAAGCGTATCTTCGGCAATTTACAGAGTGGGGCGCGATCTGCTCCCTACCGAATACCTGCCCTGCCTGAAAGAGCCGCCGCAAGAAGTTTCCCCGCTAAGGCTCGTTTTATGCGCGATGCTCTCGGAGCATCCTGCTGCGGTGCGTGAGCTTTGCGAGCTTTATCTGTCAAATTCGAGCGCGAATGCGGTATATATTCTCTTTCTCGACCTTCCCGACTCGGGCGTTTCCGAGGATGAGCACGACAGGGCGCAGATATCTGCCGCCGCAGATGAAATAAACGAGCTTTGCGCACGTTATGGAGAAAAATTTGCGCTGATCGTGCGTCGGCGCGAATACGATCCGCGCACGGGGACATATATCGGTCGCTGTGAGCAAAGAGACCCTGCCGTCGATCTTGCAAGATTTTTTCTCGGCAGACGTTCGGTCATCTC
>CAZBVO010000046.1:0-2530 GCA_964495385.1 uncultured Faecalibacterium sp.
GCCATCACCAACGTAAAAAATGACTTCAGTGAAATTCAGGAGGATTAAGAATTATGGCAAAGCAGAACAACAACCGAGTCGTTACCGGCGTCGTCCGCCTTTCCTACGCCAACGTCTGGGAGCCCAAGTCCATCAACGGCGGAAACCCCAAGTTCAGCTGCTCCATCATCATCCCCAAGACCGATACCGAAACCGTCAGCGCCATCAACGCCGCCGTCGACTGCGCCATCCAGGATGGAATCGGCAAGTTCGGCGGCAAGCTTCCCCCGAAGGGCGCGCTGAAGCTGCCCCTGCGCGACGGCGATACCGAGCGCGACGACGACGCCTATGCCGGCTGCTACTTCATCAACGCCAACAGCAGGACTGCGCCCCAGATCGTGGACAAGCACGTTCGCCCAATCCTTGACCGCAGCGAGGTGTATTCCGGCGTGTACGCACACGTTTCGCTGAGCTTCTACGCCTTCAACACCAACGGCAACAGAGGCGTCGCCTGCGGCCTTGGCAACATTCAGAAGGTTCGAGACGGCGAGCCGCTGGGCGGCCGAACCAACGCCTCCGCCGAGTTCGAGACTTTGGATGACGAGGACTTTCTGTCCTGATGACTGAACGGCACGGGCGGCGGAGCGATCTGCCGCCCTGTTTCCTATGGAGGTGCACTCGTGAAAACCCTGTCTATCGACCTTGAAACCTACAGCAGCGCCGACATTGGCAAAACAGGCGTTTACCGTTATTGCGAGGAGCCTGATTTTGAAATTCTGCTCTTTGCATACAGCGTTGACGGAAAACCTGTTCAGCAGGTTGATCTGGCCTGCGGAGAGCAGATTCCTTTGGAAATCCTCGCTGCCCTTGAGGACCCTTCCGTCATCAAATGGGCGTTCAACGCCGGCTTTGAACGGGTGTGTCTGTCGCGTTATCTCGGCCTGCCATCGGGCACGTATCTCGAGCCTCAGCAGTGGCGCTGTTCAATGACCTGGTCTGCTTACCTTGGGCTTCCGCTTTCTCTTGCCGGCGTAGGCGCAGTCCTGCGGCTGGAAAAGCAGAAGCTGGAAAGCGGGAAGGATTTGATCAAGTATTTCTGTCAGCCCTGTGCTCCCACCAAGTCAAACGGCGGCAGGCGGCGCAATCGCCCGGAAGACGCCCCTGAAAAGTGGGCGACGTTCAAGTCTTATAATCTGCGCGACGTGGAAACCGAAATGGCGATCCAGGAGAAGCTGTCGCGCTTTCCCGTCCCTGATTTTGTATGGGACGAATATCACCTCGATCAGGAAATCAACGACCGGGGGATTCGTCTGGATCGCGAGGTGTTTGAGCATGCCATTCAGATGGACGCTCTGTCCAAGGCAGAGCTTACCGCAAAAATGCAGACGCTGACGGCGCTGGAGAATCCCAATTCGGTCGCGCAGATGAAGAAATGGCTGACGCAGCATGGCATGGAGATTGAATCTCTTGGCAAAAAGGAGGTCGCCGCCATGCTCAGGGACGCCCCGCCCGATCTGGCGGAAGCCTTGATTCTGCGCCAGCAGCTGGCAAAAAGCTCTGTAAAAAAGTATCAGGCCATGCAGAACTGCATTTGCGCAGACGGACGCGCGCACGGCATGTTCATGTTCTATGGAGCGAACCGTACCGGAAGGTTCGCCGGACGGCTGGTTCAGCTTCAGAACCTGCCGCAGAATCACATGCCCGATTTGGAGCAGGCGCGCGGTTTGGTCCGAACGGGAAACTACGAAGCCCTGAAGCTGCTGTATGATTCCGTTCCCGATGTTCTGTCGGAGCTGATCCGCACGGCCTTTATTCCATACGAAGGCGGAAAGCTTATCGTTGCGGACTTTTCCGCCATCGAAGCCCGCGTAATCGCATGGCTGGCCGGAGAGCAGTGGCGGCTGGACGTTTTCAAAAACGGCGGCGACATCTACTGCGCCAGCGCAAGTCAGATGTTCCATGTCCCCGTTGAAAAGCACGGCGTCAACGGACACCTTCGCCAGAAGGGCAAAATCGCAGAGCTTGCTCTTGGCTACGGCGGCTCCGTGGGCGCGCTCAAGGCAATGGGCGCGCTGGAAATGGGACTCCGCGAGGATGAGCTGAAGCCTCTGGTGGACGCCTGGCGTTCAGCCAATCCGCATATCACACAGCTTTGGTGGGACGTCGATAAGGCCGTCAAGACAACCGTCGCGAAAAAGCTTCCGACCGAAGCGCATGGCGTCCGCTTTGTTTACGAAAGCGGCTTCCTGTTCATCTGCCTGCCCTCCGGCAGACGCCTGGCCTATGTCAAGCCCCGGATTGGTGAGAATCGCTTCGGCGGCGAGTCAGTCACCTATGAGGGCGTCGGCGGCACAAAGAAATGGGAGCGCATCGAAAGCTACGGCCCCAAATTTGTGGAAAATATCGTTCAGGCCATCAGCCGCGATATTCTGTGCTATGCCATGCAGACCCTGCGCTGCTGCAGCATCGTTGCGCATGTGCATGACGAAATCATCATTGAAGCTGATCCGAAAGTATCTCTTGAAGCCGTCTGTGAGCAGATGGGCAGAAC